>CAYQMF010000116.1:0-22290 GCA_964418595.1 uncultured candidatus Brocadiaceae bacterium
ACGTGCGCGACTGGATCCACGTCGTCGACCACTGCGAGGGCGTGCTGGCGGTGATGGACAAGGGCCGACTCGGCGAGGTCTACAACCTCGGCGGCGAGGCCGAGATGGAGAACATCGTGGTGGTGAAGTCGATCCTCGCCGCGCTCGGCAAGGGCGAAGACCTCATCCACTACGTCACCGATCGCCCCGGGCACGATCGCCGCTACGCGATGGACATCGCCAAGGTGAAGCGCGAGCTCGGTTGGAAGCCGAGGTACACCTTCGCGCGCGGCCTGAAGGAGACCGTCGATTGGTACGTCGCCAACCGCAGCTGGTGGGAGCGCGTGCGGAGCGGGGCGTACCAGGAGTACTACGAGAAGCAGTACGGCGATCGGGTGAGGTAGGCGATCCTGGGGCGCGACGGTGCCCTCAGGTCGTCGCGAACACGTCGGCGAGCGTCGCGAACCAGCTCGAGCGCCTGCTTGAAGTCCGCGCGCAGATCGGTGGCGGGTCGCGTGTTCGGGCTCGGACTCCGCAGCGCGGCGCAGGAGCGCCGCGCTGCCAGGCTCAGGCTCAGGCTCGTACGGGAGCGGGGAGAGGTCGGTGGGTGTGACGGGGGAGTGATGCGTTGTGATCCTCTCTCCCCGTTCCCGCCCGCGCCCGTACGAGCCTGAGCCAGCCGCGGCGGCGAGCCCGAGCCTGAGCCCGAACACGCGCCCCCGCGTCTCACGACCGTCCGGCGCGGTTGGAGCGAGCGGGGGACAGACCGGGCCCCTGCCCGCCCCCCTTCCCTCCTACCTCCCTCACGGCGCCGGGCACCGTTCCAACCACGCCAGCAGCACGTACGCCTCCGCCGTGTGCCGCGGCCCCGGCAACCCCGCGACCCTCCTGGCCCCCGCCTGCACGAAGCGCGCCTGGAAGAACTCGTACAACACCGACCCCGCATCGCGCCCCGCACGCCCGACCCTGCCGTCGAGCTGCACGCTGGTGATCCCCTCGCTCCGCATCCGTTCCGCCATGCGTTCCAGCTCCTCCGACGACGCCCCGAACAGGAACTCACGGAACGCCAGCACCTCGTGCTCTGCGTGCTCGTGACCCGTCAGCAGCGTCACGAACTCGGCATCCGCGCCGGAGGTCAGGAGCTGGAACAGTTCGCTGGTCCCGAGCAGTGAGCCGCCGACCACGCGCACGCGCTGGCGCGCTTCCCACGTCTCCTCGAGGATCGGAAAGAAGTCGTGCGCGCGCCAGGTGAGCCGCTGGCCCCACAGGCGCGCGAGGTGCCGCGCCGCGAGCGCGCGTTGTTCGCGACGCAAGGTCTGATCCGTCACCAGCGTGGCGAGCACCTCCTCCGTCAGCCGGCAGTAGACCCCGGCGCGCAGCTTGCGCGTGGCCACTTCGCGCAGCGCCACGGCCTCGTCGGCGTCCGCGAGCCCGTTGCAGACGTGCCACAGCATGCGGAAGAAGTTGACCTGCGCCATGGTGAGCGCCCGACCGACCAGCGCCTGGGTGGGGGCGCGGAAGGCGAACGTCGCCTGATCCGTTCCCACCAGCGTTTCCACCAGGGACTCGAGCCCGCGCCGGCGACCCCCGAGGTTCTGCTCGGCGAGCGGCGAGGGGTAGCGCGCCAGGAGGTCGCCGAACTGGCCCAGCAGCAGGACCTGCTCGTCGATGGCGTCCGCGGTCGCGGCCGCGTCCGCGCCCCCGGTTCGCCGCAGGGCCGTCGCGATCCGCTCCGCGAGTTCCACCTCGTCGGCCTGCAGTGGCTGGTTCGATCCCGGTGGCCGTGGCACGAGCACGGCGCGCCATCTTGCCGCGACGCGACCGAGGACGCCAGGAATGGAGCGCGAGCGAAGGCCGGCGGGGCGCCGTCGGCCGCGACGGAATGGCATCACCGGCGGGGGCGCAAACGCCGATAGCAAGGGGGCGGACCTGGCGGTCTGGTCTTTGCAGTCGACCGCCGGGCCGACATACCATGCGCGCACTCGTGCAAGCTCGCGCCTACCGCATCATGTCACCGGCCCAACGACTCCGTCCCGCCGCACGCGCCTCCTGGCATGGGGTCGTCCGCGCGCTCGCGTTGCTGGGGGCGGTCCTGCTCCCGGGATGCGCCCAGATCGAGGAGAAGCGGATCGCCGAGCTGCTGCACGAGAAGGGCTTCGGCACCCGCGCTCAAGGCGTGGCGACCCTCGAGAACTACGTCGCCGGCGGCGACCTCGTCCAGTTCCTGCTCGACCCCATCGCGCAGTTGCAGCCGGGTGCGGAGATGCTCGCGCTCCTGTCCACGGTGCAGCCGGTCGGGATCGACGGCACGATCGTCGTGCCCTACGTGGGCTCGATGCGCGTGCTCGGCATGACGGAAGCCGCGCTGGGCGCGATGGTCACCGACCTGCTGCAGCGCAACTACCAGTTCCCCATCAAGGTGCAGGCGCGCGTCGTCGCGAACATCGGCAAGGGGTTCTACACATTCGGCGAGGTCGGGCGACGCGGGCGCAACTTCTTCCCCCACGCCGACCTCACCCTGTTCGAGGCCATGACCCTCATCGGCTGGACGCCGCTCGCCAACCTGGGGCGCATCCGGCTGATCCGGCCCGACGCCGAGAACCCGCTCATCGTCGAGGTCAACCTGCGCGAGATGATCCTCACCGGGATCATGCGCTACAACCTCCGCCTGCAGGAGAACGACATCATCTACGTGCCGCCGACGTTCTTCGGCGCGCTCACCCGTTTCGTCGAGAAGCTGCTGCAGCCGCTGAGCGTGGCAGTGCGCGCGATGTTCGGGCTCACCACGCTGGAGTACACCTACGACGTGCTCACCGGCAACTCGCCGCTGCTGAACAACCGCTTCTACTTCTGACCGATGACCCAGCTCGACCTGCCGCCGATCTCGCTCGCGCGCTACGTCGACCTCCTCAAGCGGAGGCGATGGCAGGTCGTGCCGGTGAGCTTGCTCGGGCTCGGGATCGGCGCGCTGGTGGCGTTCTTCATCCCGCGCTACTACGTCGTTCGCACCGACATCCGCTACAACGCGGAGCTGCTGCTGAGCCCGCAGCAGCGGTCGATCGATGATCCGCTCACGGAGCTGCTGGCCAGCGCCAAGATCCTCATCCCCGCGCAGATCCCCGCCGTGCTCAAGGAGCTGGGCTGGCCGGAGGCCGCGGTGGAAGACCAGGACGCGCGCGCCGGGTTCGAGGCCGACGTGCGCAGCCGCGTCGACATCGTCGACCTGGGCCCGACGTCGAAGCAGCGGCAGAACACGCACCTGCGCATCGGCTACCGCGACACCGACGGCACGCGCGTGGCGAAGTTCGCCAACGCCCTGCGCGACCGCTGGATCTCGCAGCAGATCCGTGAGGTGGAGCAGGCCAGCATCGGCGAGATCGACCAGCTCCAGCGCGAGCGCAACAAGCTCCTCGACGAGGTCGAGTTCATCGCGCAGGAGATCGTCACCTTCCAGCGCCAGCACGAGCTCGACCCGAGCCTCGGCGGCAGCATCGAACCGGTCTCGAAGCTGGCGGGCCTCGAGCTGGCCGAACTCGAGCGGCGCGACGAGGAACTGGTGCGGGAGCTGGCACGGCTGCAGGCGCAACTCGCCGGCATCGACCAGCGGCTGGCGGAGGGCATGCCCAAGACCATCCGCCGCAAGATCGCGCCGCCAGAGGATCCGATCGTCCTGGCCAAGATCAACGCGCTGAGCCTCGACATCCTCGGGCTGGAGACCTTGCTGGGGCTGATCTCGGAGAACCACGAGCGGCACGCGCCCTCCGTGGCGCTGCTGGAGAAGAAGAAGGCCGAACTCGCCGTGCTCGTGCCGGTGGAAGACGAGGAGGTCGTGCCCAACCCGGAGTACCTCAAGCTCGAGCAGAGCCGCGACGAGACCGACCGCCTCATCCGCGAGACGCTGAGCGTGCAGGAGCCGTTGCAGACGCGGATCAAGAGCCTGCGGCAGCGCCTGGCACGGCTGCCCGGGCTGGCGGTCGACTACAAGGAGAAGCTGCAGCGCGAGGCGGCGGCACGGGCGCGCATCAGCGAGAACGACGCGGCGCTGCGGGTCGCGGAGAACCGCCGCCGGCAGATCATCGAGTCCAGGCCGTTCACGGTGATGTACGAGGCGCGCACGCCGCCGCGGCCGACGGATCCCAACCCGACCGTGCTGGCGCTGGTCGGCAGCCTCATCGGGCTCGGGCTGGCCATCGGGCTGATCCTGCTGCTCGACGCGATGCGCTTCACCTTCAAGACCATGCAGGATCTCGAGCACGGCCTGTCGGTGCCGGTGCTCGGCGGGGTGAGCCACCTCGAGACGGTCGACGAGCGCGCGGGCGTGCGCCGCCACCGGATGGTGGCGACTGCCCTCGCCTCGCTCACCGTCCTGCTCGTGGTGGTGGTCGTGACCATCTACTACGTGGCGCCGGCGCGCCTGCCGGGCTTCATGTTCGACGTGCTGGAGCTGTTGCTCGGAACCGGGGGCTGACGGAGAGCCGCGGTGCGCGACCTGGTCGTCTTTCTGGTCGTCGTGCTGCTCCTGCCGCACGCCACGCGCAAGCCGTTCCTCGGGCTGATCCTGTTCTCGTGGCTGGCCTACATGCGGCCGCAGGACCTGTGCTGGGGCTTCGCCCGCGAGATGCGCTTCAGCTTCCTCGTGGCGGCGGCGATGGTGGTGGGCTTCTTCGCGTACGAATCGGGCCGGCGACCGTTCACCCGCTGGGACGCCCGTACCAGGCTGATGGTGGCCCTGCTCGTGTTCATCACCGTGGGCTTCCTCTTCGCGCGCGACCAGGGCAAGTACGCACTGCGGTACTACTTCGAGTTCCTGAAGATCATCCTGATCTCGTTGTTCACCGTTGGCCAGGTGACCGATCGCAAGCGGCTGCGGATCCTGCTGTGGACCATCTGCGGCTGCTTCGCGTTCTACGGGTTCAAGGGCGGCCTGTTCGGTGTGTTGACCGGCGGCTCGCGCATCCTGCGCGGCCCGGGCGGCATGCTCGAGGACAACAACGACTTCGCCCTCGCCCTCGTCATGAGCGTGCCGCTCCTGTTCTACCTGGGACGTGCGGAGGGCCGGCGGTCGCTGCGCATCCTGTGCGATGTCGGGGTCGTCCTGACGATCATCACCATCTTCCTCACGCACTCGCGTGGCGCCGCTGTGGCCACCACCGCGGCCCTGCTGGTGATGGCCTGGCGCTCCGGCAACTTCCTCAAGGCCCTGGCCGGCCTGTTCCTCGGCTCGCTCCTGTTCCTGGCCGTGGCGCCGCAGCACGTGCTCGATCGGCTGGGCACTCTGGAGCAGGGCACGCAGGAAGGCTCCGCCGCCACCCGCATCCGTGCCTGGACCGTGGCGCTGCGCATGATCCAGGCGAACCCGGTCCTCGGCGTGGGCATCCGCAACTTCCGCGAGCACTGGCACGACCACAGCGGTGATCTCGTCGAGAACCGCGGCCGCGACTTCGCCTACGTCGCGCACAACTCATACCTGCAGATCTGGGCGGAGGGCGGCACCACCTCGTTCGCGTGCTACATGGGCCTGTTGCTCGCGAGCTTCCTGGCGCTGCGCCGGGTGCGGCGCTGGGCAAAGGGACGCGCCGACCTGCAATGGGCCGGGACCTATGCGCGGATGATGGAAGCGTCCCTCGTGGGCTTCATGGTCGGCTCGTTCTTCCTCAACCGCGGCCACTTCGACCTCGTCTACCACTTCATCGCGATCGTGAGCTGCATCGCGATCGTCGCGCGGTCGGAGATGCTGGCCGCAGTGGCGCCGGCGGCCGCAGCCGGGGTGCGCGCCGGCATCGACGTGCGCCTGCGGCCGGCGTTCGCGGGAGCGGGGCAACAGCGGTGGTGAGGGCGGGCTGAGGCATGTGCGGGATCGCGGGAGTGTTCCGGCGCCGGCAGGACGCGCCGGTGGAGCACGCGGTGCTCGCCGCCATGGCCGGCGCGATCGCGCACCGCGGCCCGGACGGCGAGGCGTTCCGCGTCGGGCCGGGCTACGGCCTCGCGCACCGTCGCCTCGCCATCGTCGACCTGGTCAGCGGCGATCAGCCGATGACCGATGCCACCGGTCGGCTGTGGGTGGTGTTCAACGGCGAGATCTACAACCACGAGGAGCTGCGCGCAGACCTCGAAGCAGCGGGCGCGCGCTTCGTGACGCGCTCCGACACGGAGGTGCTGCTGCACGGCTGGCGCGCCTGGGGCGAAGGCCTCCCCGCGCGGCTGCGCGGCATGTTCGCGTTCGCCCTGGTCGACGAGGCACAGGACCTGCTGTTCGCCGCGCGCGACCGGATCGGCAAGAAGCCGTTCCACTACGTGGAGACCGGCGACGGGCTCGCCTTCGCGTCCGAGATCAAGGCGCTGTTCGCCGGCGATCCGCAGGTGTCGCGCGCGCTCGATCGCGAAGCGGTGGCGCAGTTCCTCTGCCTGCGCTACGTGGCCGAGCCGCGCAGCGTGTTTCGCGCGATCCGCAAGCTGCCCCCGGCGCACGCGATGGTGGTGCGCCGCGGCCAGGCGCCCCGGGTGTCGCGCTACTGGGGCCTGTCGTTTGCGACCGAAGACCGGCGGAGCGAGGCGGAACTCGGCGAGGCGGCGCTCTCGCTCCTCGACGAGGCGACGCGGCTGCGCCTGATGTCGGACGTGCCGCTCGGGGCGTTCCTGTCCGGCGGCGTCGACAGCTTCGCGGTGGTCGACTCGATGGCGCGCACCTCCAACGCGCCGGTGGTCGCATGCACGGTGGGGTTCGACGACCCGCGTTTCGACGAGCGTGCGTACGCCCGCGCCGCGGCGAGCCAGGTCGGCGCCACCCTGCACGAGGCGGAGCTGCGGCTGGCCGACATGGAGGAGCAGGCGTGGTTCGCGAACACGTTCGACGAGCCGTTCGCCGACAGCAGCGCGGTGCCGACCTTCCACGTCAGCCGGCTGGCGCGCCGCCACGTGACGGTGGCGCTGGCCGGCGATGGCGGCGACGAGTGCTTCGGCGGCTACCGCCGCTATCGCTTCGACCTCGTCGAGAACCGCGTGCGGCGGTGGCTGCCGGCTCCGGTGTGGCGGCTGCTCGGCGCGGTCTACCCCAAGGCCGACTTCCTGCCACGCGCACTGCGCTACAAGCGCACCTTGCAAAACCTCGGGCGTGATCCGGCCACCGCCTACGCGCGCTCCGTGTCGGCGAGCCTGCCGGAAGAAGTGCTGCCGCTGCTGCGCGGGGCCTTGGACCTCGATCCGCTCGCGCCCGTCATCGACGCGTACCGCACGAGCGACGGGCGCGACGCGCTTGCGCGCGCGACCGCGGCGGACTTCGCGACGTACCTGCCGAGCGACATCCTGGTGAAGGTCGACCGCGCCTCGATGGCCTCGTCGCTCGAGGTGCGCGCTCCGTTCCTCGACCATCACCTGGTCGAGTTCGCCGCGCGCGTACCCACCGCGCTGAAGATCCGCGCCGGGCGCGGCAAGGCCTTCCTGCGCACGGCGCTGCGCGGCCGGCTGGGTGATTCGATCGAGAACCGGCCCAAGCAGGGCTTCTCCGTGCCGCTGCGCGCGTGGATGGCGGCGGGGCTCGGCCGGGAACTGGAGGGTCACCTCGCCGCGGGCCCGCTCGGCGAGTGGATCGAGCCGGCGGCCGCGCGCAGCATGCTCGCGCGGCACCGCGCCGGCGTGCGCGACCACGGCGAGCTGCTGTGGGCGTTGCTCGTGTTCGGGCGCTTCCTTGCGCGGTGGGGAGGCCAGGCGTGAGCGGCAGGCGCTTGATCATCACCTTCGGCAACCTCTATCCCTCCGCCCTGCGCCCGCAGCACGGGTCGTTCGTACAGGAGCGGATGAGCCGCGTGGTCGACGGACAGGCCGACCTCGAACTCGTGGTCGTGAACCCCGTGCCGCGCGTGCCGGCGCTGCTCGCGTTCGGCGAACACCGCCGGCTGCGCGCCTGCCCATCGACGGAGACCGTGGCGGGCGTGGCCGTCCACCATCCCGCCTACTTCCATCTCCCCGGCGTGTCGGTCGCTCGGCAGGCGGCGCGCATCGCGAAGGCCGCGCTGCCCGTGGTGCGCACGCTCGCCGCCGGCCGCCGCGCCGTGCTCGATGCGCACTACGTGTACCCCGACGGGGTCGCGGCCGCGGCGATCGCGCGTGAACTCGCCCTGCCGTGCGTCGTGACCGCGCGCGGCACCGACGTGAACGTGCTCGCCGGATGGCCCCGGATCGCGGCGCAGATCCGCGCGACCGCGCCGGCAGTCGGTACCTGGCTCGCGGTGAGCGAGGCGCTGGCGACGCGCCTGCGCGACGTGATCGGCACACCGGTGCAAGTCGCTCGCAACGGCGTCGACTTCGTGCGCTTCGCGCCCGGCGACCGCGCCGCGGCGCGCGCGCGGCTGGGGTTGCCGCCCGACGCGCGCCTCGTGCTGGGGGTGGGGCGTCTGGTCTCCGGCAAGGCCTTCCACCACGCGGTGGCGGCGCTCGCGCAGCTTCCCGCCGACGTCGCACTCGTGCTGGTGGGCGACGGACCGGAGCGCGAACGCCTGCAGCGTGCAGCGCCGCCCGGGCGACTGCACCTGCTGGGACCGCGCGGCCGCGACGAGGTCGCGCTGGCCTTCCAGGCCTGCGACCTGTTCACCTTGCCGTCGCTGCGCGAGGGCTGGCCCAACGTCGTCACGGAGGCGCTCGCCAGCGGGCTGCCCGTGGTGGCGACGGCGGTCGGCGGGATCCCGGAGATCGTCAGCGACCCGCTCGCGGGCGAGCTGGTGCCACCGGACGACGCGGCCGCGCTCGCCGCCGCGCTCGCGCGTCGCCTCTCGAGGCCGGCGGATCGGCAGGCGGTCCGCGCCTTCGCGCGCCGATACTCCTGGGACGAGCCGGTGGATCTCCTCCGGAGTCTGCTGCGCGCCGCGACCGACTGACGCCCGATGGCCTACCGCATCCTCTACCACCACCGCATCCGCGCCGACGACGGTCAGGCGGTGCACGTGCGGGAGATGATCGGGGCGCTGCGCGCGCTGGGGCACGACGTGCACGAGTGCGCGCTGGTGCCGAAGGCCACCGCCGGCGACGCGCCGCGGACCGCGACGCGCCCGCCCGGGTTCTGGCAGCGCCTGCGCGTGCCGCGGCTCGCGCTCGAGGTGCTCGAGATCGCGTACGGGCGGACCGGCGCGCGCCGGTTGCGCGCGGCGGCGTGGACCTTCGCGCCCGACTTCGTGTACGAGCGCCACGCGCTGCACTGCGACGCGGGCCTGCGCGCGGCGCGCGCGTTGGGCAAGCCGCTGCTGCTCGAAGTCAACTCGCCGATGTGCGAGGAGATGAGCAGGCTCGGCGCCCTGCGCTTCCCGCGCCGCGCCGCGCGCACGGAGCGCGCGGTGCTCGGCGGTGCGACGCGCGTGCTCGCGGTGAGCGAGGTGCTGCGGCAGCGCCTGCTCGCGGCGGGGGCCGATGCGGCGCGGACGACCGTGATCCGCAACGGCGCCGACCCGGGGCGCTTCGGGGAAGCCGCGCGGGCGGCGGGTCGAGCGCATCGCGCCGCGGCGGGCGTTCCAGACGCCGCCTTCGTGGTCGGCTTCGTCGGCTACCTGCGCGCGTGGCATCGGCTCGACGCCGTGGTCGACGCGATGGCGGAGCCGGGGCTCCGGCACGTGCACCTCTGGGTGGTGGGCGATGGCCCGGCGCTCGCCGAGCTGCGAGCGCGGGCGACGGCACGCGGGGTCGCCGAGCGCGTGCGGGCCTTCGGCGCGGTCGCCGGCGGCGAGGTGCCGGCCTTCGTGTGCGCGTTCGACGCCGCGGTGATCCCGGCGATCAACGAGTACGCGTCACCGCTCAAGCTCTTCGACTACCTGGCGGCGGGCGTGCCCGCGGTCGTGCCCGACCAGCCGAACCTGCGCGAACTGCTCACCGACGGCAAGGACGGGCTGCTCTGTCCGCCGGGTGACCCGGCCGCGCTCGCGGAGCGTTTGCGTCGCCTCGCGCGCGATCCGGCGGCCGCGGTGGCGCTGGGTGCCGCCGGCCGGCGGACGCTCCTCGACCGCGACTGGACGTGGCGCGGGCAGGCGCGGCGCGTGATCGCGGCCTACGAGGAGGCCAGCCGATGAGCGGCGTGCTCGGCGTGTTCCTGCCGCTTCTGGTCGCCTACGCCGGCACGCTGTGGTGGGTCGGCGAGAGCTGGATGCTCGCCGACTCGTACTACTCGCACGGACCGCTCGTGCCGCTGCTCATGGCGTTCCTGCTCTGGCGGGATCGCGCCGCGCGGCGGGCGGCGCCGGCGCGGTTCGAGGCGCGCGCGTGGTGGCTGCTCGGACCGGGGCTGGTGCTGCACCTCGCGGGTGCCGCGCTCACGATCGATTCGCTGTCGGCGCTGAGCCTCGTGCTCGCGGTGCCTGGCGCGGCGTGGCTCGCGCTCGGCGGCGCACGCCTGCGCGGCCAGTGGCCGACGCTGTGGCTCGCCGGGTTCGCGGTGCCGATGCCGATGTTCCTCACCGGACGGGTCGCCTTCGAGCTGAAGGAACTCGCGGTGGGCGCGGCGCTGTCGTTCGGCAACGCGCTGGGACTGGGCGCACACCGCGACGGCCCCAACCTGTTCGTGCCCGGGCAGGCCCATCCGCTGGTGGTCGAAGACCCCTGCGGCGGGCTGCGCTCGCTCATCGCGCTGCTGACGCTGGGCTACGTGGTCGCCTTCTTCCTGGGGTCGCGCCGTGGCCTGCGCCCGTACGTCCTGCTGGCGGTGGCGGCGCCGCTGGCGGTGAGCGTGAACATCCTGCGCATCGTCGGCCTGTGCTTCGCCGCGAAGTGGTGGGGCGTCGAGGTGGCGACGACGACGGCGCACGACGTGCTGAACGTCGCCGAGTGGATCGTCGCGCTGTTGGTCCTGATCCTGCTCGACCGCGCGTTGTCGCGCGACGGGAGGCGGACACGATGACGCGTGGCGCGCGCACATCGGCCGTCGTGCTGTGGCTGGCAGCCCCAGTCCTGCTCTGGCTGACCCTGCATCGCCCGTTCACGGCGACGAGCGGGCGCGCGGCGCGGGTGCCGGTGGCCGTGGGCGAGTTCCGCGTGGCGAGCGACCATGCGCTCACGCCTCGCGAGTTCGACCTGCTGGGCACCGACGACGCGACGTGGCGCACGTACCGCGATCGCACCGGCGCGGAGATCTACGTGGTCGTCGTGTTCCACCAGGAGAACTGGAAGAGCGTGCACCCCCCGCACCTCTGCCTGCGCGGCAGCGACATGCTCATCGACGGCGACGCGATCCAGACGACCCGCGCGCTGGACGGTACCGACTTCGAGGTGGGTCGCATCCTCGCCAGCAGCCGCGTGGGTGGGCGCCGCTACCTGAGCATGTTCCTGTACGGCGCGCGCGGCCTGCGCACGGCGAGCTACTCGGGCTTCGTCCTGCACCACCTGCCGCGTGCGATCGCGCGGGTCGCGGCGCCGGGGTACCTGCTGCGGGTCGAGACCTGGATCGACGGCGACGTGGACGCGGCCGATGCGCGCTGCCGCGGCCTGCTCACGGCGCTGGTGCCCGAACTCGAGGAGCTGCTGCGTGAGTGAGTTGCGCCACGCCCTGTCGGTCGACGTCGAGGACTGGTTCCAGGTCCTCAACATGGCCGACACCATCGACCGCGCCGCGTGGGACGCGCTGGCGCTGCGCTGCGGGGACGCGACGCGGCGTCTGCTCGAACTGTTCGCGCGGCGCGGCGCGCGCGCGACGTTCTTCTTCCTCGGCTGGATCGCCGAGCGCCTGCCGGAGCTGGTGCGCGAGGTGCAGGCGGCCGGGCACGAGATCGGTTCGCACGGCTACGACCATCGCTGCCTGCACGACCTCGGCGAGGCGGGCTTCGACCAGGACCTCGCGGCCACGGAGGCGGCGCTGCAGGCCGCGGCGGGGGTGCGGCCCGTGACGTTCCGGGCGTGCACGTGGTCGATCACGGCGCGCACGCCGTGGGCGCCCGCCGTGCTCGCGCGGCGCGGCTACGCGATCGACAGCTCCGTCTTCCCCATCCGCCATCCCGACTACGGCGTGCCCGGCGCACCGGCGGAGCCGTACGCGCTCGAGGTCGGCGCGCACACGCTCATCGAGCTGCCGCCGCTGACCCTGCGCCTGCTGGGCCGCAAGCTCCCGGTGGGGGGCGGCGGCTACCTGCGCCTGTTCCCGCTGGCCTTCCTGCGCGCCGGCCTGCGCGCCAGCGCGCGCGCGGGGTGGCCGGGCTGCGTGTACCTGCACCCCTGGGAGGTCGACCCCGACCAGCCGCGGCAGCGGCTCGGCCTGCTGCGTGGCTTCCGCCACTACGTCAACCTGCGGCGCACGCTGGGCAAGCTGGATTCCCTGCTGGGCGACTTCGCGTTCACGACCGTGAGCGATGCGATCGCGCCGGTGCGGGAGCGGCTCGTGCGGCTGCCCGTGGCGAGCGTGCTCGGCGGCTGACGCGGCCGCCGGCTGCGCTGCGCTCTGGCCTCGCCGCCCGCGATCCCGTATGCGAGGGCCCCATGACCTGCAGTTGCGGTGGTCCCGGTGAGTTCACGTCCTGCTGCGGCCCGATCCTCGCGGGCGAGCGCCTCGCGCAGACGGCAGAGCAGCTCATGCGCGCGCGCTACTCCGCGTACGCGCGCTGCGAGGTCGACTTCCTGAAGGCGTCCCTCGTGCCCGCGGAGCGGGGCTCGTTCGACGCGAAGGGCGCGGAGGAATGGTCGCGCCAGGCGCAGTGGCAGGGCATGGAGGTGCTGAAGACGAAGGACGGCGGGCCGAAGGACACGACCGGCACCGTCGAGTTCATCGCCCGCTACCGGATGAACGACCAGGACGTGGAGCACCACGAGCTGGCGACGTTCCGCAAGGAAGAGGGCGCGTGGTTGTTCGTCGACGGCAAGACGCCGAGCGCGGAGCCGTACCGGCGCGCGACACCCAAGGTCGGGGCCAACGAGCCGTGCCCGTGCGGGAGCGGCAAGAAGTTCAAGAAGTGCTGCGGGAAGGTGGCGTAGGGGGGAGGGGGCTGTGGCGCGATCCGGCTGACGTTCGGCGACCTGGCCGAAGCCGCCAGGCAGATCGACGGGTTGAGCCACCAGCCGGACCGACAGGTTCTGGTCCCTCTGCCGGAGACCGAAGTAGACTGCGCGTTTGCGTGATCCGGAGCAGCTCGAAGCGTGGCGGCGCTCCTGAAGAACCACCCGGAACTGGCGGAGACGGAGCAGGGTCGCGAGTGGGCGCAGCGGGTAGCGATGGCCCGGCGGCTGGACACTGGAATCGGTCTCGTGCTGATCCGTGTGGAGGTCAGGTCAGGATCCAGCATGACTAGACGGGTGCGCCGGCTCTGCCGCTGAGGTCGACCTCAACCGGTTCCTGCGCAGACTCCGCATCGTCGCGATCAACCTCCTGGTCGCGTCACTCTGGCGCGCGCAGCCGTGGCCCGCGGCTACGCACGGCGCTCCACACGGCGAGTACGAACAGGCGAGACTCACTCGCCGCAACGTAGTAGAGGTGGTGCACGTCGAACGAAAGGGACGCGGCGCAGCCCTGGCACGCCGCGATGGCGTCGGCGGCGACCGACCAGGCCATGTCTCGATCAGCGCGATCGCCGCGGCGAGTTCCTGTGCGAACAGGCCCGGAGACTCTGGGCGATTCTCGTACCACCTGCCGTCGATCGCCCGGATCTGCTCGTCGGCCTCCGGGGCGACGAGAACCTGCATCATTTGCGCCGCAGGTCGTCGAGGACCGCCTGCGCGGGTCGGCCCTCGCCGTTCTGAGCCTGCTTCCAGGCCCTCAGCAGCGCTGCGTCCCGCGCCGCACGTTCGGCCTCGTCGAGGTCATCGCCCTCGTCGTCGAAGACCAGGTCGATCACCGTGCCTTCCGGCAACGATGTGGCCTCGTCGACGATCAGTCGGCCGTTCTGCACTCTGGCGCGAACTCCACTCATGGTCGGACACGATACCCGGGCCCGGCGGCGCGCGACGCGCGGGGTCGGGGCCAACGCGCCGTGCCCGTGCGGGAGCGGCACGAAGCTGAAGAGCTGCGGCAGCAGTGGCGTAGGGTCCTCCACACCCCTGGCCCCTTCTCTCTCTCTCTCTCTCTCTCTTCCGTCTCTCCGTCCTTCCGAGCTTCCCGCGGCGCGGAGCGCCGCGCCTCTCTTCCCCCTTCCCCCTTCCTCCCCTCACCCCCCCGCGCGCTCACACCGACGCACCCACCACTCGAACCGCTCCGCAAGCGCCCCCGCCTCCGCCTTCTTCGCCGTGAGCCACGCCGCCAGCTCCTTCGTCGCGCCAGCCGCCATCGCCACGCGGGCGCCGGCCTCGAGCACCGCGGGGTCGGTGGTGCCGGCCGCGGCGAGCGCCCGCAGCGCGTACGCGCCGGCGCGGCCTGAGTCGACGAGTTCCGGGTAGGCAGCGAACGCCTTCGCGCACGCCGGGCAGGTCTCGCGGTCGGCGCCGCTGTGCAGGTGGGCGAGGCACACGAGGGCGTGCGCGTGGTCGGGCGCGTGCGTGAGCACGCGCTCGTACTCGGCGGCGGCGGCGGCGATCTCGTGGTCGACGTCGAACGAGTAGGCGAGCGCGAAGCGCAGCTCCGCGTCGGTGGGCTCGGCGTCGACGGCGGTGGCGATGACGGCGCGCATGGCCGGACGGTCGGCGGCGCCTTCGAGCAGATCGACGAGCAGGCCCGTGAGGCCGCGCGGCTCGGCGGCGCCGTGTGTGCCTGCAACGCGCGCCGCGGCGCGCGCGGCTCGCAGGCCGACGGTCAGGTCGCCGAGTTCGAGCGCGAAGCGGGCGCGCGCCATGTGCAGGACGAGCTGGCGTCGCGCTTCGTCGGCATCGCCATCGCCCGTGGTCGGGCGCAGGAGGTCGAGGGCCTCGGCGCGCTCGCCGCGGTGCGCGTGCCGGCGGGCGAGGGCGAGACGTGCGCACAGGCCCGGAGACGCGACGGCGAGGCGCTCGGCACGAGAGGCGGCGGGTTCTGGTTCGTCGGCGAGGAAGAGTGCCATCGTCTCCAGGGCCGGCGCGTGCGGATGGTCGGACTGCGCCCACGCCTCGGCGGCGTCCTTCGGCCGCAACCGCATGCTGGCGAGGGCGGCGCCCCAACGATCATCCGGGGCGAGCGGGGTGGGGGCGAGCGCAGCCAGCAGGCCGCGCAGCATCGGGTCGTCACCGAGGAGCAGGCCTTCCTTCGCGGTCGCGCGCGCGGTGTGGTCGGCGCCGGTGAGCCACGCGGCGAGCGCGAGGTCGCTGAGCCGCGTGATGGCGGCGTGCGTCGCTTGGCGTCGCATCGCCCAGCCGAACACGCCGGTCGCGACGGCGACGAGGGCGACGGCCGCGAGCGCCGTGCGACCGCGCGTGGCGAACACGGTGTCGAAGGTGTGCGCGACGACGCCGGGCGGCCGACCCTGCACCGCGCGTCCCGCGACGAAGCGACGGAGGTCGTCGGCCATCGCCTGCGCGGTGCGGTAGCGGCGGTGGGGCCGGCGCGCGGTCGCCTTCGCCACGATGCTGCGTACGCCCAGTGGCAGCGTGGGATCGAGTCGCGCCAGTGGTTCGACGTGGCCGCGACGCGCCTCGCTCAGCGCGCCCTCGCGCGTGGCCGCGGCGCGCGCTGGCTTGCCGCTCAGCAGTTCGTGCAGGACGAGACCGAGTGCGAACACGTCGCTCGCGGCGTCGCCCGGCGCCCCGGCCGCCTGCTCCGGCGCCATGTAGCGCGGCGTGCCGAGCACGTCGCCGGTGCCGGTGAGGCTCGCCTCGTCGGCGAGCCAAGCGAGGCCGAAGTCGACGAGCACCGGCGTGCCGTCGGTGCGCAGCAGCACGTTCGCTGGCTTGATGTCGCGGTGCACGACGCCGGCGGCGTGCGCGGCGGCGGTCGCCTCCGCCAGCTCCGCCACCAGCGCCGCCGCGCGCAGCGGCGGCAGCGCCCCCGGGGTCCTGCCGAGGCTCCCGCCCTCGATCAGCTCCATCACGAGCCACGGCGCGGTGTCGTCGCCGCCGGCGTCGCGCACGTGCACGATCCCTCGGTGATCGAGCCGGCGCAGCGCGTCGGCCTCGCGTGCGAAGCGCGCGCGGGCGTGCTCGCTCGCCGCACCCCACGGCGGCAGGACCTTCAGCGCCGCGCGCACGCCGGCGCGCTCGACCTCGTACACGACACCCATCCCGCCCCGACCGATCTCGCGCACCACCGTGTACTCGCCGATCCGCTCGGGCGCGCCCGGCGCGTCGCCGTGCAGCATGGAGGCGAGGTCGCACGCGGTGTCGAGCGCGCCGGCGAGCGCGGCGGGGGCGTCCTCATGGCGCAGCAGGAAGGTCGCCGGCGTGAGGCTCGGATCCTCGTCGCGTGCCGCGAAGAACCGGGTCAACCAGGTCTCGAGCTGCGGGTCGCTCATGCGGGATCGCCGCGGACCACCGTCGTGAGGCGCGCCATCGCGCGCGCGAAGAGCTTGCTGGTGGCGTCCTCCGACTTGCCCATGGCAACCGCGGCATCGGCGTTGGACATGCCTTCGAGTTGCCGCAGCAGGATCACTTCGCGCATGTTCTCCGGGAGCAGGGTGAGCGCGCGCTCGAGTCGCTCCCAGCGCGCCGGCTCACGGTAGGCGAGAGCATCGCCGCCGCCGCCGGCGACCGCCAGCACGCTGTCGGTGAGCGCGACCTCGCCGCTGCGCCGTTCGGCCGCCCAGTGCCGGGCCAGCCCGCGGATCTTGTTGAGCGCACACGTGTGCAGGTAGCGCGCGAGCGCATGTTCGCCGCGCGGTTCGAAGCGCGGCAGGTCGCCGATCGCGTCGCGCATCACGCTCTGCAGCACGTCCTCGGACTGCAAGTGCGCGCGCAGCCTGGCGCCCATGCGGCAGCGGATGGCGAACAGCAGCCGGTCGCGGTACTGGGCATACAGCTCGGCGAACGCGTCCGCGTCGCCGGTGCGGATCCTCTGCACGAGAGCCCGCGACCGCCCCGGGTCTTGGGCATCCGACGACGCAGCTTCGAGCGGGTCCATGGGTGAGCGCGGCGGACGCGCGCGTGGTGGAGACAGTCGGCAGGCTACCGTGGCGGTGGCGCACACGCGCGTCGCTTCGGGCCCGGGCGCGGAACTGGTGCTGGCGGCGGCATCGGCGTCCGGGTTCCGGAGATGGGTGGCGAGAGATCCGGCAACCGGCGGACGGAGCCTCCCGGGGAACTCCGGGAGAACACCTAAAGGCCGGCGGCGGGAGCGCCGATACCCTCCGCACGGAGGGTAAGCCTCCGCCCGAACATGGGGTGCGCGGCCCACTGGAGCCCCGCACTCCGGAGTGTGATCGGCGTCGGTCTCCGGAGCGGCGCGTCCAGAGTCTGTTTCCTCCTTCGGCCGCACGACTTGCCCTACCCGGCAGGTCGTGCGGTCGGACCTTTCCCGCGACGGAGCGATGCGGCCACGACGGCGAGGCACCGTCGGATCGTGGGGTCGACGGTCATGGCGAGCAGGCGGGCGAGCAGGGGGCGCGGGTTGCGGCGCGCCGGCCACCAGGGCGGCATCGGCCACGGCGCGCTCGGCGCCTCCAGCAGGGTCTTCTGCGGCGCGCGCAGCAGCAGCGGGTCGTGCACGAACCCGAGTCCGCTGCCGGGCGCGTCCAGCGTGTTGCCCGGGGCCGCTCCCCAGGGGGCGCTCATCAGCGCGAAGGCAACCCCCGCCCACGTGTTGACGGCGACGGTGCCGTAGCGGAGCGCGGAGTAGAGACGCGACAGGGTGGTGCGCTCCGTGCGCATGGTGCGGGCATCGACGACCACGTGCGCCGCGAGGTCGCCGCGCAGGCGCTCGTTGCAGAACGTCGCCGCGCGGCCGGCGAACGCGTCGAGGTCGGCAGCGTCGAGGGCGGTCTCGTGGAGCAGAGGGACGAACGCTTCCTCCGCGAACGCCAGCGGCTGTGCCTCGGGCTCGACGCCGGTGCACAACGTCCAGGGCAGGCGGTTCGGGTCGGCCGGCGCGTGTCCCGCGAAGCGCGTGAAACGTTCGCCGGCCCCGGGATGGAAGGCCTTGCGCGGCGCGATCGCCGCGAGCCTCGCGCGCAGGCGGTCGAGGAACCGCTCGCGCTGCGGCCACCGCCGCGCGGTCACGAGCACGCGGGCCGCGGCGCAGTTGAAGCTGCCGTTGTTCACGAGCATCGCGAGCACGCTCTCGACCTGGGCGTTCAGTTCGCGCGCGCGGAAGCGGCCGGGCACGACGACCACCGGAGTGACGTTGCCCAGTTCGGCGGCGAGCCGCGCGGGCACGGCGCGGGTCGCGTTGGCGGCGACGAGGCGCGCGAAGGTGGCCGGCGCGCCGGTGAGGTGAACGCTGGTCACGCGCGGGTCCAGCGCCAGGGCCTGACCGAGGTCGGCGTCGCCAGGCACGAATGCGCAACCCACCGCGGTCAGCGGCGCGAAGACCTCGGCGAAGACCTCGTGCAGCGGAGCGTGCAGCGGGTGCAGCTTGACGAGCACCGGTTGCCCGTCGCGGCAGAGGAGCGTGAGCAGATCGGCGAGGGGAACGGAGGTCACGTTGCCGGCGCCGAGGACCAGAGCGACCCCCGGGTGCTGCGCCGGGAGCGCCTGCACGGGACCGTCGGCGGGGACGAGCGTGTGGCAGCGGTAGCCGAGGAACACGAGCCGGTCGAAGGGCAGGGCCGGCAGGACCGGGATCGCGAGCTGGTCGCCCTGCCGGCGTGGCCGACCCGGGAGCGTCGGCAGGCGCCCGTGCGCGAGGGCCTGGAGCGAGCGCCTCCAGACCTGGATCGCGCGCGCGACCGCCAGCGGCCCGTTGGCCCACTCCTCGGCGGCGAGGTCGCTGGCTGGGTCGATGCCCTTGCTCTCGCACGAACGCGCGACCCACGCCGCCGCCGCACCTTCGAGGTTGGCCAGCACCTCGCCGAGCAAGCGCGCGAGGCGCGCGGCGCGTTCGTCCGGTGCCGCGGGGAGGTGCGTCGCCGCCGCGCGGGCGAGCGCGGACTCGGCGGCCGCTGGCAGGGGGAGGCGCATCGGGTTGCGCGCGACACTACGGGCCGCGTAGCCTGCCGCCATGGTGTGTGCGCTCACGCGCGTCGTTTCCCGCGGGCTCGCCGTGCTGGGTTTCGTCGTCGGCCTCGGGGTCGCGCAGGCGCCGCCCGCGCTCGGCGCGGCGATCGACGACCTCTCCTGCCTCGACATCCGCGGGCAGCGGCGTCGGCTCTCCGACCTCGGCGCGCCGGCGGCGACGGTGCTGTTCTTCGTCACCAGGGACTGCCCGATGGTGGGGCGGGTGTTGCCGAAGGTCGAGACTCTTGCGCAGGCGTTCGCCGGCCGCGGCGTGCGGTTCGTCGCCGTCAACGTCGGCCGCAGCGACACCGTGCGCGACATGGGCACGCAGGCGATCGAGTTCGCGCAGTCGTATCCGTTCGTGAAGGACGACGACCTGCGCATCGTGCGCGCGGTCGGCGTCGAGCAGACGACGGCGGCGGTGGTGCTCGATGCGGAGCGGCGCCTGCGCTACCGCGGCCGCGTCGACGATCAGGTGCGCTACGCCAACGTGAAGGCCGCGCCGGGGCGGGAGGACCTCCGCCTCGCGCTCGAGGCCGTGCTGGCGGGTGCGAACGTGGAAGTGCCAGAGACCCCGGTCGAGGGTTGTCGCATCACCCACCCGCCGGCGCCGGAAGGCAGCGGGCGCTACACGTTCCACCGCGACGTGGAGCCGCTGATCCAGCGCCACTGCCAGGAGTGCCATCACGCCGGCGGGGCGGGGCCGTTCCCGCTCGTGACCTACGACGACGTCGCCGATCACGCGGCGACGATCGAGGAGGTGGTGCGCCGGCAGATCATGCCGCCGTGGCACGCGAGCGACGCGCACGGGACGTTTCGCAACCGGCGCGGGTTGTCGGCCGACGAGCGCGCGGTGCTCGCCGACTGGCTCGCGTCGAAGCTCACGCGCGGCGATCCTGCGGCCGCGCCGCCGCCCCGCGCGTTCGCGCCGGGGCCGTGGCAGATCGGCGAGCCGGACCTCGTGCTCACCGCGGCGACGCCGATGCACGTGCCGGAGGAGGGGATCGTGCCGTACGTCTATCAGGTCTTCCCGCACGTGTTCGAGGCCGACACCTGGATCGAGGCGCTCGAGATCCTGCCGGAGAACAAGCGCGTCCTGCACCACGCCAACCTCGCGTTCGTCGAACGCGGCAAAGGGTTCTCGCAGGACGGGTTCATCACCGGGTTCGTGCCGGGCGGCGACCCGTTCGTGCTCGACCCGGGCACCGCGTTCAAGATCCCGAAGGGCTCCGTGTTCGCGATCCAGGCGCACTACGTGACGACCGGCAAGCCGGAGACCGATCGCCTGCGCGTCGGCGTGCGCTTCCCGAAGTCGAGCGTCGCGCGCCGCGCGGAGGTGCTCGTGGTGACCAACACGCGCTTCGCCATCCCGGCCGGGGAGCACGCGCATGTCGTTGCGGCCGCGCGCCGCATGCCCGCCGACAGCAGCGTGATCGGCTACTTCGCGCACATGCACCTGCGCGGGCGCGACATGACGTTCGTCGCGCACCGGCCCGGCGCCGCGGCCGACACGCTCCTGATGATCCCGAACTACGACTTCGAGTGGCAGGCGTCGTACCGACCGCACGAAGGCACGGTGCGGCTGCCGGCGGGCACGCGCATCGAGGTGATCGCGCACTTCGACAACAGCGCGTTCAACCCGTTCAACCCTGACCCGACCGAGGTGGTGCGCTTCGGGCAGCAGACCTTCGAGGAAATGATGTACGGGTTCGTGTTCTTCGCCCGCGACGGCGAAGACCTCGGCGTGCGCGTGGACCCATCGACCGGGCGCGAGGGATAGGGCGGCGACTCAGTCTTCGCCGATCCGCCCGTCGTCGACGTAGACCTGCATCCGGTCGCTGCGCAGGAAGCCGACGAGGGTGCTTCCCGCCGCGCGGCAGAGGTCGAACGCGAGCGCCGACGGCGCCGAGACCGACAGGATCGCAGGGATCCCGAGGCGCAGGCACTTGAGCACGAGGTCGTAGCCGGCGCGCCCGGAGAGGAGCGCCACGCTGCGCTGGAAGCTCGCGCCCGCGGTGGCTGCGTGGCCGATGGCCTTGTCGAGCGCGTTGTGCCGGCCGACGTCCTCGCCGAACCCGATCAGGCGACCCGTCTCGTCGTAGAGGGCGGCACCGTGGCACGCGCCGGTGCGCCGGAAGGTCGCCTGGCGGGCCTCGAAGTCGCAGCGCAGCGCGTGGATCCGCGCCGCCGTCAACCGTGGGATCCCGGGCAGCACGGCCTTCGCTTCGTCGAGGAGCGTGTCGGCGTCGACGACGCCGCACACGCCGCACGACGGCCGGATCTCGTGCGTGCGCGTGAGCCGACCGCGCAGGCGCGCGGCGTCGACCGCGGCCAGCTCCAGGTGGATGGTGTCGGGAGTGCCCGCCGTCGAGTCGCCAAGCGCGAGGCGGCGCCCGACGACCTGCGGCAGGCCGTCGATGACGCCTTCGCTCAGCAGGAAGCCGAGCGCCAACGCCTCGTCGTCACCGGGCGTCCGCATGGTGAGCACCTCGCCGCCGCCCGCCGCGATCCGCAGCGGCTCCTCGCGGATCAGGTCGTCCGACCGGCCGTCGTCGAGGCTGCGGGCTGCGAAGGGTTCGGTCATCCAGGCCGGCACGATACGCGTCCGTCCCGCCGGACCGGAACCGGGTGGGTGTTCTGGCCGCGAAAGAAGGTGCACCGCAGGGCGTTTCCCGGCTCCCTGCGAATGCCGCGCGACGCTGGAAACCCGCGGGGCATCCACACTAGCCTTGAGTGCAACCCGTCTCGATTCCCTTCGACACGCCATGTCCTTCGACCTCTCCAAGTACGGCATCACCGTCAAGAACGTCCTCCGCAACGCTGCCCCGTCGATCCTCTACGAGCAGGCCATCCGCCGCGGCGAGGGTGAGATCGTGGCGTCGGGCGCCTTGGCCACCCGTTCCGGCGCCAAGACCGGCCGTTCGCCCAAGGACAAGCGCATCGTCGACATGGCGCCGAGCACCAACGACATCTGGTGGGGCGACGTGAACATCCGGCTGTCGGAGAAGACCTTCCTCGTCAACCGGCAGCGCGCGATCGACTTCCTCAACACCCGCGACCAGCTCTACGTCGTCGACGGCTTCGCGGGCTGGGACCCCAAGCACCGCATCAAGATCCGCATCGTCTGCCTGAACGCGTACCACGCGCTGTTCATGTGGAACATGCTGATCCGGCCGACCGCGGAGCAGCTCGCGCAGTTCGGCGAACCCCAGTACGTGATCTTCAACTCCGGCCTGTTCCCGGCGAACCCGCTCACCAACGAGATGAGCTCGAACACCAGCGTCGACCTCAGTTTCGAGCGCGGCGAGTTCGTGATCCTCGGCACGCAGTACGCGGGCGAGATGAAGAAGGGCGTGTTCACGATCATGA
>CAYQMF010000117.1:0-22277 GCA_964418595.1 uncultured candidatus Brocadiaceae bacterium
AGGCGGTGATCCTCGACGCGGCGGCGAACGCGCTCGGCCTCGTGCTCTCGGATGCTGCGACCGCGGTGGTGGGAGGCTGAGGGTTGCTCGAGATCCTCGGCGCCGTGCGCGGCGCACGCTGCCGCGCCTGCGGGCCGATCGTTCGTCGACATGGATCGTGCTGTTCGGCATGATTCAGCCGTCACCGTCCCCGTGCTCGAGCCGTGACCAAGAAGAAGACCCGTCGTCGTCGCCCCGCCACCGTCCTCCAGGGCCGCGTTGCCGCGATCAGCGAGCGCCTGCAGATCGTGCGCGCGGAGCGCCGCTTGAGCCAGTCCGAGGTCGCCGACCACATCGGCGTGACGCAGGCGGCCATGTCGCGGTGGGAGGATCCGGACCACCCCACGATCCCCTCGGCGGCGGAGATCGTCGAGCTGGCGCTCTTCTATGGCGTCTCCGTCGACTGGCTCTGCGCGCAGAGCCCGTTCCGGCAGGCGCTCCCGCCGGGGCAGGCGCTGGTCGACCTGCGCATGCTCGAGCGGTTCGAGGCGGCGACGTCGGCCAAGGACCTCGAGGCCCTGGTCGACCTCGACCTGAGCTTCGGCGCGGTGTGGACCTCGATCCCGGAGGGGGCGTGCGTCACGGAGCACGACGAGGTCCTGCGCCGCGTGCGTGCCGTCGACAAGCACGTGCGCAAGCTGAGCCCCAAGCTCTGGGAGCGTTGGATGCGTGGCGTGCTCGGGGCGAGCTGATCTTCTGCAGCATCCCGCAGGCACGGGCTCGCGCGGGGACTCGGTGGTGCCGGTTCGTCCGTAGAACGACTCCACTTGACCCGCGAATCCAGCAGGCTTCGTCGGTTGAATGCGCTCTGCATGGCATTCCAAGCGATCGTCCGATGGCTCCTTCCGCGCGAAGACCACTTCTACGAGATGCTCGAAGAGATGGGCCGACTGTCGCACGACGCGGCGGTCGCGCTCTCGCGGTTCCGCGACGCCGACGCCCGCGAGATCCAGCGCACGGTGCAGACGATCGAGCACGCCGGCGACGGCGTGGTCCGTCGCATGGCGGAGTCACTGGCCAAGACGTTCGTGACGCCGATCGATCGCGAGGACCTGCACCGGATGACGGGTGAGCTGGACGACATCATCGACCACGCCAACCTCACCGCGCGGGCGTTCCATCTCTACAACATCGAACGACCGAGCCAGCCCATGATCGAGATGATGGGGAAGCTGGTGACCGTGACCGAGATGCTGCGCGATGCGGTCCCGTGCCTGCGCCAACACAAGTACTCGGAACTGATCGACGCCGGCCGGCGGCTGCGGCAGGTCGAGAAGGAGGCCGACACGATCTATCGCGCCGCGATCAGCGCGCTGTTCCGCGAGGACCACACCGACTTCCGGCGGCTCCTCGCCCAGAAGGAGGCCCTCGACGATCTCGAGCGGGCGGTCGACCACTGCGACAACGTCGGCGACCTGCTCGCGAACCTTGCGGTGAAGCATGGTTAGCCTGCTGATCGCCGTGCTCGTGATGGCGGTCGTGTTCGACTACATCAACGGGTTCCACGACGCGGCCAACGCGGTGGCGACCGTGGTCTCCACGGGCGTCCTGCCGATCCGCACCGCGGTCCTGCTGGCTGCCGTGCTCAACTTCGCGGGCGCCATGGCCGGGACCGCCGTTGCCAAGACGATCGCGTCGGGCTTCGCCGCGCCCGACGACGTCACCCAGGTCGTGATCCTGGCGACCTTGCTCGGCGGCTGTGCGTGGAACCTCATCACCTGGTGGTGGGGGATCCCGTCGTCGTCGTCGCACGCCCTGATCGGCGGTCTCGCTGGCGCCGTGGTCGCCCACGCCGGGTTCGATGCGTTCCGGTGGTCGGCGCTCGTCCAGAAGGTCGTGGTGCCGCTCGTCATGTCGCCGGCGATCGGCTTCGTGGTCGCGTTCTTCCTGATGATCGGGCTCATGTGGATCGCCGTCCTGTTCCGGCCGCCGACCGTGCAGCGCGGGTCGCGTCGCTTGCAGCTCCTGTCGGCGGCGGCGATGGCCTTCTCGCACGGCTCGAACGACGCCCAGAAGGCGATGGGGATCATGACCCTCGCCCTCGTCGCCTTCGTCACCGCCGGTCACGCGCTCCCCGACTGGGTGCCGGGTTGGGTCATGCCCGCCACGCCGGGGACGGTGCCGACCTGGGTGATCCTGGCTTGCGCGTCCGCCATCGCGGCGGGGACCGCGGCCGGCGGAGTGCGGATCATCAAGACCATGGGGACCAAGATCATCAAGATCTCGCCCCTGCAGGGCTTCGCCGCCGAGACATCCGGCGCCGCCACGATCCTCATGGCCAGCCACTTCGGCGTGCCGGTCAGCACCACGCACTGCATCAACGCCGCGATCATGGGCGTGGGCGCCTCGAAGCGCCTGTCGGCGGTGCGTTGGGGCGTGGCCACCAACATCCTGGTGGCATGGGTGCTGACGATCCCGGCGGCGGCGGCGCTCGCCTGGGTCTCGTACGAGATCCTGCTCCTGTTCTTCGGCCGGTTGCCGGCGTAGCGGAAGGCTGCGGATCCTGTCCGGTCGGGATGGGACGCGGCGCCCATCCCGGTGCGAGACCTCCCTTTCGCGGCGGCATGCGCCGTCCCCGCGCGACGGGACCCTGGCCCCGCGTATCCTTCCGCACGGCCGCACCATGACCGAACGCCCTGAACCACGCCTGCGCCGCCTCGCGGACGCGGTCGACGTCTACCTCGCGCAGGGGCGGTCGCCGACGGCGGACATGGAGTCGGTGCTCGCGGCCAACCACGGGCTGCGTGATCTCCTCGAGCCGATGCTGAAGGCGCCGTCGGCGGCCGACCAGGGTCTCGAGGTCACGCGTGCCGACCGGCTGGGTGACTTCCGCATGCTGCGCGAGATCGGTCGCGGCGGCATGGGCGTCGTCTACGAGGCCGAAGAGCTGAGCCTCGGGCGGCGCGTGGCGCTCAAGGTCCTGCCCAACCACTTCACCCTGAATCCGCGCAGCATCGAGCGGTTCCGCCGCGAGGCCGCGGCGGTGGCGCGCCTCAAGCACCCGGGGATCGTGCCGATCTACCGCGTGGGCGAGGTGGCGGGCACGCACTTCTTCGCCATGGAGTTCGTCGAAGGCACGAGCCTCGGCCAGATCCTCGAGCGCGTGCGCCGCGAACTGGCGGCCGACCCCGGCGCCGAGCCGCGGTTGGGGCTGCCGGCGGCGGCGAGTCCCATGGCCGAGGTGGCGGAGATCGTCGCGCAGGCGGCGGAGGCGCTGGCCGCGGCCCACGAACAGGGCGTCGTGCACCGGGACGTCAAGCCGCACAACATCCTGCTGCAGCACGACGGCAGGGTCCGCGTCGTCGACTTCGGCCTCGCCAAGGACCTCGAGCGTGGATCGGTGTCGCGCTCCGGCGACGTCGCGGGGACCCCGCACTACATGAGCCCGGAGCAGGCGTTGGGTCGGCGCGATGTCGACGGACGCACGGATGTGTTCGCACTCGGCGTGGTGCTCTACGAGCTGATGACCCTGGCGCTGCCGTTCGACGGCGACTCGCCACAGCACGTGCTCAGCGCGATCCTCGCGCGTGACCCGGCCCCGCCGCGCACCCGCAACTCGCGCGTGCCGCGCGATCTCGAGGTCATCTGCCTCAAGGCGCTCGAGAAGGATCTGCGTCACCGCTACCCGAGCTGCTCGGCGTTGGCCGCCGACCTGCGCCGGTTCCTGCGGCTCGAACCCATCGAGGCGCGCGCGCCGGGTTCGATGACCCGGGTGATGAAGATGGTGCGCCGCCACAAGGCGGCGTCGCTCGCGTTGCTGTTCGGCGCCGTGCTCGCGGTCGGCGGCCCCGTTGCCTACGTGGTGATGCAGCAACAGGCGCACGCGTCGGTCGTGGCGCAGGAGGCCGAGACCCGCAAGCAGCGCGACCTCGCGCAGGCGAACTTCGCGCGCGCCCGCCGCCTCGTCGAACAGCAGCTCGCGCGCGTCGAGCAACTGGCGCGCGAGCCCGGGATGGAGCTGCTGCACCGCCAGATGGCGGAGGATGCGCTCGCCTACTACGAGGAGTTCCTCAGCCAGGACCTCATCGACTCGGCGATATGGCGGCAGGCGCTCGGCACCGGGATCCTCGTGGGTCGGATCCGCATGCAGCTCGGCGAACTCGACAAAGCGCGCGCGGCGTTCGCGGAGTCGTTCACGCGCGCGGTTGCGGCGCGGCGCGTCCATCCCGACGACGGCCAGCTCGTGGTCGTGGAGCTGGACGCGGCTGCGGCGTTGGCGGCGTGCCAGCTCACGCAGGGCGACGTCGCCACGGGGCTCGCAACCTTCGTCTCGGCCGAGAAGACCGCTGAGGAGTCCCTGAAGTGCGCGACGGGAGCCGCGCGCGAGGAGGTGGCTGCGGCCTATGCCCGCCTCCTCGTGCAGCGGGCGACGTCGTCGATGGAGCGGCGTGAGGACACCGCCCGGGCCACGGCGGCGCTGGCGCGCGCCAGCGAACTGTGGGAGGAGGCGCCCAACCTTCGTCAGGCGCCGGAGAGTCAGCTCGGGCTGCTCGACCTCGCGATGCTGCGCGGCAGGGCCTTGCGCATCAGCGGTGACTTCGCGGCGGCGGAGGCGATCGTCACGGCGGCCGTGACGCGTGCCGATGCCTTGGTCGCGGCGCAGCCCGACGACCCGGTCGCGTGCACGGCCGCGGCCCGGGTGGTGGGTGAACTGGCTGCCGTGCTCGCCCGGCTGTCCGACGACGCCCGCACAGTCGAAACCTACCGGCGCGCGATCGCGCTGCGCGAGCGCCTGGTTGCCGACTTCCCCCGTCAGATCGCGCACCGCTTCGGGCTGCAATCCGCGCTCGTCAACCTCGCGCAGTTCTATTTGTTCCGCGGGCGGCATGCCGAGGCCATGGAGCACGCCGAGCGCGCCTGGGCGCTGATCGTCGAGCTGGCCGATGCCAACCCGGGTGACGTGCAGTTCGCCCGCGAGCGCCTCATGGTCGAGAAGACGGTCGCGCTGATCGGCCTGTGGCTCTGGAAGCCGGACGAGATCGTCGCCCGCTACGCGCGCACCATCACGCACGCCCGCGAGATGCTCGTGCGCTTCCCCGAGTCGCTACGCGTGCAAAGCGTGTTCGGCGCCATCCTCAGCAACCTGGCGATGTGGCGCGTGCACCGCGGCGAGAACGCGCTCGCCGCCGAGCTGCTGGACGAGGCGTGTGAGCATCAGCGGATCGCGATCGCCAAGGATCCGGAGCAAGCGGAGACGAAGACCTTCCTGAAGAACCACCTGCGGTTGCTGAGCGACGCGCGTCTCGGACTGCGGGAGTACGACGCGTCGTTGGTGGCGGCGCGAGCGATGCTCCCTCTCGACGATGGCCTGGGGAGCCGGCTCGACGTCGCGTATCGGCTCGTTCGGGTCGGTCTCGCCAAGGGACTCGTTCCCGGCGACCCGCCAGGCACGTTGGACGGGAGCACGGCAGACGACTTCTACGCGGAGCCTGCCGCGCTCGTCGTCGATGTCCTCGCGCGCGATCCCGCGCGCGCGAAGACGATCCTCGAGAGCGAGGAGTTGCGCCGCCTGGAGGCGCGGAGCGACGTGCGGGCGGCGCTGGCGCGAGCCCAGGGCGGGCAACGCTGAACGCCGGGGCCCGCGTCAGCGCCGCGGCGAGCGCGGCCGGGTTTCCTGTGCGTTCACGGCCGGCACGTCGACCGTCGCCGCGGCGTCGGCGTCGCGCACCGCGAAGTGGGCCGCGAACTCCTGGCCGGTGTCGGCGCGGGCCCGCACCTCGTACTGACCCGGCGGGAGTGAGCGGCCGAACGTGAACCCGGCGAGGAACATGCCGCGCTCCGCTTGCGCCGCGCGCAGGATCACTTCGCCGTCGCGGAGCAGATCGAGCGTGAGTGAAGACGTATGCGACCCGAACGGCGCCTGGAACCGCAGCGTGCGCGGCCAGCCCACGGCGGTCGGCAGGGCAACCTCCTGGGTCGCCCCGGCGCGCACGTGCACGTCCGCGGGCAGCGTTGCAAGCCCGTCGTGGTCGGGCGCAGCCAACGCGATCTGCCCGGCCGCGAGCCCCTCGAAGAGGAACGCTTCTCCGTCGCGCGAGCAGCGGTAGTCGGCATCGCGCTGCAGGCGGTGTCCGTCGCGTGACACCAGGGGCTCGGGCGGACTCCCTGTCCAGAGGCGGCCATCGGGGTGGAACACGCGGACGCGCAGCCGGCCGGCGGGCGTGGCGCGCAGGTCGCCGAGATCGAGTTCGCCTGCGGTGTCCGCCGTGAAGCGGTGACGGAATGCGCAGTGGTCAGCGCACTCCGCGAACAGCTCGTACTCGCCGAGCGGCAGCTCCCCGAGGTCGAAGCGACCGTCGGCGCCGAGGGAGATCTCTTGCCACGGCAGATCCCGTGAGCAGATCAGTGTGCCGGCAAGGCCCTCGCCGTTGGCACCGGCGATCCGTCCGCGCACGCGCGCTCGCGCGGTGGTGTCGATGGGAAGGGTCACGACGAGGTCTTCGGTTCCTGCGTCGACCGTGCGTGTGACCGGTCCGCCTCGGGGGACCGCGATCTCGAGCGCGTGGCGGCCGGCGCCGAGGTCGGGCAACGCGAAGGCGCCTTCGTGGTCGGAACTCGTACTACGGCGGTCGGTGGTACCCGTGGCGATCTCGATGCCGGCGATGGGGCGCCCGCCCACATCGACCACCCGCCCGCGGATGCCGGGACGATCGGGAAGCACGAGGTCGCAGGCCGCGGGCATGCCAGCGACCGCGTCGATCGTCGCGCGCGCCGTGGCCCGCCCCTGCGCGCGGGCGACGACCACGGTCAACCGCGTTGCCGACACGGCCGCGAACGCGTAGCGACCGGCCGCGTCGGTGCGCGCGTTCTGCCGGCCGCTCTCGCCGTCGGTTTCGACGGTGACCCATGCGTCGGGCACCGGACGTCGTTGTGGGTCGGTGATCGTTCCGGTCAGCGCGACGGTGGGGGCGAGACGCAGCCTGACGTCGACGAGCCCGTCGACGGCGACCTGGACGCGATCACGGTTGCTCCGGTGCGCGGCGGCAACCGCGACGCACAACTGCGGGCCTGGCGCCACGTCGGCGAAGGTGAAGCGGCCGGCGGCATCCGTCCACGCCACGCGGCCGAGCGCGTTCGGCGTCATGGCCTCGAGGCCGACGCAGGCAGCCGCGAGCGGTCGGTCGGCGAGGTCGGTGACGAGGCCGCGGACGGTGCCGCTCGCACGCCGCAGGATGAGGCGTGCGGCGCCGGTGCTGGCAGAGGTGGGCACCGAAGCGGACATCGCGTATCCCGGCTTGCCCGCGGCCACGCGATCCTCGTGGTTGGCGAACAGCACGTCGAATCCGCCGTTGGCGTCGCTGCGGCCGGCGCGGCGGAGGCACTCGTCCGGAGGGCGCCCCTGGTCGAGGGCGGACCCGAGCCACACGTCGGCGTCGGCGACGGGGGCGCCGTCGGCGTCGACCACCCGGCCGGTGACGCGACCCGACATCCCCACGAAGAACTCGTGCGTCGTCTCGCTGTCTGCGGTGATCTCGACTTCGGCGAGATCGTCGCGACCGAAGCCGAGTCGGCATTGCACGCGGCAGCGACCGACCGGAACGCCCTCGAGCAACACAGCACCCGTGAGATCGGTGCTGCCGGCCGCGAGCACGTTCTGCTCCGCGTCGCGGACGACGATGCCGACGCCGCCGAGCGGCCCGCCGCTCCCGCTCGACGCCACCGACTCGAAGGCGTTCACGCGCGTGAACAGGGGGCCGCGCACGCTCACCCGCAGCCTTCCGGTGCGTGCGACGTCGGGCACCGGGGCACGCGCCTGGCCGTGCGCGGCAGGTTGCGAAGGTCGTGCGGTCGCGCCCCCCGCCCTGGGCTGCGGCACGGACGCCGTGGTCAGGCTTGCGGCCTCGCCCGGCTCGAGCGCAGTTGCGACCGCGTCGGGCGTAGCGTGCCACGCCCACCAGGACAGGGCGACCATCACCGCCGCCGCGAGACCGAGCCACCAGGACTTCGTCATGAGCATTCCTCCGGCGACCCCTGCGGCCACGGTCGGCCACGCGGTGCGCGTTGCGTGCGTGACGACGAGCTTGCGCATGGCGAGCAGACTGCCCGCCGATGTCGCCATCGCCATGGCGCCGACGGCGAGCCCCGCCGGAAGGGCCTGCCGCAGGCGCGCGAGGCCGCGGACGAGCTGCGTGCGCACCGTGCCCGCGGGTCGGCCCAAGGCCGCGGCGATCTCGTGCGCGTCGAGGCCGTGCTGGAGATGGAGCGTCAGCACCGGGAGGTACGGTTCGCCGAGGTCGGCGACGGCCTCGCGCACCGCGCGGGTGGACTCGGTGCGCGCGGCGGCGACGGCAGGATCGGCAGCCGGGGTCTCGGGCAGGCGCGCGGGGTCGATCGTGCGCGCACGTTTCTTCAGGTGCTGGCGCGCGTGGTTGGTGAGGATGCCGACGAGCCAGGGGAACACGGGTCGCCCCGGCGTGAACGTCGTCGCCGCCTCGATCGCGGTGAGGAATGTCTGTTGGACGAGGTCCTCGGCGGCGTCGGCCCTTCCGCACAGGTGCGAGGCCACCGCCAGGAGCGGACGGGCCGTGTGGTCGAACACCTCGCCGAGGGCGTCGGGGTCACGACGCTCGCAGTAGCGCGCGAACAGGTCGTCCTCGGGGCGGATCACCGGCCCTATTGTCGCGACCCGGCGTCCGTGCGACGCAGGTTCCGGGCAGATGTCGACCGGGCCGCGAGATCCGCTCGTTGGGAGCTGAGGGCGAGGCCGGTTGCGTTCGCGCGAATCGAGCGTTGCCATGGCGCCGCGCGGGCCTGGCCGCCATCGCGCCATCGCCCACCCCCTTTCGCGTCCGCGGGTGCTCGCTAGCCTTTCGCGCTCAGCCCGCACGCGTGTTCGGGTGCGGGTCTCCTTCTCTCTCCAACCGAGGTTCGTCCCATGCTCCCGATCCGTCTCACCGCGTCCGTGGCTGCGGTCACCATGTGCGCCTTCACGTCAGCCCAGACAGCCGTCACCGTCTCGCCGACGCAGACCGCTCTCCTCGAAGGCAATTCGAACAACGCCTTCCCTTGGAACAGCACGACCGTCCGTCGCTACACGCAGATCCACAGCGATCTCGGCGCGTCGGCCCTCGCGATCACGCGCCTGGCGTTCCGCGGCAACGCCGGCAACACCACGAACTACACCGCCATCCGCGACGTCGACATGGAGATGTCGATGGGTCCGTCGGTCGACTTCGACCGGGCGTCGTTCGTGTTCGCAGCCAACTACCTCGCGCCGCCGACGATCGTGGTCGCGCGCCGCATCGTCAACATCGGCCCGCTCGGCCAGAACGCCACGACCGGCCCGCTCCCGTTCACGATCTTCATCCCGCTGGACGCGCCGTACAACCACCCCGGCACTGTTTCGCTGATCTGGGACGCGGCGGTGTTCTCGAACACGATCCAGACGGGCTCCGGTACGTTCAACCAGATCGACGCCGAGGGCGGCAGCCAGACGAGCGCTACGTCGACGATTACCGGCACCGGGTGCATCGCCACCGGGCGCACGACGGCGATGACACACACGCTGCCGTTGGTGGCCAACGGCAACGTGCTCTTGTTCTACCCCACGGTCTCGAATGGCCCGAGTTCCGCGCCGACGATCCTGACGCTCGGCGCAACCAACCCGGCGATCCCGTATCCGGGTTTGTGCGCGCCGATCATGACCGATCTGCTCTTGATGATCGACATCGGCCTCACCAGCGCCACGGGCGCGATCAGTGGTGACACCGGGCTGGGCTGGGTCATCCCCAACGTCGGCCTCACGGGCGCCACGATCACGACGCAGGCGTTTTCGGTCGATCTCTCCCGGGTGGACCCCATCCCGCTGTCGGCCTCCAACGGTCGCTCGCACGTCATCCCCGCGCCGAACACGACCAACATCGTGAGGGTGTCGCGCATCTACAACAGCTCGACCGGCGCCACGGGGACGCTCGCTTCGCCGGTGACCACATCGATCGGCTACGGGATCGTGACGGAGTTCACGCACTGAGCAACCTCGCCCGCGCAGCGGGCGACGTTGCTCAGCCGCTTGCTGGAACGCCGCGACGCGGGGTGAGTCGTCGAGGAAGGGAACGGCGTCGGCCCCGCTGCGGCGTTGCTGTCGCAACCTCGCCCGCGTAGCGGGCGACGCAACTCACGTCTTCGCTGGAACGCCGCGACGCGGGGTGAGTCGTCGAGGAAGGAACGGCGTCGGCCCCGCTGCGGCGTTCCTGTCGGCAACCTCGCCCGCATGCGCGTCCTGGACTGACGCTGCACCCGCCGCGAGCTATCCTGCGCGTCGATGTGGCGCGACGGATCTCGACGATGGGGCCTGCGTGTCGGTGGCGTTTCGATCGCTGCCATTGCGCTTGCGCTGATCGTCTGGGCAGCCGTGGGCGCGGGCGCGCCTGAGGCGCCGCCAGCGCCGTCGGGTCAGATTCTCGCGGACGACTCGGCGTCGATCGACGTGTCGCGCTCACCGACGTCAGAGACGAGCGCCGGTGTGCGTGCCCCGCTCGCGGCGGCCGTGTCCGAAGGCGACCGATCGCTGCGCGGTGTCGTCGTCGACGCGGAGGGGCGCCCGCTGCCGGCGCTCGAAGTGAACGTGGGTCGGCCTGCCGTGCGCGGTGCGTCCGAGGCGTTCGCTACGGTGAGCGGACCGGCGGGCCAGGTCGCGTGGGACGGCCTCGCGCCCGGCACCTATCGGGCTACGGTCGCGGGCTTCGACGTCGAGTCGCCGCAGGCTATCGTCGTCGCTCCAACGGGCGATGTCCCGTTCGTGCGCATCGTCTGTCGCCGGGAGCGGGTCCTCGCGGGGAGGGTGCTCGACGCGGGTGACGCGCCCGTTCCCGGCGTGTGGGTGATCGTCGAGGAACGGAGTGGGGCGGAAGTGGCGAAGGTGATGACTGGGGCCGACGGCGCGTTCCGGGTGAGGGGAGCGACGTGGGGGCAGGACGGCGCCGACGTGCGGCTGTGGGTCTACAGCGCCGGTCGCTTCGCCACCGAGGGGAAACGCGACGCGGAATGGGGCGACGCCGATCTCGTGTTGCGCGCCACGCCCGCACCGACGGGCGCCCTCGTCGTGCTCGGCCTCGGCGCGCAGCCGGTGCATCAGTACCGCCTGTGGGTCGATCTCGATCCGGCGGTGCGTGCTGCGGCGCCGTGGGTCGCCGACGGCTGGATCGCCTTCGCTCCCGGCACGAGTCCCCGCCTTCCAGGTCTCGGCCTCGTGCCGCAACGCCTGCGCATCTTCCCCGCGGATCCGCGCTTCGCGTGCGTCGTCGTCGAAGTGCCCGGCGGCAATGCGTGTCGCGAGCAGCGCGTACAGCTCGCCGCGAGCGCCGAGTTGCTGGTGCGCACGTCGCCGCCGACTGGCGGAGCGTCGGTGCGCGTGCTGCGCGTGCCGAAGGGGGTCGTGGCCAAGCAGGCCTGGCGCGCGGAGCGGCTGTGCACGAACCCGCTGCCGAAGGATCAGGTCGTCGTGTTGGGGGAGACCCGCACCGACGCCAGTGGCAGCGCGCGCGTCCTGGGTGGTGCACCTGGCGAGACCGTCACCTTGTACGTCGTGGGCGGTGGCGCGGCGGGAGTCAGCGACACGGTGCTCGCGAGCAGCAGCGAGGTCGTGGTTCCGGTCATGGCGACGGCGACGCTGGACCTGGTGGTCACCGGCCCGCCTCCGGGGGGGAACTCGACGTTGGCGCTCGAGCCGGTGGCGGACGACGGCGCCCCCGACCGGCTCGGGCGGGAGATCGGACTCGCGTTCGGGGGCGGCCCCGACATCACATTGCTGGCCGAGGTGACGAAGGCGGATCCCCAGGATCCGGAGCGTCGTCGGCGGGCGGTGCGGGCACTCTTTGACCGCGATGCCCAGGCGATGCGCGAGCTTCTCGCCGACCCGACGCTGTCGCCGGTGCTCCGCACGCGCATCGAAGCGCTCGCGTCGGCTGTCGCGCACCGTTGCCAGCTCACGGACCTGCCTGCGGGTCGCTATCGGGTGGTGCCGATGCACCCTAGGTCGTTGGTCGCGTTCGCCGACCTGACGCTCGCGCCGGGGGAGCACAAAGAGCACGTCCTCGATCTCGCACGGTTGAAGCCGGAGCTGGATCTGCGGTTCGCCAAGGACATGAGGTTCCAGTTCTGGTCGCTGGTCGCCGAGGGCAGCGGCGAGCTGATCCCGATGGGCACGCCGCGACCCGGCCCTACGCGCATCGTGGCGGTTGCCCCGATCGACGAGACCCTGTGGCTGTCGCGCGATGTCGCGGATCTGCCGGCATACGGCCCGTTCTCATGGAGCCCGGACATGCAGCCCATGAAGGCGACCCTCCGCCTGCGCACGTCGAACGGCGTGCCGGTGGCGGAGCGCGCGGTGAGTCGCGTGCCGGCGACCGACGCGACCTCCGGATGGAACGGTCGGCCGCTCGGTCAGACCGACCCACGCGGCGAGGTCGCGCTGCGCGGGACCTACGTGCCGTTCAAGCTGCGCGTCGACGGAGTCGCGCCCCTGCTCGGACCATTCACGCTCGACGCACGGAGGCTCGAGCAGGTGATCGAGGTCGAGGTGCCCGGCGGGTGACCATCGGCGCAATCGCCCACTCATTTGTTGTGCTTGGCGGTTGACGCCCCCCCCCCCTGGGTAGTCTTGGCTGCGTTCAGGTCACCGAAGCGTTCCTCGGGCGGTGCCCGGGCGGAGATCTGCTCTCACTCACAAGGCTTGGTTGGTTGGTAGGAGGTGATCCATGAAGTTCCTTCTCGCCATGGGCGCCGTCGCCGGCGCGCTGATTCCCGTTGGGTCCGAGGCCGCCAGCTACTGCACGTGCGAGGTCGTGACAGTAGTCGTCTTGAACACATGCGCCCAGGCGGATGTGGGATTTGTGATCAACTACAACAATAGTTGGACTGGACTGTGCACGGAGGGTTGTACCCCGCCCGAAGATGATACCCAGTGCACCAACGATTCGATTGTGACGATGACGGCGGGGGCGGGGCTGTTCATCACTGGCGGCGCCGCCCCACAATGCGTCGCCACCAAAGTGTTTCAGTGCCCCGTATACATGTGTGGAAGCACTCAGGAGCAGGACTACGAGGTTCACACTGCGAACCATTGTAACGCCGGCAACAAGAAGTGCTCCTTCAGAGTCGTCTGCAAGTGCACGATATGCTATAACGCCTGACATGGTTCAAGCGACGGTGATCCAGGTATGCGTTCCGGAACTCCAATTGCCTCAATCCTTCTGGCGGTGTTGGTCGCCGCCGGAATCTGGACACTGAGATCGCACACCCGTTCGGAGGGCATCGTGGCCCCGCCGTGTGACGCCGACCGCGTTGGCGAGGGCGTCTCCAGCTCACTCGTGGCAGAGCACGACCGGATCCTGCGGGACGCGTTGGCCACGTTGGACGCAATCCGAGACAACTCAGCTCTACGTCAACAACCTGTCGTGACGCGGCTCGGGTCGGCGGACCGAATCCCTTGGCCCCGTGGGATTCCGCGGACCACTTTCGATCTCGCAAACCAATTCGCGAACTCCCCGGACAGCGTGTCGGCTACGACGTTGCTCAGGCATGTGCGTCTCAATCCGCAAGATCGGCCTCTCGCAGAGGTCGAATGCGCAAGCCTCCACGACATAGTAGATCCTCTCCGTGACAGGCTAGAACCGCTGGTTCTCTGTCTCCGCCAGGCCAGCCACGCTGAGATGATCGACATCATCCAATCCGGCCGAGTCAAGCCAGCGACCTTCCCGACGCCGACGCCTGCTCAGATTCGCCGATTCGCTTCGATGGCCGCCAATACTCCGGAGGAAGCTGACTCGTTGTTTGAGGAATTCTCACGCAACCCTCCCCTTGGCAGCATGGCGGGTGTGAGTCATATCGTCCACGGCGGGAACACCTACCTGCTCAGTCAATTCACTTCCCTTCCTGAGTCGGATCGCATGCACGCGGAGGTCCAATTCCTGGGCCTGGACTTCCTGGCAACGGTGTGTGCCTGGTTCGAGAGCAGGTCGTTGGCAAGCTCGGCCGCGATCGCTGCCGTCCTCGATGCCGCCAGCAAGTGGACGCCTGCGATGCATCGGACGGCTGATCGGCCACGCATGTCCCAGCCTCGTTGAGGCGGAAGCAACCAATCCTCACGCCGCCTTCGTCTCCCCGAACAACCAATCCCACGCCCGCCGCACCGGCGCGAAGAGCTTGCGCAGGTCCTCGAGCACGATGTAGAGCGCGGGCACCAGCACGAGGCTGATCGCGGTGGAGAACATGACCCCGCAGGCGAGCGAGATCGCCATGGGGATCAAGAACTTCGCCTGCACGCTGGTCTCGAAGAGCAGCGGCAGCAGGCCCGCGAACGTCGTCAGCGACGTGAGCAGGATCGGCCGGAAGCGGCGGCGGCCGGCTTCCATGACCGCGGTGAACATGTCGGTGCCGGCGCGGCGGGCGGTGTTGACGAAGTCGACGAGCACGATGCTGTCGTTGACCACGACCCCGGTGAGCGCGACGAGCCCGAACATCGACATGATGCTGAGGCCGGCGCCGAAGACGACGTGCCCCCAGATCGCGCCGACGAGGCCGAAGGGGATGGCGGTCATCACGATCACCGGCTGCAGGTACGAGCGGAACGGGATGGCGATGAGCGCGAAGATCGCAAACAGCGCCACGAGATAGCCGCGGCCGAGGCTGGCCATGGTCTTGGCCTGCTCCTCCGCCTGGCCTTCGAACGCCCAGGTCAACCTCGGGTGCGCCGCGACGAGCTTCGGCAGAGTGTCGCTGCGCAGGTTCGCGACGATCGCCGCGACGTCGCCATCCTTGGCGTCGACTTTGGCAGTGACGTTGACTTTCCTCGCCCGGTCGCTGCGCTGGATGGTCGCGTAGCCGCGGCCCTCCTCGACGTCGACGGCGGCGGCGAAGGGGATCTCGTCGCCGGCGGGCGTGCGCAGGCGCATGCCTTCGACGTCGCCGAACGAACGGCGCTCGGCGGCGGGGTAGCGCACCATCACCTTCACCTCCTCGCGCCCGCGCTGGATGCGCTGGGCCTCCTCGCCGTGGAACCCCTGGCGCACCTGCCGCGCCACCGTGGCGGCGGTGAGGCCGAGGTTCTCCGCCTCCGGCTTGAGGCGCAGCTTGGCCTCGCGCTTGCCGACGCGGAACGAGTCGGTGATGTCGGTGGTGCCGGCGAACCTCGCGAGTTCGGCCTTCAGGGTGGTCGCCGCCGCCTGCAACGCCGCGAAGTCGGGGCAGCTCAGGCGCACGTTGATGTCCTCGCCCGCCGTCATCATGGCCGTCGAGTACGACAGCTCGAGCGCGTCGGGGACGACGCCGACCTTCTCGCGCCAGCGTCGCACCACGCTCTCGGCGGTGACCGTCCGCGACTCCGACGGCGCGAGCTGGATGTTCACCTCGCCGAGGTGCGCCCCGTCGATCGAGGCGTCGATGCCGCCCGCGTTGCGGCGCTGCTCGATGGCGAAGGGCTGGTTGCCCACCGACGCGAGCACGTGCTGCACGACGCCATGCTGGCCTTCCGCCGCCAGCTCGCCACGCAGTTCGAGGGCCGCGGCCTCGAGGCGCGCGATCGCGCCGCGGGTGACCTCCGCTGGCGTGCCCTGTGGCATGCGCAGCATGGCTACCGCGTTGTCGCCCTCGAGGTCCGGCAGGAAGCGGAACGGCAGCTTGCCGGATGCGACGAAGCCCAGGGTCACCACGAGGATCGCGCCAAACGTGGCGAGCGTGACGTAGCGCCAGCGCACGGCGACGCGCAGGAGGGGGCCGTGTACGTGGCGCACGAAGAGTTCGAGCCCGCGCAGGAACGGCGTCTGGATCAGCGACCAGGCGCGCGCGAACACGTGCTGGCGGCGCGGGTGGACGGGATGCAGGTGGGAGAGGTGCGTCGGCAGCACGAGCTGCGACTCGATCACCGAGAAGAACAGCGTCGCGATGACGATGAACGGGATCGTCTGCCAGACCTTCCGGAAGTTGCCCGCGACGTCGAGCATGGGCACGAACGCGGCCATGGTCGTGAGTACCGAGAAGATCACCGGCATCGACACCTGTTTGGCGCCATGGATCGCGGCCTGCAGCCCCGGCATGCCGTCCTGGATGTGGGCGTAGATGTTCTCGCTCACCACGATCGCGTCGTCGACGACGATCCCCAGCACCACGATGAACGCGAAGAGCGAGATCATGTTGATGGTGATGTCGCCCATCGGCATGACCGCGAACGTCGCCAGGAACGAGACCGGGATGCCCCAGGTCACCCACAGCGCCAGCTTGAAGCGCAGGAACAACGCCAGCGACAGGAACACGAGGCACAGCCCCGACAGGCCGTTGCGCACCAGCAGGTCGAGGCGGCTGCGCAGGATCGCGGTGTCGTCGCGCCACGTCGTGATCGTGATGCCGGGCGGCAGGCGCTCGGCGGACGCGGCGACGTAGTCGTACACCGTCTCCGCCACGTCGAACGCGCTCTGGTCGCCGACGCGGAACACCTGCACGAGCACCGCGGGCTTGCCGTCGAAGGTCGAGATCAGGTCGGTGTCCTCGAACCCGTCGATCACCGTGGCGACGTCGGCGAGCCGCACCCGAGAGCCGTCGGGGCGGGTGAGCAGCACGAGCTGCTCGAACTCGCTGCCGCGGTAGGCCTGGCTCTTCGCGCGCAGCAGGATCTCGCCCGCCCCGGTCTTGACCGAGCCGCCGGGCAGATCGAGGGACGAACGCCGCACCGCGTCGGCGACCTGCGCGAACGTGAGACCATGCCGGCGTAGCGCGTCCTCGGCGACCTCGATGCTGATCTCGTACGGCCGGACGCTGGTGAGCGTGGCGGTCGTGATCTTGCCCGTGGCCAGCAGGTCGTCGCGCACGCGTTCGCCGACCATCTTCAGGCTGCGCTCGTCGGTGTCGCCGGCGATCGCCAGGTTGATCACCTGCCGCACCAACGACAGGCGCGTCACCACCGGCGCCTCCGCTTCGTCGGGGAAGCTGTCGATGGCGCCGACGCGGTTCTTCACCTCGTCGAAGATCTTGTCGACGTCTTCTCCTTCCAGCACCCGCACGGTGACGGTGCCGATGCTCTCCACCGCGGTCGACTCGACCTTCTCGACACCGGCGAGGCCTTGCACCTCCTCCTCGATCCGCTGGCAGATGCCCTCCTCGATCTCCTCCGGGGCGGCGCCGGGATACACGACGCCGATGGTGATCACGTTGAGGTTGCTCGCGGGGAAGACCTCCGTGCGCATGCCGGTGGTGAGCGTGATCGCGCCCCACACGACGAGGATGAGCATGAGCAGGTTGGCCGCGACCGGGTTCTTGGCGAAGAACGCGATCGCACCCCGCTCCGCGGCGGACCCGGTGTCGGTCGGCGTGCTCATCGCCCGGCCTCCCGTTCGTCGCGCAGGACGCGGACCGGCATGCCGTCGACGACGACTTCGAGCGGCGTGAGGCACACGCGCTCGCCGGCGACCACGCCGCTGGTCACGTAGGCCGTGCTGCGCGTGAGCCGCAGCACCACGACGTTGCGGTTCCACAGCCGACCCGAGGCGTCCACCACGAGCACCGTGGTACCGCCCGGCCGCAGCGCCTCGCGCGGGAGCGCCACGATGCCGGCCACCGTGCGGCCGTGGATCGTGGCATCGACGAACATGCCCACCGCGAGCGGCGGGCGCGCCGTGTGGCCGTTGTCCTCGCGGGCGTACGGGTTCTCGACCCGCGCCACCGCGTGCACCATGCGCGTGCGAGGATCGATCTCGCCTTCGGTGCGCACGATGCGCGCTGGCCAGCGGTGCTGTTGTCCCGCGAAGGTCGCGCGCAGATCGACGGTCGGCCCCTGGGTCGCGGCGCGCTCCGCGTCGAGCCCGAGCGGCAGGTCGAGGAACTGCAACTCGGCGTCGGGGATCGGCAGGCGGATCTCGGCCGCGTCGACCGCGTACACCCGCGCGAGTGGCGTGCCCGGCGCGACGTACTGCGCCACGTCGATGCGCTTGTCCCACACGCGGCCCGCGTAGGGGGCACGTACGACGCAGCGCTGCAGGTCGAGCTCGGCGCGCTGCAGGCGGGCCTCGGCGGCGGCGAGCGCCGCCAGAGCCTGCGCGAGCTGGGGCTCGCGCCGGGCGAGCGGCGGTGCTTCGCCCTTGCCGAGCGCAACCCACTGCGCGATCGCGACTTCCGCCTCGGCGCGCTCGATGTCGACCGCGACGCGGCGTTGCGCGACGTCGGCCTTCGCGGCGACGACCGCGAGTTCGTACTCGCGTGGATCGATGGACACCAAGGCGTCGCCCTGCGCGAAGAACCCGCCGGCCGCGAGCGCGGGCGAGACCGCGGTGACCACGCCGGCCACCTGCGCCACGAGGGTCGTGTCGGTGCGCGGCGAGACGGTGCCGTTGGCTTCGACGTCGAGGCGCAGCTCCGTGAACGCGACATCGAGGATGCGCACGAGGGGGGGCTCGACCACCTGAGCCTGCTTCGCCGGTGGCTTGCGCGAGTCGATGAGCATCTTGGTCGCGAACCCGGCGACGGCCAGGATGACGGCGACGAGAGCGATCTGGAGGAGGGAGCGGGTCATGAGCGGATCCCGGCGGGCGTGGCGGCGGAGGGGGCGTCGGCGCTGGTCGGTGTGGGCGCGAAGCCGCCGCCCAGCGCGAGGAGGAGGTCGATGCGCACGTCGAGACGGTGACGGTCGAGTGCCAGCAGCTCGGTGCGCGCGGCGAGTGCCCGGCGTTGCGCTTCGAGCACGTCGAGGAAGGTGCCCACGCCGCGGTCGTACCGTTCGTTGGCGAGCGCCTCCGCCGCGCCGGCCTCGGCGACGGCGCGCGCCGAGGCCTCGCGCTGCTCCGTGAGCAGGCGCTCGCTGGCGAGGCTGCTCTCGACTTCGCGGTAGGCGGCGAGCGTGAGGCTGGCCCAGCGCGCGGCGAGTTCGCCGGCCTGCGCGCTGGCGAGGTCGGCCTGCCCTTGCAGGCGGCCGCCGGCGAAGAGGGGCTGCAATAGATTGGCGCCGATCCCCCACACGAGGTGGTCGGCGTCGAGGAGGTCTTCGATCGCGTCGGAGTTGGTGCCCACCGACGCGGTGAGCGCGAGGCGCGGGTAGAGCGCGGCGCGAGCCTGATCCGTGCGGCAACCCGCGGCGGCGAGGCGGCGCTCCGCGGCGATGAGGTCGGGGCGCCGCGCGACGAGGGTCGCGGGCAGACCCGCCGGGATCGGCGGGGGCGGCGGCAGCAGTTGCTCGGCGGTGGCGACCAAGGCGGCCGGGTAGTCGCCGGTGAGGAACTCGAGCTGCCGCTGCGCCGCCTGCAGCACATCGTGACGGCGCGCCCACGCGCTCTCCGCCGCGGCGAGGTTGTTGCGCGCCAGCCGCAGCTCGACGGCCTGGCCGATGCCGCGCGTGAAACGGTCGTCGACCTGGGCCAGCGTGCGGCGGTAGGTGTCGACGGTCGCCGTCGCGAGGGCGAGCTGGGCGCGCGCCTCGACGATCGCGAAGTACGCCTTGCAGGTCTGACCCGCGAGCGAGAGGCCGGCGGCGGCGAGGTCGGCGCCGGCGGCCTGCGCGTCGGCCAGCGCGGCGGCCTCGCCGGCGCGGACGCGACCCCAGAGGTCGAGCTCCCAGCTCGTCGACAGCGACAGGCCGAAGCTGTTGAAAGTCGCGTGCGGCACGCCGCCGGCGCCGCCGAACGGGAAGCCGACGAACACGCGCCGCTGCCGATCGGCGCTGAGGCCGGCGTCGAGCGTCGGCCACACGTCGGCGCCGGCGATGCGCCCGCGCAGGGCGGCCTGCTCGAGGCGCGACGCGGCCGCGGCGAGATCGTGGTTGCGGGCGAGGGCACGCTCGACGAGCGCGGTCAGCGCCGGATCGCCGAAGGTCGTCCACCAATCGGCGGCGAGGGGAGCTTCGTCGGCGTGGCCTTCCCGTTCCTGCCACTGGTCGGGGGCCGCGACGTTCGGCAGCTCATGCTGAACCGGTGGCGGGGCAGCGCAGGCGGCGAGAGCGACGACGGACATGACGCAAGTCGAGCGGCTCATCGCGCCTCCTTCGTGAGGCTCTGTACCTGCAGGCCGGCGACGCCGAAGGCGACGAGCTGGTCTTCGATGCCGTCGATGTCGTCGCCCTGGCAGAGGCCGGCGGACATCACCGCGAACGTGTGGCAGCCGACCATCGTGTGTGCCATGGCGCCGACGACGAAGTACATGCGGAGGAAGATCTCACCGGGGTCGAGGTGCGGTGCGCTGCGCGTGAGGCACGCGACGAAGCGGTCGCGCACGTCGCGGAACAGCTCGCGGAAGAGCTGCGCGGTGAACGCCGGCGGCTCCGAGTGCAGGCGACCCATGAGCCGCATGCACGCGTGGCCCTGCTCGGCGCCGAGGCGCAGCGCCGGCGACACCATCGCGCGCACGACCGCGGCAAGCGGCACCGGCGCGTCACCCGCCGCGGTCTCGGCGGCGGTGAGCAGCGCGATGCGGGTCGCGTTGAGCGGGCCGAAGCGCCGCGCGAACACCTCGCGCACGAGGTCGTCCTTGCTGCCGAAGTGGTAGTTGACCGCCGCGAGGTTGGCCTCGGCGCGAGTGGCGATCTCGCGCACGGAGGTCGCGTTGAACCCCAGCTCCGAGAAGAGCTGCTCGGCGGCGTCGAGAATGCGGGTCTTGGTGTCAGGGCTCATGGGCGAACGGTCGATTGAAACGAACGTTTGACAGGCGGAGGGTTCTAGCTGCGCTGGCCCCGGGATGGAAGGGCAGTGCCGGACTTCCGTTGATGCCCGCGGGGCTCCACGCCTGCTCGGGAGGCGTAGGCTTCGCCCCAGCCTGCGCGCTCGTCCGTCTCACACCATGATCTTCCACCCCCGAATCCTGGCGCTGACCCTGCTCGCGCTTCCCCTCTCCGCGCAGTCCCCCGCCCACAACGAGGTCGTGAACGGCGACTTCACCGGCACGCTCACTCCGTGGGTGATGGGCGGTGCCTACAGCGTCAACCCGGGCCTCGAGGTCGGCATCGACGTGACCGGCATGGGGGCCAGCGACAGCTTCGGCGTGAACGCCGGCGGCCAGACGACGCCGCCGCCGTACGCGCCCAACACCCTGGAGCAACAGGTCACGCTGCTCCACGGCGGCGCGTACGAGTTCCGCATGGACGCGATCGGCTACCGCAACTCGACCGTGGGCAACGCCGACATCGGCACGATCCGGGTCCAGTTCAACGGCGTGGAGATCGCGCGCTTCGCGTTCGGCTCGTACACCTCGCCGGAGCAGAAGCGCGCCCAGCTCTGCGCGCGGTTTGCGGTTGCGTCCGCCGGCACCTACCCGCTCACGATCTACTTCCAGCGGGCGTACCTCGCCGGCGCGGCGAACCCGCGCATGAACATCGACAACGTCTCCCTCCACCACGACACGACGCCGACGTTCTGCATGCTCGGCAACCGCAGGCTGGGCAGCAACGTGAGCATCCGCGTCGACGGCACGCCGATGGCGCCCTACGCCGTGTTCCTCGCGCCCACGCTGCTCGCCAGCGGCGTCGCGCTGCCCGGGTTCGGCGGGCTCTTGCACCTCGACCCCGCGACGTTCGCCCTGCTCGTCACCGGCCAGCTCGATGCCGCCGGCGTGGGTGTGACGCCGATCACGCTCCCCGTCGCCAACCCGTTCCGCCGGTTCCCGCTGCACTACCAGGCGGTGACCCTGCTCGCCCCCGGCAACGACCTGAGCTTGCCGGTGAGCCTGGTGTTCACCCTGTGATGGGGGCGCGGGGCCGGAGCGCTGGTTTTTCTGCTCCGGGCTGAAACGCGGCCCGCGCTCCGGGTCCACTCCGGGCGATGTTCTCCTCCGCCGCCGACCGCGCCTTCCGCCGCTACCAGCGCACGGGCGATCCGCGCGCGCTGGCCCGGGTCTTCGACAAGACCGCGGCCGAGCTGCTGAGCCTCGCGCGGCATCTGGCCGGCGGCGAGGCGGCGGCGGAAGACCTGCTGCAGGCGACGTTCGTCACCGCGATCGAGGCGGCGCCGAGCTTCGACCCGCAGCGCGAGGTGTTGCCGTGGCTCGTGGGCATCCTCGCCAACCACGCGCGCGCCGCGCGCCGGCGCGAGCGGCGCGCTATCGATCCCGCGCGCCTGCCGGCCTTGGCCAGCCTCGATCCCGTCGACGCTGCTGCCGGCAGCGAACTGCGAGCCGCGGTGTGCAAGGCGATCGAGTCCCTGCCGGAAGCGCAGCGGCCGGTGCTGCGCTTGCTGCTCGAACACGGGCTCGAGCCGCAGGAGATCGCGCGCACGCTCGAACGACCCGCGGCAACGGTGCGCGTGCAGATCCACCGCGGCCTGCAGCTCGCCGCG
>CAYQMF010000118.1:0-21914 GCA_964418595.1 uncultured candidatus Brocadiaceae bacterium
GGTGGCGCGAGGAGGTGCGGGTGCGCGGGCTGGAGCGCGAGGCGCGGCCGGTGGCGTTGGCGCGGACGTGGCTGCTGGGCGTGGGGTGGCGGCGGTTGGGGCTGCTGAGCATGGCGGAGCGGGCGGCGGCGGGGTAAGGGGGCGGCATGGATCGGGTCTCGATGCTTGCGCCGGCGCCACGCCGGGTCTCGGGAGCGCTGCGGCTGCGCTTGATGTTCGGCGGCGTGTGGAACGTGATCGGGTGGGCGATGACGTGCTTCGGGATGATCTTCGTGTGGGCGTTCGTGGCGAACTCGGAGCTGCGGACGTGGGGGCGTTTCTCGGGGGATGTGGGGGTGGTGAGCGGGTTCGTGACGGCGGTGGCGGCGACGTCGATGAGCGAGAACGAGACGGCGATCCAGGCGGTGGAGTTCGAGTACGAGGTGGAGGGGGCGAAGCTGAGCGGGACGTCGTACGCGGTGCGGGGGGTGCCGAAGGTGGGCGGGCGTGTGGAGGTGGAATACGTGGCGGGGGACCCGGGAGTGGCGCGGGTGCGGGGGATGCGCTCGGCGCCGTTCTCGGCGGCAGTGGCGTTCGTGTTCGTGTTCCCGCTGATCGGGGTGGGGTTCGTGGCGTTCGGGCTGCGCAAGGGGCGCAACGCGGTGCGGCTGCTGGAGCGCGGGGAGTTCGCGCGGGGGCGGCTGGTGGGCAGGGTCGCGACCAACACGACGGTGAACAACCGGCGGGTGTTCAAGCTGACGTTCGCGTTCGAGGACGCGCGCGGTGAGGCGCGGGAGGCGACGGTGCGCTCGCATCTGCTGGAGGCGCTGGAAGACGAGGAGACGGAGGCGTTGATGTACGACCCGGAGCGCGAGGCGGCGGTGCTGCTCGATGCGCTGCCGGGGCGGCCGGAGATCGACGCGGAGGGTGGCTTCGCGACGAAGAGCCTGGGCGTGACCGTGGCGGTGCTGGTGCTGCCGACGCTGGCGGTGGTGGGGAACGCGGCCGTGTACCTGTTCGTGCGCTGAAGCGCGCGTCCGGGCGCGCGCGCGGTTTTCTGCGGTTCGTGCGGCGGCGGGGCGCGCGGTTTCCCCTGTAGCATCCGTGACGCCCATGCCCGCGCGCGAGGAGTTCGAGCGCCTGTTCGAGCAGGCGGCCGGACGGCTGCTGCTCTTCGTGGAGCTTCGGCTCGGGGCGGCGCTGCGTGAGCGGGTCGAGGCTCAGGACGTGTTGCAGGAGGCCTTCTTGAACGGCTTCGCTGCGTTCGGCGCGGAGGCGCCGCGGGATGCGCGGGGCTTCGCGGCGTGGATGTGCCGGATCGTCGAGACGACGCTCCTCGGCCTCCACGATCACTTCGCGGCGCGCAAGCGCACGCCGCCCGGCGAGGTGGCGCGGATCACGGCGATCCTCGACAGCGCACGCGCGCGCGGCACGGGGCCGATGACGGCGGCGGGCCGCGCGGACGAACACGAGAGGTTGCGCCAGGCCTTGGGGGCACTGCCGGACGAGCAGCGGGAACCGATCCTGCACCGCTTCTTCGCGGACCTCGATGTCGAGGCCATCGCCACGCGGATGGGGCGGAGCCCCTCGGCGGTGCGGCGGCTGCTGGCCAAGGCCACGGCGCGGCTCGGCGCGGATCTGCTGCGTGAGGGAGGCGGCCCGTGACCGACGAAGGCTCCGACGTCCTCTTCGAGGTGCAGGAGGCGATCCGCCGTCGGCTCGCGGAGGGGCGACCGATCGACGAGGACGAACTGGCGCGCGCGTTTGGCGTGTCGCCGTTGCAGGTGCGCCAGTGCCGCGCCGCGCTCGCGCTGCTCGAGCCCGCAGCGCCGCCGCCGCGTCTGCCCGCCGACTACGAGATCCTCGGCGAGTTGGGTCGCGGCGGGATGGGCGTCGTGTACCGCGCGCGGCAACTCTCGCTCGACCGGCAGGTCGCGGTGAAGGTCCTGCGCGGCGGCGACATCGCGCCGGGATTCATCGAGCGCTTTCGCAAGGAAGCGCGCAGTCTCGCGCGCCTGCGGCACCCGCACATCGTCGCGATCCACGAGGTCGGCGACGTCGACGGCGTGCCCTTCTACTCGATGGACCTGATCGAAGGCGCGTCGCTCGCCGAGCTGATCCAGCGCGGTGAGGTCACGCCGGCACGCACCGTGCGCCTGCTTCGGCAGGTCGCTAGCGCGATCGCCTACTCGCACTCGCACGGCGTGATCCATCGCGACCTCAAGCCCGCCAACATCCTGGTCGACGCCGACGGCAACGCGTTCGTGGCCGATTTCGGCCTGGCCAGGGACCTCGCCGCGCGCACCGACCTGACGACGACCGGCCAGATCCTCGGCACCCCCGCCTACATGAGCCCGGAGCAGGCGTGCGGCGACGCGGCGAACATCGGCGAGCGCAGCGACGTGTACTCGCTGGGAGCGATCCTGTACGAGTGCCTCACGGGGCGTTCCCCGTTCGCGGGCCTGGGCCTCGCGGACATGGTGCACGCGGTCATCCACCAGGAGCCGCGACGCGTGCGCCGCTGCAATGCCGGCGCGCCGCGCGAACTGGAAGTGATCTGCGGCAAGGCGATGGCCAAGCGACCCCAGGATCGCTACGCGACGGCGACGGCTCTCCTCGAAGACCTCGAGCGCTACCACGAAGGTCGACCGCTGCTCGCGCGGGCACCGAGCCTGCGCTACCGCGCAGTGCGGTTGCTCGCCCGGCAGCGTGTTCCGCTCGCGGTCGGCGCGATCGTCGCGGCCGCGCTTCTCAGCGTCTTCTTCCTGGTGGTCCAGCCGCGCCTGCGACCTCCCGCGGCGGCCACGCTCGCTTCGGCGCGCGACCTGCTCGACGCCGGCCAGCCCGAGTCGGCACTGGTGCTCGCCGAGAAGGCGCAGACCCAGCCTGGACACGAGCGAACCGCCGCCGCCATCCGCAGCACGACGCTCGCGGCTCTGCTCGCGTTGGTGCGCGTGATGCCGGCGTCCTCCGACGCCGCCGCGGTGCGCGGCATGCTCCCGCACCTGCAGCGCGCTCAGGACCTCGCCGTCGCCAGCCCCGACGACGCCGATCGCGACGCGTTCCTCACGGTGGCCTGGCCGTTCGCGGGCGCGGCGACCGCGGCAGGCGCCCTGGATGCGGTCGACGCGGTCGTGTCGAGCATGGAGCGTGTGCTCGCGGCGCGGCGCTTCCTCGCCCAGCCGAGTCCGCTCGGGATGCTGGGCCTCGCGCTCAACCCCACGCCGATCCCCGGCAACGATGTGCTCGCGATCCTCGAGCCGGCGCTGCGCACCCCCGGTGATCCCCTGCGCCGCGCGGCGGCGCGCATCCTGTCGCGGCTCATGCAGGCGACGCCGCGTGGTGAACTCGCTCGGACCTTCGCGGCCAAGGTTGCGCGCGACCCTCGCCTGGGCTTGCCACTGCTCGAGCTCCTGCCCGATCTCGACGGCTCGACGTACGGCGGCGTCGGCAGCCTCTTCGTCGGCCCCGACGGATTCGGGCTCCTGGCGCCGACGCTGTGGGCGGCGGGCGCGACGGCGTGCCTCGTCCCGTTCGCGCGCGCGCCCGGGCCGGTGCAGGGCGCGGCCGCGCAGCTCCTGGCGGTCGCCCACGACCTGCCGCTGCGCATGGCGTACGCGTGGGGCGGGACGGTGACTGAAGACCCGGCACGCGCGCGCGCGATCGCCGACCTTGCCGACGAGATCGCCGGCATGTCCGTGGTCGAGGGGTACCGGCGCAAGCTGGCGGTCGCCGTGGACGACCTCGAGGCCGGTGCCGAACGCCTGCGCTTCACGGTCGACTGGCTCACGCACCACACACAGGTGGAGGCCACCAACGCCATGGACGATCGGCTCCGCGTCTCGGCGTGGCGGGAGTGGTGGCGCGAGCATCGCGACGAGGATCCGCGCACGTGGATCGTGCGCCGGCTCGGCCTCGGCGAGCTGCCGACGCGCGCCGATGTCCCGGGCTTGCTGCAGCGCTACCTGCGTGCTCCACGCCGCGAGCGCGCCGGGCTGCACTGCCTGCTGACGCTGTTGGCCGCGCCACCGGAACACCAGCCTTCGCCGTGCTGGCCGTGGCCATGGCTGGAGCCGGCCGAACTGCCGATGCAGTGGTTCGCCCTCCTGGGCACCGCCGATGCCGGACCGCGCTACCGTGCGCGCGTCGCATGCTTGCGCTGGCGCGACGGCGAGGCTGCGCCGGTCGTGGTGTGCGAGGAGGTGCGCGAACTGCGGATCGGCGAAGCGCTGGAGGTCGCGCGCTCCGGCGCTCTCCCGAACCTGCCGTTGGTCGTCGAGAGTCCGCGCGTGCCGGGCATCCACGCCACGGCGGTGCCCGACCCGGGGATCTTCCGGCTGCGCGTCGAACGCCTGCGGCTCGCGTGGACGACGCGTGGCCGCGTGCGCCTCGTGCCCGACACCGGGGACGCGAGCTGGGGTGCGGTGCACCCGCAGGTGGGCAGTTGGAACCACTCGTCGTCGATGCCGCCGGTCGAGGAGGGCGAGGTGGCCGTGTTGCTGCGGCACGACGTGCCGGCGTGGCAGGACGCGGGCGTGGGCGGTGATCAGACAGTGGTGATCGTGTTCCAGGCACACGACGGCGGTGCGACGACCTCGGCCGACGCCTGGTCGGTCGCCGACTGGGGGCGCACCGTGGCGGCGAGCCTCGTAGGCCTGCCGGCGGACTTCTTCTCCATGCACCCGTCGAGCGGGATCGACTTCGACCGGATGGCGCGCGCCGAGCGCGCCGTGGAACTCGCGAGGTGGATGGCGGTGCCCGAGGCGCGCGCGGATCTCGCGCGCCTCACCGTCGTGGTGCCGCAGCATCGGCCCGCCGGTTCGGACACGTTCAGCCGCTCGGTCACGCGCGCCCGTCTGCTCCTCGGCGACGCGTCGGCTCTCGATGCGGCGGACTTCGCCGCGCGCGTGCCGATCGTCGACGGCGACGATGCGGACGCCGTGCGGGAGACACGCTTCTGGGCGCGTGTGTGGTCCACCGCGCGGGACGAGCGTCTCCGCGCCGCGGCAGCGGAACGCATCCGGCCCGCGCTCCTCGCGCCGCCCCTGGCCGCCGCGATGGCTGGGGCCAGCAGCGACGCGGTCGCTGCTCTTCCGCCCCCGTTGGCGGCGGTGGTGGCCAGCGGCGCCTCGGCACACTGGCGCGCGCGTTTCCTGCCGCACGGCGACGTGCTCGCCGCCGCGGCGTCGGTCTTGCTCGTCACACTCGCGGTGATCGTGCTCGTGCTCCGCGGCGCCGCGGCGGTCTGGCTCATCGTCGCCGGCGTGCTGGTCTTGACCTTCGACCTGCGGCTCGCGGGCGTCGACCTCGCGCCGGATGCGGGCGGTGCGGGCCTCGCCGCGCTCGGGGCATGGCTGGTCGCGCGTCGGGCGGTCGTGCCGGTGCGCTGGCGCTTCCTGCGCTGGCTCCCCGCATGCTGGTTCGGTGTGGCGGCGGCGTGCGCGATTCTGGCGGGGTTCGGCGTCGCCCCGTTCACCCTGCTGCCGGCGAAGACCGTGGCGCTGGCCATCGCCGTGCTCACCCTGCCTTGCCTCGCGCGGGGCTTCCCTCGCTCCGGGGTTCGTGCGCACTGGCTGACGGTCGGGCTCACGGCAGCCGTCGTGCTCGCCTTCGGCGTGCGCGCGGCGCTCGTCCACTGGAACGACATCGGGGCGCGACTGCTGTTCGGGATGCCCGGGCGCGTGGTGATCGGGGGGCCGAGCTGGTCGGGCCTGCTGGACGGGTGGTTGCCGCTCGCGGGGCTGGCGGCGGGCCTGCTCCTCGTCTGGTGGCGCGCGCGAGTCGGCAACGTCACCGTCGCCCGATAGGCGGCGGTCGCCTACCTTCAGCGTGCCCATGACTCCCTCAGGCATGACCGTCGCGCGGTCGAGTCGCGCCGTGTTCGTCCTCGCTCTCGTCGGGGCGGGTCTCGTCGCCCAGACGCCTCCCATGATCGCCGGCCTCGCTGCGCCGGGTCTCGACGCGCGTGTGCGCGGGTTCGTCCTGCTCGGCGAGCTGGGCTGCGTCGCGTGCCACGCCGAGCCCGCGGAGCGCAGCCTCGTCGAGCGGCGCGAAGGCCCCGACCTCGCCCGCGTCGGCGAGCGCGTGCTGCCGGGATACATCGAGCGCTTCGTCGCCGATCCGTGCGCCGTCGCCCCGGGGACGACCATGCCCGACGTCTTGCGCCACCTGGAATCGCAGGCACGACGCGACGCCGCGGCGGCGCTCGCGCAGTTCCTGCGCTCGCTGGCGCCGACCGAACCCCCGGTCGAGGCGACCGATCCGGCGGCGGCGGCGCGCGGGCGCGAGGTCTTCCACACCGTGGGGTGCGTGGCGTGTCACGCACCGCGCGACGCGCAGGGCGACGAGATCGCGCTCGCGGGTTCGGTGCCGCTCGGTCGCTTGGAGGCGAAGTACCACGTCGCGGGGTTGCGAACGTTCCTCCTGGCGCCGCACGAGGCGTGGCCGGCGGGCCGCATGCCCGACATGCATCTGACGCCGGCGGAGGCACACGACGTGAGTCACTACCTGCTGGCGCGCGCACCGGCGACGACCGCACCTTCGCCCCCGCTCGACGCCGCGAAGGTCGCCGCCGGCCGCGCGCACTTCGCGACGCTGGGTTGCGTCCGCTGCCACACCTCGCCGGCGGTGGCGTCGCCCGTCGCGCAGCCTCCCGCTTTGCGTGCGCTCGATCCGGCCCGCGGTTGTCTCTCCGCGCAGGCGGGCCCGTGGCCGGCCTACCCGCTGAGCGACGCGCAGCGCGCCGACATCCGCGTGGCGCTGCAGACCTGGGCCGACGATCTGTCCGACGAGGCGCGCGTCCGGCAACGGCTCGCCGCGCGCAACTGCACGGCGTGCCACGAGCGCGGCGAGTGGGGCGGCGTGCCCGACGCGCGCGGTCGGTTCTTCACCACCAGCGAGGAGACGATCGGTCACGACGGCCGCCTGCCGCCGCCGCTGACCTCGGTCGGCGCCAAGCTGCAGCCGGCATGGCTGCTCGATGCGATCGCGTTCGGTTCCCGAGTGCGTCCGTACGTGCGCACGCGCATGCCCGGCTTCGGTGTGGCGTGTGCGACGGAACTGGCCGGATTGCTGGCGCGCACCGACACGCTGCCGGCCATCGAGCTTCGGCCCCTGCCCGGCGACCGGAAGCAGGCCGAGGCGATCACCGAACTCGGGCGCGAGCTGGTGGGCGACCGCGGGATGGCGTGCATCACGTGCCATGAGTTCGCGGGCGATCGCGCCGGCGTGATGGGGGCCGTCGACCTCGTGGCGTCGACGGGGGAACGCCTGCGACCGGAGTGGTTCCACGCGTTCCTGCGCGACCCGGTGCGCTTCCGGTCGGGCACGCTGATGCCGCGCTTCTTCGTCGACGGCGTCTCGACGCGGCCCGAACTCGGCGGCGGCGACGTGCAGCGTCAGATCGATGCGATGTGGCACTACCTCGCCGAGGGCCGCAACGTGCGCAAGCCGAGCGGCATGCGCCGGCCACCTATCGAACTCGCGGTCGGCGACGAGGCGGTGATCCTGCGGCGCAGCGTGCAGAACACGGGCAAGCGTGGGATCAGCGTCGGGTATCCGGGCGGCGTGAACGTGACCTTCGACGCCGAGAGCCTCGCGTTGAACCAGGTCTGGTGGGGGGGCTTCGTCGACGCGGCGCCGGTGTGGAGGGGTCAGGGCAGCGGCGAGGCGCGCATCCTCGGCAAGGAGCGCGTGAGCCTGCCGAAGGGTCCGGCGTTCGTGCGGCTGCACTCGCCGACCGCGCCGTGGCCGGAGGTCTCACCGGGCGAACCAGGCGAGCGCTTCCTCGGCTACGACCTCGATGCAGAGCAGCGACCGACGTTCCGCTACGCGTGTGCGGGGGCGACCGTCCACGACACGCCGTCGGAGCTGCCGGGGATGGAGGGCCCGCGTCCGACCTTGCAGCGGACGCTGCGGCTCACGGCACACGATGACGTGACGGTGACCTTCCGCGCGGCGGTCGACGCGCGCATCGTGGCCGTGGCGGACGGCGCCTTCCACGTGGGGCGGTCACTGCGCGTCGACGTGCGCGGCGCCGCGGCGGTGGTTCGCAACGCGACGGATGCAGACGAACTCCTGGTGCCGATCGAGATCCGCGGCGGGCACGCCGAGGTCACGCTGGCCTACGCGTGGCGGGAGGGCGGCAAGTGAAGGCGCTCGTCGCGATCTGTCTGATCGCTTCACTGCCGGCGCAGGAACTCGGCGACGCATGGGGCACCGGACGCGCCGAGGCTGGCTACTACCGCATCGTCGACCTGCCGCTGCCGGCGGAGCTGCAGCTCGAGGCCGGCAGCTTCTGCATGCTGCCCGAAGGACGGCTTGCGGTCGGCACACGGCGCGGCGAGATCCTGCTCGTCGACGGGGCCTTTGCGCCGGTGCCGGCGCCGAAGATCACGACGTTCGCGCGCGGACTCGACGAGGTCCTCGGCCTCGGCTTCCGCGACGGTGCGTTCTACGCGATGCAGCAGACGGAGCTGACGCGCATCACCGATCGCGACGGCAACGGTCGCGCCGACCGCTTCGAGACGTTGAGCGACGTGTGGGGCTTTCAGCACTACCACGAATTCGCCTGGGGTTCGCCGGTGACGCCCGAGGGCAGCGTGTTCGTCGTGCTCGGTTTGTCGGCCTCGTACCACTACAAGGCGCCGTTCCGTGGCTGGGCCTTCGAGATCACCGCGGACGGTCGCTCGATCCCGATCGCGAGCGGAATCCGCAGCGCGGGGGGCGTGGGCCCCAACGAGCACGGCGCGATGTTCTACACCGAGAGCCAGGGCCCCTGGAACGGCTCGTGCTCGCTCAAGCACCTGCGGCCCGGTGGCTTCATGGGGCACCCGATCAGCTTCCCGGCCTACGACCTGCCGTTGGCGAAGGACATGGGCGGCCGGCCCGTGGAGCCGAACACGCCCTCGCGCCTCGTGACCGAGTGTGCGCGCGTCGAACAGCTCGTGCCGTACGCGGTGGTGTTCCCGTACCGCAAGATGGGTCAGTCGATCAGCGGCTTCCGAGTCGACCGCACGGAGGGTCGCTTCGGTCCGTTCGCGGGTCAGCTCTTCGTCGGCGACTACAGCCTGAGCTGCGTCATGCGCGCGACGACGGAACTGGTCGAAGGCGTCTGGCAGGGCGCGTGCTATCCGTTCCGCGAGGGCTTCGGCACCGGGATCCTCGCCGTCGAGTTCGCGCCGGCGGGGTACCTCGTCACCGGCGGTACCAACCGCGGCTGGCCCGTGCGCGGCAACCGGCAGTTCGTGCTCGAGCGGGTCGAGTGGACCGGCAAGACGCCGTTCGAGATCGAGCGGGTGAGCATCCGGCCCGATGGCTTCGACGTGCGCTTCACGGCGGCGGTCGAAGGCGCGAGCGCGGCGGAGGTCGGCAGCTACCGGATCGAGACCTTCACGCACATCTACCACGAGCACTACGGCAGCCCGGAGGTCGACCAGACGACCCCGCGCGTGGTGAGCGCAACCGTGGCGGGCGACGGCCGCAGCGTGCGGCTGGTGCTCGATTCCGTGGTCGTGGGGCACGTGCACGCGTTCGACCTCCACGGCGTGCGCGCGCGGTCGGGCGAAGGCCTGCTGCACACGAAGGCGTACTACACCGTGAACCGGATCCCCAGGCCGGAGGGCGGACGGTGAGGCGGGGCCCGCCCGCCTACTTCGGCGGCTCCGCGAGCCGCGCGTAGTCGGCTGCCTTGTCGGTGTTCCCCTGCCTCGCGTAGTGATCGGCGAGCATCTTCGCGACCTTGCGGGCGCCGAACGCGTGTGCCGTCGGCGGCGTGGTGAGCAGCCGGTGGACCTCGAGCAGGCGCGCTTCCTCCGGCCCGGTTGCACTGGCGGCGGCGAGGCTCGCGGCTTCCTTCTCGAGCAGGCCGAACACGCTGCGCGCCGACTGGGGCAGGTCGGCCGTGAGCGCCGCGATGCCTTCGCCGAAGCTGGCGCGTGCCTCCGTGATGCGTCCGGCGCGCGCGTGCAGCTCACCCAGGAAGCCGCACAGCATGCCCACGTACGGCGTCTCGGCGCGGGACCGTCTTCGCGCCAGGGCCTCTTCGATCAGCGGCGCGGCGGCGTCGAGTTCGCCTTGCTGCAGGAGCACGTAGCCGTACGTCGCGATCGTCGAGAGCAGCGCGTGCTCGTCGATACCGGGCAGGTGGCGGCCGAGCGCGAGGGTTTCGGCGTAGCACCGAGCGGCCTCCGCCAGATTGCCGCGCGCGCGCTCCAGGTTGGCGACGTTGTTGATGGCGGTGAAGACGTTGGGGTGCTCCTCCCCGAAGACGGCGCGGAAGCGGGTGAGCACTTCGCGGTACAGCTCGCTGGCTTCGTCGTAGCGCTTCAGTTCGAGGAGCACGCCCGCGAGGTTGTTGATCGCGACGAGGGTGTCCTGGTGATCGTCGCCGAGGATCCGGCGGGAGAGTGCGGTGGCCTCCGTCTGCAGGGGCAAGGCTTCGGCGTTGCGCTGGGTCTCCTGCAACAGCAGCGCCAGCCCGTTGAGCGCCACGAGCGTGTCCGGGTGTTCCTTGCCGAGTTCGCGTTGCCGCCAGGCGAGGACCTCGCGGAGGAGCGCCTCGGCGCGCGTCGGATCGCGGCGCCGGACCGCCGCCGCGAGGTTGTAGCGGGCGATCATCACCGCCGGGTGTTCTGACCCGAGCTGCGCCACGGCGTTGGCGACCACCTCCTCGTAGAGCGCCGTCGCCTCTTCGTGCTGGCCCATGTCGGTGAGGGTCGAGCCGAGGTTGTTGCGACGCAGGATCGTGTCGGGGTGCTGCGCCCCGAGCGTGGCGATCGAGTCCGCGACCAGTTCGCGCTGCAGGTCGAGGCAGCGCACGCGGTCGCCGAGCGCGCCGATGACGCGCGCGCGGTGATTGCGGGCCAGCAGGGTCGCGGGGCTGGTCGCCCCGAGCACGCGCGTCAGCGCCGGCACCGCCTCGTCGAGCAGAGTGCGAGCCTCCTGCGACTTGCCGGCGTCGTGCAGCATCGAGGCCAGGTTCGCCAACGCGCCGAGCCGGTCGGGGTGATCTTCGCCGGCGGTGCGCGCGTAGTGGGCCACGACCTCGCGTGCCAGGGTCAGCGCGTCCGCCGTGTCGCCCACTTCGTCCATCTCCGTGGCGAGGCTCTCCTTGCTGCGCCACACCTCCGGATCGTCGCGACCGAGCCCGGCCTCGAGGCCGGCGACGACCTGCTGCATCTCCGCGAGCGCGTCGCGGTGCTTGCCGCGGGCCGACAGGATCCGGACGAGATCGTGTCGGACCGAGAGCCCCTCGCGGGTGGCGCTGGTGCCGCGCGCGGTGTGCGTCGCCAGCACGCGACGCACACCGCTCTCGGCGTCGGCGTAGTGACCACAGGCCTCCAGCGCGGAGGCGTGGGCGGCCAGGGCGTCCAGGGTGAGCGCGTGCTCGGGACCGAGCGCGGTCCGTGCCTGCGTCGCCGCGAGGCGCAGCGCGCGCTCCGCCTCCAGGACGAGGCCGACCGTGCCCATCGCGCTCGCCACAGCGCAGCGCATCTCGACCGCGAGCCCGGGCTCGTCCGCGAAGGTCGCGCCGAGTTCGGCATCGATGCGGCGCAGCACGTCGGCGAGCTTGACCTCGCCGCCGACGCGGCGCGGGTCGAGGTCGAGCATCGCGCGCCGCAGGAAGTCGCTGCCGCGCGCAGTGAGTCGCGCCGCGCGCCGCGCTTCGGCGGCCCCGAGGATCGTGGAGACGACGCCGGTGCCGCCCGCCACGAGGACGAGCGCCGTCGCCGCGAGCCAGCCGCGGCGGCGCCGAGCGAACTTGCTCAGGTGGTACCACGCACTCGGTGCGCGCGCTTCGACCGGGAGATGGCGCAAGCAGCGACGCAGGTCGGCCGCGAGGTCGCCCGCGGATGCGTAGCGCGCGGCCCGATCCTTGGCGAGGGCCTTGCTGACGACGACGGTGAGATCGCCGCGGCACGCGGGCGCGTGGCGCCCGAGTGGGGCGGGCTCCGTCTCGCGCACGACCTGCAGCGCAGCCATCAGGTCGCGGTCGGGCAGTTCGTACGGCAGGGTCCCGGCGAGCAGTTCGTAGGCGACGACGCCCAGGGCGTACACGTCCGTGCGCAGGTCGAGGTGCGCGGGGTCGCCCGCGGTCTGCTCCGGGCTCATGTAGGCGAGGGTGCCCGCCAGACCCTGTGCCCCGGTGAGCGTCGCGGCGCGCACCGCTGGGTCGGTGCCGCGCGCGATGCCGAAGTCGACGACCTTCGGGATGCCTTCGGCGTCGACGAGGATGTTCGCCGGCTTGAGGTCGCAGTGGATGACCCCGCGCAGGTGTGCGTGGTGGATCGCGTCGGCGATGGTGGCGATCAACTCCACCCGCTGCGGGAGGTCGAGACCGGCTTCGGCGGCGTGCTCCGTCAGCGAGCGGCCGACCACCAGTTCCATCGTGAAGTACGGCTGCGGGCCGTGCGCGGTCACGATCGCGTCGGCCGTGTAGACCTGCGCGATGTTGGGATGCCGGAGCTGGCCGAGCAGGAACGCCTCGTGCTCGAAGCGGCGCAGCCCGCGCGCGGAGACGACCCCGGCGCGCAGGACCTTCAACGCGACCTCGCGCCGGGGACTCTGCTGCTGCGCACGGTAGACGACGCCGGAGGCGCCCTCGCCGAGGATGCCGAGGATCCGGTGTTCGCCGATCTGTGCGGGAAGGGGCGGCGCCGGGTCGGCGAAGGTCGCGCCGTCGACTCCGGCGCGGGTGTCGCCGTCCTGCGTCGCCGACCACGCCAGGAGCGACTCGACCTCCGCGCGCAGGTCGGGTCGCGCGCCGAACCGATCCTCGAGGAGCGTCGTTCGCGCCGCCCGGGGCATGCCACGCGCCGCGTGGAAGACCTCGCGCACGATCGCGTAGTCGACGGCGTTCACGACGTGCTCTCGGCGAGCTCGCGGCGCAGCCACGCGCGCGCCATCGCCCAGTCGTCCTGGACCGTGCTGCGCGACAGGGTCAGCACTTCGGCCACCTCGTCGCACTGCAGCCCGGCGAAGAAACGCAGCTCGACGATCTTCGCCTGGCGCGGATCGAGTTCGGCGAGCCGATCCAGGGCGTCGTCGACGGCGATCACGTCGAGGGGGTTGCGGGCCTCGGCCCCGAGCGACTCGTCGAGGGTGATCCGAGCGGCGCCGTGCCCGCGCTTCGCGGCGCCGCGACGGCGGGCGTGATCGACGAGGATGCGTCGCATGGCGTTGCCCGCCATCGCCAGGAGCTGCGCGCTGGGCACGGCACCGAGGTCGGGGCGCGAACGGAGCAGGCGAAGGCACGCCTCGTGGACGAGGGCGGTGGGCTGGAGCGTGTGCCCCTTGCGCTCGCGGCCGAGTTGGCGGCGGGCGAGGTCGCGCAGGTCGCGGTAGATCTCGGCGCCGAGAGCTGAAGGGTCCTCGTCGTTCGCTGCCGGGTCGTCGGGCGCGGGGGCCATGGCGCGAGCGGGATTCTAGGCGAGCGATGGCCGAGTTTGCTCGGCGCTCGCCAAACCCCGCGCAGGGCGGCAGGATCTGGCGATGCAAACGACGCTGGCCCTCGCACTCTTCCTCGCCGGCAGCATCGTCGCCCAGGAGCGCGTGCCTGATGCCCTGCGCGAGGTCCTCGATGCACCCGCGTGGCGCGGCGCCGACTTCGGCCTGCTGGCGGTCGACCTGGGCAGCGGCGAGGTGGTCGTGGAGCGAGCGAGCGAGCGTCGCTTCGCGCCGGCGTCGGTGACCAAGCTCTTCTCCGGCGCAGCGGCGCTCGTGACGCTGGGCGCCGGCCACGTGTTCGAGACCAAGGTCCATGCCGTCGGCGGTGTCGACGAGGACGGCAACGTCGGTGGCCTGCTCGTGTTGCGCGCCGCCGGCGATCCCAACCTCAGTGGCCGGCGGCAGAGCGACGGCACGCTGGCGTTCACGAACGGCGACCACACCTACGCGGGTTTCAGCGACGCGAGCGTGCGGCACGGCGTCGATCCCCTCGAAGGCCTCGATGACCTCGCGACCCTGGTGAAGGCCAGCGGCGTGAATCACGTGCGCGACGTGGCGGTCGACGACCGTCTGTTCGAGCGGGCGGCGGGTACCGGCAGCGGGCCGGGCACGCTGACACCGATCGTCGTGAACGACAACGTCCTCGACATCCTCGTGCATCCCGCGACCAAGGCCGGCGAGCCGGCGCGCTGCGAAGTGCGACCGGCGCCGGCGTGGATCCGCGTCGATGCGCGCGTCGAGACCGTGGCGGAGGACGTGGGCACGCAGGTGTGGGTCGAGCGCGAGGGTGCGTGGTGGTACTCGGTTCGGGGCCGCATCGCCGTCGGCCGTGCGCCACTGCTGCGCGTGACGGAGGTCGACGACGCCGAGGCGTTCGCGCGCGGGCTGTTCCTCGATCGCCTTGCGGCGCGCGGTGTGAGCTGCCCTGCGACCCCGGGCGCTGGCAACCCGTCCGGCGAGCTGCCCGCCGCCGACGTCGTGGCGCGCGCGCCGGTCGTGGGCGTGCACACGTCCCCGCCGCTCACGGAGACCCTCAAGGTCATCCTGAAGGTGAGCCACAACCTGCACGCCGGCATGCTGCCCCTGCTGCTGGCCGGCAAGCACGGCGAGCGCACCCTCGATGCCGGCCTGCGCCGCGAAGGCGAGGCGCTCGCGGCGCTCGGGGTGCCACTCGACACGATCACGTTCGGCAGCGCGGCCGGCGGTGGGTGGGCGGATCAGGTGACGCCGGCGGCGACGGTCGCGCTGCTGACCGCGATGGCGAAGCGCAAGGACTTCGGGGCCTACCGCGACGCGCTGCCGAGCCTCGGTGTCGACGGCACGCTGCACGACATGGTCGCGCCTGGCAGCCGGGCACGCGGGCAGGTGCACGCCAAGACCGGAACGCTCATCTGGAGCAGTCCGGTCAACGGCAAGCACCTCCTGCGCAGCAAGGCGCTCGCGGGCTACATCGACACGGAGCACGGCCGGCTGCTCGCGTTCGCGTTCTTCCTCAACGACGCGATCGTCGCGCAGCCTGCCGACGCCGCGGTGGCGGGGAGGGCGCTCGCGCGCATGTGCGAGATCCTCCACGCGGGGTACTGATCGCCTCATCGCGGCCGGCGGCCGCAACCCGAAGGGTTGATCCTCCATTCCTGCAGCCTCGCGTTCCGCGAGGCTACGGATCCGGAGGTTCGACCCGTGTCCGACACCTCGGTGCAGCGGCAAGCCGCTGCACCGGGCGTCGTACTCTCCGGGTTGATGCGTCGCTGCGCGACGCCAGAAGGGGCCGCCGGCGATGGCTATCGTCTGGGGCTTCCAGGGCCGCTAGGGCGTGGCGAATTCAAACGGCGTGGCGAGATTGCGGGCCTTGCCAAGTTCGTGCGCGACGCAACAATCCGCGGCCCTTGCAGCTCAGGGCAGCGCCTTGCCGATCAGCGTCGTGATCCCACGCGACACGATCAGGCCGAGCCCGTTCGCCGGCGGATCCACCAGATAGAACTGCGCGTGGAAGCTCTGCCCCACCAGCGCGCCGCTGAGCGGCAGCACGAGCGGCACGTCGGCCTCACCCGAGCGGCCGGTGCGGATCGCGATGGGCAGCAGCGGATCGGTCAGCACGTTGCACCCGGGCGCCTGCAGGGGGGCGAGGCTCAGCGGCAGCGGCACCCCGTTCCAGAGCGTCTTCGAGCCGCCGAGGTAGAGCACGCCGGGCATGCCCACGGGGCCTGAGGTCACCCGGTAGGTCACGAGGCCGCCGACCTCCGGCGCGCCGGTCGCGGTCGCCAGCGGCACGCCGTTGCTGCCGCTGCAGCCGGCACCGAAGTACGAGAGGCTGCCGAAGGCGGCCGTCGCCCAGGTGTCGAGCGCGGCGCGGATCTCGTCGCGCAGCAGTTCGCAGTAGGCGTCGGAGATGGCGGCGAACGCGGGAGCCTTCACGGTGGCGTCGTTGAAGAACGTGCCGAACGCGTACTCGCGCGCCACGACCTGGCCGTTCACGCAGCGCGGCAGTGAGATGAAGCCGAAGTAGCTGCCGTGGAAGCGCGGCGTGCCGGGCCAGTCGTAGTTGCCACCCTTGGCGGCGAGGGTCACGTAGCTCTTGAAGGTCGTCAGCATCGAGCCGGTGACGCCGGCGAGGGTGGCCTCGGCGTCGATGATCGCGTCGATGGTCGTGCTCCCGCTGGAGGGGTAGGTGCGCGAGTTGATCATCAGCTCGTAGAACTTGTCGCGCTGGCTCGTGAGGTAGCCGCCGGCCACCTGGGCGTGCAGCCGGCCGAGGTCGGCGAGCGTGATCTCGTTGGCGGGACTGCCGCAGCCGAGCGTGTGGTTGAGATCGGTGCTCGCCATGCCCAACGCGGTCGCGGTTGTGTTGAGGGCGGGCATCCCCCAGAGGTTCGTGATCGTCGCCGTGCGCGCGTTGTCGGAGTTCTCCATCATCAGGCGCAGCACAGTCTCGAGGGTCTCGTTTGCGACCGGCCCGCCGCCGTTGGGGCAGGAGCCCGTCATGCCCAGGTTCGTCGCCATCATCTGGCCCAGCGCCACCGTGCCGAGCGCGACGCGCCGCATCGTGTGCACGTGGTGCAGGGTCTTCATCGTGCTCGCGGGCTCGAACACCGTGTCCTGGTGCAGGGCGGCGAGCACGATGCTCGAACCGTTGTCGACGCGTCGCAGGTAGGCGCCGAGGAAGCCCGTAGTCCCGGTGCGCAAGATCTCGCTGATGCGCGTGGTGAGCGCGTTGCTGTTGTTGGTGAGGATGACGTCGAACAGGTCGGCGCCGCGGCGCTCGATGTCGACCACGCGCGCGCCGATCTGCATGGCGTGCGCCGTCACCTGCGCGGCGGTCTGGCCGTAGTAGTACCACCACTTGCCGCTGACCCGGTTCATCACCACGTCGTAGGTGCCGATGGACGTGCGCTCCAAGTCGACGAGGCGCGCGTTGTTCTGGTCGAGCAGCGCGCTGACCTGCGCGGGCGTCGCGCCGAGGTACCACCACCACGAGCGCGCGTCGGCGCCTGTGTTGGCGATGGTGATCGCCGCGTAGAAGCGGTTGCTCCCGGAGTCGTAGCCGTCGAGGTCGACGATCCGATGACTGTTGTTCGACAGGTAGGTGGAGATCGTCGCCGCCGACGAGCCGTAGAAGATGCCGTACTGCTTCTGCGCGGAGCCCGTGTTGCGCACCATCACGACGCCGTAGCGCCGTGTGCCGCCGCCGTCGAGGTAGGTCTCGATGTCGATGGGCCGCGCGTTGTTCTGCGCCAGGTAGGTGTTCACCTGCGCGCTGGTGATCCCGTAGTACCACCACCAGCCAGCCACCGCGTAGGCGCCGGAGTTGTGGGCCATGGCGACGGTGAACGCGGCGCCCGCGTCGTCGACCTCGAGGTCGGTGATGCGGTAGCCCTGGTTGATGTAGGCGTTCACCGTGGCGAGGGACGCGTGGTTCAGCCAGATGGCGGCCGTGGGGACGGTGTCTTCGCGCTCGTCCTGGGCCGCGAGCGGGAGGGAGACCAGGAGGGCGGCGAGGAAGGACAGTTGGAGTCGGAGTGAGTTCATGGATGGTTGGTTGGAGATGGGTTTGCACCCACTCAGGCGGGGAGGGCGCCGGCGTTACAGCGAAAGGGTGGTCGCTGCGGAGCAGACGCGGCAGCGGGGCCGGACGCCGATGGCAGCGGCCGGTCGTGGGAAGGCCGCCCGAACCTGTCCTCGTGGCAGAGCCGGATTCTCCGAAATGTGTCCTTGTGGGAAGGCCACCTTTGCCGACACTGTCCTTGTGACCCTGCACCCCGTCCTGGCGGAGAAGCTGAGCGCCGCCCTCGCACCGGCGACCCATGCCGCAACGCGTCGGGACGCCAGGTTGCCCGCGGTTCCCGGCAAGGTCCACGCGGTCATCGGCATGCGGCGGGCTGGGAAGACCACGTTCCTGCGCCAACTGCACGCCGAGCGTCGGGCTGCCTTCGCCAACGAGCGCTCGATCTACCTCAGTCTCGACGACGATCGTCTCGCCGGCATCGACGTCGCTCAGCTCGGCTTCCTTCTCGAGGAGTTCTACCGACTCCACCCCGGGCTCCGCGGCCGGGAGACCGTCTCCTGGTTCCTGGACGAGATCCAACTGGTGCCGGGCTGGGAGCGTTTCGTGCGTCGGGTGCTCGACTCGGAGCGTGTCGAGATCGTCGTGTCCGGCTCATCGGCACGGATGCTGTCCCGCGAGGTGCATACTTCGCTGCGTGGTCGCGGCATGCCAACCGTGATCCGACCTTTCGGCTTCCGCGAGTTCCTGCGGCACCGAGGTCAGGAACCGACGAAGTCTCCAGCGCGCTGGACGTCGGCGGAGCGCTCGACTGTCGAGAAGGGGTTCCGCGAGTTCCTGGTCTGCGGTGGCTTCCCGGAGGCGCAGGGACTGGCGCCGGCCTTGCGCATCGAGCTTCTGCAGGGGTACGTCGACACGCTGCTGTTCCGGGATGTGGTCGAGCGCCATGGCGTCGGGCAGGTCGCCGCCTTGCGCTGGCTCGTGCGTCATTGCCTCCGCAACCCGGCGGGCAACTTCAGTGTGCATCGACTGCATGGGGACCTGAAGGGTCAGGGTCTCGGTGTCGGCAAGGACTCGGTGCATGCGCTCTTCGGTCACCTGTTGGATGCCTTCCTGCTCAGTGCCGTGCCCCTCGCGACCGAGTCGGAGCGGCAGCGGAACTCCAACCCACGCAAGGTCTATCCGGCCGATCCCGGCCTGATCCGCGCCTTCGACGCCAGCGGCCGGAGCAACGTAGGCCACGCGCTCGAGACGGCGGTGTTCAACGAGTTGGAGCGGCGCGGTGCGGATGTGGGCTACGTGCGCGCGGGCGATGGCGCGGAGGTCGATTTCCTGTCGCTCACCGCAGACGGCGCCGAACTCATCCAGGTTTGCGCCGATGTCCGCGACGACGCGACGTTGGCGCGAGAACTGCGCGGGCTGAGTGTGGCGTCTGCCGCTTATCCGCGCGCGCGCCAGCGCCTCCTGGTGCTGGACCGGGATGCGCGCGCCCATGTGGGTGCCGTGGACGTCGCGGTATCGCCCGTCTACGAGTGGCTGCTCGCGGCGATGCCGGGTGGGTGAGCGTCGTGCTGGCGTTGTCGCGCGCGACAGGTCCCCATCGGCCGCAGAGGCTCGTACGAGATCGCGAGCACGGTGAGCCCGCGCGGGCCGTAGCCGAACGGACCACCTGCTTCGGCCAGCGTCTCGGAGCGCGCCTGCGTGCGGGCCGGGCAGATGCCACCGATGTCGGAAGTCGCAGCTACGCTTCCGGACAGCCATGCGCGCCCTTCGCTTCCTCAGCTTCTGCCTTCCGGGTGTGCTCGCCGCGCAGCAGTTCGCGGAGACAGGGCGCGACGCGTTGCCGTGGGTAGAAGTACGCTCCAAGGCGGTCGCCGCCGGCGACATCGACGGCGACGGTGACGCCGACGTGGTCTTCGGCCAGGCCAACGGCTCCCTCCTCCCGTGGCGCAACGATGGCCAGGGACGGTTCACTCCATCGCCACACGCCCTGGCCGGATCGTTCTCCGTGCGCGCCCTGGTGCTCGCCGACGTCGATGGCGACTCGGACCTCGATCTCGTCGTCGGCTGTGCGGGGCAGAGCCGGCTGTTCCGCAACGAAGGGCAGGGCCGTTTCGCCGCGGACGCGGCCGCGCTCCCGATCGCCTCGATCCCGACCAACGACGTGGCGATCGGCGACCTCGACCGCGACGGCGATCCCGACCTCGTGTTCGCGACCTTCGGCCAGAACCTGATCCTGGAGAACGACGGTACCGGCCGGTTCACCGACGTCACCGCCGCCCGCGCGCCGCGGCAGCTCGACCCGACGCGCGCCATCGCGGTCGGCGACGTCGACCGCGATGGCGACCTCGACATCGTGTTCGCCAACACCGGCAACGAACCCTGCACGCTGTGGCTCGGCGATGGCACGGGCGGCTTCCTCGATGCCAGCGGAACGTACCTCCCCGGGCACCGTGACTACACCACCGACGTCGCGTTGGGCGACCTCGACGGCGATGGTGACCTCGACCTTGTCACGGCCACCGAGTCCGCGATCGACCGCGTCTACCGCAACGACGGCAGTGGCCGCTTCGCCGAGGTTGCCGGAGGTCTGGCATCCGGCGGTGGTCGATCGCAGACATGCGCCCTGGCGGACGTCGACGGGGATGGCGACCTCGACGTCGCGCTCGGCAGCGCCCACGACGAGTACTACGGGCGCCGGCATCTCCTCTTCCTCAACCGCGGCAACGCCACGTTCTCGCCGGCGCCGACCGGCGCCACGCCGCGCGACCTGCGCTACGTCGCGGCGCTGGCCTGGGTCGACGTCGACGCGGATGCCGACCCGGACCTGCTCCTGGCCGCGGGCGATCAGCAGTTCGGCGACCAGCCCCGCCTGTACGTGAACGATGGGGCCGGGCGGTTGCGCGATGCCACCGAGCGCGGCTACCCACCGGATGCGCCGCACGTGTCCGGCCTCGCCGCCGGCGACGTCGACGGCGACGGTGATGTCGACCTCATCCTCGCCAATGGCTACAGCCCGGGTTATCACGAGATGAACCTCGTCTACCGCAACGACGGGCTGGGCCGCCTCGCGCCGATCGATCCCTTCGCGGGCCAGGTCCCGGCGTTCACCAACGTCGTGCAGGTGGGCGACATCGACGGGGACGGTGATATCGATGTGTTCTTCGGCAACGACCCGGGCAACGACGGGCGCGACCGCCTGTTCCAGAACGACGGCCGCGGCTACTTCGTCGACGTCAGCGCGACGCACCTGCCGTTCGACGACGACTTCTGCCACGCTGCGTGCCTGGGTGACCTCGACGGCGACGGCGATCCCGATCTGGTGGTGGCCGCGGCCACGTGGTCCCAGTCGACGCTCCGCGTGTTCCGGAACGACGGTACCGGACGCTTTCGCCGGGTGCTGACGTATCCCGCGCCGGCGGAGACCATCACCGCCGTCGCCATCGGGGACATCGACGGGGACGGCGACGGCGATCTCCTGCTCGGGCGCTACCCGACGGGCTCGCGAGGACACTTGCTGTACCGCAACGAGGGCGACCTCCGCTTCACGGATGCGACCGCCGGGCGGCTGCCGCCGAGCGCGGGCTACGTGCGGGCCGCGAAGCTGGGGGATGTCGACGGCGACGGCGATCTCGATGCAGTGCTCGCGCAGTACGACGGCGCCGCGCTCTATCGCAACGACGGTCAGGGGGTCTTCGCCGACGCGACGACCACGCACATGCCACGAGGCGAAGGCGCCGACGCGTTGGCCGTCGGCGACGTCGATGGCGACGGCGACCTCGACCTCGTCCTGAGTGGCATGGGCAACGGCTTCGTCGCCCTGCCTCCTCGCCTGCTGCGCAACGACGGTAGCGGTCGCTTTGCCGACGCGCCCGGGGACGTCCCGCCCGGCCCCGAGGCCACCAACGCGGTCGCGCTCGCCGACCTCGACGGCGACGGCGACCTCGACCTCGCGCTCGCCGGGCGCTGGCGCTCCCACCTGACTCTGCTTCGCAACCACATGCGCCAGATCCATGCCCCGTACCTCGCAACGCTCGGGCGCCCGTTCCGGCTCGACCTCGACGCCCGCGGCGGAACCCTCCCCGCGGAACGCGCCGTACCGTGCCTCGCCGGGGCCACCGCCAACATCCCCTTGCCGCCCTTCGGCAACCTGCGCCTCGACCCGGCCAGCCTCGTCGTACTTCCCGCGTCGGCGTTCCCCACGCCTGGCGCAAGGACCAGCCTCGTCGTGCCGCTGCCGCGCGACCGCGCTCTGGCCGGCCGCACTCTCGCGGCGCAAGCGCTGTTCGTCGATGCCACCGGCGGCGCCCGCTTCTCCAACCTCCTCGTCGAGTCGATTGCGTGGTGACCCCGCGGACCCGGCGTGGTCGCGCGGCCCGAACAAGGCCGCACCCACCGACGCCTGTTCGGCAAAGGAGCAGCCCGCCACCCACCCCGTAGATCGCGCCCGCCATCTCCCTACGCTGCGCGCCGGTGTCCGCGATCGAGC
>CAYQMF010000119.1:0-21869 GCA_964418595.1 uncultured candidatus Brocadiaceae bacterium
CGCGCGCTCTGGTCGTACGGCGAGACCGGCTACCACTCGCTCGCCGCCGCGATCGTGCAGGAGCGCTACAAGCGCGAAGCGATGAGCGCGGCGTTCCGCATCCTCGGCGAAGGCCAGCTCAGCCTCACCAAGTTCCTGCTCGTCACCGACCGCGCGGTCGACCTGCGCGACTTCAGGGCGACGCTGCAGCACGTGCTCGCGCGCGCGCACTTCGAGACGGATCTCTACGTGTTCGGCAACCTGTCGATGGACACGCTCGACTACTGCGGTCCTGCCGTGAACGAGGGGAGCAAGGGCGTGCTGCTCGGGCTGGGCGAGCCCTGGCGCGACCTGCCGCGCGAGTTCTCGGGCGAGCTGCCGCAGGGGTTTTCGCGCGCGGCCGTGTTCTGCGGCGGCTGCCTCGTGGTCTCGGGGCCGGCGTTCGCCGCCGAGCCCGACGCCGCACCGCGCCTCGCGCAGGCGCCGGCGCTCGCGTCGTGGCCGCTCGTGGTGCTCTGCGACGACGCCGAGCGGGTCGCGAAGAGTCCCATCAACTTCCTGTGGACGACGTTCACGCGCTTCGAGCCCGCCGCCGACATCCACGCCCGCGCGCAGCGGAGCGTGCGGCACCAGGCGTCGTACTCGCCGCCGATCGTGATCGACGCGCGCAAGAAGCCGACCTACCCCGAGGAGCTGTTCGCCGACGCGGCGACGGCGAAGCGGGTCGACCAACGCTGGGGCGAGTACTTCCCCGCCGGCAACGTGGCGATGGGCGACTCCGACCACGCCCACCTCGAGTGACCATGCGCGCGCTCCTTCCCCTCGCCTGCCTCGGCGCCCTCGCCGCGCAGGCCCCCGCCCCCAACCCGCACTGGGGCGCGTCGGCCTGGCCGCGCCCGCGGCAGGAGCTGCGCGCCACGGTCGCGTTCAACCGCTTCACCGAGTTCGACGGCGAGCGGCGCCGCTACAACGACGTCGACGTCACCGCCGGCTTCAACCTCGCGAGCCTGCAGTACAACCACGAGCTGCTCACCGCCGGCGGCGGGCGCTGGACGCTGACCTTCGATGCCGGCGCGGGCTACAGCGCCAACCAGCCGACGGAGGCGTTCCAGAACGACTACATCCACGCCATCCGCAACCTCGCGCGCGTGCCGACCGACGGCCAGCGCGAGAGCCCGGAGTACCTCGCGGGCACCGCGATCACGCGCTGGTTCGGCAGCGAGGAGATCCATGCAGGCGACACCGCCAGCAGCCACGGCGACCTGCGCTGGAGCGCGTTGTGCGGCGTCGGGATGGTGGCGAGCACGCTCTACCACGAGGCCTACGCGCAGGTCGGCGGCTCGCTCTTCCTGCCCAGGCTCGGCACGCGCCTGCAGGTGCTCAATCGCAGCGGGCTCACGACCGCGAGCGATGCGTTCGACGACGTCGCGCCGTTCACGAACTTGAGCCAGGTGAGCGCCATCTACGCGCCGCGCGACTTCTACCTCGGATCGTCGGGCACGGTCGGCGACGTGTTCGGCCGGGTCGCCGAGTGGCAGAACCTGCTGCCGTGGCGCTGGCCGCACGCGATCCACGAACTCGCCGGTCGCCCGGAGATCGGCCTACACCTCACCTACGACACGGGTCTGTTCGTCGACACCTTCGACGACCCGCTCGACACGTGGTTCATCTCCATCAGCATCGAGTGGGCGACCGGCCTGCGCCTCGAGACCTGGAACGACATGCCCAACGGCACCGACTTCGGCCCCAGCTACGGCCTCATGCTCGGCTTCGATGTGCTGACCCTGTGGCGCGGAGGGGCGCGATGAAGCGTACGATGATGCGACTGCTCGCGCTGCTGCTGATGGTCGGCGTCGCCGCCTGCCGCACGGACATCGCGCTGGTCGACGACACGTTCGGCCACGAGCACATCCACGCCGGCCGCTTCGCGCACGTGCGCACCGCCCGCGCACCGCTGGCACTGCGCGGCGATGGCCGCGAGGTGCGCTTCGTGCTCGACGTCGCCATCGAGAACGACCGGGATGAACCGTGGGTGGTCGAGGCGCGGGCGTTCGGCGTGGCTGCGGAGCGCGACCAGAGCGTGTGCACGACCCTCCGCCTCGACCTGCCGGAGAAGGCGGTGCTCGCCACCGTCCCCGCCCGCTCCGACCTCGACGTGCGCCTGCCGCTGCTGCTGCTCCTCGCCGACGGCAAGACCGTGTACGACGTCGAGGACGTCCCGATCGTGCTGACGCTCGACGAAGGCGACCGCGAACTGCTGCACCGGCGCATCGTGGTCGGCACGTACTCGCAGACCGGTCAGATCATCCGCGTGTTCGCACTCGCCACCGGCGGGCTGTTGTTGCTCTCGCTGCTGTAGGGGGAACGGACGACGGCCACGCGCCGCGCGCCGAACAGGCGGTGCAGCGGGCGCGTCACGTCTTCACCGCAACTTCACGGCACGCCCACCGCAGGATCACGTGCGTGCGAACCATGCCGGCCACGGAGATTCCGACATGCCCTACCTCTTCACCGATGACGGCGCGCCCGAGTCGCGCGAGTTCGCCGACAACTACGTCTGGGTCGACGATGCCGACTTCACTGCCCTGCTCACCCGGCTGCGCGCCGAGCGCGGCGGCGAGTCCCCGCATCTGGCGCCGCGACCGCCCGAGGGCAGGATGATGGGATGCGGCTCGCCCTCGTCCTCGTCCTCACTGCCTCGCTCGCGCCCGCATCGCTGCCCGGCCAGACCCCCAACGTGGTCTGGCTGGTCGCCGAGGACATGAGCGCGTGGCTGCCCTGCTACGGCGACGCGACGGTCGAGACGCCGGCTCTCGATCGCTTCGCCGCGGCGAGCGTGCGCTACACGCACGCGTTCGCGACGTCGCCGGTGTGCGCGCCGGCGCGGTCGTCGCTCATCACCGGCATGTTCGCCACGCGCATCGGCACGATGCACATGCGCACGAACAGCCCGAGCGCCGAGGCGCTCGCCCGGGATCCTGACGCCTACGCCGACATCCCCGGCTACGAAGGCCTGCCGCCGCCGTTCGTGCGCTGCTTCCCCGAGCTGCTGCGCGCGCGCGGCTACTACTGCACGAATGCCGCCAAGAAGGACTACCAGTTCGAGGAGCCGGCGACGGTGTGGGACGAGTCGTCCAACCAGGCCCACTGGCGCAACCGCGCGGCGGGCCAACCCTTCTTCGCGGTGTTCAACCATGGTGGCACGCACGAGAGCCAGACGTTCCCCGCGACGAAGGCGAAGCCCCGGGTCGTCGATCGCACGAAGGTGCCGCTGCCGCCCTTCTACCCCGACACGCCTGCCGTGCGCGAAGCGGTTGCGCGCACGTACGACAACATCGCGGCGATGGATCGCTGGGTCGACGCGCGCCTGCGCGAGCTCGAGCAGGACGGGCTGCTCGCCTCCACCATCGTCATGTTCTACAGCGACCACGGCGTCGGTCTGCCGCGCGGCAAGCGCTCGTGCTACGACACCGGGACGCGCGTGCCGCTGCTCGTGCGCTTCCCGGACGGGCATGGTGCCGGCACGACCGACGATCGCGTCGTCTCGTTCGTCGACTTCGGACCCACGGTGTTGTCGCTGTGCGGCCTCGACCCCGATCGCCGACTCGACGGCGTGCCCTTCCTCGGCGCACACGCGCGGCCGGGCAGCGGGCTCGCCTTCGCCCACGCCGACCGCTTCGACGCCGTGTACGACCGCCAGCGCAGCGTGCGCGACGGGCGCTTCCGCTACGTGCGCAACCACCGCACCGACCTGCCCTACCTGATCGCGAACGCGTACCGCGAGCAGATCCCGATGACGGCCGACCTGTACGCGCTGCGCGACGCCCCGTTGGCGCGCCAAGAGCAGTGGCAGCTCGCCGCGCGCACGCGACCGGCCGAGGAGTTCTACGACTCGGCGGCCGACCCCTGGGAGGTGCGCAACCTCATCGACGCACCGGAGCACCGGGAGCACATCGCGCGGCTGCGCGCCGCGCTGGATGCGTGGGTCGCCGACACCGGCGACCTCGGCTTCGTCCTGCCCGAGACCCGCCTCGTGCGTGAGCACATCTGGCCGCCCGATGGCGTGCAGCCGACCACGCCGGCTGCCGTGCTCGAAGGCGAAGCGCAGGCCGACGGCGTGCGCGTGACCCTGCGCTGCGAAGACCCCGGCGCCTCGATCGGCTGGCGCACGCAGCGGCAGGGAGCGTGGCATGTGTACACGGGGCCGTTCACGGTCCCGAACGGCGCCACGCTGAACGTGCGCACGCACCGCATCGGCCATCGCCAAGACACCGTCGAGCGCGCCGTCAGCGACCTGGCCGCGCCGCGCCGCCGCCCACCCAACGTGCTCGTCATCGTCGCCGACGACCTCGGCGCGATGGACGTGGGGCCGAGCAACCCGGCGTGCGCGTACGACACGCCCGCCCTCGACGCATTCGCGCGCACCGCGGTGCGGTTCACGCACGGCTACGCCGCGAGCCCGGTGTGCTCGCCGACGCGCTACAGCCTGCTCACCGGGCGCTACCCGACGCGCGTGGCGGCGACCGAGTGGTTCTCCGGCAAGCGCGTCGAGACCTTCCGCCCGGCGGAGTCGACCGACCGCATGCCGCTCGAGGAGGTGACCGTCGCGGAGGTACTGAAGGCGCACGGCTACGCGACCTTCTTCGCCGGCAAGTGGCACCTCGGCCCGACCGAGGAGTTCTGGCCGGAGGCGCAGGGCTTCGACGTGAACAAGGGCGGCTTCGCGCGCGGCGGGCCGTACGGCCCGGGACAGTACTTCGTGCCCTACGGCAACCCGCGCCTCGAGGACGGCCCACCCGGCGAGCACCTGCCCGACCGCCTCGCGAGCGAGACCTGCGCGTTCCTCGAGCAGCATCGCGACGGACCGTTCCTGGCGTGGCTGTCGTTCTACTCCGTGCACACGCCGCTGGTCGGCCGCCCGGATCTCGTCGCGAAGTACGAGAAGCGCATGGCCGCGCTGCGCCGGGACGGCGAGGCCGAGTTCGGTCCCGAGGAGCAGGTCTACCGTAGCGAGCGGCAGCGGCAGACGCGCGTGCTGCAACGGCACGCGGTCTACGCCGCGATGGTCGAGGCGATGGACCAGGCGATCGGCAAGGTGCTGGCCCGGCTCGATGCGCTCGGGCTCGCCGACGACACGATCGTGGTGTTCACCTCCGACAACGGCGGCCTGTCGACCTCCGAGGGCTCGCCGACGAGCAACCTGCCGTTCCGCGCGGGGAAAGGCTGGCTGTACGAGGGCGGCCTGCGCACGCCGTGGCTCGTGCGCGCGCCGGGGATCACCGCGAAGGGCGCGACCGACGCCACGCCGATCAGCACCATCGACCTGCTGCCGACCGTGCTCGACCTCGCCGGCCTGCCGGCGGTGACGCACGCGGTGGACGGCGCGAGCTTCGCGCCGCTCCTGCGCGGCAGCGACGCGGCCGCGCTCGCCGCGCGCCCGCTCTTCTGGCACTACCCCCACTACGGCAACCAGGGTGGCTTCCCCGGCGGCGCCGTGCGCATCGGCATGTGGAAGCTGATCGAGCGCTTCGAGGACGGGCGCGTGCATCTCTTCGATCTCGCCCACGACCCCGGCGAGCGCACCGACCTCGCCGCCGCCGAGCCGGACCGCGTGGCGACGCTGCGCGCGAGGCTGCGCGAGTTCCAGCGCGCGCAGGACGCGCGCTTCCTCCGGCCGCGCCCCGACGGGCCGGAGCCGTGGCAGCCGCGGTAAGCGAGGAGCGCGAGAAAGCACCAGAAAACGCAGCCGCCGCGTGCGTGGGGCTCCCGGCCAGACAAGAGCCGGCGTCCGGGCGATCGCCCGGCGAACCCACGAACCCCATGCGAATCCCGATCCTCGTCGCCCTCTCGCTCGCCCTCGGTGCGGGCTCTACCGCGGCCCAGTGTGCCAACCTCGTGTTCCCCGGTGCGATCCCGCCCTCGCCGTGGACGGCCGCCGGCTCGCCCTACTGCGTGGTGGCGAGCGTCACGATCCCGACGCCGCTCGTGATCCAGGCCGGCACCGTGATCGAGGTGCACGGCACGCACAGCATCACGACCGGCGCGACGCTGACGGTGAACGGGACGGCGGCAGCACCGGTGAAGATGTGGCGCGGCGGCGGGGCGACGAGTTGGAAGGGCCTCATCGTCGGAACCGGCGGGACGGTGCTCGAACACCTGCACGTCTCCGATGCCGCGGAGTCGGGGATCCAGGTGCTCGCCACCGACGTGACGCTGCGGCACTGCGTGGTGACGCACTGCCGGAGCGCCCTCGGCGGCGGCGTGAAGGTCGCCCCGCCGAACGGGGTCACGGGTCTCGTGACCCTCGACCACTGTGCGATCACCGACAACGATTCGACCGGCCACGCCGGTGGGCTGGACGCGACGATGCCCGCCGGCACCGAACTGCGCATCGTCGATTCGCTCATCGCACGCAACCGGAGCAACCCGGCCGCGGCGAACGGCGGCTACGTCGGCGGTGGCGCCCTGTTGCAGGGCGCGGGCACCGCGACGCTGACGCGCACGACCATCCGCGACAATGGGTCGACGGCGCTGTGCAACACGGTCTACTACTGCGGCACGACCGGCGGCGGCGGCGGGATCTGGGCCGACATCGCCACGCTGGCGCTGCGACAGTGCGTGTTCTCCGCCAACACCGCCCGCGCGATCGGCGCCGGCGGCAGCAGCAGCAACGCGCACGCACTCGGCGGCGGGTTGCGTGCGGCCAGCGCCTCGCTGCTCGTCGAGAACTGTGCGTTCGCCTGCAACAGCGCCGCGGCATCCAGTGGAACCACCTTGTCGCGCGGTAGCGGCATCTACTCGACCACCACCACCGCGACACTCTCGCACGTCACCTTCTACAACAACGTCGGCGGCGGCGGTGCGAGCGGCAACAACGTCTACGTCGCCGGCGGCACGCTGGCCGCCGACCACTGCATCGTCTTCAGCCGCACCGGCACCGGCGGTCACGGCATCGCCGGCACCGCGACCTTCGAGTACTCCGACATCGAGGGCGGCTACCCCGGCACCGGCAACTTCTCGGCGACGCCGGGCTTCGCCAACCCCGACGGCTGCGACTGCGCCGCGCTCGCGCTCGGCACGGGTGCGCCGGTGGTCGACATGGGCGACCCGCAGGCGAGCGCCAACGACGCGTGCACCCCGCCCGGCTCGGGCGCGGCACGCGCCGACGTCGGCCACCTCGGGGGCCCCGCCAACTGCGGCTGGGTCCGTACCGCGGCGCCGTTCACGCTCGGCATCGTCCCGCCGCACCTCGACCGCGGCTGGGGCGCATCGCCGATCTACACCGGCCTCGACGGCGGCGGCCCCGGCGAACCCGCCGCGGTCCTGCTCACCGGCTTCGACAACACGCCGATCGCGCCGCTGTGGTTCAACGACCTGTTCGGCGTCGTGTGTGCCGACCGCCGCGGGCTCATGAAACTCACGTTGCCGTTGGCACCCGCGGGCCTGCAGTCGCTGCAGTTCACCGGCGTCACGCTGCGCAACGGCGCGATCCTGTTCACGCCCCCGCAGACGCTGCGGATCCGCTGAGCGGCCCGCAGTCGAGGAAGCGTTGCAGCACCGCCCGCGCATACTTCAGGTCGTCGTACGCCGTCGCCAGGGACACGCCCTGCGCGGCGGCGATCTCCGCCACCGGCCAGCCCGCGAACGCGTGCAGCTCGAGCGCGACCGCGCTGCGCTCGTGGCGGTCACGCAAGTGCTCGAAGCCTTCGCGCACCTGCGCCAGCGCCGCGGGCGGCACGCGCAGATCTCCCACCAGCACCGTGGTATCGTGCGCCGCCGGCCTGCCGCCGCCGCGACGCAACGCGCTGCGGCGGCGCGCGGCGTCGATGCTGAGGTTGCGCATGGCCCGCCCCGCCACGTTGAGGAAATGCGCGCGATCCTTCCACTCCGCCCGTTCGCCGTCCGGCGCGAGCAACAGCCGCAGGCACACTTCGTGCGCCAGCTCCGTGGGCTGCAGCGGCGGGTCGCTGCGCCCATCGACCAGCCGGCGTGCCTCGACCCGCAGCGCCTCGTACACGAGGCGCAGGCGCGCGTCGTCGTCGACGGGCTGACCCGCGCGCAGCCGGTGCAGGAGCGCGGTGATCTCGGGTTCGGCGGCGAAGTCGTGCGGCATGACGGGACCGGGGCGGGGCGCAGCATAGCCGCGTGCGGCAGGGCGGGGACGTGAGCGACCACGTCGGCGACCCACCGGGCCGCGCCCTGTTCCTGGCGGCGCTGGCGCTCGACGAGGACGCGCGCACGCGCCTGTTGCACGACGCGGCGCAGCAGGATCCATCCCTTGCGGCGGAGGTGACGAGCCTGCTCGCCGCGCACGCCCGCGCCGACGCGCTGCTCCCCGTGCGCGCCGGCGACGCCAACGGCCCGCTGGTGACGGGCGATCGCGTCGGCGACTTCGTCATCGAGGGGACGCTCGGGCGCGGCGGCTTCGGCGACGTGTACCGCGCGCGGCAGGCCGGCCTCGGTCGCTCCGTGGCCCTCAAGGTCGCGCGCTCGACGCGCCCCGATGCCGGCGCCGCGCTCGTACGCGAGGCGCGCGCCGCGGCACAGGCGCACGCCGCCCACCTCGTCGAGGTCTACGTGGAAGGCTTCGACCGGCAACGCCAGCTCGCGTGGTACGCGATGCGGCTCGTCGAAGGCAGAACGCTCGCCGAGGTCCTGCGCGATCTCGAGGGGCCGCCGCCGATCCCGGTGCGGCGCGAGCTGGTGCGCATCGCCCGCGAGGTGTGCCTCGCGCTCGAAGCGCTGCACGCGGCGGGGTTCGTGCACCGCGACGTCGCGCCGGGCAACGTCGTGCTCGAAGGCGCCGATGGCGTTGCACCGTGGACCGCGCCGGCGCGGCTCCTCGACTACGGGCTGCTGCGCCCGACCGACGCCGCCGTGTCGATCCCCCTCGGCACGCCGGGGTACGTCGCGCCGGAGGTCACGACCGGGGCGCGCGTCGACGCCCGCGCCGACGTGTTCGGTGTCGGCGCGCTGTTGCACGACCTCCTCGCCGGCCGGCGCGCGGGCGCGGGCGCGACGCGCTTCACCGACCTGCGCCACCTCGACGGCGCGCTCCGCGCGATCGTGACGAAGGCGACGGCCGACGAGCCGGCGGACCGGCACGCGGATGCGCGCGCACTGGGCGCTGATCTCGCCGCGTGGTTGGAGGGACGCCGCGCGTCGCCGACCCGCGCGCCGCGCCGCCTTCGCCGCGCGCTCGCCGTGGTCGTGATCGCGGTCGGCGTCTGCTTCGGAGTCGTCGCCCGGCAACGGGCGCACGCCGACGCGCTCTGGGCCGAAGGCGCGCTGCGCCTGGCCCACGCGGTGCCGCTCCGCCTCGCGGGATTCGACGCGCGCGCGTTCCCTGGCAGCGAGGACCCCGCGGTCGCCGCGGTGCTGCGGGAGGGCGCGGCCCACGGCGAAGCCGGCGCGCTCCTTCTCGCCGCGCGCCATCTCGAGCGCGACGGGCTCGCGGCGCACCCGACGCTCGCAGCGTACCTGCGCTGGGCGATCGGCGCAGCCAGATCCCCAGAGGTCCAGACGCGCGCGCTGCGCCTCGCTGGCCGCCTGTTCCACGAGCGCGCCGACGCCAGCGCCGCCGACACCGCCGCGAGCGCCGCGCTGCGCGCCGGGCTGCAGAGTGCGCTCGACCACCCCGACGCCGACGCCCGCGCCTGGGCTTGCGTGGCGCTGGCGGGTTGCGGCACGCCAGCGCAGTGGCCGGCGCTCCTCGCGCGCGTGCGCGCCACGCCAGAGGACCCCCATCTCGCCATCGCGGCGCTGCGCGGCATCGTGCAGCGCGAGGTCGACTGCGGGTTCGGCGCGGAGCTGGCCCCGCTGCCGCTCGACCGCGACGTCGCCGCCCTTGCCGACGCGCTGAGCGCACCCGGCAAGGCGCGCATCGTCGCCAGCGGCTGCGATCGCCTCGCGGTCGAGACCGCGTTCTGCCTGCGCCGGCTCGGTCGCCCGGTCGACGCCATCCGTGCGGCGCTCGGCGCAGCGTTCCCGTGGGTCGCCGCCGCGACCCTCGACCCGGCGCTGCGCGCCCGCCTCGTCGCGACCGGCCCCGCCGTGCCGGAGGACCGGCACTTCAGCGCCGCCTACGGCGAGGTCCAACGCTACGGCGAACTCGTCGGCGCGTACGGCGATCGCGACCTGGCGGACTTCGCGCGCAACGCAGTGGCGCGCGCCGCACAGGCGCAGGGCCTGGATCCTTCCTTCGCGCAGCAGGTGTTCGGCGAGGCCTGCGCGCTCACCGCCGCCGAGCGTGATGGCCGCGGCGTCCGCGACGACCCCGATCCCGACACCCATCTCGGCGCCGGTCTGGGCGCGGATCCTGCACCGCAGGTAGCCGTCGCCTGCCGACCCGATCCCGTCGCCCAGCACGGCAAGCACGTCGCCGGCTGGAAGTTCCAGGTCCACCCGCCGCTCACCACCGGCGGCGCGCGGTCCGTGTCGGCCCGCGCGGTGCGGATCGGCGTGCCGCAGGAGATGACGCCCGACCACACCTACGCGCGCATGGCTGCATTCGGCACCTCGAGCCTCGAGCTCGAGTTCGAGGCACCCGCCGCCGCGGCCCTCGCCTTCGCGGTGCAGCTCACCGTGCAGAAGGGCCTGCGTCGCCGCCTGCCGCAGGGCGGCATCGCGCTCCTGGACGTATCGCTCGACGACGTGTTCGTGACCCGGCTGCCGCTCACCAGCGGCTCCGTCGAAGAGTCGCGCCTGCCGATCGGGGTTCCGCCGCCAGGGCGGCACCGCCTGCGGCTCGATCTCCACGCCGACTCGACGACGACGCTGCGGGTGATCGCGGTCGCCATCGAGCGGTGAGTCGACCGGCCGCACCCGGCCGCGCGCCCGCCCCGGCTCCGGCGTAGGATGCGCACTCGCTCCAAGATGGACCCTCAGGACCCGACCTCGGACGCCGACGTGGACGTGGGTGAATGCCTGCGCCGCTGGCACGCGGGCGACGGCGATGCCCTCGAACGCCTGCTCCAGCGCGAGTTGCCCTGGATCCGCGAACTCGTGCAGCGCCGCATGGGACCGTTCCTGCAGCGGGTGGAGAGCGGCAGCGATCTCGTCCAGGAGGTCGTCCTCAGCGTCCTGCGCGGCGGACCGCGCTTCGTCATCTCCGATCGACAGCAGCTCCGCGCGTTCCTCGCCCGCGTCGCCGAGAACGTGATCCGCGGTCGCCACGCGTGGATCACGGCGCACCGCCGCGACCAGCGTCGCGACGCGCCCTTCCCGAGCCGGGACTCGGTGCTGGTGCTGGATGCCGGCGCCCGGGCCGTGACGCGGCCGAGCGAGGCCGCCGCCGCGGACGAACAGCGCGCGCTGACCTGGATCAGCCTGCGCCTGCTCGACCCCGCCGACCGCGACGTGATCGAGCTGCGCGACTTCCAGGAACTCTCGTTCGAGGCGATCGGCGAGCGGCTCGCGCTCACGCCCGATGCGGCGCGCATGCGCTACAACCGCGCCTTGCCGCGGCTGGCGCAGACGCTCTTCGAGCTGCGCAACCAGCAGCTCGGCTCCGCGCTCGCGCGCCTCGACGAAGCAGCGCGGCCACCCGACCCATGACCGCGCCCGGCGACCAAGCCCCGTCCGACGCGACCGGGGTGCGCCAAGACCCCCGCCGCGGGCAGCTCCTGCAGCGGGCCCTCGAGGTGTTCGTGGAGTGGCGTGCCGCACCCGCGCCCACCGCCGCCGCGACGCTGCTCGCACGTCACCCGGAACTGCGCGAGCACCTGGAGCAGATGCTCGGCACGGCCGACCTGCAGGAAGGCGACGCCCCGCAGCCCATCACGCTCGGCGACTTCAGGATCCTGCGCGAGATCGGCCGCGGCGGCATGGGGGTTGTGCACGAGGCGGTGCAACAGTCGCTCGGCCGGCGCGTCGCGCTCAAGCTCCTCCCGCCGCTCTCAGCGCTCTCGCCGACCGCGCTCGCGCGCTTCCAGGCGGAGGCGGAACTGGTCGCGCGCCTCGACCACCCGGGCATCGTGCGCGTGCTCGCGCGCGGCGACACCGACGGCACCCACTGGCTCGCGATGGAGCTGATCCCCGGCGACTCGTTCGAGCGGCGGATCGAGCGGGAGCGCACCGCGCGCGCGGCCGGGCAAGCGGGCGAGACGGATTGGGTGCCGTTCGCGGTCAACGTCGCCGCGCAGGTCGCAGAGGCGCTCGAGCACGGCCACCGCGCCGGCGTCGTGCACCGCGACGTGAAGCCGGGCAACATCCTCGTGCGTCAAGACGGCACGGCCGTGCTCACCGACTTCGGCCTCGCCCGCGACCTTGCCGCGCCCGCGCTCACGCGCACCGGCGCCGTCGCCGGCACGCCGTTCTACATGTCGCCGGAACAGGCGCGCGACGGGCGGACGGTCACGCCGCGCTCCGACGTGTTCTCGCTCGGCGCAACGCTGTACGAGGCGCTCACCCTGACGCCGCCGTTCCCGGGGGAGTCGACCGACGAGGTGATCCGGCGCATCCTCACGAACGAACCGCCGCCGCCCGACCGGCTCGACCCGCGCCTGCCGGCGGAGCTCTCGGCGGTCGTGCTCCGCGCACTCGACAAGGACCTCGGCCAGCGCTACCCGACGGCAGCCGCGTTCGCGGACGACCTGCGCGCGTACCTCGCGGGCCGTCCGGTCACGGCACGCCGCACCGGAGCCACCCGGCGCGTGCTGCGCTGGGCGCAGCGGGAGCCCGTCAAGGCGACGCTGGTCGCGGTGCTCCTGCTCGCAGTGCCGGTGGTCACCGGGCTCTCGGGCTATCTCCTCGCCGCCGCCCCGGCGATCCGCGAGGGGGAGAGCAAGCTGCGCTCGGACCGCATCGAGGATCTGCTGGCGAAGGGGCTACCCATGATCCTCGAGGGTGGCGACGGCGCGCCTCTGTTCACGGAGGCGCTGGCGCTCGATCCGCACTCTCCCGACGCGCTCACGGGGCTGGCACTCAGCCTGTGGGATGCGGGCCAGCGCGCGGAGGCGATCGCCCTCCTCGACCGCCACGCCGTGGGTTCGCCCGCGACGGCCGGCGTCGTGGCGCGCGTGCGACGCCACCTCACCGGCACGGCCTCGGCCGCCGACCCGCCCCCAGGCACGTTCGGCGAGCTGTTCGTCGAGGCCGTGGCCACGACACGCCTCGCGGAGCGCGGACGGACGGAGCTGTTCGCGCCGGCGGCGAACCTGTTCCGCCGCGTGGTCGAGCGGAGCCCGCGCGCCCGTCTCGCCTACCACGCGCAGTGGGCGCACGTCGCCGGCCACGTCGGCGACCGGACCGAGATCGAGAGCGCGGTCACGGCGCTGACGGAACTGTGGCCGACCTCGGCGTACGCATGGTTCTGGGCCGGCTTCGCGTGGCTGCACACCGATCCGGCCCGATCCGCCGTCGCGCTGCGACGGGCGCGGGAGCTGGGGGCAGACGACCCGCGGGTGTTCATCGATCTGGGCTACGCGGAGTCGGAGAGCGGCGACCCGACCGCGGCCATCGCCGCCTACCGCGAGTTGCTGGCACGCGACCCCGCCCACGTGGAGGCGCTGCTCGGCCTCGGGCTCGTGCAGCTCGAGGCGGGGGCGGCGCAGGAGGCCATCACGACGTTCCGCCGGATGCTGAAGCTCGAACCGAGAGGTGCACTCGGACACTACAACCTCGGCGTGGCACTCGATGCGACCGGCGACCTGGACGGGGCGTTCGCCGAGTACCGCCGCGCCGTCGAGCTCGATCCCGCGAACCCCCAGGCCCGGGTCAACCTGGGCAGCCATCTCTTCCGGACGAGCGAGCGAAACGCCGCGATCGAGCAGTTCGCGGCGGCGGTGCGCCTCGCCCCCGGCATGGAGATCGCACACCAACGCCTGCTCGATTCCCTGGTCGATGCCGGGCGCGAGGCGGAGGCGGAGGCGGAGCGCCAGCGCTGGGCGGGCCGGTGAAAACCGGCGCCGGCCCGTTCGCCGCCCGCGCCGCCTGCTTCTGAAGGAGTGATGTCACCCCGGCGCCTCCGCGTTCTTCTCGCCTGCACTGCCTTCCCGTTCGGCGTGGCCGCCCAGGAACCCCACTGGCCTGCCCCGCTGACACCGCAAGTCGACCTCGACCACAAGGTGGCGGGGCCGGCCACCCCGATCCCGCCGGCGATTGCCAAGGTCGACGTGCCCGCCCTTCAGGGTGGCGCGCCATCGACGAGGGCGCGCGCCAGCCGGGGGAACGACGCGTCCGTGGCGCTGCCGAACGGGCGCGGCTTCCGCCTGGGCCTGCCGGCGGACGCGGTCGTGTTCGACGCAGCGGGCAACACGATCTGGGCGGAGGGCGCGAACTACAAGGCGAGCTTCGCCGGCGCGGCCTTCACCTTCGTGCCGTTCCTCGGCAGTGACGCCCCGCGCAACTACCCGCTGACCTTCTCGCTGCAAGCGCTCGCCCTGGGCGGCGCCGTGCCGCTCGCGGCGACGCGTCCGGCGCGGCATGGCAACGCGGTCAGCCTCGACCACGGCGTCGTGGTCGAGCGCTACGACCTGCACCCCGACCACGTCGCGCAGACGTTCGCGATCGCGACTCCGTTCCGCGGCGACCTGACGCTCACCCTGGCGGTGGCCACCGATCTCGTGGCGGCGCGCGCGGCCGACGGCCTCACCTTCGGCAATGCGCTCGGGCACGTCGGCTACACCGACGCGGTTCTCGTGGACGCGCGGGGTCGCCGGATGGCGATGACCACCGAGTACGCCGACGGGCGCATCACGCTGCGCGCCGACGCCGCGACGCTCGCCGCCGCCGCGTTCCCCATCACCGTCGACCCGGTGATCACCACGTTCGCGGTCACGTCGGGCTACCAGGTCCTGATGAAGCCCGACATCGCGTTCTGCGACTCAGCCGCCTACCTGGTGGCCTGGGTGCGCGTGTTCAGCGCTGCCGACCTCGATGTGCACGCCATGGCCATCGACCCCCTCGGCAACCCGGTGACCGGCAGCAGCTCGCTGATCGACAACACCAGCGACCGTTGGGACGACTGCCGTGCGGCGATGTGCCCGCCCAACTTCCTCGTCGTTGCCTCGCGCGTCCCAGCGGGCGGCGGCGAGAGCGCGATCTGGGGCCGCACGCGCGCCATCGCCAGCGCGAGCATGGGTCCCCAGACGCAGATCAACGGCGCCGAGAGCGGCGACAAGGTGACCCCTGACGTCGGCGGCGACATCGCGAATCCGAGGAACTTCTGCGTCGTGTGGCAGCGCAACTACTCGCCCACCGACCACGACATCCACTACCGGATGGTCAGCGCCGCCGGCACGCCCGTGGGCCACACGGAGGCCATCGCCAACGCCGGCACCGACGACGACTACACCCCGCGCATCGCCAAGTGCAACGGACTGACCTTCGTGTGGCCGGTGACCTGGCAACGTCGGATCGGGGCGCAGCACGACATCTGGGGTGCGCGCGTGCTCTGGGATGGCACGCACACCGCGAACTTCGCCATCGACACCACGCTCGACGACGACACGCAGCCGGCACCGACCTCGCCCAGCGACCGGGTCGGCGGCGTCGGTGGCCCGAGCTACTTCCTCGTGGCCTACACCACGAACAACGGCGGCAACCTCGACATCTTCCTGCGCGCCTTCCGCGACGACGCCAGCCCGGTCCAGATCTCGAGCGGGTTCCTCGCCACGCTCGAAGGTCTCTCGCTCACCGAGCGCGCGCGGCCGCAGTACGGCGCCCAGGTCGACTGCGATGGCGGCCGCTTCGCGATCGCCTACATGGACCGACTCAACTCCGTGAATCGCGACGCGTACGTGTCGGTGGTCGATCTGGCGCCGTCGCTCCGCATCATCGACGCGCGCACCCAGCTCACCGGCTCGGCGCGCGACACCAGCGAGGTGTGCCTCGTCGCCAACCGCAGTGGCGGCGGGCTCAGCCTCATCAGCAACGACTACGGCACCGCGTGGAACATGCTCGCCTCGGGCATCTTCGCCAACTCCGTCGATGGCGCGATCTACCGCGGCATCACGCGCGGCGGCGGCCTGTCGGTGCGTGCCACGGGGTGCGGCGACCTGTCCTTGTCATTCCCCGCGGGTCAGATCCCCACGCCGGGGGCCACGCTCCGCTTCGACCTCACGTACAACGGGCCGACGCTGTTCGTGATCGGCACACCGATCGCCGCCGTGCCGCTGTGCCCACCGGCTGCGTGTGCGTTGGGCGCGACGCCCTCCGTGGCGCTGGCGCAGCAGACGTTGCAGCTCTGGATCCCGCGCGAACCGGGCCTCGTGGGTGCAACCTTCGCGGTGCAGGGCGCAGCCGTGGGCTCGCCGTTCGGATGCACCGGCATCGGAGGCCTCGTGACCTCGATCACGGTCGACGTCACCGTGCGCTGAACGCGCCGGCATGCAGATGTCGAGCGAGGGGACGCGCGCCAGCGCCTCACTGCACGCGCAGCCGCAGCGCGTAGCCGTACGGCCCCGCGTCGTCCGCCACCGGCGCCGTCGCGCTGAAGCCGTGGCTCACCGCGTAGAAGCCCGGGTTCGGCGCCACCAGTTGGCCGAGCACGACGCTGCGCAGGTCGGAGAAGACGAGGCCAAACGCGTTCGCGGCGGGGACGTAGCTGACGAGCTGCTCGTAGAGGGCGCCACCGCTGAGCTGCGGCACCGCCGGCAACGCGACGGTCGAGCCCTGGGCGAAGGGCGCGATCACGCCGTTGCTGTCGGCGAGCACGCCGGGCAGGGTGACGTCCCAGCTCTGGTAGACGGAGCACGCGGTGCCGGGCACCGGGAAGGGCAACGGACCGAACGAGGCGACGCGGTCGCTCGTGCCGAGCATCGCGAACACCGGCGCGCCGCTGCCGAGGTTCGTGCCGTGGATCGAGTGCACGGCGCCGGGCGCGTGCACGCCGCTCGTCATGATCGCCGCGGCCGGGCCGTTGCCGACGCTGCAGCCGGTGCCGGAGCTGACGGCGAACCCATCGAGCGCGCCACCGCCGCCGCGCGCCGCGTCGAGCATCGTGTGCGCCTGACCGTTGAGGTTGTTGCCCTCGATGCTCAGCTCGACGACGAGGAACCCACCCGGCGGGATCGTCACCGGCACGGGCTGCGCGAAGAGGAAGGTCAGCCGGTCGTTGGGCCCGCCCCACGGCTCCGGGCCGCCGCTCTGCTGGTCGGGCCAGTAGGTGACGGTACCGTCGAAGGCGGTGGCCAGCGGCTGGGTGAGGTTGGCAGCGAAGGCGGGCCCGGGGATCGCCACGGTCGTCGTGCCGACCTGGATCTTCAGGCGCTGGATGGTGAAGGGGCCCGGCGCGCCGACGGGCGGGATGGGACCGTCGTAGCGCAGCGAAGCACCCAGCGCGGTGAAGGTGGAGGCGCCGACTTCCTGTGCGTCGTAGAACATCTGCACGCGTGCAGATGGGCGCATGAGCGGAACGATGCGGAAGAAGTTGAGTTCGCTGGTCGCTGGTGCGCCGGACGCGGGCAGGTAGAGGAACGACTGGGAGGCCACGGCGCTGGCGAGCGAGGCGGCGAGAAGGAAGGGGGATGGGTTGCGCATTGCGGGTTCCGGTCTGAAGCGAGGACCGTAGGGAGACCCGCGACGCGGCGTGTCATGGCAGTGTCATGGAGGGGTGCGCTCGCGGGCGGGCGCGGGTTCGGGCGCGGGCTCCGCTCGGCGGCGCGTCGCCCCGCCGAGCTGGGCACGGGCGCGTTCACGGACGGGAACGGGGCAGCGTGGACGAGTACACTCACGCCGATGATCGATGTCCTTCTGGCGGGTCTGCTCGCACTGGCCCTCCCCCAGTCGCAGAGCGCAGCGCCGGACAAGCTTCCTTCGGGAGTCGAAATCACGGTGCTGCGTGCGGGCACGGGTGCTCGGCCGGTGAACGGCGATGTGGTCGCGCTCGACTACGTCGCCCGTCAGCCCGACGGGACCGTGGTCGATCGCCGACCCGCGTCCCAACCGGGCCGGATGTTCGTAGGGTCTTCGAACCCCAGGTTCTGGGAAGAGGTGCTTCCCCTGCTCGCCGTGGGCGGCACGTATCGGATCGTCGTTCCGCCGGCCGCGATGTGGCCGGACGTGCTGTGGCCGGAAGGCGTCCCCAAGGATGCCAGGATCACCTACGAGGCATCGCTGCGCGAGGTCGTGCGCCCGCCGGAGTTCGCCAAGCCCGATCCCGACCAGAGCCACGACGACGATGCGGGGTTCCGGTATCAGGTCCTGGCCGCGGGTGACGGCGCGCTCCCACGCGCCGAGGACTGGCTCGAGGTGCACTACGCCCTCTGGGATGCCGAGGGTCACCTCGTCGAGAACACGCGGTTCGCCGGCCAGCCGCTGCGCATGCGCGCCGACACGGTGCCATCGCCATTCCTCAAGCGAGCGCCGCTGTTGATGCGCCCAGGGGCGCGGTGGCGATGTGCCATGAAGGTCGGGTACGCGTTCGGGCGACCCCATCCCACGCTGGAGGCCGATGCGCTGACGTACTGGGACATCACGCTGGTGCGCGTGACGGCACCACTCCCTCTTCCGGAGTTCGTGCGACCGACCCCGGCGGATCTCACGTCGACGCCGAGTGGGCTGCGCTACCAGATTCTCGAGGAGGGCGCCGGCACTCCGCCGACGGAGCACGATCGCGTGCGTGTGCACTTCGTGGCGTGGCTCGAGGACGGTCGCGCCGTCGACTCGTCGTACGCGCACGGCCGGCCGACGGAGATGGCGGTGGCGCGCGCGACCCCGGGCCTGGGCGAGACCCTGCGACTCATGCGTCCGGGCGGCGTGTTCCGCGTCGTGATGGCACCCGAACTCGCCTACGGGAAAGAGGGCGTACCCGGAATCGTGCCCCCCGACGCGACGGTGATCTACCGGGTCGAACTCGTGGAGGTCATGCGCTGAGTGGCGCGGCCGGGCGCCGACGTCGGGGTCGGGCCCGGCCGCAGCGGAGGCTCAGAGCCTGAGAGACAATCCTCTCTCAGGCTCTGCCCCTCTCAGGCTCTGCCGCGGCCGCGGAGGCGGCCGCCAGGGACATGCTGAGAGGTTGTAGCCTCGTTTCTTTCACAGCCTCTCAGTTCCGCGGCCAGGTAACCGGCTGCCCGACGGTGAGGACACCCGTCGCAGGATTGAAACAGGCGCTGATGAGCGTCACCGTGTTCGGCGTCCCGGCGGCCAGGAACACGCCGGGGAAGCTCGCAAAGATCCGACCATCCGCGCCGGCATTCCCAACGACCAGCGTCGCCACCGTCGGCGAGATGATGGCCACGCCACCGATCGAACCGGGCGGGCAGCACGTCCCGATCTCCACGCGGACGGCGCCGCCCGGAGACGGCACGAACTGCGGCAGGATCGTCGTGGTGCCGGGCCGGCAGTCGTTGGCGTCGATCGCGGACGGGGAGCCGTTCACACCCGCCGGCGGTACCTGCGCGACCAGCGTCTGGGCGCCGAGATGGTTCATCGTCATCACGACGTCCGGATTGATGCCGCCGTTGATGAGCCAGAAGTCGTCGTTGAGGGCGTCATAGTCGACCCAGTTGGGCGCGAACGGCGACGGACCCACGGCGACTGCGGGGCCAGCAGGGAGCGCCATCGTGCCGATCGCCGTGCCCGCGGCTCCGAACGTCGTCCACCACAGGATCGCGGGGCGTGCGCCGTTCGCGGGCGCATACTCGACCGAGGAGATGGTGGCGGACGAACTCGGCGGAAGCGCCACACCGACCAGCACGGGCACACCGCTGTAGTCCCCGTTGGGCCCAGGCGCCAACATGTAGATGCTGGCGTTCAGGGTCTGGCCGAAGTAGAGGTTCCCGCTCGGGTCCGTGCACACGCAGTTGGCAGTACCGGTCCCGAGAAAGGGCCAGGTCGCGCCACCGACGAGCCGGGTGATCGCGTTCGTCTGGCGATCGGCGCGGAAGATGCCGCCCGTGCCGGTGGTCGACAGCGTGCCACTGCTGCACATGGCGTTGCCGTTGAGGTCGAACGCGATCCCGGAGATCGAGCCACCGTTGCCGGTGTTGCCGATCGCGGTGAAGTTGGCGACGGCGGTGCCGGCGACCGTGAACGTGTCGACGCGGCCCACCACCGGGCTGATGCCGCCGATCCAGACGCGGTCGTCGACCGGATCGAGCTGGATCGAGTTGATCTCATGACTGGCGCGGGCAGTCAGGGCCAGACCGGTGATCGGTGTCGCCGTGCCGGCGCGCGTGACCAGCAGCACCCCTTCCATCGGCGCGACGTTGGAGATGTTGCTCATCACCGCCGCGCCCGGCGGGACCTGCGCAGAGAGAGACGCTGCCAAGACGACGGCTGTGGTCGTCGTGATTCGGAGGTTGGACATAGGCATGGCTGGGGACAGGACTGACGCGTGCGGAAGTCGCACCCGGCGAAGTCTACGAGGCGTTCCGTCCACCGCCAGCCGGTGGGGCCGTACGGGAAGCCGGATCGCGCACACGCAGCGGCTTGGGACACCGCGCACTCGGTCGAGCGCAAGGCGGACGCGCACTAGCGCCGCGAGACGTGGCTCCGCCTAGCGATCGAGCCGCAGCCGCGCGCGTCCTTTGTCGTTGAACGCGGGGCGCACGTCGGCCGTCGCGAGCGCCCGGCCGAAGCCGAACACGGCGCGCACGACCGCGCTCATGTGCTCGAACTCGATGCGGCTGACCTCGTCGCTCGGCTGGTGGTAGTCGGCGTGCAGTTCGCCGGCGCTGATCGAGTGCGCGACGATCCCCTTCTGCGCGAACGGCAGGTTGTCGCTCGCCTGGAACAACTGCGCCGCCATCGGAAACTCGATCAACTCGACGCCGGCGGCCTGGAAGGGCGCCTGCGCGCGCGCCGCGAAGTCGGACAGATCGGCGCCGGTGATCCAGGCCTTGCGATGGCCGTTCGCCGGCGGGCGACCGAGCATCTCCAGGTTCACGACCGCGGCGATGTCCTCGAGCGGGATGGGCGAGGCATCCACGAACGCGCGCGAGCCGCGCAGGCCCTTCTCCTCCGCCGAGAAAAACACGAAGGCGAGGTTGCGGCCGGCGGGCGGGTCCTTGGCGAACGCCTCGGCGAGCGCCAGCACCGCGCTGGTGCCGGTGCCGTCGTCGTCGGCGCCGTTGTAGATCGCGTCGCCGTCGCGCTCCTGCCCGATGCCGACGTGGTCGTAGTGGGCCGAGAACACCACCCACTCCTTGGCGCCCTCCTGGCGCAGCGCGCCGACCACGTTCCACAGCTCGACCGGCCCGGCGACCGGCGCGGGCAGGTCGAGGTCGAGGCGCAGGTCGCCCTCCGGCAGCCGCCCCTTGCGCACCAGCAGCCACGGCGCGCTCGGCCCACCGCGGGCGCCGCCGAGCCGCTGCTGCGCACCGGCGGCGGCCTTCCACATCGGCGAGGTCTCCTCCACCTCGAGCACCACCGGCTTGTTGCCGCGCAGGCGGCGGCTCAGCCGGTCGGCGCCCGGGGCGTTCATGTCGACGCGCAACACCTCGACCGCGTCGCCGACGAACGCAGCGTCCTGCCGCCACACGCGCACGTCCTCGCCGGGCTTCAGCTCGCGCCCGTTGTCGCCGGCGACGCGACAGCGCAGCGCCTCGCCGCCGAATGTGACGCCGGGCAGCGAGTACGTGTGCAGGTAGCCTTCGCCCGCGCCGGGTGAGACCTTGGCCGCGGTGAGCCGGCGCACGAGATGGTCGCGCGCCTCGCGCAGGCCAGGGCTCGGACTGTCGCGACCACCGAGGTCGTCGCTGGCCAGGAAGGTCAGGGTCGCGCGCAGGCTGGCGGCGGCGAGGGGATCGGCGGGTTCTTGCGCGGTGAGCGCCGCGCCGAGGCACAGGAGAAGGATCGTCTTCATCGCGAAAGGTCCGCGCGGATCACACCGCCGGCAGTGCGACTCGGGAAGCGACAAGGCGCATCTCCGCGCCGGATCGCGCCGCGCCCCTCTAGACGTCTTGGTGCCGGGGATCCTTAGGTTTGGGTCAAGTTTGTCAGGCCAC
>CAYQMF010000120.1:0-21709 GCA_964418595.1 uncultured candidatus Brocadiaceae bacterium
TCGTGATGGAGTACGTCGCCGGGCCATCGCTGACGGCGTACTGCGATGCGGTGCGGATGCGCATCCGCGAGCGGCTGGCCCTGTTCGCGCAGGTGTGCAGCGCGGTGCAGCACGCGCACACCAAGGGCGTGATCCACCGCGACATCAAGCCGTCGAACGTGCTGGTCACCCTGCACGACGGCGAGCCGGTGGCGAAGGTGATCGACTTCGGCATCGCCAAGGCGACCGCGCATCGCCTGACGGAGCACACGCTGTTCACCGAGTTCCGGCAGATGCTCGGCACGCCGGAGTACATGGCTCCGGAGCAGGCCGAGATGAGCGGCCTCGACGTCGACACGCGCGCCGACATCTACTCACTGGGCGTCCTGCTGTACGAGATCCTCACCGGGTCGAAGCCGTTCGACATGAAGACCCTGCTGCAGGAAGGCTACGAGGCCGTCCTGCACCAGATCCGCGAGGTCGATCCGCCCAAGCCCAGCACGCGCGTGAGCACGCTCGGCGGCGACGCCGTCGCCATCGCCAGGCGGCGCAGCACCGACGCGCGGCGCTTGAAGCTGACCCTGCGCGGCGACCTCGACTGGGTGGTGATGAAGGCGCTCGCCAAGGACCGCACGCGCCGCTACGAGACCGCGGGCGCGCTGGCGCAGGACATCCGGCGCTTCCGCGCCCACGAAGCGGTGTCCGCCGGGCCGCCCAGTTCGCTGTATCGCCTCGGCAAGACGTTGCGCCGGCACCGCACCGCCGCGGTCGCCAGCGCCACGATCGCGCTCAGCCTCGTGCTCGGGCTGGCCGCGGCGCTGTGGCAGGCCAGCATCGCGTCGGCGCACTCCGAGGAGGCCACGCGCAGCGCGGCGCTGGCGACCACCAACCAGGCGGTGGCCGAGCAGCGCGCCCGCGAGGCGACCGCCAACCTCGAGCGCGCGCTGCGCGCGGAGGGCGAGGCGCAGGCAGCGCTGGTGGCCGAGCGCGCGGCGCGGCAGGCCGCCGAAGGGCATCGCCTCGCCGCGCAGGCCATCGCGCTGGCGCGCGAAGACCCGGCCACCGCGCTGCTGCTGGCGCGCGAGGGTCACCGGTTGGCACCCGGCGAAGATGCGCGCGCGGCGCTCTACGCCACGCTCGAACGCCACCGCCTGCTCGCCGAGCTCGACGGCCACGACGGCGAGAGCCACCTGGTCGTGGCCTCGAGCGACGGGCGATGTGCAGTCAGCGCCGACAAGACCGACCTGCTGCTGCTGTGGGACCTCGAGCGCGGCCGCATCCGCCACCGCATCGACGTACACACCGGCGAGATCGTGGCGATCGGGATGACGCCGGACGCCGCGCTGGCATTCAGCGCGTCACGCGATGGCACGGCGCGCCTGTGGCACGTCGCCAGCGGCGAAGAGGCGCGCCTGCTCCAGCACGGAGCCCCCGTGCGCGACGCCGGTCTCTCGCCGTCGGGCCACGAGCTGTACACGCTGTGCGACGACCGCGCGCTGCGTCGCTTCGACCTGCGCGGCGACGCCAGCGGACAAGTGCTCTTCACCTGCACATCGTCGCCCTTGTCGCTGAGCCTCAGCGGCGATGGCAAGCGCGTCGCGGTGATCGAAGACGACATGGTCGTGCACGTCCTCGACGTCGACGCGCCGGAGGCGAGGGCCCCGCGGCGCATCGCGCTCTCGCAGCAGTCCCCGCCGAAGTTCTACAACGTGGAGGAGTGGTACCGGGCGTCGGTCGAGCTGAGCGCCGACGGCAGCCGCGTGCTCACGCGCGACCGCGCGGGCTACGCCGCGGTGTGGGACGCCGACTCGGGAACCCGCGTGCACGACCACACGGAGACCGACCACTTCTGTGGGCCGGTGCGCTTCGCCCCCGACGGTCGGCTCGTCTACCGCCTGCGCCGACATCGGACCAGCGGCGAGCCGAGCGCCGAGGTCGTCGTCGCGGACACGGGCGCGGTGGTCTCGGTGCTGGCAGGCCCGATCGGCGTGCGCGCGGCGGGCACGTTCAGCCCCGACGGTCGCCTCGTGCTCGGGGTCAACGGCGACGAGGGCACGCTGTGGATCACCGGCAGCGGCGAGGCGGTGGGCCACCTGCGTCGCGATCCGTATGCGATCAACAGCCCCACCTTCCTGACCGACGGCGGGCGCATCCTCACCGGCAGCCAGAGCGGCGACCTGCACGTGTGGGCGGTGTCCGCGTTCCCGGAGCGGCGCGCGCTCACCCTGCCGCCGCCGGACGCCCGCCGCTTCGAGACGCGCGCGGTCGCACCCGACGGCAGGCACGCGGTCGCGCGCCTCGAGTTCGCGGATCGCCGACCGACGCCGGTCGCCCTGTTCGACACGTCGAGTGGCCGCGCCATCCTCGAACTCGTGCCGCCCGGAGTCGACTTCCTCGACGCGCGGTTCAGCGAAGACGGTCAGCTCCTCGCGGTGTGCGCGGGCGCGCCGCAGGGGATGACGGTGTGGGAGGTGGCGACCCGACGCACGGTGTTCGTGCAGCCGAAGATCCTCGCCCAGCACGCGCGGTTCGCCCGCGACGGGCGCAGCATGGTGGTGCGGCAGGCGAAGGAACTGGTCCTGTACGACCTCGCGCGCGGCCTCGAGATCGGCCGGCTGCCGGTGACGTGGGCGCTGCCTGCGAACCTGTCACCCGACGGCACGCGGCTCGTGCGCGTGGACGGCGAAGCGCAGACCTTCACGGTGTGGGACGTGGCGACACGCGCGCGCGTCGGACTCATCGAGCACCATGCGTTCGCCTTCGACGCGGTGTTCGCACCGGACGGCCGCACGCTGGTGACCGTGGCCAACGACGGCACCGCGCGCGTGCACGACGCGGCGACGCTCGCACCGCGCCACGTCTGCCGGGTGCCCACGGCCGACTACGCGTTCCTCGTGTTCGCGCCCGACGGCGCGCGGTTCGCCGTGATCGCCGATCGGGAGATGCGGCTCTTCGCGACGACCACCGGCGAACTGCTGGCGCGATGGAGCGACCCCTTGCGGGCGGGCGACGTGTACTTCGCCCCCGATGGGTCGCACCTCACCGTACCGCGCCGGCCTGGCGACATCCGCCTGCTGCCGGTCGACCCCGACGCGTGGGCGGCGACGCGCGTGCCGTTCGAGCTGCCCGTGGCCAGCATGGTCCGCTACGGGATCGGCGACGAAGCGGAACGTGCGGCGCGCGGCCGCAGCGACGTGGAGGCGCTCGTGTCGGCGCGCGGCCTCGTGGCGCACGCCTCGGCGACGCTCGATGCCGGACACGCCGACGAGACGCTGACCCTGCTGCAGCGCGCCCGCGCCACGCGCCCGCGCATGCCGGCCCGCTTCCACTTCGTCGAGGCGTGTGCGCTCGCCGCGCGCAGCGCGAGCCAGGGCGACGCCGAGCGAAGGCGCGCCGACGTCGCGGCCGCCATCGCCGCCCTGCGCCGGCTGGTGGAGGCGGGCTACGCCAACGCAGATGTGCTCGAGACCGCGCCGCTGCTGGCTCCGCTCCGCGACGACCCGGAGTTCCGGGCGCTCATCGCGTCACTGCGCTGACCCGCGACCCTGCGCTACCCGCGTCCGCCCGGCCGCGGTGACCGAAGGCCGCGAACCTGCGAGAAGAGCGCAGGCAGATCGCGACCCCGGTCGCAGCCGCGTTGGCGGATGGTGGCGAGCGCGGCGTCGGCGACACTCAAGTCGGCGGCGGAAGCGACACGGAGCAGCGCGACGACGTCGGCGCGATCCTGAGGCCGCGTCTGGTCGTCCAGCGCCAAGATCTTCAGTGCCAGAAGATGGCCGACCGACGCAACCGGAACGTCGACGCCGGGGACGATGGTCAGCGGGCTCGCGTCCGCCACGACCTCCGGCTCGATCCCCGCGGTTGCGAAGAGCAAGTCGACCATGACCCCGCGGCCAGAGCCGTGTTCGAGCCTTACCGTCGCCAAACGACCGGTCGCTTCCTGCTCGACGATGGCGACGGCCCGGTAGCCGCGGGCCACGAGCGCTCCAACCAGACTCTCGGCCTCGCGGTCGTCACGCACTGCCACGGCGAAGTCCAAGTCGCGCGTGAAGCGAGGCTCCGTCCGAGCCGAGACGGCATGACCACCGACCATCGCACATCGCCTGCCGAGCGCCGCCAGATCGGCGAGCACGCGCCGGATGAGTTCATCCACGGCGCACTCTCGGCCAGGTGCCCGGCCTTCCGACACCATCGCCCCACTCCGCACCGGGTCGTTCGCGCAGCCAGGCGCACAGGAGATCCTCGATCGCCTCCGCCGTCGCGCCAGGATGCGCTCGCTTCAGGTTCTCACGCATCATCGCCCGGCCGTACTCGAACATCTCCAGGGAGAGCCGCAGCTTGGCCGCGGGCGTGAGGGGGTCGGGCGGATCCGGGATCGGGAGAGACAACGCACCAAGCGTAGCTGCCGCGGGGCGTCGCGGCCACGCGCCACGTCAGTGCCCCGCCTCGATCCACTCCACCACGCCGCGCTCGAGTTCCCAGCGCACGCGCACGAGCTCGGCGTGGTCGGGCTCGTGTACGTGGAAGGGGATGCGGATCGGCGTCAGGTCCACGCGGTCGCGCAGCTCCGTCCAGATGCGCACCGGACACGACACGAACGCAGCGTCGATGCCGGGGTCGGCCTGCCACTCGCCCACCCGCTCCGCCACCTCGTCCAGCAGCCGCTCCGCGTTCTGCAGGCGCAGGCGCGAGCCGTAGCGCGACTTGCCCTTGGTCTTGAGATAGGCGGGTTGCGCCCGACCGTTGCCGCGCACCACGTAGCGCTTGAACACCTTGTGCGCGTGCAGCTCGCCTTCCACCCACAGCCCCAGCGACGCCGACCCCGCGCGCACGAGGAGCACCAGCTCGCGCGCGGGCACCGCCTCTGCACGGACGATTACGGCATCAACGGACTCGCCGTCGGCGGCGGCCAGGATCGTCGGCAGTTGCACGCGGGCGCAGGCGCGGCCAGCCGCGTTGGTGAGCGTGAAGCCCCGCGGCGCCGGCAGGAGCCGCGCGCCCTGCGCGACTGCCTCCAGGCGACGCAGCATGGCCGGCGTCTCGCGCCAGGCGAAGCGCTCGCGCGGCTCCGTGCACATGCCGGCCAGCGTAGGGACGACGAATTCAAGAAGGTGCCGGCGACCTGGGAGTTCTCCCCGTGCGTTCGAGTTGCGGACCCGTTCCGGAGGCGGGTTCCCTCCCCGCCGCGACCACCTCCCCCACCTGCCCCTCGCGGGCAGTTTCTGGCTCGCTCCGAGGCGTCGCGCTCCGCATCATTCTCGCCCCCCGCAATGACAGCTTCGTACCCATGATCAAGGTCGACCACCTCAGCAAGCGCTTCGGCTCGATCGTGGCCGTCGACGACATCTCGTTCGAACTCGGCCGCGGCGAAGTCCTCGGCTTCCTCGGCCCCAACGGCGCCGGGAAGTCGACGACCATGAAGATGCTCACGTGTTTCCTCCGCCCCGACGGCGGCACCGCGGTCCTCGACGGCTGCGACATCCTGAAGGACCCCGTCGGCGTCCGCCGGCGCGTCGGCTACGTGCCGGAGAACGCGCCGCTCTACGACGAGATGACTGCCGGCGGCTTCCTCGACTTCGTGTGCGACGTGCGCGGCATCACCGGCGCGCAGGCGAAGGCGGCGGTCGAGCGCGTCGTCGAGCTGTGCAACATCAGGAGCGTGTATCACCAGGTGATCGAGACGCTCTCGAAGGGCTTCAAGCGCCGCGTGGGGCTGGCGCAGGCGTTCCTGCACGACCCCGACATCCTCATCCTCGACGAGCCCACCGACGGACTCGACCCCAACCAGAAGCACGACGTGCGCGAGCTGATCCGCACGATGGGCAAGGACAAGTGCATCGTGATCTCGACGCACATCCTGGAGGAGGTCGAGGCGGTGTGCACGCGGGCCATGATCATCGCCCGCGGCAAGATGCTCGCCGACGGCAAGCCCGACGACCTGAAGAAGCGCGGCGACGGCAAGCTCGACGTCTACTTCCGCAAGATCACGCGCACGCAGGAGGTCGCATGAGCCCCGCCATGGCTGTCTTCCGCCGCGAGCTGAAGGGCTACTTCGGCACGCCGGTGGCGTACGTGTTCCTGGTCGTGTTCCTCGCGCTGTCCGCGCACCTCGCGTGGTCGAACCAGCTCTTCGAGATGCGCGACGCCAACCTGCGCGTGTTCTTCGGCGGGCTGCCCTGGCTGTTCGCGCTCATGGCGCCGGCCATCGCGATGCGGAGCTGGGCCGAAGAACGCCGCTCCGGCACGATCGAGCTGCTGTTCACCCTGCCGATCACGACGCGGCAGGCGGTGGTCGGCAAGTTCGCGGCCGGCTGGTCGTTCTTCCTCATCGCACTCCTGCTGAGCACCAGCATGGTGCTCGCGGTCGCGTGGCTTGGCGACCCCGACAACGGGCCGGTGCTCACCGGCTACTTCGGCGCCGCGCTCCTGGCGGCGGCCTATCTCGCCATCGGCACGTTCTTCTCGGTGCTCACCAAGAACCAGGTGATCGCCTTCGTGCTCGGCGCGGTCGTCTGCGCCGGCTTCGTCTACGCCGGTTCGCCGTCGTCGCTCGCCGCCTTCGATGCGGCCGGGTTCGGCTGGCTCGGCGATTTCTTCGGCTCGCTCAGCTTCCTGACGCACTACGACGTGCTGCAGCGCGGGCTGATCGAGTTCCGCAACCTGTTCTTCATGCTCACGATCACCGTGGCCTTCCTGATCGGAAGCTGCGTGATGCTCGACGAGCGCAAGGGCCGCTGAAGGAGACCCATCCCGTGTCCAACAACATGCGCGCGACCCTCGGGACGCTGTTCATCCTGGTCATCGCGTTCTGCGCGATCTTCATCGTCGACAAGAAGACCCGCGGGCTCGGCTGGGCCGACGTGACGGAGAGCAACCTCTACTCGCTCACGTCCGGCACCAGGTCGATCCTCGCCCGGCTCGACCAGCCGCTGACCGTCAAGCTGTTCTACGCCCACGAGGCGGCGACCCGCAGCGGTCACGACTTCCTGATCGAGTTCAACAACCACTACTACTACGTGCGCGACCTGCTGCGCGCGTACGAACGCCAGGCCGGCGGCAAGCTGAAGCTCGTCGAGCTGGATCCGCGCCCGTTCTCGGACGCGGAGGAGGAAGCCGACCGCCTGCAGATGCAGCGCTACGGCATCTCGGAGCGCGAGGGCTTCTACTTCGGGCTCGCCGTGCTGAGCGAGACCGGCGGCCGACAGACGGTGCCCTTCCTGCATCCGCAGGAGCAGGAGCTGCTCGAATACAAGATCAGCGAGGCCATCGACCTCACCGGGCGCACCAAGAAGACCAAGCTCGGCGTGCTGTCGTCGCTGTCGATCACCGGCGGCGGGATGTCCGACTACATGCGCCAGATGATGGCGATGCAGGGCCGCCAGTCGGAGCAGCCTTGGGCGATCTGCGAGCAACTGCGCAAGCAGTACGACATCACCGATGTCGCCGCCGACGTCGATGCGATCCCCGCCGAGGTCGACTTCCTGCTCGTGGTCCATCCCAAGGACCTGCCGGAGAAGACCCTCTACGCCATCGACCAGTTCGTGGTGAAGGGCGGCAAGGCGATGTTCTGCGTCGACCCGCACTGCTTCCTCGGCGATCGCCCGCCGCCGCAGAACAACATGTTCGGCGGCCAGCCGCCGCAGAAGCAGTCGAGCTCGCTGGAGAAGCTGCTCAACGCCTGGGGCGTGTCGGTGGCCGACGGCAAGTTCATCGGCGACCTCAGCTACGCCCCGCGCATGGCGATGGGTGGGCCCGACACCATCCGCGTCGTGCCGCTCACCGACTTCCAGAGCGCCGCGTTCAACCCCAACGAGGCGACGACCAGCGGGCTGAAGACCGTGCGGACCATGTTCGCCGGCATCATCCGCAAGGTCGACGCCGCCGGCACCGACATGGTGCCGCTCATCCAGACCACCCAGGAAGGCAACGAGTGGGCGGCCCAGACCTGGGACCTCTCAGGTCCCATGGGCCCCAACTTCCAGGGGCTGTCCTCGAAGTTCGAGAAGGGCGTGCAGCGCCTCGCGGTGGCGGCGCGCGTCACCGGCAAGTTCAAGAGCGCGTTCGAGGCCAAGCCCAAGGCGGAGGGCGAGAACGGCGAGAAGAAGCCAGAGGACCCGCCCAAGGACGGCGAGAAGAAGGACGAACCCACCGACCACGTCAAGGAAGCGGCGCAACCCGGCACGCTCTTCGTCGTCGCCGACGTCGACTTCCTCACCGACCAGGGCGCCTACCAGCGCTCGTTCTTCGGGCTGTCGCCCGCCAACTCCAACTCGGACTTCGTCTTCAACTGCCTGGAGCAGCTCGCGGGCTCCACGGAGCTGATGGACATCCGCTCGCGCGGCACGTTCCGTCGCCCGTTCACCGTGGTGACCGAGATCGAGGAGCAGGCCGACCTGCGCACCCGCGATCAGGTCGCGCGCATCAACGCCGACATCCAGAAGTTCGAGACGGAGCTGCAGACGATGAACAGCCAGGCCACGGAGGCCAACGTCGGCCTGCTGCAGGCGGAGGCCATCGACAAGCAGCGCAAGCTCGAGGCCGAGATCCGCAGCAAACGGCGCGAGGTGCGCAACCTGCAGGAGGAAAAGCTCGAGGCCGTCAAGGCCACCGGGTCGTGGTGGAAGAACCTCACCCGCATCTACGTGCCGGGGCTCGTGCTGCTCGTGGGCATCGTGCTCGCCGTCCGCCGTCACAACATCCGCAAGGTCACCGTCCTGGGAGGTGCATCGTGAATCCGTCCACGTTCCACAAGCTGGGCATCACCGCCGGCGTGATGGTGGTGCTGTCCGTCTGGGTCGCGTTCGACAAGCCCACCGTGAACTTCGAGTTCGCCAAGGGCCGTTACCTCGTGCGCAACCTCGACCCGGCGCAGGTGTCCGGGATCGTCATCAAGTCGAAGGCCGAGGAGGTCAAGCTCGACCGCGTCGGCAAGGACTTCGTGGTCAGCAGCAAGCTGAGCTACCCGGCGTCCACCAAGGAGGTGAACACGCTCCTGCGCGACATGGTGAAGATCCAGCTCGCCGCCGAGGTCACCGCCAGCAAGTCGGCGCACAAGGACCTCGGCGTCGCCGCCGACTCCGAGGACGCCAAGGTCGTCCGGTTCCTCGACCGCGAAGGCAAAGACCTCGTCGGCATCGTGGTCGGCAAGTCGGTCGAGGGCGGCGGTTTCTACGTGCGCCTCGCCAACGAGGACCAGGTGTACCGCGCCGACGGCTATGCGTCGGTGCGCGAGAAGTCCCTCGACTACGTGGAGAAGGAGATCGTCAACAACGACCGCGCCAACATCGCCAAGGTCGAGGTCAAGCCCGCCGACGGGACCGCCTACACGATCGACTTCCCCAAGGACGGCGAGATCAAGCTGCTCGGCGTACCGGAGGGCAAGCGCCCCAAGGCCAGCTCGCACGAGAGCGTGTTCACCGCGACATCGTATTTCTCGCTCGAGGAGATGGCGTCGGCGTCGTCGATGCAGGACCTGGACTTCAAGAACACGCACATCGTCACCCGGCGCGACGGCGCGAAGTTCACCTTCGATGTCGCCAAGAAGGACGACAAGTACTGGGTGCGCGGCCGCGCCGACTACGTGGGCCCGGCCAAGATCACGGTCGGTCCCGACGACAAGGACGAGGTGCTCAAGCAGAAGGAGGCCAACCTCAAGGCCCAGGACGCCGTCGAAGCGTTCAACAAGCGGCACCAGAGCTGGGTCTACCAGGTCGGGTCGTGGAAGGCCGAGAACCTCGCCAAGCCCTTCAACGACCTGATCGAGGACATCCCGTCCGGCCCCGAGGAGATCGGCGCGTCGCACATCCTCATCGGCTTCACCGGCTCGCAGGCGAGCGGTGCGCCGGCGCGGACCAAGGACGAGGCGCGCACCCTGGCGGAGCAGATCCTCGCCAAGGCCAACCTCAACCCGGATGGCTTCGCGGCGCTCGCCGACGAGAACACCGACGATCCGTCCGGCAAGGGCAAGGGCGGCGACCTCGGCACGTTCAAGCGCGAGACGATGACCAAGGCGTTCTCGGACGCGGCGTGGAAGCTCGAGGTCGGCCAGATCTCCGGCGTCGTCGAGACCGAGTTCGGCTTCCACATCATCAAGCGCACGAAGTAGCAGGCCTGCGCACTGCCGGTGCCCGACTGCCGGTGCCCAACCGCCGGTGCCAGCGGGCCGCGCTCGATTCGGGATGCGGGGATCAAGCCGGGTCGCTTGCGGCGTCGAAGGGATGCGCACGGAGATCCCGTGCGCAAGCGACGACGACACCAGGCCCCCGCCGCCGACCAGGGCGACGCCTTCGACCCGCTGATCCCCGGCGACGACGTTGCCGGCGGCGATCCGGGTCTCGCGCAACGGCTCGAGGAGAGCCTGCTCTCGCTGCGGCCGGAGAACGGCGCATCGCGCGTGTCGCCACCGGCGCCGTACGACCTCGACCTGCGCCCGTTCACCGATCGCTGAGCGCAGGCTCGCGAGAAAGACGGAGCTTCTGGGACGCGCGCTGCGGCTCACGCCGCGATGCAACCCCACGAACGCGTACCCCTCTCCGCCTCATCCACACGCGCGCGTCCTCGACGTCGTCGCCACGCCCTGGTCGCCGCGCTGCTCTGCCTGCACATCGCTCCCGTCGCGCAAGCGCCGTCGCCACCGATGGCGAGCGCCGAACCGGGTCGGTCGCTGCTCCTGCTCGTGGAAGACCGCGCCGATGGCGCACGCGTGCTGAGCGCGTCGGCGAAGGCCGAGGCGTTCTCACGCCGCAACGTCCACGGCGCATCCCGGCTCTCGATCACGCTGCGCGACGCCCAGGGGCGGGCGCTCGCGACCGTCGACGTCGCCGTGCCCACCAACCACGGCGTGTGCCGGCTCACGCCTGGCGTGGTCGACCCCAACGCCGACCGTTGGTTGGTCCCCGCCCGCGTGCCCGACTTCGGCGACGCGGTCGCCCAGGTCGAGTTCGTGCGCACCGTCGACGGCGCGCGTCGCTACGCGGTGACCCTGCCCGGCCACGAGCTGCGCCCCGTCGCGCCCGCGGGCGGGGTCGTGGTGCAGACCATCCGCACCGGCGGCCCGACGGCCAACCGCTTCGACCTCGTCATCCTCGGCGATGGCTACCTCGCCAACCAGCAGTCGGTGTTCAACACCGACGCGGCGGACCTCACCAACCACCTGTTCGCCACCATCGAGCCGTACCGCACGTACCAGGGCTACTTCAACGTGCACACGGTCTTCCGCGCCTCGAACGCGCCGGTGACGCTGAACGCCGTCGGCGCGCCGCTGTCCGCGTACGGCGCCGTGCTCAGCAACCCCGTGGGGATGCTGCCGCTGGCGCCCGGCGGCCTGAACGCTGCGCTCGCCGACGCGATCCAGGCGCCCGACGTCGAGACCGGCGCGGTGCTGATCCTGGCCAACGCCCAGAACCGCTACGGCGGCATCGCCGGCTTCAACCAGTACGGGCTGGGCACCACCAACCGCGTGGCGCTCGTCGGGCAGGACGCGCGCTTCAAGTTCCCGCAGCTCATGGAGCACGAGCTTGGCCACGCCTACGCCAACCTGCACGACGAGTACCCGACCATCGGCGGTGGCTTCGACTCGCCGTCCAACCCGGAGCATCCGGAGGCCAACGTCACCAACCGCGGGCCGGTCGCCTTCGGCAACCCACCGCTCAAGTGGGGCTACTGGGCTGACCGCCTCACGCCCAACTTCTCGTTCCTCGGCGGCGCCGGCTTCCAGGGTGGCGTCTGGCACCCCAACCCGTCGTGCCTGATGAACTTCCTCGACAACTTCCTCTGCCCGGTGTGCGCGGAGGAAGTCGTGCGGCGGACCTACAGCGTCGGCGGCATCACCGCGATGACCAACATCGCGCCACCGGCGACGACCATCGACATCACCGACATCGACTTCGTCGACCTGTCGTACACCGACAGCACGCCGACCGGCGGCCGCTACGAGTGGTGGGTCGACGGCAGCCTCTACACGACCGGCACGCCGGCGACCACGTCGCTGCGCGTCTTCGGCCAGCTCCTCGGGCTCGGCGCGCACACCGTCGAGGCACGCCTGTTCGATCGCACGCTGCGGGTCGCCGGCAACCCGAACACCGAGTTCGTGCGCATGGACCCCGGCAACGCCGTGCGCGCGACGCGCACGTGGAACGTCAACGTCCAACTGCCCCTCGAGAGCCGGCGCCTCGTCTACCACCGCGGTGACACCAACGGCCTCGCCCACGGCATCGGGCAGCGGATCGCGCCCGTGGGCGATCTCGACCTCGACGGCCGCAACGACGCCGCCTACGTGAGCGCGAGCACGGTGCAGATCGTGTCGGGCGCGACCGGCCTGCCGATCGCGGAGTTCGCCGCCGGCGGCACCGGCTGGAACACGACCCCGCACGTCGCGGTCATCGCCTCGATCAACGGCGACGCCTACCCCGACGTCCTCATCGGCCTGCCCGGCCTCGGCGGCACGGTCCAGAACACCGTGGGCGTCCACTCCGGGCGGGACCTCGGCCTGCTCTATCGCCTCGCACCCACCGCGGTGCCGGCCAACACGACCTTCGGCAGTGACCTCGCCAACCTCGGTCGTCTCGACGCAAACGCCTTCGACTACTTCGCCGTCGCGTTCGAGGGCAACGGGCCGTCGGTGCGCGTCTACGCCAGCAACAACGGCTCGCTGTATCGCAGCTACGCGGCCCCGGCCAACGCGTCGGGGGCGGTGACGGTCACCGCGATCCAAGACATCGACGGCGACACCAAGCGCGACCTCGTGGTCTCCTTCGCCCGCGCCGGCGGCACCGACGTGTTCGTCTACTCCGTCGCCACCAACACGACGCTCGCCTCGTTCACGCAGGCGGGCGAGGTGTTCGAGTCGGCGGCGGCGGTCGACATCGGCGGCGATGGCGTGGCGGAGCTGATCTTCGGCGCGCCGACCTTCCAGTCGAGCCGCGGCCGGGCGCACATCCTCGCGATCGACCGCACCGCGCAGACCCTCACTTCGCTGGCCGTGCTCGACGGCGTCGTGGGCGACACCTACTACGGGCGCTCCGTCGCCAACGCCGGCGACCACGACATGGACGCGGCGAACGACTTCGTCGTCGGCGCGCCGGGGCTCGCTCCCTTCGGGGCGTCGCCGGGCACGACCGGCCGCATCGAGATCATCTCCGGCCGCACCGGCGGCGTGCTCGAGGTGCGCACGGAGGTCGTCGGCCCTGGCACGGGCTTCGGTACGTCGGTCGCCAACTTCGGCGACATCGACGACGACGGGCTCGAGGACATCGCCGTGGGCGCGCCGACCTTCGGCCTCACAGCGTCGGGTGCGGTCCGCGTCTACTCGCCGGCGAACCGCACGCTGACCGCGACGACAGCCACCCTGTCGGCGACCGCGGGCGGGCGGCACGACCTCACCATCGGCGTGGGCTCCGCGTTCGCAGGGCACTCGTACCTCCTGCTCGGCTCGCTCACTGGCACCATCCCCGGCCAGGTCGTGGGCGATCGTCGCCTGCCGCTCATCGTCGACTGGTACTTCGGCACGATGCTCGGCACCGCCAACACCGGCATCTTCGTCGCCACCGCCGGGACTCTCGATGCAAGCGGCACCGGCAGCCCGAGCCTCGTCGTGCCCTCCGGCCTGCTCGCGGGGCTGGCGGGGCTGAAGGCCTGGCACGCCGCGCTCGTGATGCTCCCCGGCATCGCCACCACGACGACCAACGCCGTCCCGCTCCGCATCGTGCCGTGAGCACCGGCGGGCACGCCGGTCGCGCCCGCGGCCGCGCCCGGCGTGGCTTCCTTCATCGCACCGTGGCCGCATCACCTTCCCCTGAACAGACCCCGACCATGAGTACCCCACGCTTCCTTCTCTGCGCCTTCCTCACCCTCGCCTGCGCGCCCGACCGGGCCGCCGGCCAGACCAGCCGCACCCCGTTCCGGCTCACCCCCACCACCGAGACGGAGGTCTCGAAGCCCAAGCTCAGCCCCGACGGGCAATGGGTCGCCTACGTGTCGTCGCTGACCTACGGCACGTCCACGCTGCGCGTGCGACGCGTCGACGGGACCGGCCTGCGCGACATCGCGACGCTAAGCACGACGAGCGCGCCCTACTTCCAGCACCAGTTCACCTGGCAGCAGCGCAGCAACACGACGACCAGCGAACTGCTGTACGTGACCCGCTCCTTCGGCTCGTGCTCCGTGGTGCGCACCGACCCCGGCTACGCAGGGGGCATCGGCATCGTGAGCGTGCTCTACGCGTCTGACATCTATCTCCCGGAGCAAGCGCTCGGCAACAAGCTGCTCGGCGTGTGGCTGAACACCGGTGTGGTGCCGTGGCAGTACAGCGTGTTCTACGCCGACATCCTCACGACATCGGGGCCCGCGGTCACCATGCTCACGCGCACGGAGCAGCTCTGGCCAGTGGACGTGAGCCCGGCGGGCAACATGGCGCTCTACGCGTCGACGACGAGCACGGGCGCGCAGTCGCTCTGGCAGGCACCGCTCACCGCGTCGGCGTGGGCCGCGTCGGTCGCGGGCACGGCGCCGGAGCGCCGGGGCATCCACGGCGGCTTCCTCGACGACAACGACACGATCTACGAGTCCTCGACGCAGACCAACTTCCTGGTGCAGAGCTACGCGCTGGCGCGGTGGCGGTTCGGCAACGGCACGCTGATCTCGAACAACGCCTTCATCAGCGCGGCGGGCGCGGTTGCCCATCCCGGCCACCTCGCCGTGCCGCCCGTGAGCAAGCGGTGGCTCCTCGTCTCCGCGGCGGAGGTCTCGCCGCCGCCGTACGGGTTCGGCCCGAGCATCGTCGCCCTCACCACGCCCACGCAGGGCGGGTTCGTGTGGCTCAACCGCGCGCCGGCCGGGACCGGCGTGTACTGGGTCTCGATCGACCGCGCCGCGACCCGCGTCGCGTGGCAGGAGATCACCGGCACGTCACGCGCGATCTACGTCGCCGAACTCGACCGCGAGCTGAGTGCAAGCTGCACGCGCGCCGCAGGGCAGGGCACCATCAGCATCAGCATCCCGTGCGCGGTGAACGAGCTGTGCATCCTGGGCGGAGCGTACGGGCTGGCCGCGTTCCCGGTCACGCTGCCGGGGTTCGTGGGCGGCATCGAACTCGACAACAGCCAGACGATCCTGCACGTCGCGATCGGCACGGGCGCGCCGGTGGTCTTCTCCGGCAGCTTCGTCGATGACCCGGCGCTGGTCGGCGCGACGCTCTACTACCAGGCCGTGCGCACCACGAATGGTCTCGTGTCCGGCGACATCTCGCGCGTGCTGCAGGTGCGTTGGTTTTGACCAACGCGACCTCTACGCTCGCGCCATGCCCATGCGTGTGCGCGTCGTCGAGGTCGAACTGCGCGCCAGCGAGTGCAAGAACCGCCTGCCGTTCCGCTTCGGCAACGTGACGATGACCCGCGCGCCGCTGCTGCACGCGCGGGTGGCGGTGGAGACGGCGGCGGGCGTGCGCGAAGGCCTCGCCGCCGATCTGCTGGTGCCGCGGTGGTTCGACAAGGACCCCGACAAGACCATCGCCGACAACCAGCGCGACCTCATCGCGGCGGCGCGGCGCGCGGGCGAGGCCGCGTGCGCGGCCGGGGCAGCGAGCGTGTTCGGACTCGTGCAGGAGATGCGCGCCGTGGTCGACGCGGGCACGCCGCCGTTGGCGCCGCTGCGCCTGCGCAGCGGGTTCGGCGTGGCGCTGCTCGAGCGCGCGGTGCTCGACGCGACGTGCCGCGCGGCGGGGGTGAGTTTCTTCGCTGGTCTGCGCACGGGCCTGTTCGGGATCGAGCCCACGGCGGCCGACCCGGCGTTGGCTGGCGTCGACGTGGCAACGACGCTGCCGGCCACGCCGCTGCGGCGCGTCGAGGTCCGCCACACCGTCGGCATGCAGGATCCCCTCCGCGCCGGCGACATCGCCGCCGAGCAACGCTGCGCCGACGGCCTGCCGCAGGCGCTCGAAGAAGACGTGCGCGCGTACGGGCTGCGCCTGTTCAAGCTCAAGATCGGCGCCGGGCGCGCCGCCGACCTCGCGCGGCTGCGCGCCATCGGCGCGGTGCTCGATGCGACCGCGGCGAAGGACTGGCGCTTCAGCGTGGATGCGAACGAGCAGTACCACGACCTCGACCAGCTCGAAGGCCTGTTGCGGGACTTGCACGCCGATCCCCAACTCGGCGCGCGCCTGCTGTACGTCGAGCAACCGCTGCCGCGGCACCTGACGTTCGCGGCGGAGACCGCGCCCGCGGTCGCGCGCGTGGCGGCGCTCACGCCGCTGCTCATCGACGAGGCCGACGTCGACGGCGGGGCCTTCCCGGCCGCGCTCGCGCTCGGCTACCGCGGCGTGTCGGTGAAGAACTGCAAGGGCGTCCTGCGCGCGGTGCTCAACCACGCCCGCTGCGCGCGCCTGCGCGCCGTGGGCACGCCGGCGTTCCAGTCGGCGGAGGACCTCACCAACCTGCCGGTGGTCGCGCTGCAGCAGGATCTCGCCACCATCCAGGCGCTCGGCTTGCCGCACGCGGAGCGCAACGGCCACCACTACTTCGCGGGGCTGGCGCACCTGCCGCGGGCGGAGGCGGACGCGGCCTTCGCGGCGCACGAAGACCTGTACCGCCGGCACGGCGACGGCTACGCGCTCCGCATCGAGGGCGGCGGGCTCGATGTCGCGTCGCTCACCTGCGAGGGCTACGGCTACGCGTCGAGGATCGAGTTCGACGCGCGCGCGCCGGAGGGTGGCCCCGTGCGCCGCGAGTCGCTCTGATCCTGCGATGCGCGCCTCCGCTCCCGGCCCCGACGGCACGACGCTCCACCTCGATGACGACGTCCTCGCCGCCGCGCGCGCGAGAGTGACGGGCACCGAGCTGCCGCCGGCGCGCCTCGCGTTCGCGGCCGCGCACGTGGTGATGCGCGCGACCTACGCGCAGGTCGGGCACTCGCTCGCGCGCCCCGGCAGCGCGGCGGAGATCGGCGCGCATATCGACTGGGACGGGACCTTCGCGCTGCGGCGGCACCTCGACGCGCAGGGCTTCGGGATCGCGGAGGCGATGGACACGGCGCAGCGGTTCTTCCTCGGCTGGTCCAACGCCGAACGGCTGATCCAGGGCTGCGGCGCGCTGCGGCTGCCGCACGGGTTCATGGCCGGCGCGGGCACCGACCACCTCGCGCAAGTGCGCGGGACGACGGATCTCGCCGACGGGGTCGTGCACCAGGTGCACGCGATCCAACGCGCCGGAGGGATGGCGATCCTGCTGCCGATGCCGTGGCTCAGCCTGCAGAAGGCGCCGGCGCAGACCTACGTCGACGTGTACGGCGCGATCGTCGCGCAGTGCAAGGGCCCGCTCTTCGTGCACTGGCTCGGGCCGATGTTCCTGCCGGCGCTCGCGGGCTACTTCCCGGGCGACAGCTTCGACCGCGTGATGGCGCTCGATCCCGGCAAGGTGCGCGGCTGCAAGCTCTCGCTCCTCGACGCGGAACACGAGAAGGGGGTGCGTCGCGCGTTGCTCGCGCGCGACCAGATCGTGCTCACCGGCGACGACTTCCACTTCGCCGATCTGATCGCGGGCGAGGGGCCTGCTACGCGCCGCACGCAAATCGGACCGCACGACGTCGCGCTCGGACCGTTCAGCCATGCCCTGCTCGGCGTGCTCGATGGGGTCGCGGTGCCGGCGGGGCTCGCGCTGCGACTGCTGGCGCAGGGCGACGCGGCCGGCTTCGACGCCGTGCTGCGGCCGTGCGAGCCGTACGGGCAGGTCGTCTTCGAGGCGCCGACGCAGCACTACAAGGGCGGGCTCGCGTTCACCGCGTGGTTGAACGGCCTGCAGGACGACTTCACGCTGGTGAACCACGAGGAGAAGGCCCGCTCGCGCGCCCACTACCTGCGCGTCGCGGCGGCGGCGGCGGCATGCGGGGCGCTCGCCGACACGGGGACCGCAGCCGCGCGGCTCACGCGCTTCGCGGCGGAGTGGCGAGCGTGAGGCCGCGCGTGTTCGTCACGCGGCCGGTGTACAAAGCGGCCCTCGACCGGCTGCGGGCGACGGCGGACGTCGACGCCGGCACGGAGAAGGAAGGGCTCAGCCCCAAGGCGCTGGCCTTGCGCATCCGCGACGCCGACGCGCTCGTGTGCCAGCTCACCGATCCGATTCCCGCCGCGTTGCTCGACGCCGCGCCGCGCCTGCGCGTCGTCGCCAACGTCGCCGTCGGCTACGACAACATCGACGTCGCGGCAGCGACACGGCTCGGGATCCTCGTGACCAACACGCCGGGCGTGCTCACGGAGTCGACGGCGGACTTCACCTTCGCGCTCTTGCTGGCCACCGCGCGCCGTGTCGTGGAGGCCGATGCCTTCGTGCGCGCCGATCGCTGGCGGCGCTGGGAGATCGACCTCCTGTGCGGAGTCGACGTGCACGGCAAGACCCTCGGCATCGTCGGCATGGGGCGCATCGGCCAGGCGGTGGCGCGGCGCGCGCTGGGTTTCGGCATGCGCGTGCGGTACGCCAGCCGCTCCCCGTCGAACGCGATCCCCGGCGCGGAGCACGCGTCGCTCGACGATGTGCTCGCGACCTCCGACTTCGTCACCCTGCACGTGCCGCTCACCCCCGCGACCCGCCACCTCATCGACGCGGCGGCGCTGGCGAAGATGCGCAAGGGCGCGCTCCTCGTGAACACCGCGCGCGGCCCCATCGTCGACGAGCGCGCGCTCGTCGAGGCGTTGCGCAGCGGCCATCTCGGCGGCGCCGGTCTCGACGTCTTCGAGCGCGAGCCGGAGCTGGCGGCCGGCCTGCGCGACCTGCCGCAGGTGGTGCTCGCGCCGCACCTCGCCAGCGCCACGCTCGAGACGCGCACGCTCATGTGCACGATGGCCGCCGACAACGCGCTGGCGGCGCTGCGGGGCGAGCGCCCGCCGTGCCTCGTGAACCCCGATGCCTGGGAGCGGCGGCGCCGGTGAAGGACGCGCTGCGCGAGATCTTCCTCGCCACGCTTCCGGCCCTCGATCCGTCCGCCGCAGTGCGCCGACACCTGCGGGAAGCACCACTGCGCCCGAAGGGCCGTCTCAGCATCGTCGCCCTCGGCAAGGCCGCGCCCGCGATGGCGCGCGCCGCCCTCGACGTGCTGGGTCCGGCGGAGGGGATCGTGATCGCGCCTCCGGGGAGTGCCTCGGTCGCGGGCCTCGCCTTCGTCGAGGCCGGCCACCCGATCCCCGACGCGCGCAGCCTCGACGCCGCGGCACACGTCCGCACCCTCCTCACCGGTCGTACGCCCGACGACCTCGTCCTGTTCCTGCTCTCCGGCGGCGGCTCCGCCCTCTGCGAGGCGCCCCTCGATCCCGCGATCCCGCTCGCCGACGTGCAGGCCTTCCAGCGCGCGCTCGTCGGCAGCGGCCTCGACATCGTGCGCACCAACGCGATCCGAAAGCACGCCTCCGCGGTGAAGGGTGGCCGCATGGCCGCGTGGGCCGCCCCCGCGCAGCAGCTCACGCTCTTCGTCTCCGACGTGCCGCCCGCGCACCCCGACGCCGTGGCATCCGGCCCGACGATGCCCGATCCCACGACCGTCGACGCCTGCCGCGCGGCGCTCGCCGCCGCGAGCCTCTGGGACCGGCTCCCCCCGTCGTACGCCCGCCTGCTCCGCGGCCCGGAGCTACCCGAGACCCCGAAGGCCGACGCTCCACCCTTCGCCCGCTCCACGTGGCACTGCATCCTCGACGCGCGCACCGCCATCGACGCCCTGCGCGCCCAATGCCACGCCCGCGGCTGGGTGACGGAGGTCGACCTCTCCGTCGACGACACTCCCGTGCTCGCCGCCGCCACGGCCCTCCTCGCACGCCTGCGCGCGCTCAAGGCCCGCCACCCCCACCAGACCGTCGCCGTCCTCACCGCCGGCGAGCTGAGCTGCCCCGTCACCGGCGACGGCATCGGCGGCCGCAACCAGCACTTCGCGCTCGCCTGCGCGCAGCAGATCGAAGGCGAGCCGATCACGGTCCTCAGCGCCGGCACCGACGGCATCGACGGCAACTCCCCCGCCGCCGGCGCCGTCGCCGACGGGCACACGTGCGCGCGCGCGCGCGCCGCGGGGATCGATCCGGTGCAGGCCTACGCGCGGTCGGACGCGTTCCGACTGTTCTCAGCGCTGGGTGACGCGATCGTCACGGGTCCGACGGGGACGAACCTGCGGGACGTGCGAGTGCTCGCCACGTGATTGGAAGCGCGCTTGATCACGTCGAGATCCCCGTGTCAGTCGCAGGCTGACAATCCCCTCACGACACGACACGACGAGCACCATAAGAAAACCATCTGTACAAAGGGCGTCCCCGCGAACGCCCATGGAGTCATCGTGCTCGGATCCCGAACCGATGCTAGGAACTCCATGGGCGATCTGCACAAATAGCAGGCGTACTCTCTGTGGTCGCCGTTCACAAGATACGGGTGGCCCCACACCTGCACGGGAGGGTACCACCGACGTTTTCTCGCATCGGCATCCTCGGCTTGACTTACAGGCACCAGTTCGACCGGGGCCCGAGCAAAGCACCGCGGGTAATTCTCGTATGGAAAGGTCGGATCTCGAGGTCCCTTCGCGTATCGAACGATCTCGACGACTGGATCGACGCGGTACGCAAGCCCGTGCTGCCCGATAGGGCATTGCCAGCAATAGAGAAGTGGGAGAAAACGTGCCGTCGCCACCTCGGCCAAGGCTTGCAATCGCGGATCCGTCAGGTCCAACGTCAGCAACAGCGAGATCGGGGCCTGGCAGTTGGCGCAATCCAAGCCAACGATCGAACCACCAAGGGAGTGAGCATGATGGCCGGGTCGATCTACAATAATCGAGAGTCCGGTACGTTGCGCGAATCTAACCACGAATGCCCCCCGGCGGAATCGGACCAATGAACTCATCGTCGTATAGGATGGGAATCGGCCTTCGATCCTCGACCCCAAATATCTCGGCGGGATTGACAAGCGGTATGGGGCATGCCGCGTTGGCTGCTGCCCACCCAGCCCCATACGCGTCATAGTCGGCTGGCAACTGGTCCACGATCAGAAACAAGGCAAGCACTTTGAACGGCTTTCCAAGCTCGCCCATGAAGAATCTGACTCTTCGACCAAGAGCTCCAGGCAAGCCTCCGATTCCTCGATTACATATCTTGAACCCCCGGGTCGCCAACTCGGCCAAGTAGTTGTCAATCGTCGCCAAGAACCTCGAAATATCTCTTATCCGGCTATTGCGAACTGCTTCCACGAATTTCTTGGCATCGTCAATTGTCCATTTCGACGGGTGCTTTCCTGATGCATCTATGAGGCCCTCAACCGCGTCGTTGTATCTGCGGTGCGCGGCGTTGTTCGAGTGGATGTGAGACGGCATCCCACCTCGGGGCGCGCCAGTAGTCGCGGCGTCGAACACTTCTCTCACTGCAGGACCAAACGAATACCGGACAGGACCACGAGAGTCATCCCAAAGATACCTCGGGATAAGGTGGTGGCCCACCTGAAGACCCATCGGATCCCCAAGGAACGCCGGACTGTTCCCTGCATACATGTAGCCGTTCCCGACCCCATGCACGTCGCCCCACAACCCGATCGGATCCCCCGTCACGAACCGCCCCAGCGCCGGCCAGTAGTACCGGTTGCGGTAGTACATCAACCCCGTCTCGCCATCGAGCCGGCGGCCGGTGTAGGTGTACGGGTTCCCCAGCGGTGACCCTGCGACCGGGTTCAGCCACGCCGTCCCGCTCCACGTGAACACCGTCACGCCCCCGAACGGGTCGTACTCG
>CAYQMF010000121.1:0-21412 GCA_964418595.1 uncultured candidatus Brocadiaceae bacterium
TGCTTCCGGTCTTCCGTGGTTCTCCGGGGCGCGTAGCGCCCCGGCTCTTCTCTCTTCCCCCCCCTGCGCGCGGTGCGCGGTGGCCGCACCTTGGCGTGGCCGCCTCCGGAATCGCGGTGCCGCGCCGCGCGGCGTCGCCGCGCGTCGCTGCTCCACGATCCCCGCCGCCGCACCACTTCCCCCCTGCGCGCGGAGCGCGCAGGGGGGGTAGTGGTGGAGGCGGCGGGAATCGAACCCGCGTCCCAAGACACCCCGATTCAGGCCTCTACGTGCGTAGTCCGTCTACTTGAGTCTCATCGCGACGACTCCGACGACCAGGATCCGGCGCGACCAGCTCGACGTTGTCTCGTCGCCCCTGGGCCGAGCAGCCAGTGACGACCAGCCTGGTGGTGTGTCAGCGCCGGTGCTCCCAGACAAAGCACCGACGCCGTGGTCGCCTATCTCAGGCGGCCAAGGCTACGTGCGTGTTGGCACGTAAGGATGTTCCGGGTTTTTAGCGAGGCCACCCGGGCCCTCGGCACGCCACCTGAATCGTGACAGCATCCGGTCGAAACCGATCGCCCCCACGTGTGGGAGGTCGCCATGATCGGCCGGAGCGCGCGCGCGTCAAGGGCGCGACGGGGTCTTCTTCAGGATGCGAGGCTGCGCGGCCTCGACACTGCGCGGCGGGCGCCGCTGCTCCAACGCGATGACGCCGAGGCCGAGGAGGGCGCCGAGCAAGGCGAGCGGCAGGCCTGCCGTCATTGCCCACGGGCGATACTCGAGGCTCACCTCGTGCGAGCCAGGCGGGATGGCGATGGCCTGGAACGCGAGGTTGGCGATCGCGATTTCGGCGGGCCGCCCGTCGACGGTGGCGTGCCACCCGGGCGCGTGGGCCTCCGCGACGACGAGCCAGCCGTTGCCCGTGCCGGCGTCGACGCGCAGGTGTGCGGCGTTGGCGTGGCGTGCCAGCACCTCGACGCTGGCGTTCGCATCGGCCACCGTGCGTTCGGGTCGCGCGCTCTCGATCACGGCGCGTCCGGGCTCGCCCGTCAGGGCGCGTAGCGCCTCGCGCGCGAGCGGGATGCCTTCGGCGTGTACCGCATCGAAGACCAGTCGCGCCCATGGCAGCGATCCGCTCGATACCGCTCGTGCGCCACCCGGACTGGCCGGGGGGGCGGTGAGGTCACCCAGGGTGGCATGCACGTCGGGAAGGGCACGCACCTGAGCCAGGGCGGCGAGACCTGTCGAGACCGCCAGGCGGGGCGGCAGGCCCGCGAGAATCCGCTCGCCGGTCTGCAGCGCTCCCGGCGCGATCTCGTCGAGGAACGCCGCGCTGCGCACGAGGATCGAGTCGCCGGAGCGGTTGATCCCGCGCACCCGTGGCGTGCCGTGCGTCATCTCGCCGAGCGTACGGTCGTCGAGGGCGAGGACGCGATCCTGGGTCGCGATCGAGGTCGGCGGGGCAGACGGGACCCGGCGGCGAGCCGCAGCGAGCGAGGCGAACGTCGCGACCTCGGCGAGTACGACGATGGCGAGCGCCAGCTTGAAGCGCAGGACTCCCATGCGGCGCCAGACCAGGAACATCAGGCCGAGCAGGAGCAGCACGCACGTGGTTGGCAGGAGCGCGCGGCGCGCCACCTCGGCGGCGGCCGTCATGGCGCCGGCATCCAGGTCACCCATCCAGCAAAGGACCGCGGACCCGCTCGGTCCCGGTTGGAGGAGGATGGCGCCGGCGGCGGTGCCGGCCCCGAGTACGCACACGGTCGCCAGGAGCGGGATCGCCACGGGGCGTCGGTACGGCGCGTCGAGGAAGGCGTTGAGCCCGTTGCAGGCGAGCACGAGCAGGCCGATGTGGAGGAGGAGCAACGAGGCGCCGGGGCGCGCCGTCGCGAGTCCGGTGAGGTCGCGGAGAGTGCCGGCGCCGGGGGCATCGACGGCGAGGAGGAGACCCAGACCCGCGAGTGCGAGCCACGGCCAGCGTGGCTGGGCTGGACTCGGTCGCACGAAGCCCATCACCGCGAACAAGAGCGCGGCCGTGCCCGGAAACAGCGCGACCGCCAGGGAGTCTGGCGACGGGCGGTCCGGTTGCACCTGCGCGAGGAGGTCAGCCGACAGGAGCGTGGGTGAGAGCACACCCAGGGACGCAGCCAGCGGAATCGGCGCGCTGCCTGGGTCGCTGGCCTGCAACACCGTTGCGAATTGCAACAGGTCGAGCCAGGCCGGCGCGCTCAGGAGCAGCGCGATCGCGGCGCCGAGGACGAGGGAGCGCAGGCTCGCCAGCCGATCGCTCTGTCCCAGGCGCCAGAGGTTCCACAACGTCATCAGCACCAGGGCGAGGAGGCCCACCCCGGTCACCGCGAAGCCACCCGTCATCGCCATCGCCGCGAGCGCGACGGCGAGGCCAGCCGTTGCGCCGCGCCGGCTCCCGGGCCGCGTGAGCCGCCAGGCCGACTCCAGGGCCAGGGGGAACCACGCGCAAGCCGCCGCCTCCGGCAGGCGATCGAGCTGGGCGTGGAAGAACCAGCCGAGGCTCCACAGTCCGCCGCCGAGGAAAGCCACGTAGCGGCTGCACGGCTGGACCCGGATGAACCGGTACATCAGCAGCGCGGCGAGCGTGCCGTGGGCGGCCATCACGTACGGCAGTCCGCCGAACGGACGCCACAGGAGTGGCCAGAACCCCGGGTACAGGGGCTGCAGGCCGGACAGCGTGAACGGCTCGCCGAGGCGCGCGTACGGGTTCCACCAGGGCCAGTCGCCCCGCGCGAGCACCGCGGCCGCATCGGCGAGCGCCGGCAGCAACTGTCCTTGGGTCACGCCCGCCTCGCCGAGCCCCGGCGTGGTGGCCGACCAGCCGAGCATGGCGGGCGCCTGGACGAGAAACGCAAGGACCGACAGGACGAAGACCGCGAGGCATGCCTCGCGGCGGCCGGTCCCGTACAGACTCACTCCGTGTGCCTCTTCGCCTGCATTGGTGATCCCTGCTCAGGACCTGTCGACCAGAGCCCCGGCGGCGCTTGAGGCGGGGCGGCGGAGGGCGAGCAGGAGGAGCGTCGCGGCGGCGAGGAGCGAAACCCCGATGCCGAGGCCGAGGCGCGGCGTGAAGAAGCGCAGGCTGACCCGGGTGGCACCCGCGGGCAGCGGCAGCACGCGCATGCAGAGGTTGCCGCGCGTGATCGGGGTGTCGGATCCTTCGACAGTGGCGCGCCAGCCCCGCATCGGCGAGTCGCTCATCACGAGGAACCCGGCTGGGCCCGGTGTGATCTCGAGGTCGATCGCGGTGGGGGTCTCGTACACGAAGCGGACCGTCCGCTGCTCCGCGCCCGAGGCAGGGGTGTGCGTGCGCAGCGCCGCGGCCTCGGAGGTGGCCACCAGCACGGCGGCGCGCGGATCGAGATCGGGGGCGACCATCGCCTGGACGACGGCATCGTCGTCGGGCAGCTCGCGCAGCGCCGGGACCACGAACGCGCGCGGCAGGGCCGAGGCGCGCTCGTACACGTGGAAGCTCTTCTCGTCGGGGCCTTCGAGCTGCGGTCCCACCTGCTGGCCCGCGAACCGCATGCTGTCGGCGCTGAGCACGAACCGGCAGCCGAGCAGGTCGAACAGCGGTCGCGTGAGCCGTTCGTCGTCGGGGAACGCCTCCGGCCAGTAGCCGCGCAGCAGGTGGCCCTGGCCGTACAGCGCAGCGAACAAGCGATGCGACCACGCGTCCACGAACGTGTAGGCGTGCAGGTCGCGGATGCGCTCAGGCACGAGCAGGCACGGTGGCAGTGCATCCGGAAGGCGGCCGGCGTCCTTGCTGCCGCGGATCACGGTGAAGCCGCCGTCCGCCCGGCTCGCGTCGCGCTGGGCTCGCAGGTACGCGTGCACCGCGGTGTCCTGCGCGTGGGGCAGGGTGCGCACGCTGACCACGTCGGTGGCGAGCGTCATCAGCTCGACGACGATGGCGAGCGCGGTCGCGGCGAGCCACACCGCCGGTCCATGCCGGAAGCGACGGAGCCACGGCAGCGCGAGGAACCACACACCGGCGAGTCCGAAGCCGAGGGCAGCGCTGCCGAGCACGGCGCGTACGCGGGCATGCGACGCGGCGACGTGCTCGCCGAACATGCCCTGCACCGCTTCTGGCGATGCGCCGGGAAGGCGCGGGAGGTAGTGGGCCACGAGATCCTGGGTCAGATGCGCGAGCCACGCATCCGGCGCCCACGTGCCGAGCGTCATCCGCAGCGCCGCGGCGGTTCCGGCGACGAGCAGGGCGAGCGCGCCGAGCACCCACCAGGTCGCATGCCCGCGTCCGCGCCACGCCGCCTCCGCGCCGAGTGCGGCGAGCACCGCGACCAGCACGCACGCGGGGCCCATGAAGCGCATCGGCGGCACGCTCTGCAAGAGTGGCAGGCCGTAGAGCCACGCCGTCGCGTTGCCTGCCGACGCCAACCAGCCGAGGAACAACAGGGCCAGCACCGAGACGATGCGCGCGCGCACGCCGCCGAACCAGGCACCCGCCGCCGCGAGGATCACGGCGCAAGTCCCCGGGAAGACGGCGTACTCGGTGGAGTTGTAGTTCGGCTCGAAGGGGCGGCCGTCCAGCCAACTCGCGCGGCTGAACATCCACCACGACAGGACCGAGAACCGATCGGGCGGCGTCGGTGACGTGGACGAGCCGAACAGGTGCGGCAGTACGTATCCGAGCAGCCCCATCGGATCGAACGCCTGGTTCGCGATCTCGTCGGGACCCGGATGCGGGTTGCGGTTCGACTGCGGGAAGAACGCGAACATCGGCAGGAGCTGCACGCTGGCGATCAGGATGCCGAGCACGCTGACCGCGGCCATCAGGCCCGCGAGGCGGAGCGCGGCGTCTCGTCCCTCGGTGCGCGCCGACTCGATGGTCAGGCCGAGTCCGAACAGACCAGCGACCGCGGTCGCCGCCGCGGCATACGCGGGGAAGCCAGCCAGCCAGCTCATCGCCAGCGACACCGCGAGGCCGAGACCGGCGTACGCGCGTCGCTGCCCGCGGCTGCCGGTCATCGCCTGCAGCGCCCAAAGCATGCCCGGCAGCCAGAGCAGGGCGTGCACCCGCTGGTAGAAGTGCAGGTTCGCGATGAGCGTGCCCGACCACGCGAAGGCGAGCGCGCCGAGCAGCGCGACTGGATGTGCGAGTCGCAGCGCGCGCAGGAAGCCGAACATCAGCACACCGGCGAGCGCGAGCGCCAGCCATGCATTCCAGGCAAACCCGCGCATCGGCTCGAGCGCGAGGAGCGTCAGCCAGTTGGGCGGGTAGAGCAGGCCCACCACCGAGGTTGCGAGGAGCGAGGCGCCGAAACGCGCGTACGGATTCCAGTGCGGCAGGCGACCGTGCGCCAGCTCGTCGCGCACGAAGCGCAGCTCCGGCTCGAAGGTGAGCGGCACCTCCGTGACGTCCAGGTTCGCGTGTGCGTCGAGCGCGGCGAGTTGCGCCGCGGTGAGCGTCGTCGCGGCGGGCGGAAAGCGCTGTGGGTCGAAGGGCAGGAAGACGCGGTCGCCGAACAGGGCAGGACCGAGGAGCAGCAGCGGCAGGCCGAGCAGCAGCAGGAGCGCGAGCAGGTTGTGGCGGCGTGCGCTCACGCCGACCTCCGGCGCGGCCAGCAGCAAAGCGCGAGGCCGGCCAGGACGCCGAGCAGCCCCAGGCGCCGCGGCCAGGTCGCGATCGCACCGTCGTAGCGCAGCTCGACGCGATGCGAGCCCGGAGCGAGCCGCACGGCGCGCAGGTGGTGGTCGGCGCGCAGCAGGCGCGCGGGCGCGCCGTCGACGCGCGCCGTCCACCCCGGGTCGAACGGGTCGGCGATGCGCAGGTAGCCGTCCGTCGTGCAGGTCACCCGCACGACGAGATGCTCGTCGCTCCAGGTCTCGATGTCCACGCGCGCGGTCGGATCGCCGGATCCGGTGAGCGGCGCGAGGTCATGGTCCTCGAGCAGGATCTCCGCACGCGCATCGCGGGCCGGATCCGCCAGCAGCGCGAGGCGCGTCGCACGGTCGAGTACGACGCGGCTGCGGGTCACGAAGGTCGCGCGCGGCAGGATGTCGTCCCGCTCGTACAGGCGCGCGGCGCCCGTCCACTCGCCGGGCGTCACGTCGCGCAGGCCCGGTTCGTCGACGGCTTCCGATGCGAGCAGGTAGCGAAGGCCCAGCACGGCGAGCATCGGGTGTTGCAGCGTTGCCTTCGCGCGGAAGCCGCCGACCCCGGCGCCGCCGAACGACACGCTCGGCTTCCCCGGCGCGTCGGGTTCGAGCGCCAAGTAGAACTCGGTCAGCGATCTTGGCGGCAGCGACGTGTAGATGGCAAGGTCTTCGAGACCCCAAAACGCGCCGAGGTTGGGCTGCAGCAGACGGGTCCGGTTCTCGTACACGAGGTCGAGGCGCTGGAAGCGGGGGCGTGGCTGCCCTGCCGTGGCGGCGGCGCGGGTCGCGTCGAGCGCAGGTGCAAGCACGCGCGGCGGAGTGTCGACACGCGTCGCCGCCACGGCGACCACCGTGCCGCGGCCTGCGTGCCAGAGTTCGAAGGTGCTCAGCAGCGCGAGCGCGGCCAGCGCCCACGCCCGTCGTCGGGTGAGGAACAGCAGGCCAGCGCCCAGCCCGCCCGCCAGCGCTGCACGGGCGAACGTCGCGAGCAGGTGGCTGCGGTTGGCAGCGCCTTCGCCAAGGTGGGCGTCGGCCGCGCGGTGGAAGTCGGCCACCGTCACCAAACCGTCGTAGCGAGGGACCGCCAGGTGCGCATACGCGTCCTGGACACTGTGTGCGCTGGCACAGTGCAGCGCGAACAACACGAGGCTCAGGCCGGCGAGCAGGATGCACGTCACGATGGCCGGCCGAGCGCGCGTGCCGTCGAGCCAGCGGTCGGCGCCGAGTGCCGCGAGGACGGGCAGGCCCATCGCGCACACGAACAGGAACCGCCGCAGATCGCCGGCGCGCGCGCCTGGGATCACCGCACTGAGTTGCAGCAGCCCGGGGGCGGCGATGGCGAGACCGAAGGCGATCAGGATCGCGGCCGCGAAGAACCACGCCACGGCTCGCCGTGGGCCGCGGCCGAGCCCGAGCAACGCGAGCGCGAGCCCCGGGATGCCGATCGAGAACGCGGTCTCCGGCCAGTTCATCCTGTTGGCCCCGTCCTGATCGAGGAGCCACAGCGAGGCGAACGGCGGGTAGGTCACATCGATCGAACCCTCGTAGAACCGCGGCGCCGCCCAGCTCAGGAGATCGGGCCAGGGCAGCGTCAGTGCGTGAGCGAGACTCATCGCGGTGCGCGCGAGGTCGTCGGCCGACGGTACCCCGCGCGCGGTGTCGGCCGCAGCGGCGAGCACGGGCAGCATCTGGGGACTGGCGATCAGTGCGCCCATCCCGAACGCCAGGGCCACCCGTCTGAGTGGACCCAGCCGCTGCCCTGCCGGTGCCCGCCACGCGCACACGAGGGCGAGCGCTGCCGTGAGGTAGTTGCTCTGCAGCGCCACTGGCGCGAAGCCGCCGAGCCACGGCACGCCGCACGCGAAGGCGAGCACACCCGTGGCGCGCCAGCCACCGCCGGCGAAGAGGCGAAGCACGCAGCCGAGGGCCAGGAAGAGGGGCAGCGCAGCCGACAGGATCACGTTGTGATGGATCCGCGCCTGGGTCCACAGCCCCATGACCAGGCACGCGACGCCGACCAGGCCCGCCGCCGGACGCACGCCGAGCAGGCGCAGGAAGTCGACGAACAGCAGCGCCAGCACGCACAGGTGGAGCAGGAACCAGGGCCCGTACGCGGTGGTGGAGTCCACCCAGCGCAGCAGCCACGTCCACGGCATGTAGACCTGCCCCATCTGCGGTACGACCGGCGCGCCGCCGCCGAGGTCGCGGGTCCACAACGGGATCGAGCCTCCGCGCAGGCGATCGCGGCTGATCCGATCCCAGGCGAGCGACTGGTTGTACTTGTCGCCGCCCGCCGGGTTGCCCACCAGGAGATCGGTGCCATCGAGGCCGCGCTGCGCGATCTCGGCGCCCAGGGGCGGAACATGCTCCGGTGGGAAGGGCACGAGCGCCCGCCCGGGGAGGAGCGCGGGGCCGAGGAAGAGGGCTCCCGCGAACGCGGCGAGGAGCAGGGCCTGTAGGTAGCGACCGATCAAATCGTGCGCGTGTTCTAGGAGGACAGTAGCGGGCACCGATAGCTTTTGCAGGACCGAACACCGCGCCTTGGCATCCGACCCCGTATCGACCCGTTCGCAAGCCGAGCGCCGGCAGCCGCCCTTCTCTCGGCAGGATCTGACGATCCTGCTGTCGATCACGCTGCTCGCCGCGGGGCTTCGCCTGCTCGGCCTCGGGGAGTGGTCGTTCTGGGTCGACGAGGCGCACACGGTGCGCGACGTGACCAAGCCCCTCGACGAGTTCTGGGGGTCGCACGTCAGTCGCTACCCGCTCTCGTACCTGATCCTGCGCGGGATGCTGGGCGTCCTGCCCGCCACGAGCGAGGGCTGGTTGCGGCTGCCCTTCGTGTTCTTCGGGATCGCGGCGATCCCGGCGGTGGCGTTCGTGGGACGCGCGCTGGTGGGCACGCGTGCCGCCTTGATCGCCGCCCTGCTCCTGGCGCTGTCGCCGTGGCACGTGTACTGGAGCCAGAACTGCCGCAGCTACTCGATGGTGCTGTTCTTCAGCATGCTCGCGATGGGGGCGTACCAGGTCGCGAGCCAGCAGCGCAGCCTGCTGTTCGGCATCCTGAGTCTGGCCCTCACCGTGGTTGCCGGCCTCTGCCACACCTCGGCATACCTGGTGCTTGCCGCCTTGATCGCCTTCGCCGGCCTCTCCCGGCTGTTGAGCACGGGCTCGGCCAAGGCCGATCTCGTCCGCCGTCCCCTCGAGCGCTGGCTGCCGTGGATCATCCTCGGCACCATCCTCCTGCTGTCGCCGCTCCTGATGGGCGGGCTCACCTACTTCCAGCGCGCCAAGCCCGACTTCTCGCTCGGCCACATGGTGCAGACGGTCGTGTACTTCGTCCGTGTGCCGCTGATCCTGCTGGCGGCATGCGGGTGCGCGCTGCTCATGTCGCGGGACGATCGACCGGCCTTGTTCCTCATGTGCTGGATCGTCGCGCCGCTCGTGGTGCTCGGCATCGCGGCCTCGGCCGTGTTCAAGGTCACGGCGCAGTACGCCTTCTACACGCTGCCCGCGTTCTGCCTCCTGGCCGGCTACGCGGCCACGCAGTTCAAGACCGGCGAGCTCCGTCGTCCCTGGCTCGCGCGCGCGATGTCCGCCGTGCCGCTCCTCATCGTGCTGGCGGACTCGGCCGCGTACGGCTTTCTCTACTACACGTCGCAGCATGGCGATCGTCCGAACTGGCGCGCGGCCAAGGACTGGATCGAACGCGAGCCCGGCCGCACCAAGCTGGTCCTGACCACGAATGGGCCGAGCATGCGCTACTACCTCGACCCCGACAGCCTCAAGCGCGCGCACTCGGATGTCGTCGAGGAGATCCTCGACTGGGAGATCGACAAGGCGGGCGGGCCGGAGGCGTACCTCGATGCGTTCATGGCCCAAGCGCGGCGCGATGGCCTGGCGCTCTACGTGGTGTTGACGGAGCCGGAGCTGTTCGAACTGGAGCCGACGCGTCGTCTGGACAGTCACCTCCGCACGCACTTCCGGCAGGTGCGGCGCTATCCGGTGTGGACGGGTCCCAAGGACATGACCGTGCTCGTGTACGAGCTGCCGCCGCCCCCCGGGCCGCCCACGCCGCGGTAGCGGCGATCAACGATCGCGGCGCCAACCGCGGTCGGGCACCGGGTCGAAGCCGGGTTCGGCGAACGGGTGGCACCTCAGGATGCGCCAGCCCACCAGCAGGATCGCGGCGAGCGGATGCCGCTTGTCGAACGCGTGCAGCGCGTACTGGGAACAGGTCGGCACGAAGCGACAGCAGCGTGGCTTGAGCGGCGAGATCGCTACCCGATAGACACGCACCGGGAGCTGCAGGAGGCGCCGGATCATCGCCTGCCCGGCCCGCGGCGTGGGCCACGCGCGCGCCCTTCGCCCTCGTCGATGCGCGCGAGCAGTGCGGCCAACTCGCGGCGCAGCGCCGCCAAGGGATAGCGCGTCCCCGGGGTGCGCGGGATCAGCACGACGTCGTACCGGCCGGGCAGCGTCGGGCGCTCGAGCCGGAAGGCCTCGCGCAGGATCCGGCGGATCTTGTTGCGCCGCACGGCGCGGCCGTGGTCGCGCGAGACCGACAGACCGAGCCGATGCCCGGGCTCCTGGCGCGGGTGGGCCACCACCAACACGAACTCACCCGCGAGCCGGCGACCTCGCCCGTACACCCGCTTGAAGTCGGCGGGCGTGATCATGCGCGCGGTGCGGGGCAACGTGGCGCGCATCGCTTCGGTCATCGCCGCTTCCGCTCCAGCTCCACGAGCAGGTCGTACGCCCGGCGCACCTGCGGATGTCCGGCGGCGAGGGTCTGCGTGGCGAGGAACTTCTGCGTGTCGCGGTAGGCCTCGTCGACGCGGCCGAGTTCCGCGAGCGCGCGAGCGCGGTTGAAGTAGTCGGCCGACCGGGTGGGATCCAGCACCAGGATGCGATCCAGCTCCTGCACCGACAGTTCGTAGTCGCGGTGGTTGTAGTGCAGGTTGGCGAGCTGCGAACGCACCAGGAGTTCATCGTCGACGAGCTGGCCGAGGCTGCGCTGGATGGCCTGTTCGCCGCCGACCTGCAGGACCGAGTCGTAGCGCTCCTGGGTGCGCTCCTGGGAGAGGGTGGAGCGCTCGAGGAACTTGCGGCCGTGCTCGACGGCACCCGCGTAGTCGCCGCGCAGCGACTTGATGCTGAGCATGTGCTTGTGGGCGTGCAGCAGGTACTCGCCGCGGCGCAGCAGATGCTCGAGGTCGCGCTCGGCGGTGGCGAGATGGGTGTTGGCGGCGAGATCCGCTTCCTGGACCCGGATCTGCCGCAGCGCGCGCTCCGGTGGTGCGAGTTCGCTGGCCTGCAGCTCCAGGCGCGCCTGATCGCGCTCCTCGAGGGCGAGGCGCGCCTGCGCTTCGTGCAACAGGGCATCACCGAGCAGGGCCTGCGGTCCGTGCTGGTTGATCGAGCGCAGCGCTAGCGTGGCGTCGAAGGCGGCCTGTGCTTCGTCGAGCAATGCGCGGCGCCGCGCCGGCGTCGGCGCATAGCGCACGTCTCCCGCTTGCCGCATCAGGCAGTAGCCGCGCAGCGTGTTGAGCTGGTAGTCGGACGGATCGATGCTCAGGCCCTGGCGGACCTGGTCCAGCGCCTGCGGGAAGCGGTTGCCCTCGTAGTAGGTCTTGGCGCCGGCCTGATGCTGCGCCAGCGCGGCGCGCTCCTCGGATGTCAGGCCGAAGACGCCGCAGCTCGAGATGCTCGCGATCAGGGTGAGGGCGAGCAGCCAGCGGGATGACATGGTGGATCCGGGTCTCGGGGGAGGTGTCGCGAACGCGCGGCCGGGGGCGAGCGAGAACCTGTACCCTCCGCAGCGAGGCGATGTCAAGGAACGTGGGCGAGGAGCCCGGGACCGGTGGCTACCCTGGCGCCGACCATGCGCCTTCGTCCGTACTTGCTGGTGGGCTGTTTCGCGGTGGGCATCGGACGCGCGCAAGTCGCGCACGGCGGGTTCTGGACCGAGCGCCTCGACGCCCTGCTGCGCCCCGACGCGCGCGCCGGCACCCTGGGCCCGGTCGGCGCCCGGCTGTGGGCCACGCGCCTGCTCCCCCTGCCCGGGATGCGCGGCGACGTGCACTACATCCACCACACGAAGGCTCTGCGCGACCCGCTGCAGGTGTCGCTCGAGACCCTGGATGGGGCCCCGGTGCTGCTCGCGCTCGCCGGGCAGCGTTGGGCGCCGACGCACAGCGAGGTCGACTACACCGTCGCCGGGGGCGGCAGCGTGCGCGAACGCCGCTGGATCACCGCCGAAGACGTGTTCGTCAGCGAGCTCACCTGCCGCGGTCTTCCCGCACTGCGGATGCGCTGGCGCTCGCCGCTTGCGACGCGATCCCTCGGCGTGGATCGCCAGCGCCCCGTGGCTCTGGGGCAGGGCCACGTGCCGCTGGCGACGTCGCCGCTGCTGCGCCTCGGCGCGGCGGACGCCCCGGTCTGGATGGAGGGTGAGGCGTTCCAGCGGCAGCGCGGCAGCACCGGCGTCGACCAGAAGGCCGCCGCGTCGGGGGGCGAGGTCCTGGGCGCCGAGTTCGGGAGTCGGCGCGGCGACCACGCGACCTGGCGCTTCGTGCAGGCCGACCACGCGCCGGCGACGGCGTTCGTGCGCTACGCGCGGAAGACGCCGGGGTCGGCGCGGGTGCGCGTGAGCGTCGCGAACGGATCGGCGGCCGGCGTCGAGGTCGAGCTGACACCGACGGGAGGCTGGGGCGAGCAGCCGGATCACTTCGCACTGGCCCGGGTGCCGCTCGGGGAGCTCGCGCAGGCAGTGTTCGAACTGCGCGTCGAGGTGCTCGAGGATGGCGGCAACGTCAACATCGACGGCGTGTTCGTCGTGCCCTCCGACGCGGTCGACTTCACGCCGCCGCCGACGCAGACGTGGCGGCAACTCGACCCCCTGCGCGGGGGCCTGATCGTGGGGGGTCCCGCCGTGGATCTCGACGGCGTGCACTGTGGCCCCGAACTCGATGTCGACGGCGTGCGCTTCGTCCTGCCCGGCGGCGGCCGGGGGCGCGCGGAAGAACCAGGCACGACGTTGCGCATCGACGCAACCGACGAGTGGGTCCACGTGCTCGCCCTGCCGCACGTCGACGACGCGACGCTCCGGCTGGGCGATGGGCCGCCGCGCCCTCTCGGTCCGCGGCAGCGCGAGCTGGCATCTCACGTCGTGTCGGTGTTCGCGCGCGGGCACGTGACGGACCTGCGCGTCGCCGGCGCCGTGCTGCTCGGCGTGACGATCGAGCGGCCCCCGACCGGCGGCTCCGACCTGCGCGTCGGCGGTGCGACCTTCCACGGCGTGCAGACGGCGATCGTTGCGGGCGTACACCGCGTCGACGCGGCGCGCGAGATCCCGGCCAGCGGCAAGGAACCCGCGCGCGCGTTCGCGACGATCGAGTTCAGCGGCGGTCGACCGCCGGGGGAAGCGACGACGGCGGCGCTGGGTGGGGACGACCCGTTCGCCGCACATCGGGCGGCGATGGTCGCGTGGTACGCAGCCAACGTTCCTCGACTGACCTGCGCCGATCGCAGCCTGCAGGAGTTGTGGACGTACCGCGCCTTCCTCCTGCGCCACAACCTGGCGACGCCGGCGGCAGGGTTCCTGCCCGCCGGTCCGGTCTTCTACGAGGGCCGGCACGGGAGCTGGTACCCGCGCGTCATCACGTTCTCGACGCCGCACATCGTCGCCGAGGCGCGTTGGCTCGCGGATCCGACGCTCTGGCAGGCGAACGTGCGCGCGCACCTGCGCAACGTGCAGGCGGGCGAGGACCTGCCCAACGTGCTGGTCGACTGGCGCGGCTTCCGCTACACGAACTGGATCGCGGCCGCAGTCGTCGAGGCGTGCAAGGCGCGCGGGGACCGCGCGGCGCTCGCCGAACTGCTGCCACCGCTGGCGGCGAACCTGCGCTTCCTGGTGACGCGCTTCGATCCCGATGGCGATGGCCTGCTCGCGCCCGGCGACCACTACACGACCGGGATGGAGTTCCAGCCGTCGTTCTGGTTCCACGTCGGGTACGACAACAGCAAGCCGCAGACCGAACTCGAGCGTCCGGACTTCAACGCGTACGCGTACGGCAACGCGGCGGCGCTGGCGGAGGGCGCGCGGTGGTTGGGAGACGCTGCCACCACCGAAGCGATGACCGGGATCGCGACCCGCATCCGGGCCGCGGTGCTGGCACGCTTGTGGCACCGCGACGACGGCTTCTTCTACTCGGTGCGCGAGGCCGACGATGATCCGGCGCGTTGCGCGGAGGTGATCGGGCTCTATCCGTTCCGCTTCGGCCTCGTGCCGGCGGAGGACACCTACGCCCGCGCGCTGGCGCAGCTCTTCGACCCGGCCCGGTTCTGGGCACGCTTCGGCGTGACCTCGTGCAGCCGCCAGGTGCCGGTCTTCTCGGCCGCGGTGCAGCAGTGGCCCGGTCCGGGCGGCGTGATCCAGCCGTGCATGTGGAACGGGCCGGTCTGGCCGCACGCCACGTCGCTGGTGGCCGACGCGCTCGCGCGGGTCGCCCGCTCCGGCTGGCCCGCGGCGCGGGCGCTGCGCGTCGAGGCACACCTCGGTGAGCTGATGCGCGCGTTCGCGGCGTTCCACCGCGAGGGCGGCGGCTCTGGACCGCTGCTGCTGCGCGAGTACGGCGATGCCGACCTGGGCCGCAACTGGGGCTGCGCCGACTACCTGCACAGCACGTTCCAGGATCTCGTGGTGTGTCACTGGGCGGGGCTCGTGCCGCGCTTCGATGACGTGCTCGAGGTGCGGCCGCTGGATCTGGGTCTCGGCGACCTGCGGCTCGAAGACGTGCCCTACCACGGGCACCGGCTCGACATCGCGCTCGCCGGCGAGGACGTCACGGTCCGCGTCGACGGCAAGGAGGTCGCGCGCGCCAAGGCGCGCACCGGCGTCGAGGTTCCGCTGCGTTGAGTCAGGTCCGCCGGCGACCGGGGAACCGGTCGTGGGCGTCGAGCACCATGCGCGCCCGCTGCGTGACCCGGGTCTCGCCGTAGATCTGCGCCATCAGGGTGCCCGGCAGGTGCAGGCACTGACCGAGGATGTCGGCGAGCTGTGCGGTCGTCACCGTCTGCGGCAGTTTCGTGTCGCTGCCGACGCGATCCAGCACGGCCCGGTGCAGGGGTGCGTGCAGTTCGTCGATCTCGGTGCGCGTGGGGCCGACTTCCTCGGCCAGCTCGTAGCGCACCTTGCGATACAGCCGATCGCTCTCGATCGGCCGGATGCGGACCCGGCCGAGTCCGAGCAGCCAGATGAGGAAGCGACCGTCCGGCAGGCGATGGTGTTGGGCGATCTCGCCGATGCCGGCGAGTTCGGGCAGGGCGGGTCCCTCCGGCGTCGCCGGCGCGTCGTCGAGGACCGCGGCCATCACGATCCGGCCGCTGGCGTCGAGGCAGTCCTCGATCATCTGCCGGTAGCGGGGCTCGAAGATGTGCAGGGGGAGGAGCTGGCCCGGGAACAGGAAGACGTCACGCAGCGGGAAGACGGGCGCCTCGCGCGTGGGTTGGTCGGAGCCGTCAGCCGGTGGCCAGGTGTCGGGCGTGGGGTTCATCGGGCAGGCGCGGCCGCAGGGTAATCCGTCGCTGCCGCGCGACAAGGGGCGGGCAGGCTCGATCTTCGCTCGCCTAGCGTAGTGAGTCGATCCAACTGCGGATCAGCTCGACTCCGGCTGGATCGACGACGTGCGTTCCGATCTGAGGCATGCGCGTGCCATCGAGCCGTCGCATGCGCTCGAGCAGCACGCTCGAACCCGCCTTGCCTGGCTTGACCCGATATGCGTCGGGGAGGCCCAGCGAACCCCGCCAGGGGCGCACGTTCATGACGTTCGTGTTCGCGTTCGAGGTCACGAAGCGGAGGTCGATGTCGCCATTCATCGCGCCTCCCGGACGGTGGCAACCGGCGCAGTTCGCCGCCAGGTACGCGCGCGCGCGCAGCTCCGTGGGGACCGACTCGTCGTCGATGGCCGGCAGCGTGCCGTAGGAATCCCCGGCGCGGATGGGCAGGCGGAAGTAGCCCATCGCGTTCCACAGCTCGAGCTGGTTGAAGACCCTGCCTCCCCAGTGTGTGTCGCGGTTGGCCTGCTCCGTGCGCAGACCCAGCACCTGGCCGGCCGCCGCCGTGTGGCACTGCAGGCAGTCGGTGCGGCTCGGGTACGACCAGGTCTGCTGGCGCGGCCGACCGAACGCGTCGCGGATGGTCAGCACCTCCGTGGCACCCGCCGTGAGCAGGACCGCATCGCGCTGGTCCGCGTTCCAGCGGTATGTGTAGCCCGCCCAGCCGGCGCGCTCGTGCACGAAGACTCGGGTCTCGAGCCGGTACAGGATCCCTGGATCGCCCTCGAAGAGCGCGATCTCGAAGTGCTTCACGAGCACGGTGCCGAGCGGGAAGGTCCACGCGTCGCTCGCGGCGAAGTCGATGAGGCCGTCGGGGACGACGAAGAACCGGGTCTTCTTGGCCCCGTCGGACCACAGCGGCACGTTGACGTCGTACGGCAAGAGGCCGGGCGCCCAGCGCAGCGCCACGGTGTCGAGGAGGAGCCCGGTCGCCGACAGCAGCGTGGGTACGCCGTGACCAGTGCCGCCACCCCCCTGCTCGACGAGGCGATGGATCTCGCCGCTGTTGAGCGAGAGGACGTAGATCTCACCGTTGGCGTCCTCGCCGAACGAGCTGATGCTCGGCAGGTACCCGATCGCCTGGTTGCTCACGAAGCGGCCGTTGGTGGCGCGCAGCGCGAACACGTTGCCGCTCTGGAAGTCGCCGTAGATGTAGGCTCCCTGGAGCGAAGCCATCGCGTTGCCGCGGTACACGTAGCCGCCGATGATCGAACTCGCCTCGTTGCGCGCGAGCACGTGGACGGGTCTGGCGAAGTCCGTGATCGGTCGGTTGGTCGGGTTGCGGTAGGAGGTTGCGCCCTCGTACACCGGCCAGCCGTAGTTGGCGCCGCGGCGCACGAGGTCGACTTCCTCGAAGCGGTCCTGACCCACGTCGCCGGTCCACAGGTCACCCGTCTGGCGGTCGAACGAGAAGCGCCACGGGTTGCGGAAGCCGTACGCCCAGGTCTCGCCCCGCTTGCCGGCCTGACCCGCGAACGGGTTGTCGGGCGGCACGGTGTAGTTGTTCGTCCCGGACGGCGTGCGCGGATCGATGCGCAGGATCTTCGCGAACACCGAGCCGAGGTTCTGGCCGTGGTTGTACGGGTCGCCCTGACCGCCGCCGTCGCCGAACGACAGGTAGAGCAAGCGATCCGGCCCGAAGGCCAGCATCCCGCCGTTGTGGTTGCCCTCCGGCTGGTCGACGCGCATCAGGACCAGCTCCGACTGCGGGTCGGCCTGGTTCGCGTTCGTGGCACTCACCTTGAACCGCGCCACCACCGAGTCGTAGCGCGTGCGCTCGATGTAGTGCACGTAGAAGTACCCGTTGGTCGCGTAGTCCGGGTCGAAGGCGAGCCCGAGCAGACCTTCCTCCCAGATGCTGTGGACGCGGGCGCTGATGTCGAGGAACACCGTCGCCGTCGTCACCGCGTCGCTGTTGGGGAAGACGTAGATCTGCCCGTCGCGCGACGTCACGAACACGCGGTTCGATGCGTCCGGCGCGGATGTCAGGAACGTCGGGTTCGCGATCGTGAGGTTGGGGAACGCGCGGCTGACGCGAACGGCGCCGGGCACGCGCGAGTCGAGCGGGAACTTCAGGCGGGGTGCCGGCGGGCGTGCGATCGGAGCTGTCCCGCCCCGCAGAGGTTCGGTGTCGTCGGCGTTCGGTGCGGGCGTGTGGGCTCCCGGTCGGCCGCACCCGGCGGCCAACGAGGCGAGGAGCACGGCCGGCCAGAGAGCCTTGGCGGTCGGCATGGGAGATCGGAGAGCGGGGTGGTGGGAAACGAGGCGAGAGAGCGCGCTGGCGCGACCCCTACGCGGCGACGGGTAGGGCGGGCCAGGAAAGCCGGCGTGGAAAGGGGTTTTCCTGCCTTCGCCCCGACGCAGGTCGAGGCCGCGAGAGCGGGGGAGGATTACCGGACAGTAAACCCCGCCGCAAGCGACTCGCTCATGCCGCCGGCTCCTGTCGCACCGGATCCACCGCATCGCGCTCGCGCAGCCAGCCGAGGATCTCCCGTAGCCGTGGGGGCTTCCCGGTCATGAGGATGCCGACGCGGAACACCTTGCCGGCGGCCCAGAACGCGACGAGAAGCGTCACGACGATGAGCGCCGAACTGGCGATGTACTCCCACATCGGCGGCGGCCCGCCGGCCCGGTTCATCATCAGGAACGGCGTGTAGAACGGGATGTAGGTGAGGATCCGCGCCATCGTGCCGTTGGGGTCGCGGACCACGAACATCATCGCCAGCAGCGGAACGATGAGGATGAGGACCACCGGCTGCATGAGGTTCTGCGCTTCCTTGAGCGAGTTGCACACCGAACCGATCGCCACCAGCATGGCGGCGAAGATCAGGTAGCCGGCGAGGAAGTAGGCGACGAACGATCCCAGGTAGAGCGGGTTGCCCGCGATCGCCAGCAGGTCGATGCCGCCGAGCTGCCCGCCGAAGACCTGCACGCCCACGAGCGTGAAGATCACCCACGAGCCGACGACGGTGAGGCCGGTCGCGGCGAGTCCCCAGATCTTGCCGATCATCAACTGGTGCGGCGACACGGAGGACAGGAGCACCTCGATGATCCGGTTGCTCTTCTCCTCGATCGTGTTGGTGAGCAGCATCTGCGCGATGCTGAACACCGCGATCCAGAGCAGGTACACGAAGGCCACCGGTGCGAAGTTGGTGCCCTTGTCGGTCGACGTGACCGTCTCCTCCGCGCCGGTCTTCGACACCTTCTTCTCGGCGAAGGTGAATGGCGCCTGCAGCGACTCGGCCTGCGCCTTGGTGAGGTTGAGCTTCGCGACGCGACGCTCGCGCACGATCTCCGTCGCCAGCCCGGCGATCTGGTTGCGGAGGTCGGAGTCGGTGACGTTGTTGGAGACGTAGCGACAGTCCTTGTCGCTCGCCTCCGGGTCTCCGCCGATGACGAAGTAGGCGAACAACGTGCCCTTGTTGATGCGCTCGCGCAGCGCGGCCTCGACGGCGGAGGGATCCGTCCCGAGGTCGTCGATTCCGATCTCGCGGGTGTTCGAACCCATGCCTTGCATGGCCTTGGCGAGTTCCTTCGGATCGAGCTCGGCGGCGAGGGCCATGAACTTGGACGCGTGCTTGAGCAGGACCTGGGTCGGTGGCCGCCCGCTCTTGCCGGCGTCGAGGATCTCCTGCAGATCGCCGTCGTCCATGCCGACGAACACGTCCAGCGTCTTCGCCAGGCCGCCGCTGCCGAGCTTCTCCTTGGCGTCCGCGAACCGCGCCCGCAGCTCGGCAGGAGTCCTGGGCCCCTCGTCGGCGAGCTTGCCGTGCTCGTTGAGGATGCGCTGCATGTCGGAGCGCGCCCGGCGGGTCTCGATCTCCTTCGACAGCCACTTTCCGTCGGAGTGGTCGATCACCGCATAGGTGCGGACGTCCTTGCTCCGCTCGAGCATGCGGGAGATGAAGAACGTCGCGACGATGATCAGCGGGAACGCGAGGATCCCGATCCAGAACGTCTTGGTGCGCAGGTTCTCGACGTACTCGCGCCGCGCTACGAGCCAGGTCTTACTCATCGGTGTTGCCCTTCACGGCGCGCACGAAGATCTCGTGCAGGGATGGTTCGCGGATGTCGAAGCGACGGATGCGCAGACGCCCGACCAGGGCCTTCAGCACCTCCTGTGGGTCCACGCCTTCGGCGAGGAAGATCTCGGCCTGCCGACCGGAGTCGTTGAGCCGGCGCACGCCCGGCAGCTTGCGCAGCACGTCGCCGTCGCCGTCGTACTCGATCTGGATGCCGAAGTCGCCCGTGGCGCGCACCTCGGAGACCGGCCCGTCGATGATCTTCCTGCCCTTGTTGATCAGCACGATCGCGTCGCAGATCTCCTGCGCCTCGTGCATGCCGTGCGTGGAGAAGACCACCGTCCGCCCGGACTTCTTCATGGCGAGGATCGTGTCGCGCATGAGCTCGCGATTGACGGGATCGAGCCCGGAGAACGGTTCGTCGAGGATCACGAGTTCGGGGTCGTGCAGGATCGTGCCCAGCAGTTGCACCTTCTGCCCCATGCCCTTGGACAGGACCTCGCAGCGCTTGTCGATCCAGTCGCCGAGTCCGAACCGCGCCAGCAGGTCGGCGGCCTTCCGCTTCGCGGTGGCGCCGTCCATCCCCTTGAGCATCCCGAAGTAGGCGACGATCTCGCCCGCGCGCATCTTCTTGTAGAGCCCCTTCTCCTCCGGCAGGTAGCCGAGCCGGTCCTTGAGGGTCGCCGAGTTCGGCTGACCAAGCACGCGGATCTGGCCGGAGTCGGGGTGGAAGATCCCCATCACCATGCGGATCGTCGTGGTCTTGCCGGCGCCGTTGGGGCCCAGGAACCCGTAGATGGCTCCCTTGGGGATGCGGAGCGTGAGGTCGTCGACAGCGAGGTGCTTGCCGAAGCGCTTGGTCACCCCGTCGATCGCGAGCGCGTATTCCATGTGGCGGCGCAGGGTACCGAGCGAGTGCCGGATTGCTGCCGGATTTGTGCCATGGCCCGGGGTCAGCGGCCTGCGCTCAACCGGGCGCGCAGCAGTTCGTCGAGCAGCTCCGGGTCGGCCCTGCCGCCCGTCGCGCGCATGCACAGACCCTTGAGGTTGTGCCAGACCTTCTCCTTGCCGGCGCGATAGTCGGCGACCGCGGCCGCGTTGGCGGCGAACACGGTGTCGACCGCGGCGCCGAGCGCACTGCGGTCGCGGATCTGGGCGACGTCGAGCGTCGCGATCGCGGCGGCCGTGCTGACGCCGGGATGCGCGCACAGGTGGGCGAACACGCGGCGTCCTGCGCCGCGGTTGATCGTGCCGTCGCCGACGGCGCGGATCAGCGCGCCGAGGTCCGCGGGCGGCAGCGGATAGCGCCCTCGCTCGAGGCCGCGCTCGTGGCACTCGCGCAGGACCTCGGTCGCCACCCAGTTGAACGCCGCCTTGCCGTCGCCGCAGGCGGCGGCGACCGCTTCGAAGTAGTCACCCAGCGTGCGCTCGTCGAGGAGCTGCTCGACCTCGCGCTCGGCGAGGCCGTGGGTGGCGAGGTAGCGCGCGCGGCGGGCATCGGGCAGCTCCGGCATGGCCGCGGCGATCGCCGCGATGAACGCCGGCGCGAGTTCCAGGGGGGGAAGGTCCGGGTCGCGGAAGTAGCGATAGTCGTGCGCGGCCTCCTTGCTGCGCATCGGCGCGGTCTCGCCCTTCTCCTCGTTCCACAGCCGCGTTTCCTGCCGCACCTGGCCGCCCGCGGCCAGCAACGCTGCCTGCCGGCGCTCCTCGTACTCGAGCGCGCGCTGCACCATCCGGATCGAATTGAGGTTCTTGATCTCGACCTTGGTGCCGAACGCGGTCGCGCCCGCCGCGCGCAGCGAGACGTTGGCGTCGCAGCGCAGCGAGCCCTTCTCCATGTCGCCGTCGGAGACGCCGGCGTAGCGCACGAGCCGCTGGAGCTGGACGAGGAAGGCGTAGGCGTCGTCAGGGCTCGCGCAGCGCGGTTCGCTCACGATCTCGATGAGCGCCACGCCGGCGCGGTTGAGGTCGACGAGGCTCTCGTCGCCCGCGTGCATGCTCTTGCCCGCGTCCTCTTCGAGGTGCACGCGGGTCAGAGGCCACGCGCGTCCGTCGCCGAGCGGAACCCGGCCGCCGACACAGAACGGCGCCTCGTACTGGCTGATCTGGTAGCCCTTGGGCAGGTCCGGATAGAAGTAGTTCTT
>CAYQMF010000122.1:0-21041 GCA_964418595.1 uncultured candidatus Brocadiaceae bacterium
TGCGTGCCGCCCAGTCGCGGCTCGGCGCCCGCGACCTCACGAGCGCCGAGGCTGCGCTCGCGCGGGCCGAGGAGTTCGCCGCCAAGGATGGAGGCGCCGACCTCGCCGCGCGCGAGGCGGCGCTGCGGCGCGAACTGCCGAAGGCGCGGTAGGCCTACGGCTTCGCGTTCTGCTCGGCGAGTCGCAGCGAGACGGCGGTGCAGCCGTTGACGGCCGTCGTGTCGCCGAGGACGTGCTCGACGCGAAGATGCACACCGATGGTGGCGCCGTTGCGCGCGCTGGTCACCGCCGTCAGCGCGAGCAGCTTCGTGCCCTGGATGATCGCGGTGGCGCTGTAGCACTTGTCCAGGAGTCGACCGCGGAGATCGTACTGCGGCGTCGCCGCACCCAGTTGCGCCGCGGCCAGCCGGGTGCCGATGTCGACCTTGTTGGCGGCCACGATGCGCTGCAGTTCGTACCCGCCGGCCGGCGTGGCGTACCCGACGACGCTGCCGTCGATGCGCGTGATCGTCAACTGGCGGACACCGAACTCCAACGCATCCGCCTCCACGATGTCGCGCCGGAACAGCTTCAGCGCCCGCTCGACGTCCACCTTGGTCTCGATGTTCTCCACTGCGCGCGCGTTCGACTCGGCGAACATCCCGAGCGTCGCGATCGCGGAGGTCGCGAGCATCGCCGTGATGGTCATGGCGAGCAGCAGCTCGACGAGGGTGAAGCCGCCGGCCCTGCTCGTCATGGCGGCGCGCTGCCTCACGGTGTCCTCGCCAGCAACAGGACTTCACTGGCCACGGTCGTCTTGCGGTACGCCACGTCGATGCGGATGCGCATGAGGGTCGTCGAACCGTCGGCGACGGTGACGGCGGGATTCGCGAGCGAGACCGAGTCCACCGTCCACGCGCGCGTCCAGTCGGTCGAGAACGTGTTGCCGGCGAGGTCCTTCACGACGGTCTCGGTCGTGCCGTCCAGGTCGTCGACATCGTCGACCGCGGTCTCGCCGGCTTCGGCGCCGAACACGGGGTTGGTGGCGTCGATGCGCGGCAGCGACCGCAGCCAGGCCACCGCATCCTGGATCAGGTAGCGCGCGCTGGTGGTCTGATCGGCGACCTCGGCGGTCTGCCGCGCCTGCGCGAGGGCGTAGGCGGCACTGGTGGCGCCGCCGGCCAGGATGACCACGGCCAGCAGTACCTCCAGATAGGTGAACCCGTCCTGGCTCGACTTCACGACGCGCCTTCCCGTGCGGACAGGGGGAAGCTGAGCGTGAAGACGCACCCGTGCGGCTCGGCATCGCGGAGATCGAGCTTGCCGCCGACGCGATGCACGATCTCGCGCACCATCGCCAGTCCGATGCCGGCTCCCGGTACGTTGCCGGTGAAGTCGCGATCCACCTGATGGAACGCGTTCAGGGTGGCAGCCTGCTCGGACCGGGGGATGCCCGGACCGTGGTCCTCGACCTCGATCACGATGGCGTCGTCGACGCGACGCGAACTCACCTTCACGAACGGCTGGACGTCCAGGCAGAACTTGATCGCGTTGTCGATCAGGTTGACGAGCGCGATCCGCAGACGGGCGGCGGGAAGGGGAACCTCCCCCGCATCCTCCTGCAGGTCGAGAACGAGCGTGCCGCCGCGGCCGGCCTGCCGGCCTGCGAAGTACGTCTCGAGGTCCTCGCGGAGCGCGCGCGGGTCGCTGGAGCCAGCGCACGACCAGCTGCCTTCCATCAACTGCGTGAAGTCGAACAGGCGATCGACGACGGCACCCAGGTCGCTGGTGCGCTGGGTCATCTCCGCGACGAACATCGGCCGGTCGTTCTCGTCGCTCGTCTCGAGCAGCTCGAGGGCACAGGTCAGCGCCGCGAGCGGCGTGCGCAGCTTGTGCGAGATCAGCGACACGAAGTTCCGCTTGAGCCGCTCCTCACGGCGCATGCGGGTGAGGTCGCGGATGGTGAGCACGATGCTGGCCAGCGCCTCCTCACCGGTCCGGATCACGCGCGACTCCACCCCCAGGATCCGCGTTTCCTCCCCTTGCGCGAGGGACAACTCGCGCTCGGAGGATTCGACGCTGAGGTTGTCGATCGTGCAGGTGGGATCGACCAACTGCAGCGTCGCCAGCACGTCGTCGGCGCCGATCAGATCGCGGGCGAGCCGGTTGCAGAGCCTCGTGTTGCCGTCGGCGTCCAGCACGACGATGCCGTCGGGATGGCCATCCACCAGCAGGCGGAGCTTGTGACGCTCGACCTCCGCCTCGTGGTGCAGCCGGCTCCTCCCCAGCGCGATGGCGGCCTGGGATGCGACGGTGCTGGCCAGTTTGACGTCGGCCGTGATGAAGGGCGTCGCTTCCGGCGCCAGGGCCACGATCATCCCGAGCAGGGTGTGGCCGGCCTGGATCGGGCAGACCAGCACGTTCCATCGCGTCACGGTCGGCGCGAGCAACGGGATGGCGTCGGGTCCGTTGTAGAAGGCCGCGCGGGCGACGACCCGAGCCGCGGCGAGTCCCTCGGCGCGCAGGTGTGCCCCGGCGCCGCCGTGATCGACGCTCACGACCAGCCTGTCGCCGGCGACCGTGTACAGCGCGCCGACCCCGGTCCGCACCGACTCGAGGCAACGGGTGAGCGCGAACTCGCCGATCGTTGCTTCCGAAGCGATCTCTGCGAAGAAGTCGGCCGCCTTGTAGACGGCGTCGAGCGACTCCAGCGCATCCAACAGGTGCAGACCCACGCGCTCGTCGACGGTGTCGTCTGGCGCAGAGCCGTTGGGGAACCCGATGGGCACGAACGTGGACTCAGGCATGGCACTTCACCGGCGTGACATCTGGAAGATCGGCATCATGATCGACAGCGCGACGAAGCCGACGATCCCCGCCATGGCGACGACCATGATCGGTTCGATCACCGTCAGCAGGTCGCGGACCCGGCGGTCGAGATTCCGGGTGTGTTGTTCGGCGATCTTCTTCAGGACGCGGTCGAGGGTCGCCGTGGCCTCGCCGGCGCCGACCAGTTGCTGGAAGTCCGAGTCGAAGAGCGGGCAGCCGCGGAGCGCATCCAGCAGGGAGCCGCCGTTGATCACGTTGTGGCGGGCCCGCTGCCAGACGCAGCGGAACGCGTGGCTGCCGGCGATCTCCTGCGTGTGTTCGAGCGCGGCGTGCATGGGCACGCCGGCCTGCAGCAACAGCCCGAAGGTGCGCGCGCAGCGGGCGAGCACGGAGGTCTTGTAGAGGCCGGACAGGCCGGGCGCGCGGAGGCAGAAGGCGTCGACGAGCAGGGCGCCGCGCGGCGTGCGCAGGAAGAGGACGAGGCCGGTGATCGCGAGGCCCAGGCCCGCGGCGAGGAGGTGACCGTACTGACGGACGACGGCGCCGATGGCCAGCAGCGCGACGGTCGGCTTCGGCAGGGTCTTCCCAACCAGCAACGACTCGAACTTCGGCACGATCGTCGTGAGGAGGAAGACGACCACGCCGATGGTCAGCGTGAACATGATCGCCGGATAGATCATCGCGGAGCGCAGCTTCGAGCGCGTCTGCGCCTCGATCTCCATGGCCTCGACGGTGCGCAGCAGCATCTCGCCGAGCTGGCCGGTCGCTTCGCCAGCCCGCACCATCTGCGTGAGCAGCGGCGGGAACGCGCGCGGCATCGCGGCCATCGCTCCCGACAGCGGCTGGCCCGCAGCGACTCCGGTCTCGAGCGCGGTGAGCACGGTTCGCACGCGCGGATCCGTCTGGTCCTGGAGCATGCCCTGCAGGGCGGCCGAGATCTGGATGCCGCTGTCGACCAGGGTCGCCAGCCGCTCGACCATGGCCTGCCGTTCGCGACTCGTCAGCCGAACGCGCGAGGTCGACCGACCGCGCGTCGCGGCCGGCGTTCCGGTGGGCAGGGACACGGCGGCGGCGGGGGCACCCTTGGCGGGCGTCGGGCGGACCGTGGTCACGGTGATCGGCTCGAGCGTCTTCATACGGACACCACCCTCATCACCTCGTCGAGCGAGGTGATGCCCTCGCTCGCCTTGCGCAGCCCGTCCTGCAGGAGCGGCATCAGGCCTTCCGCGATGGCGGCTTTTTGCAGGTCACCGAGCGACGGGTTGCGGCTCGCCAGGTCGGCGAAGGTGTCGGTGACCACCAGCAGTTCGTAGATCCCGATCCGGCCGCGGTACCCGGCGCCCTTGCACGCGTCGCAACCGCCCGGCGCGTAGTACTGCCCCGGCGGCAGGTTCGGGATGCGCCGGCGCACGTTGGCAGCGACCTTGGTGGGCTTGCGGCACGTCGGGCAGAGGCAGCGCACGAGCCGCTGCGAGACGACGCCGCGCAGGGACGCCCCGATCAGGTACGGCTCGATCCCCATGTTGATGAGCCGCGTCACCGCGCTCACCGCGTCGTTGGTGTGCAGCGTCGCCAGCACGAGGTGACCGGTGAGCGACGCCTGCACCGCGATGGTCGCCGTCTCGGCGTCGCGGATCTCGCCGACCATCAGCACGTCGGGATCCTGGCGGAGCAGCGAGCGCAGCGCGTCCGCGAAGCCGAGGCCGCCCTTCTGGTTGGCCTGCACCTGGTTGACGCCGCGGATGTTGTATTCCACCGGGTTCTCGACGGTGCAGATGTTCTTGCCGGGCTCGTTGATCTGCTCGAGCGCCGCATAGAGCGTCGTCGTCTTGCCGCTGCCGGTCGGGCCGGCGACGAGCAGGATGCCGTCCGGGCGGCTGATCAGCTCGTTCAGCTGCTGCAGGCGCTGGTGGCCGATGCCGAGGTTGCCGAGCGTGATGCGCATCGAGCCACGGTCCATGACGCGCAGCACGACCTTCTCGCCGTGCACGGTCGTCAAGGTCGAGAGCCGTACGTCGACGGCGCGCGTCTCCAGGCGGACGCGGAACCTGCCGTCCTGCGGCTTGCGCCGCTCGCTGATGTCGAGGTCGGCCATGACCTTCAGGCGCGACACGATCGCGGCGTGCATCCCCGGGGGCGGGCGCATCACTTCCTGCAGCTCGCCGTCGATGCGTTGCCGGACCCGCAGGATGTGGTCGTCGGGCTCGATGTGGATGTCGCTCGCGCGGTCGGCGATGGCGCGGAACAGGATGAAGTTGACCAGCCGCACCACCGGCGACAGGTCGGCGAGTTCCTGCAGGTTGAGGGTGTCATCGCCCTTCTCCTCGATCACCTGGACGTCGCCTTCCGCGACATCGCCCACGAAGTCGTCGATCTCGAACGAGCTGTCGCCGTCCTCCGAGAGGTCCGCGACGAGCGCGTGGATGCACTCGGAATCGGTGACCACGAGCTGCACGTCGCAGCCGGCGATGTGCTCGGCCTCGTCGACGACCCACTGGTTGGTGGGATCGTCCACCGCGACGGTGAGCGTGCCGTCGATCTTGAACATCGGCACCAGGCGATGCCGGACGACGAAGTCGCGGGGCAGCGCGGTCAGCACCTCGCGGTCGACGAGGCGTCGCGTGACGCGCAGGTAGGGGAGGCGGTACTGGATCGCGAGCGCCTGGCGCAGGTGGGCGTCCTTGACGAGGTTGAGGCGCACCAGCGCATCCCCCATGCGCTCGCCGGGCAGGCGCTCCTCCGGAGAGCTGGCGCGGCGCAGGTCGGCGCGGGTCACCCAGCCGTTGGCCAGCAGGATGTCGCCGATCTTGCCGGTCATGCTCGAGATGGCGAGCACGTCAGGCCTCCCTCTGTAGGCCGACGACCGCCTGCTCCGTGGAGTCGAAGATCGCGAACCGCCGGTCGAGGCGGGTGGCCTTGAGGATGTCGGCGAGGAGCGGCGATGGCCCGACCAGCGCGAGGCGCGCGCCGGCTTCGCTCAGGGTGTGCGCGGCGCACACCAGGGCCTCGAGCCCCGCCGAGTTCGCCTGCTTGGCCCGCTGCAGGCTCAGGAGGAACCGCCGCTTGCCATCGGCGAGGGCCGTGGCCGCGGCGGCGTTCAGCTCGCCGCCGAGGTGGGAATCGATCGCCCCGTCGACCAGCAACGTGACGAGCCCTCCGTCCACGGCGGTCGCGAGCGGCATGGTCAGGTCGCTCCGAGCAGGTCGCCGATGGCCTGCACGACGTCGCGCGGGCTGAACGGCTTGGTGAGGAAGCGATGGCGGCCGATGTCGGCCTGCACCGCCGCGGGCACCTCGAGGTTCTGCGCGGTGAGGAAGAGCAGCGGCACGTCGCGCGTGGCGTCGGCGGCGTGCAGGTTCTTCGCCGCGGTGTAGCCGTCCATCCGCGGCATGCCGACGTCCATGATCACGAGGTCGGCGCTGTTCGTCTTGAAGTGGTCGAGCGCCTCGACGCCGTCGGTGGCCTCGCTGACCGCGTAGCCCGCAGAGCGGAGCTTCAGGGACAGTGCGAAGCGGATTCCGGGGTCGTCGTCGACGACCAGGATGTGTTGCTTGGACATGGGTTCACTCCGATGCGGCGTCGACCGCGACCAACGCCGAGCCGGCCTCGTCGTCGAGTTCGGTCGAGGCGGCAGGCAGGAAGACCTTGAACTCGGTGCCGACGCCTGGCTCCGAGGTCATCTCGATCCGGCCGCGGTGCCGCTCGACGATGTAGCGGGCCATGGGCAGACCGAGGCCGGTCCCCTGGACCGTCGACTGTTCCGCGCTCTTGGCGCGGTAGAACTTCTCGAACACGCGCGGCTGGTCCTCGGGCGCGATCCCGATGCCCGTGTCGCGGACGCTGGTGACGAGTTCGGCGCCCTCGAGGCGCGCGGTCACCGTGACCTCGCCGCCGGCCTTGGTGTACTTGAGCGCGTTGCCGAGCACGTTGACGATGGCCTGCCGCAGCAGTCGCGCGTCGCCGATCACGTCGGCGAGATAGTCGCTGATCTGCCACTTGAGCCCGATCGACTTGCGGTCCGCGAGCGGTTGGTGGACCGCGAGCAGGCTGTCGAACAGCTCGCGCAGGTTCACCACCTCGCGCTTGAACTCGGTGATCCCGGCCTCGATGCGCGCGAGATCGAGCAGCTCGGCGACCATCTTCGAGAGCCGCATGGACTCGTCGTACGAGTTCTTGATGAGCTGGGCGCGCTCGTCGTCGGTGATGCCCTCGGGCTCGTTGGCGAGTTCCAGCGAGGCCTGGATGGCGGTGAGGGGAGTCTTCAGTTCGTGCGACACACCGTAGATGAACTCCGACTTGGCGCGCGAGGCGCGCTCCTCGGCGGTCCAGTCCTCGAGCACCACGACTTCGGCGCGCTCCGACCCGGCCAGCGGCGCGGCCGCGACGGCGCGAATCAGGTAGACGTGACGGCGGTCGCCGGCCTGCCACTCGACCCGGCACGTCTTGACGGCGCGCGCCAGGTCGGCGGCGACGACGGCGCGGATGCCCTCCACGATCTCGAAGCGCGCGTCGGCCTGACCGAGGGTCGGATGCGGCGTGTCGCCGATCTGCATGACCTGCCGCGCGATCGTGTTGGCGAACAGGATGCGCTCCGTCTGGTCGAAGACGACGAGGCCGTCCTGCAGGTGGGTGAGCACCATCTCGGTCATCGCCAGCCGTTCTTCCGCCGCGATCGTGCGCAGGTGGAGATGCTGGCTGCGCAGGACCGCTTCGTGCTCCTGACGCACCGCGTCGACCAACGCCGCCCAGGGGTCTGCGCCCGGCTCGTGGACTTCGACGCCCTCCTTGCCGAGGGCAGACCAGAGCGGGTCGAGCGGCCGGCGCTTGCGCCGTGGCCAGAGCGCGGCGACGAGGGCGCCGCCGGCGAACCACAGGCAAGGCTGCAACCAGGCCAGGAGGTCGCCGCTCACCGCTTCTCCTCGCCTTCGGTGGGACGGAGTTCGGGTTGCTGCTGCAGCAGCTCCTGGACGAGGGGCAGCGCGTCGGGACTGCGTCGCGCGAGCGCGACGTGGCGTCGGGCGCGGGGCAGATCGCCGGAACGGGCGAGGGCCGCAGCGAAGAGGGCCTGGTTGGCGCCGTGGTCCGGCATCGACTGCACGGCCTGTTCGAACGCTCTTGCGGCCGCGTGCGCCGCGCCCTGCGCGAGGTGCACGCGACCGAGGCCGGCGTTCGCCCGCACGTCGGCGGGCGTGGCGGCGAGCGCGGCCTCGAACTCGGCCTGGGCCGCTTCGAGGTGGTCGCTCTGCAGGAGGATCTCGCCGCGCAGGACGCGCAGCGTCGGTGCGAGGCTGGCGACCGGCCCGAGCAGATCGAGTTCGCGCATCGCCGCCGCGCTGTCGCCGGCCTGCAGCCAGGCGACGGCCATGGTGAGCGCGAGTGACGGGAACTCCGTGCGGGCACTCGGCGGCAGCGCGTTGCCCAGCGCGAGGGCGTCCTTGGGATGACGCGCCACGACCGTGCACAGCGCGTACCCGGTCGCCGCGGCGCCGTCGTCGGGTCGGATGTCCAGCGCCGCCCGGTATGCAGCAGCGGCCTCCGACCACTGACCCTTGGCGGCGAGATGCGCGCCGTGGTCGAGGTTGGCCTCGATGGCCTTGGGAAAACGGGTGGTCAACTGCGCGCGGAGCTGCGCGGCTTCCGCCTCGCGCAGCTGCGTGAGCAGCAGGCGGTGCAGGTGGATCGCCGGCCGCTCCGTGGCGGGGGCGAGGTCCATCGCGCGGCGGTACAGCTCGGCGGCCTCGTCCTGCCGCCCGCGCGCCTCGGCGATGCCGCCGAGCGTGCACATCGCCGCGATCGAGTCGGGGTCGATGGCCTGCAGCAGCTTCGCCGCCTGCGCTGCCGTGTCGAGGTCACCCTGTGCTTGTGCGAGGCGCGCGAGCAGTTCCAGTGTCGAGCCGTCCTTGGCGTCGAACTGCACCGCCTGCTGCAGGAGGCGACGCGCCCGGTCGTGGTCGCCGGCGCCCAGGCACTGCATGGCGAGGTCCTGGTACATGCGCGCCTTGGTGCTGCGCCACTCGCCGGCATCGAGCGGATCGCGCGGCGTGGTCGGCACCGTCGTGCAGGCGCCGACGAGGAGCGCGAGGGCGAGGATGGCGTGGTGCGACCTCATCGGCCCTTCTCCTTCGGCGCGGTCTTGCGCAGCAGGTTCAACGCGCTGCCGAACTCGTCGCCCGGCATGCTCGCGAGCGCCTTGGCCTCGAGCAGCTCATTGCGCAGCACGGCGGCGTCCGCCTCCGTCGGGTTCATGGTCAGCGCGTAGGCGACTGCGCCCAGCGCACCATCGAGGTCACCGCGGGCCTGCAGCGCCCGCGCGTTGGCGAGGTTGCGGCGCGCGACCACGGGCCGCAGGTACGGCGACAACGAGTCCCAGTGCGAGCGGCGTGTCGACGCGAAGCGATCCCGCATGCTCGCCGCGGCCTTGGCGGCCTCCACAGGGTCGAGGATGTGCGGCGTCAGCAGGATCACGAGCTCGCGACGCGTGATCGACTCGGAGGTGCGGCCGAACAACCAGCCGATCAGCGGGATCGATCCGAGGATCGGGATCTGGTCGCGGGCCGTGGTGACCGATTCGCCGATCAGCCCGCCCAGGATCAGCGTCTGGCCGTCGCGCATGAGGATCTCGGTCGTGATCTCGGTCGTGCTCTCCGAGGGGATCCCCGACACCGGGTCGATCACACCCGCGCTGCTCTGCGGATGGACCGCCATGCGGATCCAGCCGTCGTCGCCGACGTGCGGACGGAAGGTCAGTTGCGTGCCGGTCTCGAGGAACTGCACCGTCTCGATGCTGCTCGTCTGGTTCTGGGTGACCGTGGAGTAACCCAGGCGACCGCCCACGATGATCTGCGCCTCCTGGCCGTTGAGGGCGATCACGCGCGGGTTGCTCACGATCGACGCGTTCGTCGTCCGCTCCAGCGCGTCGACGAAGGCGGCGACGTTGTTCTTGATGAACCCGAGCGCGAGACCCTGCGACGGCGGCGAGCCGGTGAAGCCGAACGTCCGGCCGCTGCCGAGGAAGTCGTTGAAGCTCGTGCCGCTGGTGTCGTAGCCGCCGATGCCGGTGAGATCCGAGACCGCGCCGACGGCGTTGAAGTCGACGCCACCGAGCACGTTGAGGTCGACGCCGAGGCGGTTGTCTTCACCCAGTTCGATGCTGAGGATCGTCGCCTCGAGCAGAACCTGGGGCGGCGGTCGGTCGAGCTGGGCGATGGTGCGCGCGAGGGTCTCGACCACGGAGCGACGGTCGCGCACGACGATGGCCTGGCGGTGGCCGCTGCCCGCCGACGTGGACGACGACGACGACGATGCTGCCGCGCCGCCTCCGCCGCCGGCCTCCGTGGTCGACAACTGCCCGTCGGGGGACATCAGCGGCTGCAGCAGTTGCCTGGCCTCCGCCGTGGTCAGGTGGTTGAGCGAGAACACCCGCGTCTCGAGCGTGTCCGCGGCCTGCGCACTGGCGCGGTGCTGGTCCAGGGTGAGCACACGGTAGAAGCCGGCTTCCTTCACGAAGGTCAGGCCCTGCGTGGCGAGGATCTGGCGCAGCGCCTCTTCCAGCGGCACGTCGAACAGGTTGATCGAGACCCTGCCTGCGCCCTGGTCGCCGACGACGAGGCTGAGCCGATGTTGCACGGCCAGCGCCTGCAGCACATTGGCGAGGCTCTCGTCGCGGACGTTGAGAGTGACCAGGGTCTCGGTACCCTGCGCCGGTGTCGTGCGGCTGAGACCTGCCGCGCCGGCCATGGCGAGCAGGGCGACCTTGGCGCGCGCGAACGGGGGCCGACGTGGGGGCTTCATCGATGACCTCCGAGGGAGGGGGGTGACAGGGGCACGGTGAGGACGCGGGACTCGTGGCGATAGACGACGTGCCGCTCGGTGATGTCGACGATCGTGTGGCCGAGCACCGCATCGCCGACGCCACACGGGCGGCCCTGCACGATGGCGATGGGGCGTGTGCCCGGACTCACCAGGATGCTGCTCGGGGTGAGCTGCGGCGCGTCGTGCTCGACGCGGATCGGCGCGATGGCGGCGGCCGGTGCGGCGGGGGCGTTGTCGGTGGGATGCCAGCGTGGCTCGTAGGGTCGACGCAGGTCGTCGATGCGCGTGGACAACTCGGTGACGCCGGCGCGACCGATGGCTGCCGGCGTGGACGGCGCCATCTCCGCCAGCGGCGCGCTCGGCGGTGGCGATGCGGCTTCCGTTGCGGGTTGCGTGGTCGCCGGTTGGGGGACGGAGGCGGGTTTCGATCCGCCGGTCAGCAGCGGGATCCAGAGGATCACGAGGACCGGCACGAGGGCGGCGACCAGGAGCGCGCGTTTGGGCTGCCGCCGCAGCCGCGCCAACATCGCGGGCCCGGGCGCTTCGCCGGCGGCGGTCATGATCCTTCGCTCCATGTACATTCGATCGTCATCTCGCCGCGCACGCTGGAGCCGTCGGCGCCCGTCAGCAGCGACAGGTCGGTGACCCGCGTCGGCAGGGCGGCGTTCTCGAGGTTGCGCACCGCGCTGAACAGGGCGGCGAGCGTGCCGTTGACGACGACACGGATGCGCCGGTGCGGCCGGGCGATCGCACCGTCGGGCGCCAGCGCGTCCGACCGCTCGACGACCAGGCCGTCCTTCTCGAGCTGGTCGGTCGCCGCGATCATCAGCGACGTCGCTTCGCCGACCAGGGTCAGCGAGTCCCGCAGGTCGGTGCGCCACTGCTCGAGGCTCTGCAGGCACGCCAGCAGTTCGGGCTCACGCCGGGTCTCTTCGTCCGCGGTCTCGAAGCGGTCGTATGCGGCGAGCGAGGCTGCCCGCAGCGCGGCCAGCTCCGCGAAGTGACCTCGGCCGATCACGGCGAAGTAGCACCCGGCGATGCCGGCGAGCACGACCAGGGTCGACACGGCTCGATTCACCGGCGGGTCTCCCCTCCGGTCCTGGTCTCGAGCTGGAAGCCGAAGCGGTCGTCTTCGCCGACGCGGAACGTGCGCGGACACGCGAGTTCGGGCAGGGCTCCCGTCTCGCGCAGCGCCGTCGTGTAGTCGGTGAAGTCCTCGGCCGACGGCGTCGACGCGATGAGGCGGAGCGTCGGTGCCGGGCTCGTGCCCCACGGCTCGTGCCGACACGTGAGCTCCTGGATCGCCATGCCGACAGGCTGGTCGGCGAGCAGCTCGTCGAGGACGGCGGTCATGCGCGGTGCGGCGAGCGGGGCGATCCACGCCTCGATCTGCTGCTTCGCCGTGGCTACGCGGCGCGCGAGCTGGCGGGTCTGCTCGGCGCGTTGCTCGCCCTGGATGGCCCGCGACTCCGCCTGCGCAGACACGGTGCGGGCGAGCCGCACGCGCGTGCGCAGGATCTGGTCGGTGGCGGTCAGCGCCAGGATCAGGGGGATCAGCATGAGCAGACGCTCGCGGCGCAGGCGGGCGCGAGCCACCCGGTCGCGGTAGGCCGCGGGCAGGTAGTCGATGGTCAGGCTCACGATGGCAGCGCCCCGAGAGCCAGGCCCAGCGCCGTGGCGAACGACATGCGGAACGGATTGCCGGCCGTCGCCAGCGGCCCGGGCTCGACATCGCCGAACGGGTCCGCCACCTCGGCGCTGATGCCGACGCGGTTGCCGATGTAGGGCAGGAGGCCAGGCAGCCAGGCCATCGGGCCGGCGACGCGAATCGACGTGACCGCGCGGCCCTGGAACAGGGAGCCGCAGTAGCGGATCCCGGCCGCGACGCGCTGCAGGATCCGTTCGAGCGGTTCGGCGATGGTGTCCGTCACGACATCGGCGAGCTGGTTGGAGTCGTCGAGAGTGGACACCGCAAGCTCGATGAGCGTCGCGACGTCGATCTTCAGGCGCTTCTCGAGGACGGTCCGCAGGCGCTCCGCGCCGACGCCCACGCCCCGCAACGACACGAGCTGGCCGCCGCGCACGACGGCGATCCGCGTGCTGTCGGTTCCGAAGTCGACGAGAACGAACGAGTCGTTGGGCGATCGACGCAGCAGGGCGCGCACCTGGGCGACCGGCGCGAGATCGATGCGGGCGGGGACGAGCCCGACGCCCTCCGTGAGCGCGATCCGACGCGCGATCGCTGCGTCGTCGGCGATGCAGCAGAGGAACTCGCGCTTGCGCTCGCCCTGGTCGAGCACGTCCGTGACCGGCAGCGGACAGATCGAGAGCGCGCCGCCCGTCGCCAGCGGGGCGGTGGCCGGTCCCTGCAGGTAGCTCGCGATGTGGGCGCCGGCGTCTTCGAGTTGCTCGCCAGGTACGCGGACGTGCCTCGTCGCGACCTCGTCGAGGCTCAGCGCGACCACCGCGCTCCGGGCCCGGAACGACGCGCTGCGCAGGGCGCGTTGGCCGGCTGCGATGAGATCCGCATCGTGCTCTTCGGCCGTTGTCGAGGGCGCCACCGGATGGCTCGCCGCCGCGTGGACCCACACGCGGTCGCCCCGCCGATCGAGCTGCAGCACCTTGACGCGGCGCCGACCGAAGTCGATCGCGATGGGTGTCAGGTGACGACGCATGGCAACTCCCGCGAGGCGTCGGGTGGCCCGGAGCGCTCGCCGTCGTTCAGCTCAGTGGTCGTACCAGTTCTTCCCCGACGGCGCCGCGCCGGTCGAGTTCGCGCGGATCTTCCCGGTCTGCGGCTGGTAGATCCAACCGGTGGAGTTGTCGGCGGCCGGGAACGCGGTGTTGTCGGCGACGACCGTGACCGTGGCCAGTCCGTTCACCGGGTTCTCCGGCAGCTTCTCACGGATGTACGGGCCGTACGGATAGCCGGCGGTGCCGACCGCTGCCGTCGAACCGTCGAGCTTGCTCACCAGGGTCAACTGGTTGCTGGTCTCCGTCGCGGTCGGTGCGCCGCCGGCCGCTGGGTAGCCCGGGTACTTGCCGCCGTGATTGGCACGGTAGTACTCCGCCGCGTTGCGGATGACGGCGAGATTCGTCTGCAGCGTGCTGGCCTTCGCTTCGCCACTGCTGTCGGAGAACTGCGGGATCGCGACTGCGGCCAGGATGCCGAGGATGACGACCACCAGGAGCAGCTCGACCAACGTGAACGCGGATTCGAGGGTGTTGCGCATTTGGGTCTGGTGCTTTCCTCCCACTTCGGGATCACCGTCGTGATCGGGCGGGACCGGATCGCGACTTGAGAGGAAGCGTCGTCATCGGCTCAAGGCGCCGTGATCGTCACGCGTCCGGTCGCCGCCTGGATCCGCACCCGCAGCCAGCTGCGGCCACGATCGATCTGGACGTAGCCCGTCGCCGTCGTGCTGCCGTCGGCCGCGAACACCACGCGATCCTCGCCGGCGAACTGCGGGTCCAGGCTCACGTTGCCGAAGCCCGTGTCACCGCGGGTGCGCGCGACACTGAGACGCAGCGCGTCCGACTTGGTGAGGGTCGGGGACGCGAGCAGCGCCGCCTCGCTGGCGAGCGGGGTCTTGCCGTCGGCGAGCACGAAGCTCCAGCGGTTCGAACCCTTCACGAACTGGACCCCCAGCGGCACGCCGGTCTCGAGCGCGAGGGCCTGCGCGCCCAACAGGTCGGCGGCGATGGCTCGGGCGGTCGCGTCGAGGTCCCACTCCTCGGTGTCGGCCGTGCGGACGGCGACCGCGGTGAGGATGCCGAGGATCACCACCGTCAGCAGCACGTCCAGCAGCGCGAAGCCGCTCGTCCGCGCCGTCGAGTCGGGTCCACGGCCGCGGGTCATGCCAGTACATCGGCGGCGTTGGGTGTGCGCCTGAATCCAGTTGCGGACGGCGCCCGTCCGATCCTCCCCAGATGGGCGGCGTTGTCGGATGCAAGGAGCGACGCGAGCGCGGCAGCGCACTCCTGCTCGCGCTGGTGCTGAGCACGACCTTCGGCCTTCTCGCCATGGCGCTGCTCGCCGCAAACGACGCGGGCGAACGCGTGCAGCGCAGCACCGGCGAGGGCGAGCGCGCCGAGCTGGCAGCAGCGTCGGGCATCGAGTGGGCGACCGCGCTCGCCATGGCGAGCGGCCGCGTCGACGCCAGGCTCTCGGTCGAGCTGCTGCCCGGTGTGTCGGTGGCGATCGACTCCGTGGCGACAACTCGCTCTCCGCAGTTGAAAGCCATCGGCACCTGCCAGGGGGTCACCGTGACGCTGGGGGCGGACGTCGTCGAGAAGACCGGCGGAGCCCTGCCGTACGCGTTCGCGAGCTTCGGGGGCAGTGCGGGCTGTGGCGAGCGCGTCAAGATCGACGGCTCGGCGTACCTCGGCGACGCGACGACTCCGATCGCCGCGGCCAGTCGCGACGCGCTCGAGCTGAACAACGGCGACGCGGCGCTCGTCACCAAGACGCCCGTGGCGTCCGGCAAGCTGATCATGAACGGCTACACGGTGAACTACGGTACGAAGCCGCTCGCCAACCCGACGGTCGACACGACCACGTTCGTCTCGATGGTGAGCGGCGCGGTGCCCGTGACCCGCTTCACCGGCACCACCACGATCAAGCGGCAGACGCTGGCAGGCATCGTGATCGTCGAGCTGACCGCGCTGCAGAGCCTCACGCTCGACGACTCGACCATCGACGGCACGCTCGTGGTGCGCAGCGCCACGAGCGACGCGGTCGGCAGCGGGAAGGTCACTGGCGTGAGCGCGATTGCGCCGCAGGTGCGCTTCGTCAACATGGTCACCATCAACGGCGGCACCGCGACCACGGGCAATCTGGCCCTTCTGGCGCCCGAGTGTGTCCTCGTCGGCACCGCATCGACGACCACCAGGCTGATCGGCGTGTCCTACGCCTGGGCCGCCGGCACGCTGGACAAGACGGCGTTCCAGGGGCAGTTGGTCCTGGCGACGACCTTCGACACGGCCAAGGCCTTCGAGGTGAAGCGGGACGACACGTTCGTTCCTTCGACGCCGATCGGCATCGCCTGGCCGGGCGTGGTCGGCGTGCGCGTCACCTGGCTCGGCCGGCAGTGACGGTGCGCGGCGCGCTGCGCCGCCACAAGCGGCGCAGATGTGCGGCGCGCCCGGGCTACACTCGCCCCGCCAAGCATGAAACGCCTCGTCCTGCTCTGTGTCGTCGCCCTCTCACTGCCTGCCTGCAAGTGGGCCTTCCAGCGGATCGTCGAGACCGTCCGCCACGTGAGTCGCTGGTCGAACGGCAACGTCAAGAAGGAGGGCGACCTCGCCGACGGTGAGCAGGCCGGGCGCTGGACCTTCTACTACGAGAGCGGGCGCAAGCGTTCGGAGGGGCCATACGCGAAGGACGTGCAGACCGGCGCGTGGACGTCGTGGTACGAGAACGGCAACGTCGAGTGGACCGGCGAGTACGACGCGGCAGGCGGGCGCGCGGGGCTATGGATCTACCACCACGACAACGGACAGCGGCGCGCGGTCGGACCGTTCCGCGGCGATCGTGAGCAGGGGTACTGGCAGTTCTTCGATCGCGACGGGCGGGTCACGCAGACCGGCGAATTCGACGACGGCCGCCTCACCGGGTTCTGGACCATGTTTCATCCCGACGGGAGGCGGCAGGCGGAGGGCTTGCACCTCGATGGCGTGCGCGTGGGGCCGTGGCGGGTGTGGCCTGCCGGCGGCGGCGAGTCGGCGGCGCTCTATCCGCTGCCGGCCGGCGTCGAGTTGGTGGTCGAGGTGTGGCCCGGCGGCACGCTGCGGCGGGTGGGGTTGCTGCGCGGCGGCAGGCCAACCGGGGCGTGGATCACCTTCCACGAGGACGGCAAGCCGCGCCTGCGCGCCAACCTGCAGGCGGGCGACGACCGCCGGTTCTGGGCGATGTTCGCCGCCGACGGCACGCTGCGCGCCGACGGTCTCCTCGCCGGCAGTGACGTCGACGCGTGGCGCTGCTGGAGCGACGGCAAGGCGCAGCCGCAGGATCGCGTTCCCCTGCCGCAGCGCCCGCCGATGGTCGGCGACGGGTGGAGTGCGGCGACGCTCGCCACGGAGCAACCGCCGGCCGACGCGCTCGCCGCGTGGCTCGCGGAGCTGCGCGCGCCCGCGGCGGCGGTGGCGCTGCCGGCGCCGGCGCAGCCGCTCGCCACGCCCGAGCAGGTCGCCGCGGTGCCCACGAGTCCGCGCGTCGTGGCGAAGAAGCAGGCGGCGTGGACCGTGCGCGAGGACCGCGAGCTGAAGAGCTACGTGCAGCAGTACGGGGAGGGCAAGGTGGCCGGGCCGTCCGCCGCCGACCGCTACGCCGTGCCGAAGGCCCGCCAGGGCCAGCCGCGCCGGCGCGAGGATCTCGAGGGCAAGGCCTTCCCGCTCGACGAGTTCAAGATCACCGACGGCAGCACGGTGAAGGTGAGCGAACTGCTCGCCAGCAAGCGCGTGCTGGTCGTGGTGCTGCGCGGGTTCTTCGGGCAGGTGTGCGTGTACTGCATCGCGCAGACCAAGGCGCTCGCCGACCGCTGCGACGCGTTCGCGCAGCTCGGCGTCGAGGTGCTCGTGGTGTATCCCGGTTCGCGCGGCGACGAGGCGGCGTTCCTCGACGCCTACAAGAGCACGTTCAGCGACACCGCGCCGCCGTACCGCGTCGCCTACGACGAGGATCTGTCGCTGGTGAAGCAGCTCGGCATCGAGGGCGGCGACCTCGCGTATCCGACGACGATCTTCATCGATCGCGATCGGATCGTGCGCTACGCGTACACCGGCCAGACCCGCGCCGACCGGCCCGCGGCGGAGCAGGTGATCGCCTTCATCAAGGGTCTCAAGCCGTGAAGCCCGGCGACACGCTGCCTTCGCCACCGCCGCCGGAGCCGGAGCCGGAGCGCACGGTCGTGCGCGGCGCGCGGCCGCGCGAGGGGCTGCCGGAGATCGCCGGCGTGCGCCTCGAGGGCGAGATCGCGCGGGGCGGGATGGGGGTCGTGTACCGCGGCGTGCAGGAGTACCTGTCGCGACCGGTGGCGGTGAAGGTGCTCGCCGCGCACCTCCACGCCGGCGACTTCGTGGCGCGCTTCCAGCGCGAGGCGCGCATCCTGTCGGGGATCGCGCACCCGCACATCGTCGGCTGCCACCAGGCGGGGGTCACGGAGGCAGGCCAGTGCTTCATGGTGATGGAGTTCATCGACGGGCCGTCGCTGCGCCGGCACGTGGCGGCCACCGGGCCCGTGCCGGTGGCGGCGGTGCTGCGCATGGGCGCGGCGCTGGCGCGCGCGCTCGACCACGCGTGGCAGGCCGGCGTGATCCATCGCGACGTCAAGCCGGAGAACGTGGTGCTGCAGAAGGCACCCAAGGCCCAGGACCAGACGTTCCCCTTCGTGCCCAAGCTCGTGGACCTGGGGCTGGCGCGCGCCGACTCCGTGGCGGACGGTCTGACTGCGCCGGGCGCGGTGATGGGGACGTACTCGACGATGGCGCCGGAGCAGTTCGATGCGCCGGACGCAGTCGACTTCCGCGCCGATCTGTACGGGCTGGGTTGCGTGCTCTACTTCGCGCTCACCGGCGAGGCCGCGTTCCCGCAGGCGTCGATGGCGTTGGTGATCCAGCGCAAGCTGGCGTCGCCGGCGCCGGACCCGTGCGAGGTGAACCAGAAGGTGCCGGCGGCGGTCGGCGCGTTGGTGCAGGCGATGCTGGCGGCGGACCGCGAGCGGCGGCCGGCGAGCTACGAGGCGGTGGTCGCGCGGTGCGAGGAGCTGCTCGCGGGGCGCGCGGCCGGTGCCGCCGACGCGCGCACCGTCGTGGAGCCGGGGCCGGCGGAGCCGGCGGTCGCCGCGTCGCGCCGGCGCGCGCCCTTCGTTGCCGGCGCGGTGGTGCTCGTGCTGGCGGGGAGTGCGGCGGCGTGGTTCTGGCCGAAGGCGGAGGGCGCGCCGAAGGTGCCGCCGGTCGTCGACGGCAATGGCGTCGACGGCAATGGCGTCGACGGCAATGGCGACGCAGGCACGAAGCCCGGCACGGACGGCGACAAGACGGTGGTCAAGCCTCCGCCGCCACGCGTGCCGCCGACGCTCAGCGTGCAGGCACCGGCGCAGATCGGGCCGGGCGAGACCCTGATCCTGCAAGCCCACGCCAGCGACGCCGACACGCCGGAGCTGACGTTCCACTGGGAGCAGGTCTCCGGCGGACCGACGGTGCTGTCGGGTCCGGAGCAGAGCAGGGCGGATGTCACGCTGCCCTTGTGTGTGCCCGGCTCGGATCTGGTGTTCGCGGTGTCCGTCAGCGATGGCGATCACGCGCCGGTGCGCCAGGAGGTGCGCGTGGCGGTGGTCGACGAGGGCGCGGTGCCGCTCTTCCCCGCCGCGCTCGGCGACAAGCTCACCAACTGGGTGAAGGCCGACACGGGCGCCGGGACCTGGGCGACCTATGCCGAGTTCGTGGTCAACGGCTTCTGCAAGGACGGCATCACGCGCCTGCGCACGGAGCTGCCGGAGGGTGACTTCGCGTTGTTCGGCAAGGTCGAGTTGGTCCCCGACTTCGCGACCAAGAAGCTCCCGACCGCCGCGGGCCTGATGCTGCGCCAGGCCGACGGCGAAGGCGCGCTCGCGCTCTGGGCCGGACCGGTCGAGGGTGGGCTGGTACACGGGGGACTCGGCGCCGTCGAGGCCGTGGACGACTGGCCGCCGCAGGCGGTGAGCGAAGGCATCCAGTGGCCGCAGCCGGCAGTCATGCACTTCCGCGTCGTGGCGACGGGCGCGGCACTGCGCTTCGTGTGGGGCGCGGGCAACGAGTGGAAGACCACGAAGCTCGATCGCCCGCCGGGCAGTTGCTGTCTGGAGCTGTTCGTGCGCGACGGATTGGCGCACTTCCACGACGTGCGGCGGTAGGGGACGGCCCCATGTGTCGCGACACTACGGGACGGCAGCCTAAGGCCTCCGAACGCGCAGTTTCCGGTCCGTGGCCACGACGAAGCACCCGGTCCACTGATCGACCTGCTCTGACTCGAACAGTTGCCGTACCCGCTTCGACATCGCGAGGCGCCCCGATCGTGCAAGTCGGAGAACGAGGATGCCCGCGTGTGTGCCGGGCTCGAAGCGACGAATGTCCGAGAAGTCGAGGTCTTGTGTGACCAGGAAGCGGCGCTCGGCGATGCACGCGTCCCACACGGATGCATCCGGCTTGCCGACCAAGCCCTCGCTCGCCACGGTGTGGACGTCGTGTCCCAGGTCGATCAAGGTCGAGACGAGGCCGGCCGGCAAGTTCTCGTCGAGCTTGATCCTCACTTCGCCAGCGGGCTCTCGGAGAGCGGAAGGTCCTCTTCGGCAGAAGTGGCAGCGAACGCGATGACAGCGCGCACGTTCTCCTCCCTGAGGGTGGGGAAGTCGGCGAGGATTTCGTCCACCGTCGCGCCCTCGGCGAGGCTCGCGAGAATCGTGCGAAGGGTGACCCGGGTGCCGCGCACGACGGGAGCTCCGCCGCAGATGCTCGGATCGCGAACGATGTGCTGTCGGTAGTCCCAGGTCATCAGGTATCTCGGCCGCGATCGTAGCACGGGCCGGGAGCGACGGCAGCCCATGGTCTCCGACGCTCGACTGGCCGCGCTCCGAGGGGCGCTCGACCACGGTTCCGACCCGCGACCGCCCGGCCCGATAGAATCGCTCCCATTCCTCGCAACCGGCGGCGCGCGAGCCCCGGTGCCACGTTGGCCCGAACGACGCGCGCGTTCACGCCGATCGCCGTCTGACGACCGATTCGCCATGCTCCGGCACGCCCTCGCCCTTGCGTTCTCCCCGGTCGCTCTTCTCCCCGCGCAACTCGTGTGGGTGCGCGCCGACGACGGTCGCGCCGACCACGCGATGGCGACCATGCCGGGCAGTGGGCACCCCCTGATGTTCGGAGGCGCGGGATCCTCGGGCCTGCTGCCGGATACGTGGGAATGGCTCGGGACGCGCTGGCTCGCGCACAGCCCGCTGCACTCGCCACCGCCGAGGCAGTGGCACGCGATGGCCGGCGACCCGGCGCGCGCGAACACGCTGCTGTTCGGCGGCGTCGGGCAGGGCGAGTTCCTCGGCGACACCTGGACGTGGGATGGCAGCGACTGGACGCGGCAGGCGACGGGAGCGGCACCCACTCCGCGCGCCGGGCACGCTCTCGCCTACGACGTGGCGCGCGCGCGCATCGTCCTCTTCGGCGGCTATGACGCCCAGGGCCTCCTCGGCGACACGTGGGAATGGGACGGCACTCGCTGGTCGCTCGTTGCCGCGAGTGGTCCTCCGGCAAGGCGCGGCGGCGGGCTCGCGTACGACGCGACCCGCGGCGTCACGGTCTTGTTCGGCGGGCGCGGCACCGGCGGCGCGCTCGCGGACACCTGGGAGATGAGATGAGAGGGTCGGTGCCCCACGCAGTCCCCGAGAATG
>CAYQMF010000123.1:0-20747 GCA_964418595.1 uncultured candidatus Brocadiaceae bacterium
GCAACCCGAAGCCGAGCACGAAGCCGCCGACGACGAGCACGAGGATGCGCAGTTCCTTCTGGTCACGGACGAGCATGGGGGTCTCAGCGCACGAACCTCGGCGGGCGAACCTCAGCGGACGGGAAGAGAGCCCTCGAGGACGCCTTCGCCCTCGCGCAGCACCGTGATGCGCAGTTCGCCTCCGGCGGCCGCGCGCAAGGTGTTGGCGAGACTGTCGAGGCTCTCGAACGGCCGGCGCGCGAAGCGTCCATACATCGTGCGCTCCGCGTAGTAGAGGAGCACGTCCCCCGGCTTGAGTCCGAGTTCGGCGGCAGGCCCACCGGCGACCACGCTGTTCACGCGCAAGGTGCGCGTCAAGCGGTACGAGCGTGACAGCCCGTCGGAGAACGCCTCGCTCGCGCGCCGCAACAGGGCGCGATCCTCGGTGATCTCGTCGAGAGTCGCGCCGATCGCGCGGTGGGTGATCCCGGCAGCCCGCGGCAGCGGCACGGTGTCGGCCTTGATCTCGCGACCGTTCCGCTCGACGGCGAGCGCGAAGGGCGTGCCCGACCGCGCACCGAGGAGAGCGCGCGCGTAGTCGACGCTGCTCTTGATCGGACGCCCGCCGGCGGCGACGAGACGGTCACCGCGGCGGAGGCCGGCGCGGGCCGCGGGTCCGTCCTGCTCGACGTCCGAGACGGTGAGGGAGCCCGCGGTCTCGGCGACGCCGAGCCCGAGCCACAGGCTGTAACTCGCGGAGCCGACGAGCAGCTCCTGGAACACCCGGTGCACGCGGTTGACCGGGATCGCGAAGCCGATGTTCTCGGCGTTGGCCATCATCGCGTTGTTGATCCCGATCAGCCGGCCCGTGATGTCGAAGAGGCCACCACCGCTGTTGCCTTGGTTGATGGCCGCGTCTGTCTGCAGGAGCCCATGGAAGTCGAGGAAGCTGCCGTCGGGCGTGCGGGCCTTGATGCTGCGGTCGGTGGCCGACAGCACGCCGGTGGTCACGGTGTTCGCGTGGCCCTGCGGGTTGCCGATGCCGATCAGGGTCTCGCCGATCATGAGGGAGTCCGAGTCGCCGAGCGCCGCAGCCTTGACCTCTTCACCCGCCGGCAACTCGAGCTGGAGCAGGGCGAGGTCGTTGTCGCGCGACAGGTTGAGCAGCCGCGCGGCAAGGCTGCGGCCGTCGGTCAGGCGCGCCTGGATCGCCTGCGTCTCCGGCTGCGCGGCGGCGAGGGCGATGACGTGCCAGTTGGTGATGACGAGTCCGGTCGGGTCCACGATGACCCCCGAACCCTGCCCCTGCAGGTTCGTGCCGCGCAGCGCCGCCTCGCGATCGTCGCGGGTGAGGATGTAGATGCTCGCCACGGAGTCGCGCGCACGCCGCACGGCCTTGACGACCGGCGTCACCCGTTCGTTGAGATCGGCCTCGTCGACTGGCTGGGTGACGTCGGTGGGGGGGGCGAGGCGCGTGCGCGTCGGAGTCTGGGCACCGGCGGTGCATGTGGCGAGCAGGATCGAGAGCCCGATGACCGGGGCGTGGAAGGGGGGCGTGTGCGTCAGGGTCATGATTCGCGTGCCGTGGTGCGGGATCGGCGGGCCACCCGACGGTTGGCCGGGAGGGATGCTCCGACGCCGGGAAGATACCGGCCCCGCGCCGCACGCTTGCGACCCGAAGGCGAGCCGCGCAACATCCTTGGCATGACGCTCTTGACGTTGCTCGTTGCCGCGGTGATGGCGCAGGATCCGCTTGCGGGCCTCGCCGCCGCGGAAGCCCAGATCACGCCGGCCGGGTTCGCGGGTCACGTGCGCTTCCTCGCCCACGACCTGCTCGAGGGTCGGGGCGTCGGGTCGCGCGCTGACGACCTCACCCGTCTCTACCTGGCCACGCAGTTCGAGGGTCTGGGCATGCAGCCCGGAATGGGTGGCGCGTTCGAGCAGGCTGTGCCGATCATCGGCATCACGTCGACGGTGACGACTCCGCTCCGCGTGCGGGGCCGGGATGGCGCGGTCGCGAGCTTCGAGGGGCCGAACGACTTCACGGCGCGCGCGGGTCGACCCGACACGGACACCGCGTGGCGCGACGCGGAGGTGGTCTTCGTGGGCTACGGCATCACCGCGCCGGAGGAACACTGGGACGACTTCAAGGGCGTCGACGTGAGGGGCAAGGTGCTGCTCGTCATGAACAACGACCCCGCGCAGGATCCGGACCTGTTCGCCGGTCGGACGCGGCTCTACTACGGGCGCTGGAGCTACAAGTACGAAGAGGCGGCGCGACGCGGCGCGATCGGCACGCTGATCATCCACACCAACGAGTCGGCCGGGTACCCCTTCAACGTCATCCAGGCCAAACACGAGCAGGAGGAGTTCCACCTGCCCTTTGCGCCGGACGCGCCGACCCAGCCGCTGGAGGCGTGGTGCACGGAGGACGCTGCGCGGAGCATGGCCCGGATGGGTGGGCACGATCTCGACGTGCTGCGCGCGGCGGCGGAGCGCCGGGACTTCACGCCCGTGGCACTGGGAGTGCACGTCGATCTCGCCACCCACAACGCGGTGCGCGAGGTGCGGTCGGCGAACGTCGTCGCAGTGCTGCCGGGAAGCGATCCGGTCCTCGCCGACCAGGCGGTGCTCGTGACCGCACACTTCGATCACCTGGGCCTCGGTCCGGACCGGCGCGGGGATCGGATCTACAACGGCGCCGTCGACAACGCGTCGGGCACGGCTGCCCTGCTGCTCATGGCGCGCGCGTGCGCGTCTCTGCCGGTGGCACCACGGCGTTCGATCTGGTTCGCGGCGGTCACCGCGGAGGAGTCGGGGCTGCTCGGGTCCCAGTGGCTGGCCCGCAACCTCCCGGTGCCGACCCGTCAGGTCGTCGCGAACGTGAACATCGACGGCATCAACATCTGGGGTGCCACCACCGACATCGAGATGATCGGTCACGGCAAGAACTCGCTCACCGCCCTGGCCGAAGAGGTGGCAGCGCGGCGGGGCCGGACGGTCCGACCGAACCAGGAACCGGACAAGGGTCTGTTCTATCGCTCCGACCACTTCTCGTTCGCCAAGGTCGGGATCCCGGCGGCCTACTTCAAGGCCGGGTCGGACTTCGTGGAGAAGGGCGAGGCGCGGCGGCGGATCAAGGCCATGTACGTCAATACGTACTACCACCAGCCGACCGACGAGTTCGAGTCGTCGCGCTGGCAGATGGACGGGGCGGTCGCCGACATGCACCTCCTCCTCGAGTGCCTGCTGCGCGTCGCCGGCGACAACGCCACCCCGACGTGGACCCCGGGCGACGAGTTCGAGAAACTGCGCTGAGGCCGTACCCCGTCGCCGTTGAGCCGCCGCCGCGGGTTCCTATAACCTGCGCTCCCTGATCCCGCCCTCCAGCATGTCGCACCCTCTCCCTGCCCGTTCGGACACCTTCCTCCATCGCCACATCGGGCCGAGCGCCGCGGAGCAGACCGCGATGCTGGCCGCGCTCGGCTTCGGTTCGCTCGACGAACTGATGGCCGCGATCGTGCCCGGCTCGATCCGCATGAAGGGCGACCTGAAGCTGCCGCCGCCGCGCGGCGAGCAGGAGGTGCTCGCCGACCTGCGGGCGCTGGCGAGCAGGAACAAGGTGTTCCGGTCGTACCTCGGCATGGGGTACCACGACTGCCACACGCCGGGCGTGATCCTGCGCAACGTGCTCGAGAACCCGGGCTGGTACACGGCCTACACGCCCTACCAGGCCGAGATCAGCCAGGGCCGCATGGAGGCGTTGCTCAACTACCAGACGCTGGTGCGCGACCTCACCGGCATGGAACTCTCGAGTGCGTCGCTGCTCGACGAGGCGACCGCGGCGGCGGAAGCGATGACCATGTGCAAGCGGGTGCTCGGCCGGAAGGGCGAGGGCCGCGAGGTGTTCCTGGTCGCGAGTGACTGTCACCCGCAGACGATCAGTGTCGTGCAGACGCGCGCCGAGCCGCTCGGGATCGAGGTCGTGGTGACCGCGCGCGCGGAGATGCGCTTCGACGAGCGGGTGTTCGGCGTGTTGCTGCAGACGCCGACCACCGACGGTGTGCTCTGCGACGTCACGGCGCTGAGCGAGCAGGCGCACGCCGCCGGCGCGCTGGTCTGTGTGGCGACGGATCTGCTGGCGGCGACCATCTGCAAGCCGGCCGGCGCGATGGGCGCCGACATGGTGGTGGGCAGCTCGCAGCGCTTCGGCGTGCCGATGGGCTACGGCGGGCCGCACGCGGCGTTCCTGGCGACCAAGGAGGAGTTCGCCCGCCAGATGCCGGGACGGATCATCGGCGTCACCAAGGATGCCCACGATCGGTTCGCGCTGCGCATGGCCCTGCAGACCCGCGAGCAGCACATCCGGCGCGAGAAGGCGACGAGCAACATCTGCACGGCGCAGGTCCTGCTCGCGGTCATGGCGTCGATGTACGCGGTGTACCACGGGCCGGAAGGGCTGGCGGCCATCGCCCGGCGTACCCGTGCCATGACCGCAGCGCTGGCCACCGCGCTCGGTGATGCGGGGTGCACGGTCAGCGGGCCGTTCTTCGACACCGTACGCGTGAAGCCCAAGGGCCGGACCGGCGCCCAGGTCGTGGCCGACGCGTTGGCCAAGGAGATCAACCTGCGCTTGCACGCCGACGGCAGCGTCGGTGTGGCCTTCGACGAGACGGTGACGGAGGCCGACGTGCGCGACGTGGCGGCGTGCTTCGGCGTGGCCGGGGCCGAGCGTCTCGACGTGGCCGCTCTCGCCGCGCGCGCGGGTGAGCTGCCGGCCGGGCTGACGCGCGGCACGCCGTTCCTCGAGCACCCGGTGTTCGCGGAGCATCGCTCCGAGACCGAGATGCTGCGCTACATCCACCGCCTCGAGGCCAAGGACCTGTCGCTCAACCGCTCGATGATCGCGCTGGGCTCGTGCACCATGAAGCTGAACGCCACCGCCGAGATGATCCCGGTGACGTGGCCGGCGTTCGGGAAGCTGCACCCCTTCGTGCCGGCGGCGCAGGCGGCGGGGTACCGCGAGATGTTCCAGCGCCTCGAGACCTGGCTGTCGGAGATCACCGGCTTCGCTGCGACCTCGCTGCAGCCCAACGCCGGTTCGCAGGGTGAGTACGCGGGTCTGCTCGTGATCCGCGCCTACCACCGGGCACGCGGTGACGACCAGCGCACGGTGTGCCTCATCCCCAGCTCCGCGCACGGCACGAACCCGGCGAGCGCGGCGATGTGCGGGATGGAGGTCGTGATCGTCGCCTGCGACAAGGACGGCAACATCGACGTGGCGGATCTGGAGGTCAAGGCCAAGGAGCACCGGGCGCGGTTGTCGGCGCTGATGGTCACGTACCCGTCGACGCACGGCGTGTTCGAGGTGTCGATCGCACCTCAACCTGCACAAGACCTTCTGCATCCCGCATGGCGGCGGCGGTCCGGGCATGGGCCCGATCGGCGTCGCCAGGCACCTCGCGCCGTTCCTGCCGGGGCATCCCGTGGTCGCGTCGGCGAGCGGCGACTCCGCGATCGGTCCGGTGTCGGCGGCGCCGTGGAGCAGCGCGTCCATCCTGCCGATCAGCTACGCCTACATCGCGATGATGGGGGGGAGCGGTCTGAAGATGGCCACCGCAGTGGCGATCCTCGGCGCCAACTACGTGGCGCACCGGCTGCGGGACCGCTTCCCGGTCCTGTACTCCGGCAAGCGTGGCCTGGTCGCGCACGAGTGCATCCTCGAGTTGCGGCACCTCAAGCAGGTCGCTGCGGTCGACGTGGCGAAGCGCCTGATGGACTACGGGTTCCACGCGCCGACGCTGTCCTTCCCGGTCGCGGGGACGCTGATGGTGGAGCCGACCGAGAGCGAGTCGATGGCGGAGCTGGATCGGTTCTGCACCGCGATGCTGTCGATCGCCGACGAGATCCAGGCGATCGCCGACGGGCGTGCCGATGCGCAGGACAACGTGCTGAAGAACGCGCCGCACTCGTGCGTGCATGCGTGCGTGGACGAGTGGAAGCACGCCTATACGCGCGCGGAGGCGTGCTTCCCCGCGCCGTGGCTGCGCGAGTCGAAGTACTGGCCGACGGTGAGCCGCGTCAACGACGTGTTCGGCGACAAGAACCTCGTGTGTGCGTGCCCGCCGGTCGAAGCGTACGCGAGCTGATCACGCGGGCCAGACGCGCGGATTGAGCGGCGACGCCACCGCGTCGTCCGGCCGCAGCCCCGGCAGCCAGGTGGCGAGGTCGTTGCGCTGGCCGTCGTTGCACGGCTCAGTGACCCGAGCTCCATCGGCCACGAAGATGACGGTCATGACATCACGGTCGCGGTGGGTGCGGTTTGGGTCCGCCCCGTGCAGCGTCCACGCGAGATGGAAGGACGCGTCGCCCGCAGCCATCGCTCCGGTGCGCACGACCTCGTAGCCCCGCGCGCGGACGAGTTCGTCCAGCGCGAGCTCGGCGCCGGCCGAGATCGGCTGGTCGGTGAGCGCGCCGGCCGTGTGCGTGCCCCGCGCGAAGCGGAGCTGGCCCATGCCGGCGTCGACGTCGACCAGGGGCATCCACATGGTGAGCAGCCCACCGTCGATCGGCCAATAGTGCTTGTCCTGATGCCACGGCGTGGGGCCGCCGCCGGCGCGTTTGAACAGCGCCTGGTCGTGGTAGATGCGCACGGCATCGGTGCGCAGGAGGGCGGCGGCGACCCGGGCGAAGCGCGGCGCGAGGCTGAACGCCGCGGCGTCGGCGCTGCTGCGCCAGAGGTTCGTGTGCTGCCGGAACGCGCGCGCGTAGACCTCGCCTTCGGCGTCGGTGGGGATGAGCGCGGGCGTCGCGCGTGCCGCGGCATGCAGCACGGGTCGGAAGGCCTCGACCTCGGGCGTGGTGCACAGGTCGCGCAGCGTGACGTGGCCGTGTGTCCACAGGGCGTCGACTGCCACTGGCTGGGGTATGAAGTCGGCGTTCAGTCGGGGGAGCGACATGGGGCTGGTGGTGCGTCGGGGCCCGGGCTTCGCGTCGCGCCAGTGGGCGCCGATCAGAAGGGGAGCGAGCCGGTCGGTGCGCTGTGCGTGCCGGCGAGCCGCGCGCGCTCTTCCTGGGTCTGGAACCAGCGCGGCTTGGCGCGGCCGGTGACCATGAGGTAGACCGCGCGCAGGCCGACCCACGGCACGTACAGGCACACGATCACCGCGGCGGAGGCCGGCAGGATGACCGCCATGAGGGCGGCGAAGACGATCCAGCTGAGAAGGCGTGCCACGACGGAAGGAAGCGCAGGAGTATAGTCGGCGCGCGAGGACCCCGACCGCAACCCTTCTCGCACCGAGCCGATGCCAACGCCCCGCGCCCTCGTCTTCCTGGCCCAAGGCGCCGAAGAGATGGAGGTGACCATCGTGGTCGACGTGCTGCGGCGGGCCGGCGTGGAGGTCGTGCTGGCGGGCATCGATGGCCCGGGCCCGGTGCGGTGCAGCCGGGGCGTCGTGCTGGTGCCCGATGCGGCGTTGGCGGCGTGCGCCGGGGAGGACTTCGACGCGATCGTGCTGCCGGGGGGCGCCGAAGGTGCGCGTCGGCTCGCGGAGTCGGCAACGGTGGGCACGTTGGCTCGCGCCCAGGTGGCGGCCGGCCGGGTGCTTGCGGCGATCTGTGCGGCGCCGGGTGGGTTCGCCGCGCTGGGGGTGGGGGCCGGGGCCTCGGTGACCTGTCACCCCTCCGTGCGCGCCGCGGTCGCGGCGCACGGACGGCACGTGGACGCGCGAGTCGTGCAGGACGGCGTGATCGTCACGAGCCAGGGGCCGGGGACGGCGTTCGAGTTCGCGCTCGCCGTGGCGGCGAGGCTCGTGCCCGTGGCTGCGGTCTTGGCGTTGGCGGGACCGATGCTGCTCGCCGCGGGCAGCACCCTGCCGGAGTGACGATCCCCGCGCGAGGTCAGGGAACGACGGGGAATGGAGGTGGTGGGCGGAATCGAACCGCCGTGGACGGATTTGCAATCCGTTGCCTGACCACTTGGCTACACCACCGCGCGATCAGTCGCGGCGGACCGTAGGGAATGCGACCGGTGCGTGCAAGAGGGTGGCCGGAGCCTTGGCGACCCGGGTTTTCACTTTCCTCGCCCGACCCTACCGGCGATCTTCCCTACGCTCGCCCTCCCTCGCCCGCGATGCCCAAGAAGCACATCCACTTCGAGTTCAACCAGGAACTGGTCAAGGAACCGCTGCTCTACCAGCTCAACCGGAAGTTCGACGTCGTCGTCAACATCCGCGGTGCGTCCGTCTCGGCGGAGGGTGGGTTCGTGGCGCTGGAACTCGAGGGGGCACAGGAAGAGATCGACAAGGTGCTCGCCTACCTGCGCAGTCGCAACATCGAGGTCGGCGAGGGGATGCCCAAGGCAGGCGAGCAGTGAGTTCGCGCCGAGCGGCCCCTGCGCTCGGGCTCGGACTCCTGCTGCTGCCGTCGCCGCTCCTCCGCGATCCGGTCTCTGGTCTCGCCAACGATCAGCTGGCGCGTGGCCGTCATGGCGCGGTGGTCACTGCGGAGCCACACGCGACGCGCGTCGGCCTCGAGGTCCTGCGCGCCGGCGGCAACGCCGTCGATGCGGCGGTCGCGGTGTTCCTGGCCCTCGCCGTGACCCACCCGGGTGCCGGCAACCTGGGTGGAGGCGGCTTCCTCGTGATCCGGATGGCCGATGGCACGGCCACGACCTTCGACTTCCGCGAGCGAGCGCCGGCCGCGGCGCACCGCGACATGTACCTCCGCGCCGACGGCAGCGTCGATCCGGACCGCAGCGTGGTGGGGGCGCTCGCCGCGGCCGTGCCGGGGAGTCCGGCAGGTCTCGTCGCCGCCCTGGCCCGCTTCGGCAGCAGGCCGCTCGCGGAGCTGGCCGCGCCAGCGATCGCACTCGCTCGCGATGGGTTCGAGGTCTCCCACTTCCTCGCGGCGGACCTGCAGGAGGCGAAGCCGCTGCTCGGCCGCTTCCCCTCGACGCGGAAGGTCTTCTTCGCGGGAGACGAGCCGCTCGGAGCCGGGACGCGCCTGCGCCAGCCGGATCTCGCCGCGACGCTCGATCGCTTCGCCCGCGGCGGTCGCGACGGGTTCTACGGTGGAGAAACCGCGGCCCTGATCGCGGCGCAGATGCGACCCGACGGCGGCGCGATCTCGCTCGCCGATCTGGCCGCGTATGAGGTGAAGGAGCGCCCCGCGCTGCGTGGCACCTACCGCGGCCACGAGATCCTGACGATGGCGCCGCCGTCGTCGGGCGGGGTCGCGCTCCTGCAGATGTTGAACCTCCTGGAGCCGTACGACCTGGGTTCACTCGGGTTCGCCGGCAGCCGATCGACGCACCTGTTGGTCGAGGTCATGAAGCGGGCGTATGCGGATCGAGCGCGCTGGCTCGGCGATCCCGAGCACTACGCGGTCCCGCTCGAGGGCCTGGTCTCGAAGGCCTACGCCGACGTCCGTCGCGCGGGCATCCGCTCCGACCGCGTGACCCAAACCGAGCCCGGCAAGCCCGACGGGGCACCGGAGAGCGACGACACGACCCACTTCTCGGTGGTCGATGCGGCGGGCAATGCCGTCGCCTGCACGACCACGATCAACTCGACCTTCGGCAGCGGACTCGTCGTGGAGGGCGCCGGCTTCCTCCTCAACAACGAGATGGACGACTTCTCGGCCAAGCCGGGCGTGCCCAACCAGTTTGGCCTGATCGGCGGCACTGCCAACGCGGTCGGACCGGGCAAGCGACCGTTGTCTTCGATGACCCCGACCATCGTCATCGCGGATGGTCGCGTCCGTCTCGTGCTCGGCAGCCCCGGGGGCGGGCGGATCATCAACACCGTCCTGCAAGTCGTGGTGAACGTGCTCGACCACGGCATGCCGATCGAGACGGCGGTTGCGGCGCCGCGCGTGCACCATCAGTGGCGTCCCGATGTCGTGCGGTGGGAGCGCAACGCGCTGGCGCCGGATGTGCGCACAGTCCTGCAGGGCATGGGGCACGTGCTCGCCGACCGACCCCTCGCGATCGGCCGTTGTCAGGCCATCGAGATCGCCATCGACGGCACGCGAACGGCGGTTGCGGACCCACGCTCCGGGGGCTCGGCCGCCGCGTACTGAGCGCGCTCGCCCGCGCGCGGGCGACGCTGCTCGCGCTACTTGCCCTCGTCGCTGCCCTTGCCTTCCTTGCGGCGGGCGATCATCGCCTCCCACTTCTCCTTCTCCGGGTACATGCCCCAGAAGCGACGCCAGGCGTTCACGGTCTTGGCGTTCCAGTCCGCGGTCTCGGGAGGGATCGGATCGCCCTGGAGCGTGACCTTGAAGTTCGTGCTCACCACGCCGGCGCCGAACGAGTCGGTGAGGAGCTTGTTCATCTCGAACGCGAACATCGACTGGTCCGGGTCCTTGAAGTCGATCTTCTGGTAGGCGTTGATCACGCCCACGAGCGCGGGATGGCCGATCTCTGCGAGGCGCCGCTTGGCTTCGCGCCCGGCGCGGCCGCCGTTGCGCAGATCGCCGCACAGCGAGTCGATCTCGGTGCGGAGAGCTGCCGCCACGTACTCGGGATACTCCAGCGGGTCGAGCGTGCGCGGGTCGAAGACCTCGGCGGCGGTGAGCGGCTTGGTCGGCTCCGCTTCCTTGGGTGGATCCTTGGGCGCGTCCTTCGGCGCGTCCTTTGGGGGATCCTTGGGCGGATCCTTGGGCTTGGTCGGCTCCGCCGTGCCCGAACCGGTTGCCTGGGCGCTGCCGCCGGTGGCCGCGGGGTCGCCTGGCTTGGCGTGACCAGCGTCCTTGGCGCCCTCGGTGGCGGCCGAACCGGTGGCGCCGGCGTTGGCATCCTGGGCACCGCTGTTCTGCGCCGTCGAGTTCACGTCGGCCGGCTTGTCCCCGCCCTTGAGCATGAAGAACGTCAGGCCGCCGCCGAGGATGACCAGGAGGGCGAGGCTGCCGAAGAGCACCGCCGGGTTGCCTTTCTTTGCGGCTGGGGCGCCACCACGCCGGCGCCGGCCGCCCTCGGCGTCACTCTCGTCGCCGTCACTGCCGCGTCCGCGCCGGGCGGAACTGCCAGCCCGACGACTGGAGCGCGAACCGCTCGCTTCGGCGGCCGCGGCGGCGCCGCGGCGGGAACTCGAGGCCGCGGGCTTCTCGGCGCGAGAAGGTTTCGTCGGCGCGGCCTTGCTGGCCGTTGCGGCGGCCGCAGGTGCCTTGGGAGCCGGCGACTTCGCCGCCTGGAGTTGCCCTGCGACGTCGATGGTCGCGCCACAACCCTTGCACTTGGCGGAGGCGGCCTTGAAGTCGGCGGGGAGCTTGTACTTCGCGCCGCAGTTGGCGCAGACGATCTGGATCGGGTCGGCGGTCATGGGCGAACGGAGGCGGGCGGGTTACTGGTTCTTCTTCTTGGCAGGCGGGTCGAAGAGGTCCTCTTCCTTGTCGAAGGCCGCGTCGAGGGGCTTGTCGTGGAAGTAGTACCACCACGCGTACCACTGCTTGAGCGCGGAGATCCGGGCATCCTCGTTCTCCTTCGCGGACGAGAGCACCGTCTGCTGGGCCGGCGTGTAGCCGAACGCCTGCCCACTCACATCGCGGAGCAGCGCGTCGATCTGGGTGAGCTGGGCCACGCCGTCCTTGTTGGTCGCGGGGATCTCGCTGAACTTGGTCAGCAGGCGCGGCACGGCGGGCTTGCCGATCTCGGCGAGGCGGCGCTTGACCTTGGTCCGGTCGCGCGGACGCATCTCGGGGTCCATGCGGATCAGCTCGGTCACGAGGCGGTCGATCTCGGCGCGAAGCGGCTCGGGCGTGTCGGCCAGGTGAGGCAGCGGGACGATCTCCGCCTCCCACACCGAGAACTTCTTGCCGTCGCGCTCGATGACCTTCTTCTCCGGCTTGGCGATGACGTCGTGGCTGGCGGTCGATCGGGTGACGGGCTTGGGCTTCTCGCGCGGCGCGCTGGTCACCTGGAAGCCGTCGACGACGATGCGGTTGTCGCGGGACTGGAACGAGACCTCCACCGTGCCATCGGTGATGAAGCGGTCGCGCACGGACGCACGGGCCTGCACCTCGAGGACGACACGACCACTCGCGTCGGTGTTCATCGCCGCGCTCGCGAGCTTGCCGGTGTAGGGCTCGAAGTCGCGCAGCAGCCACGTCTCCTCGCCCTTGGTCAGCCGCTCGAGGATCGCGTCCTTGACCTGCGAGCGTTCGTCGCCACTCAGCGAGCTGACGGGGCGTTTGTCGGTGAGCTTGAACAGGCGCTGGAACGAGTCGAGCTCGGTCGAGATCGCGAGGTCGACGCGGTTGTCGTCCGCGACCATGTTCATCCACTTGGCGGCGGCCTGGACGCGGGCGTGGTTCCAGCCGATGTCGGGCCCGCGCTCCGCGGGCTTCTCGACCGTCTTCGGCTTGTCGTCACCGCCCGCCATCCACACTGCGAACACGACGATCAGCACGATCGCGCCGATGACCGTGGGTGCTTGGGCGGAGAAACCGCCGCCGCCACCGCCGGAGCGACGGGCGCGGGCGGCGGGTGCGTGTTGGGCGCGATGTCTGGAGGCGCGAGGCTTGGACGTGGCCACGGGGTTCTCGGGTTGGGGTCGCGGGACTTGGGCTGGGGCGGCCTCGCGGCGAAACCTAGCCGGGGCCACCGGCCAGCGCAACGACACGCGCCGCGGAGGGTTCGGCTCGAGGGCGGATTCGCGGCCGATGGCGCGAAACCGCGCGCGTCGCCACCATAGTGCGCGCATGTTCCATGTGGTCTCGGACCTGACGCCGGCGGGCGACCAGCCGCAGGCGATCGCGGCGCTCACCGCCATGCTGCAAGGCGGCGCGCGGCACTGCACGCTGCTCGGGGTCACCGGGTCCGGCAAGACCTACACGATGGCCAAGGTCATCGAGGCGCTGCAGCGGCCCACGATCGTGCTCGCGCCCAACAAGACCCTCGCCGCGCAACTGTTCAGCGAGTTCCGCGCGTTCTTCCCCGACAACGCGGTCGAGTACTTCGTCAGCTACTACGACTACTACCAGCCGGAGGCGTACGTGCCGACGACGGACACGTACATCGAGAAGGAGGCGACGATCAACGAGGCGATCGAGCGGATGCGCAACTCGGCGACCCGCTCGCTCATGGAGCGTCGCGACGTGCTCATCGTGGCGTCGATCTCCTGCATCTATGGACTCGGTTCGCCGGAGTTCTACCGCGAGCTGTCGGTGCGCATCGAGCGGGGCAAGTCGTGGGATCGCGACGCCCTTCTGCGTGCCCTGGCGACCATCCAGTACCACCGGGACAACATCGATTTCGCACCGGGCCGGTTCCGCGTGCGTGGCGACGTCGTCGAGATCTTCCCCGCCTACGAGGAGGAGCGCGCCGTCCGCGTCGAGTTGTTCGGCGACGAGGTCGAGGCGATCCTCGAGATCGATCCGTTGCGCGGCGAGGTGCTGCGCGAGCGCGACGACGTCACGATCTATCCGACCTCGCACTTCGTCACCCCGCAGGCGCGCCTGCTGCGGGCGTGCGAGACGATCGAGACCGAACTGGAGTCACACCTCGAGGTGCTGCGAAGCCAGCGCAAGCTGCTCGAAGCGCAGCGCCTCGAACAACGCACGCGTCACGACCTCGAGATGCTGCGCGCCACCGGGGCGTGCAACGGGATCGAGAACTACAGCCGCCACCTGGATGGGCGCGCCCCGGGGCAGCCGCCGGCCACGCTGCTGCACTACTTCCCGGAGGACTTCCTGCTGTTCGCCGACGAGAGCCACGTGTCGATCCCGCAGGCGGGAGGCATGTACCGCGGTGATCGGAGTCGCAAGGAGACGCTCGTGGCGCACGGCTTCCGGCTGCCATCCGCGCTCGACAACCGGCCCCTGATGTTCGAGGAACTCGAAGTCCTGTTGAACCAGGTCCTGTACGTCTCGGCGACGCCGAGCCGGTACGAACTCGAACGGTCGGAGCACGCGGTCGCGGAGCTGGTCGTGCGGCCGACCGGGCTGGTGGATCCGCCGGTTGACGTGGTGCCGGCACGCGGGCAGGTGGACCACGTCGTGGAGGAGATCCGCGCCCGCGTGAAGCGACAGGAGCGCGTGCTGGTGACGACGCTCACCAAGCGCAGCGCCGAGGAGCTGACCGACTACTTGCGCGACGTGGGGTTCAAGGTGCGCTACCTGCACGCCGACATCGACAGCCTCGAGCGGGCGGCGCTGATCCGCGACCTGCGCCTCGGCGTGTTCGACGTGCTGGTGGGGATCAACCTGTTGCGCGAGGGGCTCGATCTGCCGGAGGTGACGCTGGTCGCCGTCCTCGACGCGGACCGCGAGGGGTTCCTGCGCAACCGGTCGTCGCTGATCCAGGTCTGTGGGCGCGCAGCCCGCAACACCGAGGGCCGCGTGATCCTGTACGCCGACCAGCGGACGGAGTCGATCGATGCCGCGCTGGCGGAGATGACCCGGCGCCGCGAGCGGCAGTTGGCCCACAACCGCGAACACGGGATCGAGCCGCGCACGATCCGCAAGGCGGTGCGGGAGCTGTTCGAGTTCGAGTCGCAGGCGACGGAGAAGGACGTCCCGGGCCGTGGCCGGCGTGGCCGGAAGGGTCAGGTCGACGCGGCGGAAGGCGTGGACTTCAAGGATCGGCGCGCGCTCGCCGAGCACATCGGCAGGCTGCGCGCGGAGATGGCCGCGGCGGCCCGCAGCCTCGACTTCGAGCTGGCGGCACAGATCCGCGACCAGGTCTTCCGCCTGGAACGCCTCGAGCTGCGGCTGTCGTGAACGCGCGCATCGTCGAGCAGGTCGCCCGCTTTCCGGAGGCCCCCGGCATCTACGTCTTCGTCGACGCCGCCGGCAAGGCGCTCTACGTCGGCAAGGCAGCCAACCTGCGGGCGCGGGTGCGGAGCTACCTCAAGCCCGGCGGTGATGGGCGGCCGTCCCTGCCGTTCGTCGAGGAGAGAGCGGCCGACGTCGAGTTCGTCGTCACCCGCACGGAGCAGGAGGCATTGCTGCTCGAGAGCACCGTCGTCAAGAAGCGCAAGCCGCCGTTCAACGTGCGGCTGAAGGACGACAAGTCGTTCCTCCTCCTCCGGCTCGATCGCACCGAGCCGTGGCCCTGGTTTCGCCTCGTGCGCCGTCGCCGTGCGGACGGTGCCGACTACTTCGGCCCGTACGCATCGGCGAAGTCCGTGCGGCGGACGCTGCGTCTGCTGCACAAGGTCGTGCCGCTGCGGGACTGCACCGACGCGGTGTTCCACAACCGCAGCCGTCCGTGCCTGAAGCATCAGATCGGTCGATGCCCGGCGCCGTGCGTGGGTCGCATCGACGCGGCGGCCTACGCGGCGAGCCTGGACCGGGCCTGCGCGATCCTGCGCGGCGACGTCGGCGACGTGCTCGCGGAGTTGCGGGCGCGCATGGAGGTCGCCGCCGCGGCGCTCGAGTTCGAGCGGGCGCACGTCCTCAAGCAACAGATCGAGGCGCTCACCGCGGTGGCCGAACCGCAGACCGTCGTCGCGGCGCGCGCCGCCGACCGCGACGCCATCGGCTGGCATCGGGCGGGCGACCAGGCCATCGTCGTGCAGATGTCGTATCGCGACGGCCGGCTCGAAGGCAGCCGTCGCTTCACCGTGGGCGTGCAGGTCGCCGAGTCGATCTTCGTCGGCGAACTCCTGCGGCGGCTGTACGAGGGCGATGGCTACGTACCGCGCGAGATCCTCGTGCCGGCGGCGGCGGACGACGGCGAGGCGCTGACCACGTGGCTCGGAGCGAAGCGCGGCGGGAAGGTAGACGTGTCGGTGCCGCAACGCGGCGAGGGCCGGCGGCAGGTCGAACTCTCGAGCGCCAACGCCCGCATCGTCGATGCCGTGCAGGCCGACGCGGGAGCGCGTGCGGAGGCCGGCCAACGCGTGCTCGGGGAGTTGCTGGGGCTGCCGGCGCCGCCGCGGCGCCTGCACTGCATCGATGTGTCGACCCTGCAGGGCCGCGAGACCGTGGCGGCGCGCGTGTGCCTCGTGGATGGTTCGCCCGCCAAGGATGCCTACCGACGCTTCCGGGTGAGCGCTGCCGCCGCGGGCGACGACTTCGCGGCGATCGAAGAGACGGTTCGTCGCAGCCTCGGCCGCTGCCTGGAGGACGAGGCCGACGAGCTTCCAGACGTCCTGATCATCGACGGCGGCGCCGGCCAGCTCGCCGCGGCACGTCGGGCGATGGCCGATCTCGGTCTCGACGAGGAGGTGACGGTGGTCGGCCTCGCGAAGAGTCGCCTCGAGGGATTCGCGAGGGGCCGCCGCATCGCCAGCGCCGAGCGGCTGGTGCTCGCCGAGCGCGACGACCCGATCGAGTTGCCGGTCGACGCGCCGGTGACGCTGCTCGTGGCGCGCGTCCGCGACGAGGCGCACCGCTTCGCCATCACGTACCACCGCAAGCTGCGCGAGCGGATCGGCAGCGAGTTGGACGCGGTGCCGGGCATCGGTCCCGTGCGTCGCCGCGCGCTGCTGCGCCACTTCGGCTCGCTCGCGCGCCTGCGCGAGGCCGACCTCGCGGCCCTGCGCGCGGTCCCTGGCCTCGGGGCCACCGTTGCCGAGCGCGTGCACGAGGCGCTGCACCGGCGCCCGGATCCCGGTGGGGGCGACTGATCGTCCGTCAGCCGCGTGGGTGGAAGCGCTCGTGCGTGGCGCGCAGCCGCCGGCCATCGACGTGGGTGTAGATCTGGGTGGTGGAGAGCGAGGCGTGGCCGAGCATCTCCTGCACGGAGCGCAAGTCGGCGCCGCCTTCGACCAGGTGCGTGGCGAAGGCGTGGCGGAGCGCGTGGGGCGAGCATGCCATTGCGATTCCCGCGGCCCGGGCGCAGGCTGCGACGACCTGGTAGACGCGCTGCCGATCGAGCGGGCGACCCCGGTAGGAGAGGAAGAGCGCATCCGTGGCGCGCGCGGCGGTCGACCGTCCGGCGAGCAGGGGACGGATGCGCGCGAGGTAGGCGTCGAGGTACTGGCACGCGCGAGGCGACAGCGGCACCAGGCGTTCCTTGTCGCCCTTGCCACGGACGCGCAGGAACCGTTGGTCGCGCACGTAGCTGGCAGGGGTGAGACCGCACAGTTCCGAGACGCGGCAGCCCGTGGCGTAGAGGCAGTGCAGGATCGCCGTGTCGCGCGCGCCCAGGGCGGAGTCGTCACCGGGTTGCGCGAGGAGTTTCTCGACCCCACGTCGACCGAGCACCGCAGGCAGGCGCTGCTCCTGGCGCACGCCGAGGAGGTCGGCGGTGGGATCGTCGTCGACGCGGCCTTCGGCCTCGAGGTAGCGGAAGAACCCGCGCAGGGCGGCGAGGGCACGTGCCACCGACGCCGGGGCGCGGGTCTTGCGGAGGTGAGCGAGGTGAGTGAGGAGGACCGCGCGATCCGGCAACGTCGCCGACGCGACGAGGTCGCTGATGTCGCTCCGGTACGCGTCGATGGTACGGGGGGAGAGCTGCAGTTCGAGTTCCAGGTAGAGCAGGAACTCCTCCAGCAGGCCGCGCGGCGAGATGGTCATCGGACGGGGAGAAGGTGGTCTCGCTCGCCAGGTCGGATGGCCTTGACCACCTCCGGGGACGCTTATATGGTCCCCGCCCCTTCGCAGGAAGCACGAGCGCGATGGCGCCTCGGCGGCTGCGAGAAGCCCCTGTCATCCCTCCTCACGCGCACCATGTCGAAGCCGACCAAGACCGAACTGGCCAAGTACGAGAAGCTCCTGCGCCGGCAGCTCGCCGCGCTCTCGGGGGATGTCGGCTCGATGCGCGACGAGGCGTTGCGCGCCGCCGACCAGGACAACTCGGTGGATCACCTCGCCGATCAGGGCACCGACAACTACGATCAGAGCTTCATGCTGAGCCTCATCGAGAACGAGGAGGAGACCATGGCGCAGATCGAGGAGGCGCTGGAGCGGATCCACGGCAAGGGTGACGTGCCGTACGGCGTGTGCCTGACGTGCCAGGAGGATCTCGAGCGGGAGAAGCCCAAGAAGGGTGCCAAGTCGAAGGTCGACCCCTGGATCCCCAAGGCCCGGCTCGAGTACGTGCCGTGGGCGCGCTATTGCGTGCGGCATCAGGAGCAGGCCGAGCGCAGTCGGGAGAGCGCCTGAGGGCGGTGGGGGACGCCGCCGACGGCGCGACATCCGCGCCCGCGTTCCAACCCCCCCGCGGTCGCGCCTGGTTCTGGGTACCGGTCGCTCCGCTGGTCGCGCTCGACCTCTGGTCGAAGGCGTGGGTGTTCGCGTTCTTGCGGGCGGAGCACCCGACCGAGAACCCCCTGCGCATCCGCCACGCGGTGTGGCAAGGCGTCGTCGACCTCGACCTCGTGCACTGGCACAACACCGGCACCATCTGGGGCCTGTTCCAGGGCCACAATCTGCCCCTGGTGATCCTGCGATGCGTCGCGGTGGCGGTGATCGTGGGGTACGTCGCGAGACTCCGGACCCGCAGCCGGGGGCTGCAGTTCGTGCTGGGACTCATCCTCGCGGGGGCCCTGGGCAACCTCTTCGACAACTTCACCGAGGACCAGGGCGGCGTGCGCGACTTCCTGTCGTTCACGTTCCACGTGTTCGGCTGGAACTATGAGTTCCCGGCCTTCAACGTCGCCGACTCCTGCATCACGTGCGGGGTCATGGCGCTGGCGGCTTCGGTCCTGTTCGCGGGCAAGCCGGCCTCGCCAACGCCTCAACCGGCGCGGATCGCACCCGAGCGCTGACGGCCGTGTCGGGAGGGGGGCGGAGCCTGCCGCGCTCCGACGTCTCCGTCGTTCTGAGACCTTCTGGAGCGAGGGTCCTCGCGCTATCATCGGCCGCCGTTTTCCCTGGCCGCCCCGGCTCGAAACGCTTGCCAGTCCTCGCCGCCGACTCCGACCCGTCCGCCGCTGCGCCCCGATCGTTCGGGGCTCGGTTGGAAGCGGCTCGTACGCGAGGCACGCCATGAGAGCGGAGGACATCCGGATCGCGATCGTGCAGCGTGCGGTGAGCATCTACCTCGACCTCGCGTACGGCGGGAGTGCCACGCCCCGGCGGCTGCCGAACCTGGCTCTGCCTGCGGATGCCACACCTGCCGAGATCCTCGCCCTCTTCCTGCGTGAAGTCGTGGCCGATGGCGAGCAGCGACGGGTCCGGTATGCGCTGCGGCTCGGCAACCGCAACTATCCGTTCATGAAGCTGGTGTTGCAGGAGCACCTCGTGCAGGGGGAGTTCACGTTCGGCGTGGACACGCACGACGACATGGAGATCAAGCCCGACTTCCCCGACTACGAAGCGTGGCTGGCGGTGCGGCGCTTCAACCGCAAGCTCAAGCTCGAGATCGAGGCGCAGCTGGCGGCCGAGGGCGTGCCGACCGCGGCGGCATTGCTGGACGTCGTCAGCAACCGGCCCTCCGGCGGTTCGACGGAGCCGGTCGTCGGCGGGGACGCGCTGTTCACGATCCTCGTCGTGGACGACGAAGAGGATCTCGCCGGCTGCGTGGAGTCGTTGCTGCAGGCGCGCGGCTACCGCGTGGTGAAGGTGTTCGACGGCTGCGCCGCCGTGACGGCTGCCGAGACGGTGCGACCCGACCTGGTCGTGCTCGACTACGAGCTTCCGGAGATGGACGGCATCGAGGTCATCGCGGCGTTGCGGGCGCTGCCCACCACGTCGGCGATCCCCGTGCTGCTCACCACGGCGTCGAAGATCTCGGTCGACGATGTCAGCAAGGCCGAGGGGTTCCTGGCAAAGCCCTACCACGAGGAACTGCTCTATGCGATGGTGCAGCGGCTCCTCCCACAGCGAGACCGCCGGTCGTGACCCACCTGCTCCCCACCACCGCCCTGCGCGCCGCCGCCGCGGCCCTGGCTCGCGCCGGGGCAGGCTCGGCGCTGACCGCGCTCGTCCTGCTGGTGCTCGCGAGCAGCGTGCGGATGGACCTGCCGGACGCAGCGGCCGGCGGTCGGCCCCCGACCTGCGTGTCGGCGTCGGCGACCGCTGTCGTCGCGGCCGCGTCGAAGGCTTGCGAACGCGCCGCCGGCGCGTCGCGGTGCGAAGAGATCAGCTTCCTGTGCCGGTCGTCGATGCCGCCGGCCTTGCACGTGCAGCGCGGCAGTCTCCCGCCCACTCGCGCGCCCTGACCGAGAGCAGGTCGTGTCGTCCGCCGGCCGCCTTTTCAGGCGTGCCAATCGTCGGGGGCAGGGACGCCTCGACGCGACCGGCTCCGGCGGACCTTGGCTCTCGATTGCCGTCCCGAAACGGAGTGAGTGAGAATCATGAAGATCGATCTTGGAGCACTGCCTGGCCGGATCGGCAAGGCGTTGCAGAACGTGTTCGGGTCCGCCAACAAGCGTGCGCTGAGCCGCTTCCAACCGTTGGTGGCCAAGGTTGCGTCGCTCGAGGAGTGGGCGCGCAGTCTCGACCAGCCATCGGCGAAGGCCCAGGTGGCAGCGTGGAAGGAGCAGGTCCGCGCCGGCAAGGTGACGCTCGACGAACTGATGCCGCAGATGTTCGCGCTGACCCGCGTCGCGGCCGAACGGACGGTGTCGATGCGCCACTTCGACTCGCAGATCATCGGCGGCGCGGTCCTGCACGAGGGCAAGATCGCCGAGATGGCGACGGGTGAAGGCAAGACCCTGGTCTCGACGCTGGCGTCCGCATTGAACGCGCTGTCGGGGCAAGGGGTCTATGTCGTCACGGTGAACGACTACCTGGCGCAACGCGACCGCGACTGGATGGGTCCGATCTTCGACTACCTGGGGATCACGTCCGGGTCGATCCTCTCGAACATGTCGCCGGCCGAGCGGCAGCCGATCTACGCCTGCGAGATCGTGTACGGCACGAACAACGAGTTCGGC
>CAYQMF010000124.1:0-19470 GCA_964418595.1 uncultured candidatus Brocadiaceae bacterium
CCGGTCGTAGCAGTTGTAGACGCCGATCGTCGCGTAGCGGGTCTTGAACACCGGGTAGCCGAGGTTGCCCGGCTTGAAGAAGTACTTCTCCCAGAACCCCGCGGTGTGCGGGATGTGGATCTTGCGGTACTTGCCGAGGTAGCTGCCGTCGGCGTCGAGCACGGCGGCGGTGTTGTAGTACACGCCGGCCATCTCGCGCTCGTAGAGCGGCACGACCATCGCCATGCGGTGCTTCTTCGCGTAGGTCGCCATCAGCTCGACGGTCGGCCCCGGCACCGGCTCGGCGAGGTCGCACCAGCGCGCGTCCTGGCTGGGACAGAAGTACGGCCCGTTGAAGACCTCCTGCAGGCCGAGGATCTGCACGCCGCGCCGGCCAGCCTCGTCGATGAGCGGCAGGTGCTTCTCGAGCATGGCGGCGCGGATCTTCTCGACCGGCGCGGCCGCGTCGTTGAGGGGGTTGCTCACCTGGATGAGCCCGCCGATCACTTTGCGCGTCATGGCACGTCAGGGGTCACGGTGCTGCGCTCACGTCCAGCGCGAGATGACGACCTTGGCGTCGGTGTAGAAGCGCACCGCGTCCTTGCCGTGCGCCTTGAGGTCGCCGAAGAAGCTGCCCTTGGTCCCGCCGAAGGGGAAGAACGCCATCGGCGCCGCGACGCCGATGTTCACGCCGATCATGCTCACCCCCACGCCGTAGCGGAACTCGCGCGCCGCGCGCCCGCTCTTCGTGAAGATCGAGGTCGCGTTCGCGAACTCGCTGCGCCGGACCAGCGCGATCGCGTCCTCCACCGACCCGGCGCGCGACACCGCCATCACCGGCCCGAAGATCTCCTCGCGCCCGATCCGCATCTCCGGCGTCACGCCGTCGAACAGCGTCGGGCCGACCCAGTGCCCCTGCGGCCGACCGGAGACCTTCACGTCGCGACCGTCCACGAGCAGGTCGGCGCCCTCGCGCGTCCCGGCCTCGATGTACGAGAGCACCCGCTCCTTGTGCCGAGCCGAGATCACCGGCCCCATCTTGCTCGCCGGATCCAGCCCGTCGCCGACCTTGATCGCGCGCGCCGCCTTGACGAGCCGGGTGCGGAGCTGGTCGTGCGCGGCGCCCACACCCACCACCGTGCTGCCGGCGAGGCAACGCTGACCGGCGCACCCGAAGCAGCTCTCGATCGCGACCGCCACCGCCTCGTCGAGGTCGGCGTCGGGCATCACGATGATGTGGTTCTTGGCGCCGCCCAGCGCCTGCACGCGCTTGCCGGTCGCACCGGCCCTGGCATAGACGATGCGCGCCACCGGGCTCGACCCCACGAACGACACACCGGCGATCCCTGGGTGCGCGAGGATGGCCTCGACGGCGTCCTTGCCGCCGTGCACGAGGTTGAGCACGCCCGGCGGCAGCCCGGCCTCCGTGGCCAGCTCCAACAGCCGGACCTGCGACAGCGGCACCTGCTCCGACGGCTTGAGGACGAAGGTGTTGCCGGTGGCGACCGCGTACGGCCAGAACCACAGCGGCACCATCGCCGGGAAGTTGTACGGCGTGATCGCCGCGAACACCCCGATCGGCTGCCGCCACGTCGCGCAGTCGATGCCCCCGGCGATGTCTTCGAGCGCCTCCCCCATCATCAGCGTGGGGATGCCGCACGCGTGCTCGACGTTCTCGATGCCGCGCCGCACGCTGCCGCGCGCCTCGTCGAGGGTCTTGCCGTGCTCGGTCGTGCAGATCCGCGCCAGCTCCTCGAAGTGCTGCTCGAGGAGCGCCTTGTAGCGGAACAGCACGCGCGCGCGCTGCACCATCGGCACGCGGCGCCAGGACGCGAACGCCTTGGTCGCACTCGCCACGGCGCGATCGACGTCGGCCGAGCCGCACAGCGGCGTGTCCCCGAGGTGTTCGCCGGTGGCGGGGTTGGTCACCGGTTGCGCGCCGGTCGCGGTCGCCTGGACCCAGGCACCGTCGATGAAGTTGAGGAGCGTCTTCGCCGCCATGTCCGATACCAGGAAGGCCCGCGTCGCACGCGCCACGCACGGCGCGCAGACCTTATCGCGCGCGCGAACCGCGTGTCAACGACGCGCGCGGCCGGCGCACGGAGCGAGCGGAGCGCGCTGGGCCGACGCATCCTCACGGCATCGAGCCTCGAGGGCGTCTTCGGGGAGTGACATCGGCGAGGCGCGCGCCGGGGTCACGGAGAGCCGACCCCGGAGTTCACGGGTCGATGATCTCGACCAGCTCGGTGCGCTCGCCCTCCCGGTTCACCGCCAGCACGAGGCCGACGCCCACGGCGTAGTACTTCTGCTCCTCGGCGTCGGGTTCGAGCGGCGTCGTCTCTTCCGTCTGCAGGCAGTCGCGGAAGGTGCCCGCGGGTACGGTGACCGTCCGACCGCGACCGACGATCTCCGCGATGTCCTCTGCCTCGTTGAGCAGGAACTCCTGGCGGTAGGCGGCGCCTTCGCACGGCATCCGCCGCATCTGGATGCCGGGAAGCGCACCTTCGACACCGGCGCGCCACGAGCCGTCGAGGTCGACGAGCATGCCATCCTCGTAGTTGCGCGCCAGTTCACCCATGTACCACACGTCGCCGTTGCGATGCTGCGCGAACCAGTCGTCGGTGTCTTCCACCAGCTCGTTGCCGATGCGCACGACGTCGCGCACGATCGCGCAGCGCACGCCGCCGATCACGACGGTCTCGCGCAGGGTCGTCACCCGGGTCTCCTCGGCGCCCCCGGCCGTCTGCTTCCGGTAGACGAGCGTCCGACCCGGTACGAGCGGCAGGTACGCGTTGTCGATCACGTGCGAGAAGTCGCTCGGATCGATGCCCGGCCGGTAGGCGTGCTCGCGGAGGAGCTCGCACGCGTCGAGTCGGCCCTCGTACTGCTCGCGCGCGAGCTGCACGGCCTCCCGGTACTCGCCCTGGAGATCGCGCAGGCAGCGGCCGTGGCCACCCTCCTGGTTGAGGCACTTCGCGAACGCGAACATGTAGTCGGCGCGTGCCTCCTCCAGAGCCGCGGTGCGAGCGACGAACGCCACCTGCGCGCAGATGCCGTGCGCGGGCGGAGTGAGCGCGCTACCGGCCCTCGGTGCGGGGCGAAGGGCGAGGTCGGCGATCAGCGTCAGGTCAGGGAACGCGAAGGCCGCCGTCGCCGACCAGTCGACGGGCCAGGACGCGATGGGCAGGAGCGCGTCGCTCCAGTCGAACGAGGGCAGGGCGCGCGGCGACGCGACGGAAGCCGGTGCCGCGGCGGAGTTCGACGCAACCGGCGTGGCGCGATGGCTCGTTCCGGCGAGGGCCAGGGCACAGCCCGCGACAACCGGCACGCGGAGCGGAAGGAAGAAGGAAGCGAAGCGGATGAGGGAAGTCACGATCGGGGTCCTTGCGGGTTCGATGTCAGGAGTCGTCCGGACCACCGTGGCCCGGAACGCGGACCACCTTCTGTCCCTGCGCTTAGCGCTCCCTTGCCGCGCGAACGACTGCCTCGAAAAAACCACCGGAGCCGGGACTCGGTCGCGAACCGCCGACGCGAACGCGGGCTCGCGGCGCGGCGACCGGCCCGTATCGGGTCGCCGGCCCCCGGGGTGCTAAGCCAGTCCTAAGATGAGGGAGGCACGATCCTGCTCCACACCAGAGCCCGGTCTCCCATGAAGATCCTCGTCATCGAAGACTCCGAGCGCCTGCAACGATCGCTGCAGCACGGGCTGCTGCGATCGGGGTTCGTCGTCGATGTCGTCGGGGACGGCGACGCCGGGCTCGCCTTCGCCAGGCTCGGCCATTACGACGCAATCGTCCTCGACCTCATGCTGCCGCGCATCGACGGCTTGACCGTGCTGCGTCGCCTGCGTGCCCACGGCAGCACCGCCCACGTCCTCATCCTCTCGGCCAAGGACGAGGTCACGGAGCGCGTCGCCGGTCTCCAGGCGGGTGCCGACGACTATCTCACCAAGCCGTTCGACTTCGACGAGCTGGTGGCGCGGCTGCGCGCTCTCATCCGCCGCAAGTACGGCACCAAGGCGACCGTGCAGGCGGTCGGCGACCTCGAGCTGGACATCGGTCGTCGTGCCCTGTCGCACCGCGGCCAGGACATCCCGCTCACCCGCAGCGAGTACGGCCTCCTCGAGTACCTGATCGCCCGACGCGGCCTGGTCGTGTCCAAGCCGGAGCTCCTCGATCATCTCTGCGCCGGCACGGACCCCAGCTCGGCGAACGCAGTGGAGGTGCTCGTGCACCAGGTCCGCCGCAAGATCCAACGGGCCGGGCACGCCGACGTCATCCGCACGCAGCGTGGCCACGGATACGTGATCGCATGACCCGCGCGTACTCACTCCAGCGCCGTCTGACCCTGGTGGTCAGCCTCGGCTTCGCGCTCGTCGTGGGTGGCGTCGGGATCGCGCTCATGGTCACGCTGCGCGACAGTGCCGTGGCCGAGTTCGACGCTGCCCTGTTGGCGAAGGCACGCGCGCTGGAGGCGCTCACGGAGCAGGAGAAGGGCCACATCGAGTTCGACTACAAGCCGAAGCTCATGCCGGAGTTCGGCCGCGAGGACGCGCCGGACCACTTCCAGTTCTGGCTCGACGACGGCATGGTGCTGCTGCGCTCGGCGCGACTGCGCGAGGATCTGCCGTGCGCGGGCGCCACCACCACCCCGACCGCCCGCGATTGCGTGCTCCAGGACGGTCGCGCCGGACGCGTGATCGTGTTCTCGTTCACACCGGGCAAGCACAAGGACATCGGCGACCCCGCGGACGCGGAAGACGAGCCGGATGCCGGCCTGCCCCTGCGCGGCCTCGTGCTCGCCGTCGCGCGCGACCGCGGCGCCCTCGACCTGACGCTCGCGTCGCTGCAGACCACGCTGGCGTGGGCCGGACTCGCCGCGGGTGGCCTCGCCGCGTTGCTGGCGTGGTGGGCACTCGCGCTCGGCTTTCGCCCGGTGGCGGCTGTGGCCGCCCAGGTGCGCGCGCTCGAGGCGGACGACCTCGCCGAATCCGTGGGCGTCGACGATCTTCCGGCCGAGGTCGCCCCGGTCGTCCAGCAGCTCAACGCTCTCCTCCACCGCCTCCACACGGCCTTCGCGCGCCAGCGCCGGTTCGCCGACAATCTCGCCCACGAGTTGCGCACGCCCATCGCCGAACTCCGCGCCCTCGCCGCCGTCGGCGCGCGCTGGCCCGACGATCAGTCGGCGGTGCTCGACTACTTCCGCGATGTCGGCGCGATCGCGAGCCGGATGGACGGCATCCTCGCCGACCTCCTGTTGCTGGCGCGCTGTCGTGCCGGCGTCGAGCAGGCGACCCGCTTCCCCGTGCACCTCCGCCAGCTCCTCGCAACTGCGTGGGAGCGCTTCGCCGCGGCGGCCTCCGCCCGCGGCATGCGGCTGCGCCTGGAGGTCCCGCACGATCTGGTGATCGACAGCGATCCCGGCAAGCTCGGGATCATCGTCGCCAACCTCCTCGACAACGCGACGAGCCACGCCCGGCCAGGCAGCGACATCCTGTGTCGGGCCGCCCCTGGTCAGGACGGCATCGAGCTCGCGATCACCAACGCCGCCGAGCCCATGAGTGAGCGCGAGCTGGCGTGTCTCGGCGAACCGTTCTGGCGCCGGGACGACGCGCGGGCCGGCGACCGCCACGCGGGCCTCGGCTTGTCGCTGGTGACGGCCCTCACGGAGCTGCTCGGTCTCGGCCTGCGCTTCGAGCAGCGCGAGGCCGCCTTCACGGTACGCGTCAAGAGGCTCGCACCCGCCGACGCCGTCGACGCCGCCACTCCGCTCCGCCGCGTCCCATGACCGACCCCGCACCCCTGCTCTCGATGGTGACCCCGATGACCATGCGCAGCTCCTTGTTCGTCCTCCTCGCGCTGGCCGCCTGCAACTCGCACGCCCGCGCGCCAGCCTCGCCGGCCGCGGGGTTCGCGCCGCGCATCGACCACCCGTACTTCCCGCTCGCGCCCGGCCTCGTATGGACCTACGTCGGTTCCCGCGACGCGATGTTGCACGAGGAAACCGTCGAGGTACTGGCTACGCCGCACCTCATCGACGGAGTCCGCTGCATGGCCATCGTGCAGGAGACCGTCTTCGACGACGCCATCGCCGAGATCACGACCGAGTGGTTCGCGCAGGACGCCGCAGGCAACGTGTGGAAGTACGGCGAAGAGACCCTCGTGCCCGCCGGCAGCGGGTACCAGCTCGCCGAGCGTTGGCTGGCCGGGGTCGACGGTGCGACGCCGTGGATCGTCATGCCGGCCCAACTGCACGAAGGCATGCACTTCGCCAGCTCGGGTCCGACTCACCGCGACACGTACGAAGTGCAGTCGATGACGCAGACCGTGTCCGTCGCCGCGGGAACGTACCGGAACTGCGCGGAGATCGTCGAGAACCCCGACGACCCCGAGGACGCCGACATCATCCTCTACGCCCCCGGCGTGGGCCGCGTGCTCGAGACACACGGACAGGGCAAGCTGGAACTGAAGTCCGTGCGCCGGCAGTGAGCGCGGGTCGGCGCGAGTCTCCCTACTCGCCGCCAGCCGCCACCACCGCGACGCCGGCGGCCGGCTTGTCCGCGTTGCGCAGGGCCGCCTCGTAGAGCCGCAGGCGCAGGCGGTACTCGCTCGCGTTGTTGGCCTCCGACGCGCGCCGCTCGAACGCCACCGCCTGATCGACGTGGCCGTTGAGGAAGTGGGCCATCGCCACCACGTCGAGGCACCTGGGGTCGAGTTCGCCGTCCCGCTGCAGCAGGCGTTGCGCCACCGCCAGCGCGGCGCGGTCGAACTTGCCGCAGGTCTCGTCGCCCTGCATCAGTTCGCTCGCCATGCTCGCGAGGCGTCGCGGCTCGTTGCCGTGCTCGGCGATGGCGCGGTCGAGCATCGTCCCCGCGCGCTCGGTGTGGCCGTTGCGCTCCAGCCACTGGTAGTACGAGAGCGACGCGCGCGACGGCGTGCAGTTGCGCCGGCGCTGCGGCTCCGTGCTCTCCTGCAGCATGTCGAGGCTCTCCTCGAGCTGGCGGCGGACGTCCTTGACCTCGGCCTGCGCGGCCTCGAGCTGCGTGCGGGCGGCGTCGACCGCGGCACGCAACTGACCGACCTGGGCGCGCAGCGTCGCGATCTCCTCCGTCAGCGACGCCGACGTCGACGGCCGCTGCCCGGGATCCTGCACGGCGGCGAGGAAGCAGAGGGGCGAGAGCGCGAGAAGGACTCCGAGGATGGGCTTGGTGAGCATGACGACTCCGACGCGACATGGTCGGGAGGCGTCACTCGTGCGCGCCCCCGACCTCGGCGTCACACGCGCGCGCGGGACCGGTCCCGCGGCGTCGCGATCGTCGCGCCGCCGTGCCCGACCGCCGATCGTGAAACCTTGCCGAGCGGCAACATTCCCGAGTGCGGTCAACGGTCCCGCGCGCAGCGGAAGCCGGTGTGCTGGAGCGACGTGTCGGGACTCGTCTTCATGCGCGCGGCGGGCCGATAGCCGCGGCAGTACACATCGCTGCAGAGGTAGGAGCCGCCGCGGGTCACGCGCTTGGGCGCGAACGGCTCGTCCGGATCGAAACTCGCCGTCGGCCCGCGCGGATCGACGCTCACTCCGTTGCGCGTGCGGTAGGTGTCGGGCCGATACCAGTCGGCAGTCCACTCCCACACGTTGCCGGCCATGTCGAACAAGCCGTAGCCGTTGGGCGCGAAGCGACCGACGGGCGCGGTGCCGCGAAACCCGTCGGTGCCGTCGTCGCGCTCCGGGAAGAGCCCTTGCCAGATGTTGGCGAGGCACGCGCCATCGGGGTCGCGCTCGTCTCCCCACGCGTAGCGCCTGCCCGTCAGCCCGCCGCGCGCGGCGTATTCCCACTCGGCCTCCGTCGGCAAACGCTTGCCGGCCCACGCCGCATACGCGCACGCATCGTCGTGCGAGACGTGCAGCACGGGGTGATCCTCGCGCCCGATGAGATCACTGCCCGGGCCATCCGGGTGCCGCCAGTCCGCGCCGGCAGCGAACGCCCACCACGTCGGCCAGTCCATGCACGCGCGCACGGCGGGATCCCGCGGGATGCGGAACACGAGCGAGCCGGGACGCAGGGCTTCCGGCGGCGGCAGCGGGCTCCCTGGCGGAAGCTGTGCGGAGAGGGCTGCGGGATCGATGGGACGCTCCGCGGTGGTCACGTGACCGGTGGCCGCGACGAACGCACCGAACTGCGCATTGGTCACCTCCGTCGCGTCGAGCCAGAAGCCAGTCACGCGCACGCGGTGCACGGGCCGCTCGTCGGGCGCAGCGTCGGGCTCGTCGCTGCCCATCGCGAACTCGCCGCCCGGGATCCACACCATGCCGGTGGGAGCTGGACTGGGCGTAGTCCGCTCCGCCTCCGCACTGCACCCCACGAGCAGCGACACGCCGACCAGACGAAGGACAAGCGCGAGGATCGACACGCCATGACCATACCGTCTGCCGACGCGACACATGCCCCTCTCTTCACGCCGCGAGAACGACGCTACACTGCCTCCATGATCTCTCGGTTGGTCGGTCTCCTGGTCGCTGCCCTCGTGGCAACGATCGGCATCTCGCCCGCACAATCCACGACGGCGGACCTGTCCGCGGAAGTGTGGGTGGGCGCCCTCGCCAGCAACAACTTCTCCTCACGCGTGCTCGCGCCCGGTCCGATCACCGCGCCGCGAGCCGCCACGGCGACGGTCGCCTGCTGCCTGGGGATGGGCGGCGCGAGCATCACCACGCGCGTGGCGCCGCTGCCGATGGGCGCGAGCTGGTCGGTGGACAGCTCCTCCCTCGGCGGAACCGCGTCCACCTTCTGCCAGGCAACCTGCGGCGAGCTGGTCGTCCGAGCTCCGAACCAGACGGTGGGCAGCGTCATCGTCACGTGCCTGTCGACATCGGTGAGCCAGGGCACGTTCTGGGTCGACGTGTCCGGCGACGGAACGCGCGAGATCGTCTCGCCGTTCACCAACCTGCGCCGCGAGTTCCGCGTGTGCGGCACGCGCGACATCCTCGTGAAGGCGCATGTCTCCGGCTACCTGACCGGCTTCAGCTCGGAACTCTTCGAGCTGCGCGTGGAGATCGTGCCGGGCCTCGCCCCGGTCGCAACGCTGCCCTACGGTAACGCGTGCGGCGCGACGCTGGGCGTCGCCGACCAGCCCACAGGCCCCGTCCACAACCTCGCCTTCGCCGTGACGAACGGTTTCCCGAACGGCCTTGCCCTGCTGCTCATCGGCGTGGGCCGCACCCAGATCCCGGTTCCTGGCTGTGATCTCCACACCTCGCCGTTGGTCGTCCTGACGACGGCCAGCGATCCCCAAGGGGCCGCAACGTTGCGGGTGCCGGTGCACGGCGTGATCACCGGCCTCGTCTTCCAGGCACAGGGACTCAGTTTCGACGCGAACCTGCAGATGCGGGGAAGTCGCGGCGTCGACGTGACCTTCCGGGATTGCTGATGAGCTTCTTCCACGTCACGACGCGAACCCTCTCCTGCTGCCTCGTCATGCTCGGCCTCGTCGGGTCCGGCGTGGCTCAGAAGATCACCGTCTGGGTCGACGAAGCCCACACTGGCCAGATCCAGGTGGACAAGCTCGATCCGGACCAGATCGCCGACCCGACCTCCTTCTCGCTCGGCGGAGGGATCAGCATCGGGCCGATCGGCATCTCGATCGGCTGGTCCCGCGAACAGGGCGTCGAGTACGACCAGAAGGCCCAGCAGCTCATCGAGCAGATCCGCGACCTGTGCAAGGAGTTCAACGCCGGGCAGCTCAGCGTGGAGACGTACCAGCGACGCATCCGGCAGATCTTCAACGCCATCGAGGCCGCGCGCATGTGCGCGATGGAACTCGCGGTCCAGCTCTCGCTCGAGGCCAACAAGGCGCACGCCCGGCTCGACGAGGCGCTCGGCCTGCCGGCCCTGGACGCGCAGTACGAGAAGCTCGTCGGCAAGGCCCTCGACGACTTCAAGGCGCTGGCCAACGACATCCAACCGCAGGACATGCCGGCTCCGACGGACGCCGAAGGCACCGAGCCGCCGGCCATCGGTGAACCGGCCCGAGGCAAGAGCGCGCTCCAGGCGCGCATGGCCGACCTGGACGCCGCCCTGCGTCCCCCGGTGATCCGCAGCAAGGGGGATCGCAAGCTCATCAACATCTGGAAGGACAGGTCGCGCACGGTCCGCGTCGCGGTGCCGATGCTCGACGTCGAAGGCCTCGTGCAGGAGTTCGAGCACGGCCTCTGCCTCAACCTGAAGGCCTCGCTCCTGCTCGTGTCGGTCTGCCTGGGGCGGGACATCCACTGGACGGTGCAGACCAGGGCCAAGTACGACGAGGCCGCGCAGATCCTGATCGTCAAGTACCGCAAGCTGTGCCTGGAGTACAACGGCAACCTGATCTGCCAGGAGGAGTACTTCGAGCGGCTTGCCGAGCTGATCGAGGCCGAGCGCCGGGCGTTCGCCGCGCGCGAGGAGCTGCACCGGCAACTGGACGAGAGCAAGGCGGCGATGCAGGCCGACCTCGAGAAGCGGCTCGGCGCGCCCAACGCGCTTGCGAGCGAACTGCAGGAGGAGATGGAGAAGAAGCGCCGCGCCATCGAGAGCATCGAGGAGGGCAGGCGGCCAGCGTCGGTGATCCAGAAGCTCAGCGAAGGTCACCGGGCGGACATGCAGGCCTTCGACACGTTCGTCGCGAGCGCCGGCGAGTTCCGCGCACCTCCGCCTTCGGACACGATCGACGTCTGGGTCGACGACCGGCGCGAACGCAAGGTCAACGTCCCACGCCTGGACACGGACGTGATCGCGGCCACCGTGACGACCCGCCTGAGCCTGCACATCTGCTTCTTCAACCTCGGTCCGGAGTGCGCCTGGGCGAAGACCAAGGGCCTCGAGTACGGACACGCGGCGCAGATCGTCATCCTCAAGTGCAAGCGCCTGTGCATGGACTACAACGCCGGCCTGATCTCCCAGGAGACGTACCTGCGCGAGAGCCGCCGGATCGACGCCTCGATCGACAAGGCCGCCGAGATGCGCAAGGGGATGCTCGACTTCTACGCGGCCCTCAAGAGCGCCGCGTTCGGGCGCGCCGACCAGATGTTCGAGCGCGAGCGGAACCGCGGCCGGCGATAGGCGAAGGGAAGGTCACCGCGCGCGCGCGACGGCGACGACCACGTCGTGGCCCTCGACCTTGCCCGCGCCGCGGTGCGCCCCTGCCGGCGGCGTGCCCAGTTCGAGCGTCGTCGCGAGCGTCTGCGCGGCGAGGTACGCCCGATGCGCCTCGACGGCGGCACGCACCTCCGCGCCGGTCTCCACCCACAGCTCGATCCGATCGCTCACGTGCAGCCCCGCGTCCTTGCGCGCCTGCTGCACGAGGCGCACCACGTCGCGCGCCATGCCCTCCGCGCGCAGCTCCGGCGTGACCGCGACGTCGAGCACCGCGACCGCGTCGTTGGTCGAGAGCGCCGCGCTCACCACGCCTTCCTTGGGCCGCAGGCGCAGTTCCCACTCGCCGGCGTCCAGTTCGCGCGGACCGACGCGCGCGCGCCCACCGGCGAGGAGCTTCCAGTCGCCCGACTGCGTGGCGGCCAGCACGGCGCGCAGGTCGGCGCCGAGCTTGGGGCCGAGGACCTTGGCGTTCACCTGGAGCTGGAAGGTCCCGAAGGCGGCGATGTCCTGCGCGAAGTGCACGGCCTTCACGTTCAGCTCGTCGGCGAGCAGGTCGGTGTACGGCGCGAGCGCGTCGGCGCCCTCGCCGGCGATCGTCATCGACGCCAGCGGCAGGCGGATGCGCAGGCGCTGCGACTCGCGCAGCGAGAGCGCCACGGAGCACGCATCGCGGGCCCGGTCCATCGCGGCGACCAGCGCGCGGTCGGCGGGCAGCGTCGCGGCGTCGGGCCAGTCGCTGAGGTGCACGCTGTCCTCGCCGGTGAGCCCGCGGTGGATCTCGTCGCACAGGAGCGGCAGGAGTGGGGCGCACACCTTGGTGAGGGTCACCAGCACCGTGTAGAGGGTGTCGTAGGCGTCGGCCTTGTCCTGGTCCTTCTCGCCGCGCCAGAAGCGCTCGCGGCTGCGCCGGATGTACCAGTTGTTGAGCGCGTCCAGGAAGCGGGTGACCGTCGCACACGCGCCGGCGAGGTCGTAGGCGTCCATCTGCGCCGTCGTCGTCTCGACGAGCTCGCGCGTCTTCGCCAGGAGATAGCGATCGAGGAGCTGCCGGCTGTCGGTGCGCAGCCTGCCGCGCACGCCGTCGGTGTTGGCGTACAGGGTGAAGAACGAGTACGCGTTCCAGATCGGGTTGACGACCAGGCGCACGACCTCGCCGATCTTCTTGCCGTCCTTGTCGACCTGCAGGTCCTGGCCGCGCAGGATCGGCGACGACACCATGAACCAGCGCAGCGCATCCGCCCCGTGCGTGTCGCACATCAGCTCCGGGTCGGGGTAGTTGCGCAGGCGCTTGCTGAGCTTCTGCCCCTCCTGGTCGAGCACGACGCCGTGGCACATGCAGTGCCGGAAGGGCGGCTTGTCGAAGAGCGCCGTCGCCAGCACCACCATCGTGTAGAACCAGCCGCGCGTCTGCGCGACGTACTCGACGATGAAGTCGGCCGGGAAGTGGTGCTCGAACCACTCCTTGTTCTCGAACGGGTAGTGCACCTGCGCGTACGGCATCGACCCCGACTCGAACCAGCAGTCGAGCACTTCGGGCACGCGCCGCATCATGCTCTTGCCGGTCGGGTCGTTTGGGTTCTGGCGCGTCAGCTCGTCGATGAACGGCCGGTGCAGGTCGGTCGGCCGCACGCCGAAGTCGCGCGCGATCTCGTCGAGCGAGCCGTACACGTCGGTGCGCGGGTAGCGCGGGTCGTCGCTGCGCCACACCGGGATCGGTGATCCCCAGAAGCGGTTGCGCGAGATCGACCAGTCGCGCGCGTTCGCGAGCCACGTGCCGAACTGCCCGTCCCGGATGTGCGCGGGGATCCAGTCGATCGACTGGTTGAGTTCGACCATGCGGTCCTTGAACTCGCTCACGCGCACGTACCACGAACTCACCGCGCGGTAGATCAGCGGCGTGTCGGTGCGGTAGCAGTGCGGGTAGTTGTGCACGTAGGTCTCGTGCCGCAGGAGCACGCCGCGGTCCTTCAGGTGCTTGATGATCGGCTTGTTCGCCTCCAGCACGTTCATGCCGACCCAGTCGGTGACCTCCGCGGTGTAGCAGCCCTTCTCGTCGACCGGGCAGGTGAGCGCGATGCCGGCCGCCTCGCACACCCGCTGGTCGTCCTCGCCGAAGCCTGGCGCCATGTGCACGACGCCGGTGCCTTCGGCGGTGTCGACGAAGTCGCCCGCCAGCACGCGGAAGGCGCCCGCGTGCTTGCCGAAGTACGGGAAGAGCGGCGCGTACGGCCGCCCCACGAGTTCGCTCCCCTTCAGGGTGCCGACCTGCTCGCCGTCGCCGAGTTCCTTGGCGTACTTCGCCACGGTCGCAGCACCCAGCACGTAGTGCGCGTCGCCCTTCTTGACGATCGCGTAGTCGAGGTCCGCCCCCACCGCCACCGCCAGGTTGCTCGGCAGCGTCCACGGCGTCGTCGTCCAGATCAGCAGCTTCAGCGCGCCGGGGTCGCCGGCCTTCGGCGCCAACTCCAACGCCACCGTCACCGCCGGGTCCTGGCGCGGCCGATACGCGTTGTCCATGCGCGTCTCGAAGTTCGAGAGCGGCGTCTCCAGCGCCCACGAGTACGGCATCACCCGGTGCCCCTCGTACACGAGCCCCTTGTCCCAGAGCTTCTTGAACGCCCACATCACGCTCTCCATGTGGGAGAGGTCCGTCGTCTTGTAGTCGTTGCCGAAGTCGACCCAGCGCGCCTGCCGCGTGACGTAGCGCTCCCACTCCGCGGTGTACTTCATCACCGCCGCGCGGCACGCGTCGTTGAACTTCGCGACCCCGAACGCCGCGATCTCCTTGCCACCCTTCACGCCGAGCACCTTCTCGGCCTCTTGCTCCGCCGGCAGGCCGTGGCAGTCCCACCCGAAGCGCCGCTCCACCCGCCGCCCGCGCATCGTGTGGTAGCGCGGCACGATGTCCTTCACGAACCCGGTCAGCAGGTGCCCGTAGTGCGGCAGCCCGTTGGCGAAGGGCGGGCCGTCGTAGAAGACGTACTCGTTGGCGCCGTCCTTGCCGGCGGGGCGCTGCTCGACCGAGCGCTCGAACGTGCGCTCCTCCTTCCACCGGCGCAGCACCTGCTGCTCCAGGTCGGGGAAGCTCTGCTGCGGGTCGACGTCGGGGTAGCGCTGCATCGGGGGCGCTAGGAAAGCGGTTGGAGTGGCGGCGCACAACGCGCGGGTGGGGTGAATCGGAACTCGACCCGTAACCGGCTGCCGACTCCTTGCCAGCGTCAGTCGTGCGAACGCTCGCCCGACGCTGGCACCGACGTGAGCCCCAGGACACCTCCCTGTATGAGGTCCTCGCCGCGCAGATGGAGACCTTCCTCGCCCGCCTCGAGGACGATCACCCCCGCGCGCCGCTGCCGCGCTTCGTGGTGCGCGAACCGCAAGACTTCCTGCGCTGCGGGTTCCTGGTGCCTTCTGCCCCGCCTGCGGTACTCGGCGCATGGCGGACACCGACTGCCTGGCTGGTCGACCGCGTCTCTCCCGAAGTGCCAGTGCGTCAAGTGGGTGCTCGCGCTGCCGTGCCCGGTGCGCTTCCTGTTCGCGTTCGACCCACCGACCGCGCGCGGTGAGCGTCGGACCCTCGTGCGCGCCGTCTCCGGCTTCGATGCGAAGGAGGCGCGGCGCCAGGGGCTCGAGAAGCCAGACGCGGCCCCGTTCTCGCTGGGCGCAACTCCGACCATCTTGTTGGCTCCCTCAGCCGGCAGGAGTTCGCTAGCATGATGTCGTTGACCGAGCCCGAACGCTGAAATCCTGCGCGCGCTGGTAGCGCCAACTCGCTCCAGGCGTTCGGGGATCGGCCTCCATCCTTCATGCCGAACACGACTCCCGAAACGGGTCATCACCGAGGTCCCATGCGCCGTCAGTTCTCCGTCCTCGAAGTTCCGCTGATCTCGATCGGTTGGCTCGGAGCCGTCGCCACCGCACTGGCCGGACAGGCGCCAGCGCCGGTGGACCCGTGCGACGTGGGTGCCTGGGAGGCGCCATTCAACCATGGCGGACCCGCTGTGATCCTCAACTGCGGCACTCAACCGCGGCCAACCTGGCCCACCACCTTCGAGGCCATCCACATGGCACTGATCCCGAAGGGCGCGCACCAGGGGCACGTGTTGGTGTGGGACTACATCGACTACGTCGGCCGAGGAACGGGACAGGGCGAGACCCGGGTCATCCGCTACTCGATCATAGATCCGGATCCGGCGACCAGGCAGTTCTGGAACTTCTGGCACTGTCTCGCCCCGGATCTCGGGGATCTCTTCTGCGCCGGGCAGGCCTGGAACGCGAACGGCGACCTCGTCATCGCCGGCGGGACGACGTCCCATGCTCCGCACAACAACATGTTCCAGTGGGGCGGCGCGAAGTTCCTGTACGTGTGGGAGCCGCCAGCCGTGCTTGGTACAGGAGGGACGTGGCACTTCGACGCCTCCAAACTGTTGGACGCAGAGCGTTGGTACCCGTCGGTAGTGATGCTGGGCCCGGATCCGAACACGGACGAAGACAAGCTGGCGGTGCTAGGCGGCACCCACAACAACCAGGACGTCAACAGCTACCAGGTCCTGAGGGAAGTGCCCGGGTTTGCGCTCGGCGTCTGGGAGTCGAACGGCCCGACCAACACCTTCGCCGGGCCGTCGATCCCCAACGCCGAGTTGGGCGACTACGCCCGCGTCCACTATCTCTCGACCCGGGAGATGATCACCGCCGGGTTCCCGGTCGAAGCAGCGAAGACCGACCACTTCACGTTGCCCCGCACGTGGAGCGGGCCGTGGACCATGAGCAACAAGCGGATCTACGGTTCCAGCGTGTCGTTCCCCATCTCGCCGGGCGGCGGCATGAAGGACACGATCGTCGCGATGGGTGGGATGACCGCGTACCTCCCGAACAACGGCGTCATCTTGTCCGATGCCCAAGCATGGGGCCCTGGCTTCGGTGGCTGGGTCGGTCCGCCCGCCCTTCCATATCTTCAGATGCTGTACCCCCGCTGGGTGTTCAACACTGTGCTCCTCTCGGACTCGACGATCCTCGCCGTCGGCGGCGAGCAGTACTGGAGGCACCTCCGATGCTCGCAGGTCCCTGCCCTCGTACCCGAATTGTTCAAGGGAGGTATGTGGCGCGCCATGGCACCCGGTACCATCATCCGCGACTATCACTCGACGGCGCTCCTGCTGCGCAGCGGGGCTGTCATCACCGGCGGCGGAGCCTCCCGATTCTTCGGTCCGGTGACTTGCCCGGCCACACCCCCGATCGTGCACGCCGTCGCCGACTATCAGATCTGGTCGCCACCGAACCTCAACTGCGGCTACCAGCGTCCGGCGATCCTGTTTCAGAACACGGCGCTGCCCAACAACTACTGGACCTGGCAATACGGAACCGTCCAGACCGTCGCACACAGCGCGCTCCCTCTCGGAGTCTCCATCGCCAAGGCCGTACTTCTCCGGGTAGGCGCGGTGACGCACCATGCAGACACGAACCAACGCTGCGTCGAGCTACCGCTGACCGTGCCGTCGGATCCTCCGACCTCGGTCCAGGTGGCGGTCCCGACCAAAGCGAGCTACCTGCTACCGCGAGGCTTCTACATGCTGTTCCTGCTCACGAACCAAGGCACGCCGAGCCACGCAGCGTTCGTGCGGATCCAAGGATGATCCGGAGCTGGTTGACCTTCGGCCTCACGACCGCCATTCTGAGCGGTCAGGAGATTCTCTGGCACGCGGTCGGCCGGAGCGGCGTCGAATGGTTCACGAACCCGCTGACGTTCATCGGCGACGTTGATGGGGATGGCTTCGAAGACCTCGTCAACATCGGACAGCAGAACCAGTTGATCCGCAGCGTGGCGTACGTGCTGTCGGGACGGACCGGGACCCTCCTCCGCACGCGTCAGGTGCCGGTTGCCAATTTCTGGTACCGGGGTCACGTCGCGCGCGCCGGTGATTGGAACCGAGACGGGATCGACGACTACATCCTTGCCCGCTACACCTGGACAGCACCCTGGGCACCTACCGTGATCGAGGTCCTCAGTGGTCGGGACGATGCCGTGCTGCTGCAGGTACAAGCAGCCTCGTCGTGGCTGGTGGGCGGCGCCGAACACGTTCTCTGTGACCTCGACACGGACGGCGACGGCCGCCCCGACCTCGTGTTCTCGGTAGAGCGCGAGACCAGCCAGGTGGGTGCCGTCTACGTGTACGCAAACTCCGGCCAGTTGCGCTACCGCCTGGCCGTCCACTACGGCAACACCAACCTCGGCAAGGTGGGCGACCTCGACGGCGACGGCTGCGACGACTTCGGGTACTGGCACAGCCCAGACGGCACCGTGCGGGTAGTGTCCGGCCGGACAGGCGTCGTGATCCTCGAGGCGAAGGGCGACCTCCCGAACGACCATCTGGGATCCGGCGCCATAGCCGCCTGCGGCGACGTCAACCGTGACGGCGTGCCCGACTTCGCGGCGTCGAGCAACGGCAGCTACCCCACCAACGGATTGGTGCGCGTGTTCTCGGGCAAGGATGCCGCCCCGATCCACACCTTCCGCAAGGGGTTCGGCGTGAACGGCAGCGCTTTCGGCTTCGGCGAAGCCATCGCCAGCGGCTTCGACCTGGACCAAGACGGCATCCAGGACCTCGTGGTCGGCGGCTGCATGTACGACTGCGACCTCGTGCGCGGCGTGGGCGACCGCCTGTACGTGTATCTGTTGCGCGACGGGCGCGAGGTCGAGATCTGCACGCCGGACCTGGCCTCGATCCTGCACTTCACACGCTTCGGCCTGAAGGTGGCCGCGGGGCGAGGCCACCCGGGCAGCCCGTTCCCGGTGTTCGCCTGCGGCGAGAGCGCGTACGGGCAGGGCATCGATCCGTTGACGTACCAAGGCCGGATCAGCTTGTTCCGTCTGCCGCCGGCGGCGCTGCGGCCGCTCGGCCAGTCGTGCTCTGGCACCCTGGGGCAACCACCGCGCGTTGGCGTGGTGGATCTTGGGTTGCGAGGCGTGCGCGTGCAGTTGAGCAGCGCACCGCCGGGCGCGGCAGCCGCGCTGCTCGTGGGCACCTCGAACCAGCGGTGGGGCGGGTCCAACCTGCCGCTCGGCCTCGACCCGTGGGGCTTCGTGGGCTGCCAGCTCCTCACGTCGGTGGACCTTTGGGTGCCGCTGACGACGGGGCGCCAGGGCGCCGCCGCGGGATACGCCAGCCTGGACGTGCCGTTGCCGGTCGCCAACAACGCGCCGAACGGGAGGGTCTACACGCAGTGGCTGGTCCTTGGTTCGGGCCAGCAGATACCCGGCGCGCTCAGCGCGGGCCTGGGTTGGCCCTTCTGATCTGCGCCGCCGCATCGCCTTCCGTGGGCCGAGAGGCCGAGATGGTGGCCCGGTTGGCGAGGTCGTAGGCGTCCATCCGTCCATCTACGCGGTCGTCGTCTCGACCAGTCGCGCGTCTTCGCCAGGAGATCCCGATCGAGAAGCTGCCCGCTGTCGGTGCGCAGCTTGCCGCGCACAGCGTCGGTGTGCCGTCCTTGTCGCGGCATCGACCCCGACTCGAGCCAGCAGTCGAGCACCTCCGGCACGCGCCGCATCATGCTCTTGCCGGTCGGGTCGTTTGGGTTCTTGCGCGTCAGCTCGTCGATGTACGGCCGGTGCAGGTCGGTCGGCCGCACGCCGAAGTCGCGCGCGATCTCGTCGAGCGAGCCGTACACGTCGGTGCGCGGGTAGCGCGCGTCGTCGCTGCGCCACACCGGGATCGGTGACCCCCAGAAACGGTTGCGCGAGATCGACCAGTCGCGCGCGTTCGCCAGCCACGTCCCGAACTGGCCGTCCTTGATGTGCGCGGGGATCCAGTCGATCGCCTGGTTGAGTTCGACCATGCGGTCCTTGAACTCGCTCACCCGCACGTACCACGAACTCACCGCGCGGTAGATCAGCGGCGTGTCGGTGCGATAGCAGTGCGGGTAGTTGTGGACGTAGGTCTCGTGGCGCAGGAGCACGCCGCGGTCCTTGAGGTGCTTGATGATCGGCTTGTTGGCGTCGAGCACCTGCATGCCAACCCAGTCGCTCACCTCGGCGGTGAAGCAGCCCTTCTCGTCAACCGGGCACACGAGCACGGTGCCGGCCGCCTCGCACACGCGCTGGTCGTCCTCGCCGAATCCCGGCGCCATGTGCACGACGCCGGTGCCGTCCTGGGTGTCGACGAAGTCGCCGGCCAACACGCGGAAGGCCCCGGCGTGCCCCGCGAAGTACGGGAAGAGCGGCGCGTAGGTGCGCCCCACCAGCTCGCTCCCCTTCAGCGTGCCGACCTGCTCGCCGTCGCCGAGCTCCTTCCCGTACTTCGCCACGGTCGCCGCCCCCAGCACGTAGTGCGCGTCGCCCTTCTTGACGATCGCGTAGTCGAGGTCCGCCC
>CAYQMF010000125.1:0-19260 GCA_964418595.1 uncultured candidatus Brocadiaceae bacterium
GGATGTACACCGGCATCTTGAGCGGATTGTTGGCGCGGGGAGTCGGCGCCGGCCCTGCGACCAGATCGATGACGCCGCCCTCGCCGTGTTCCCGCAGGATCACGAGGTCTCCGCTCATGATCACGAGATGGTTGTGCAGGGTGCGGAAGATGATCTCGTTCGTGGTGCCGCCCTCGATGTCGGCGATCACGATCTTGCGTGGGTTGGTGTACTCCCACGCGACCCCGGGCGGCACGATGTTGGTGAACCGTACCTCCCGCACCCAACTGAGATCCGCGGCGCGGAACACGGCGATGCGGTCGTACGCACCGACCACGACCTCCAGCTCCGGAGTGCTGTCGACGTTGCCCACCGCGAGACCCCAGGTGCCGTAGCCAAGGGCGTAGGGCACTCCGTTCTTGTTCGAGCGGTTCACCTCGACCAGCGGCTTGATCGTGGGGTTCGTTCCCTTGGGGACCATCTTCAGACGGGTGACGTAGCCGTCCGCGCTGCCGATGAAGATGGAGTCGCGGTCGTCGCCCGGGATGCGCGCGACCTTGACCGACTCGTTGATCCCGAGCCAGGTGCCCTGGCCGTAGCGCTTGAACGCGGCGTTCTCGACCAGGAGGTTGGGTTGCGACCCGGGGTTGTAGGTGCGGTTTCCGCCATGGCTCAGCGGGATGCTGCTGGGGTCGAGGGACGGCAGGGGCGTCTGGGTCATCGTCCGACCGAGAAGGGCGTTGGTGATCGGCTGCACGTTCGTTCGGCTCAGCTCCGCGTGGGCGACCTCGACCATCACCTCCGTCATCCGGATCAGCTCGTTGGTCTGCTCCGTGCTGCCGTCGGCACGCTCCAGCACGTAGGCATCCGGGACGTCGTTCTCGTGGCACGTCTTCGGCACCACCGAGAAGCGGATAGCGACGGGCTGGAGGGGGGATATCACGTTGGTCCACGTGGTCCTGCCGTGCTGCGGCTGCTGTCCGTGCTGCGTGGCACTCCCGCGCAGGATCATGGCCCAATCGGTCCCCTGCGCGACGGGATCCTCATCGCCAAATCCGAAGTACACCGGTCGCTGCACGTGGCCGTGAACCAGGCGGTTCGTGAACGACATGCTCGCGCAGTCCGTCTGCTCCTGCTTCGCCCACATCGGGATCTCCACGGTGTCCCGCATCAGGTACCCGTTCCCCGACCCATCCTGCGCCAGCAGCGACGTCAGGAACGTGAAGCCGTCATAGTCGGACGGCATGCTCCGGTGCGCCGCCGAGTACGCGATGCCGGTCGCGGAGTGGAACTCCGTCGGGTAGTACACCGTCGCCAGCGGCGCCGTCAGCCCGCCGAACGAGTCTCCGGTGACGTGGAACGCCACATCCTCGTCCTGGAGCTGGTACTGCGCCTTCACCAGCGCCAGCGCCGCGGCGCGCACCTGCCGCAGGCGCTGCATCGTGAACACGATGGGCCGCCCGGACGTGCGCGGCGTGAACTGCACGCCCACGACCCGGTACGACGAAGGCGGGTTCTGCAGGCTGCGCGTCACCAGCTCGACGTGGGCGCCGTAGCCGTTCGCCCAGCGCAAGCCGTAGTAGTTCGGATCGCCGGGATAGTCGTGTGGCGCGAACAGGGCGTACGCCAACGGTGGTCCGAACGTCGACTGCGTGAAGATCGCGACCACGACGTCCAGTCCCGGAGGGACGGAAGGCGGACCCACCAGTTCGAAGGAGGCGAGCGCGTCGTCGCCGGCGACCGGGCCGCCGGGGCGATGGAACGTCCCGATGTACTGGATGGTCCCGGGTACCTGCGGGTGCGACCGCCAGCCCCCACTGAGGGTCGTGAACTCAGGCGCTTGGAGCAACGTATCCGGCCCCAATGCACCACCCTTGTCGACTCCGTCGGTCGACTCGCCGAAATTCCACACGTTGTCGGCCTGGTTCATCAGCGGCGACGTGCGCGGGGGTGTCCCCAGGAGCGTGAACCCCGGCGCGAGCGGTGCGATGTGCGGGTGACCGCCCGGCTGCGCAACGAGGGACGCGCTACCGACGAGACCCGTCAGGAAGCAGAGAAGTGAGTGAGTGAGTGAGTGAGTGAGTGAACAAACCCCGTTCCCACACTCGCGAAACCAAATCCGGTCGCTGGCCGCATGAGCATCTCCTGAAAGGGCCTGTCGCGGGCGGCGTGCCCGCGACCCCGGAAGCATGCGCGGCGCCCTCGAGCTCGGCAAGTGCCGAGCTGGTCCCCTGGGTCCCCTCCCCGCAGCCGTCACCTGCCGTCGCGCTTCAGTGCAACCCGCGCCACCGCGGCCGCGCCGCCCGGCGTCCAGATCCGCAGGTCGCACTCGCCGTTCTGGCGGTTCGCGAAGTTCGCCTGCGGAAGCGCGAAGCGCGCGACGGTGAGCCCGCCCTCGCGATGGCGACCGAGCGCCACCGCCACCCGATACGCGCCGCGCTGCGGCGCCACGGGGGCCGCGCTGTCGTACTGGACTTCCAGGCGAGGGTCGAGCTTGCCGGCGAACGCGATCTCGAGCGCGTAGTCGCCCTCGACATCGAACGCGTAGTGGTCGCTGACCTGGAAGTACAGATACGTCGCCTTCCCAGCCGCCGCCGTCGTCGTGCGCAGCGCCCCATCGCGCACTTCGACCTGACCGTCTTCCCAGGTGCGCTCGCGAAGCCCGCGCCGCACGATCGGCTCGGCGCCGAAGTCCACGCTCGCAACGGCGAGGCCCGCGCCTTCTGCGCCCCACGACTTGTCGGGTCGCGGCCGCGGGTCGGGATGCCGCAGGACGATGTCGGCGCCGGCCGGAACACCGCGCCGCAGCTTGCCGATCCACTGGCGCGTGAGCTCGAGGTACTGCGTGCCAGCCTCGATCGTCTCGCACAGCTCCGTGCCTTCGTGCATCTCGTTCCAGGTCTCGAGGAGCACGAGCGACGGCCGATGGCGCAGCACGTGCTGCCACGACCACGCGTAGAAGCCGCCGTCCTCGCGATCGCGGTACGGCAGACGTCGGTCCGGCACGGGCGAGTCGTCGTAGCCGGGACCGATCTGCGCCACGCCGGGGAAGAGCTTGGGTCCGGCCAACGCCGCGCCCCACTCGGTCGTGAGGTCCTGCCCGATCGACCCCCACGAGCTGTCCGCGACCAGGCACACGCGCTCGCCGGGGAAGCGCTTGGCGAAGGCGGCGCGCAGGACGTCGGCGAGGCCGGCGTCCCACCTGGCCGCGTACGCGGCGGTGTAGAGCACCACCAGCACGCCGCCGCGGTGCCGCGCCCAGTGCCGCTCCGGAATCCGCTCGAAGTAGCCGACCACCGTGCCGCAGAACAGTGCGCGCCCGGCGTCGGTGGTGAGATCGGCGTTGTCGGCCCGCGGCTCGACGTTGCGCACCGCGTTCTGCAGCGTGCTCGTGTCGTAGAAGAGGCCGAGCTTCACGCCCTGGTCGTCGCCGAGCGCGTCGAGCGCCGCCACCATCGGCGCGAGGCCGGCCCGGGCGAACGCGAGGTGCGGCAGGTCGTAGGCGCCGGGCGCGCCCCAGTACACGGGCAGCGCGACCTGGATCCCGGCGCTCGCCATCGCCGCGAAGTTGGCGCGATGCCAGTCGGCGGATTCGTAGCTGACCGTCTCCGGCGCCTTGAAGTGACGCGTGTGTCCTTCGCGTCCCGGCGCTCCTTCCTGTGCGAAGTGCCGGTCGGGCCAGCGGTACCAATAGAAGTAGTGCGCCGCGATCGACGCGTTGCGGCCTTGGGCGGAGAGGTCGGCGCCGGCGAAGAGTGCGAGCAGGAGGAGGGCAGGTGCGCGCATCGCTACGAGAGCCTAGCAGCGGCCCGGGTCACTTGGGGATCGGCTCGATGATCGCGTAGGCGAAGTCGGCGACCTTCCCCGGCACGAAGGCGTAGTGGCGCTTGAAGTGCTCCTCGAAGAACCGGGTCTGCCCGGTGGAGAAGGGGAACCCGCCCTCCAGGTGATCGAGACACTGGCGTGCGATCACGACCCGGTACCCGGCGGCACGCGCCGCCGCGTAACCACGGTCGAACGCCGCGCAGATGTCCGCGAACGGCAGCGACCCGCGCGCCAGCTCGGCCACGTCGAGCGTGGCGATCCCCGGCATGTGCCGCAGGATCGGACGCATGGACCACGGCCCGAGGAAGGCGACCACGGCCTTGCCGTGCGCGGTCACCTCTTCGACCTGCGCGCGGCTCGGCGGCGACGGCATCGTCGCGGCGTACTCGCGGTTGAGCGTCACCCCGGTCGCGATGGTGAGGGTGGCGACGACCGCCAGGAGGCGCGGCGGCAGCAGGCGCACGAGGCCCACCGCGAGCGGGAGCACCAACGGCAGGTTGTAGGCGCCGCGCTCGTCGAAGTCGGCGAGGATCAACAACGAGAACGTCTGGTAGGGCACGAAGGCCGCCACGAACGCGAGCCCCAGACGACGCGTGCGCGCCCACGCGAGGCACAGGAAGCCCAGCACCGACCCCGGCAGGAACGGCAGCAGCCACTCGCCCCACAAGCCGGGCCACAGGTGCGCGATCTCGAACCGCGCGAAGCCTGCGACCAGTCCGGCCTGCGAGGCCATCGGGTTGCTGCCCAGCGCGAGCTGCGCGAGTGCCGCCGCCGCGAGCGTGATCGCCGCGTGCAGGCAGGCCGCCGCGGCGAGCGCGCGCAGCGCAGCGAAGAACCCGAAGCGCTCGCGCTCGCACGCGAGCACCAGCCACGGCACGACGATGCAGTAGAGGAGGTGCCCGGTGGCGTGCACCAGCGTCGCGACCCCGGTCGCCATGCCGAGCAGGAGGCCGCGCGGTACCGTCGGCGCCCGCCCGGTCCTCACCAAGGCGTGGAACGCCAGCGCGACGAAGGGGAAGAACGGCGCCTGCCGCTCGATGGCCGTCGCGTAGAAGAACACCGTGCCGGTGCCCCCGATCAGGAGCGTGCCCAGCACCCGCTGCGCGGCAGTGCAGCCCAGGCTCGCGAGCGTGCGGTGCGCGATGACCACGCCGAGCACCATGCACAACCGCGTCGCCACCGACAGCTCGCCGAACAGGTCCGTCGTGAACGGACGCGCGACCAACTGGCCGAGCGCGAACACGGCGTAGTTGAGCAGGTGGTTGTCGTGCAGGAGCGCGCCGGTCGCGCGCCCGGTCTGGATGAAGGATCCGTCGCCGTAGAAGATGTCGAGGGCGAGGAACGAGTACACCGCGAAGAGCAGAGCCGCGATGCCAGCGGACTCGAACCAGAGCCCTCGCATTCAGCCTGCCACGGATCCCTTCCCGCCCGCCACGCGTCGGCGCAGCTGCCCACAGGCGGCGTCGACGTCGGCCCCGGCCGAGAGGCGCATGGTGGCGAACACGCCGTGGCGCTTGGTGCGGCGCACGATCTCGACCACGCGCTCCTGGGGCGGCGCTTCGAACGGCACACCCGCGACGCGATTCCAGACGATGAAGTTCACGTAGCCGTTCACCCCCTGCATGAGCGTGGCCAGAGCGTCGACGTCCTCGTCGCGATCGTTGATCCCGGCCAGCAGGGTCCACTCGATCTGCACCGGGTGGTCGATGGCGCGCGAGTAGGCGTCGGCCGCGGCGATCAGGTCTTGGATCGGTTCGTCGTAGGCGTGCGGGAGGATGTCGCGGCGGATCACCGGATCGACGCTGTGCAGGGACAGGGCCAGCGCCGGCTTGACCTCGGCGGCGAGCATGCGCTCGAAGGCCCGCCGCGACCCCACCGTCGACAGGGTCTGCCGGCGGTAGCCGATGAGTCCGTCGTCGCGGAACCGGCGCGCGCTCTCCAGCACCGCATCGAGGTTGTGCGTCGGCTCGCCGATGCCCATGAACACGATGCGGTCGATGCGCATCTCGCGCCGCGCGTGCACGAGCTGCTCGACGATCTCGGCGACGCCGAGGTTGCGCTTCAGCCCGTCCTTGCCGCTGGCGCAGAAGCGGCAGCGCACGGCACAGCCGACCTGGGTCGAGATGCACACGGCACCCGCCGGCATCGCCACCGTCTCGATGGCATCGCCGCCGCCCACGCCAACCACGAGCCGCACCGAGCCGTCGCCCGACGGCACGCGCTCGAGGACGCGGGTGGCGAGACCTTCGGACTCGAACGCGTCGATCACGGCGCGGTCGGCCTTCGACAGCGCCATGCCGCGCGCGTGGAAGCGCGCCGCGTCGATCGGTTGGCCGGCGAGCAGCATGCGGCGCGCGGCCACGGCCTTCGCCGGCGACAGCGCGTCGAGGCGCTGCAGCGGCAGCACTCCGACGCTCACGACTTCGCCTCGGCCTTCGCGGCAGGCTCGATGCGGACCAGCACGGCGCCGGCATCGACGGTCCCGCCCGCCTTGGCAGAGACCTCGACGACTCGACCGGCGACCCCGGCGAGCAGCTTGTGCTCCATCTTCATGGCGCTGAGGACGACGACGGTCTGCTCCGCGGTCACCGCGTCGCCGACCGCGATGCGCACGTCGAGCACGGTCCCGGTCATCGGTGCCTCGATCACGCCGCTCCCTGCTCCGCCCGCAGCCGCGCCGCGCCCGCGCGCCAGCTCCAGGTCGAAGGTCTGGCCGTCGACGCGCACCTGCACCCTGTGCCCGCGCGTCACCGCGTACGCGACGTGACCGACGTCGCCCACCTGCAGGCGCACGCCGCCACCGGGCAGGTCGCGCGCCTGCACCACGATGGCCGCGTCGCCCACGGTGACGCGGTGCTGGCCGTCGGCATCGCGCTGCGCGCGCACGTCCAGCGTCTCGCCGTCGCGCACGAAGGTCTTCTTGGAGCTGGTCATCGGGAAGGGCGCACAGGCTAGCGCGCCCCGCACCAACCCTCCACCACCGGGGAGGCCGCCGCGGCGAATCACGTCCGGCACGCGATGTCGGCTCGACGCTTCGCAACCGCTCCGGGTCCGGTAGGCTCTCCGCGATGGATCAGCCGAGGAAACCCGGGTCCACGGCCCGCGGCATGGACTGGCGCGAGGAGACGGTCCTGATCACCGGTGGCACCGGCTCGTTCGGCCGCCACGTCACCCGCGTGCTGCTGCGCGACCACGCGCCCCGACGCCTGATCATCTTCAGCCGCGACGAAGACAAGCAGCACGCGATGCGCGTCGACGGCTTCGACCACCCCTCGCTGCGCTACTTCATCGGAGACGTGCGCGACGGCGATCGCCTGCGCCGGGCCATGCACGGGGTGACCACCGTGATCCACGCCGCCGCGCTCAAGCAGGTGCCGGTGTGCGAGTACAACCCGATCGAGGCGGTGCTCACCAACATCATGGGCGCGCGCAACGTGGTCGATGCCGCCCTCGACACCAGCGTGACCCGGGTGATGGCGCTGTCCACCGACAAGGCGGTCAACCCGGTCAACCTGTACGGCGCCACCAAGCTCGTGTCCGAGAAGCTGTTCGTGCAGGCCAACGCGTACTCCGGCGAGCTGCCCACGCGCTTCGCGAGCTGCCGCTACGGCAACGTGGTCGGCAGCCGCGGCAGCGTGATCCCGCTGTTCCAACAGCAGCGCCAACGCGGGGTCATCACCCTCACCGACGCCCGCATGACGCGCTTCTGGCTCACCCTCGAACAGGGCGTGCGCTTCGCGCTGCGGTGCGTGGAGCGGATGCACGGCGGCGAGGTGTTCGTGCCCAAGATCCCGAGCATGCGTCTCGAGGATCTCGCGCAGGCGGTGGCGCCCGAGTGCGACGTGCACTGCATCGGCATCCGTCCCGGCGAGAAGCTGCACGAGGTCCTGGTGTCGGAGGACGAGGCGCGGCACACCCGCGACCTCGGCGACCACTACGTGATCCTGCCGTCGCACCCCTGGTGGCCGCAGGACGGCGGCGATCTGGGTACGGCGTTGCCCGACGGCTTCAGCTACACGTCGAACGGCAACACGAGCTGGCTCACCGTGGCGCAACTGCGCGCGCTCCTCGACGCATGACCGCGAGGCCGAAGCTCGCCTTGCACGGCGGCACGCCGGTACGGCAGAAGATGCTGCCGTACGGCCGGCACGTCCTCGACGCGAGCGACATCGAGGCCGTGACCCGCGTGCTGCGCTCGGACTGGCTCACCGGCGGCCCGGAGGTCGCGGCGTTCGAAGCGGAGCTCGCCGAGTACGTCGGCGCGGTACACGCGGTGGCGTTCAGCTCCGGCACCGCGGCCCTGCACGGGGCCTACGTGGCCGCGGGCCTCGGCCCCGGCGACGAGGCGATCACGTCGCCGATCACCTTCTGCGCCACCGCCAACGCCCTGCTGCACGCGGGCGCCGTCCCGGTGTTCGCCGACGTCGACGCCAGGACCCTGTCCCTCGATCCCGCGGCCGTCGCCAGGAGGATCACTCCGCGCACCCGCGCCCTGATCCCGGTCGACTACGCGGGTCACCCCGCGCAGCTCGACGCGCTGCGCGATCTCGCCCGCGCGCACGGCCTCGCGCTGATCGAAGACGCCGCCCACGCGCTGGGCGCGCGCGTCGGCCAGCGCAAGGTCGGCAGCCTTGCCGACCTCACCGTGTTCAGCTTCCACGCCGTGAAGCACGTCGCCTGCGGGGAGGGAGGCATGGTGACCACCGACGACGACGCCATGGCCGTACGCCTGCGTCGCTTCCGCAACCACGGCCTGAGCAGCGAGGCGCGCGACCGGAAGGACGGCGCGCGGTGGGCGTACGACCTCCTCGAGGCCGGCTGCAACTACCGCCTCACCGACATCGCCGCCGCGCTCGGGCGGTCGCAGCTCGCACGGCTGCCCGCGAACCTCGCGCGCCGACGGGGCATCGCGGCGCGCTACGCGGAGGCGTTCGCAGGCTGCGCGGCGATCACGACGCTCCCGGCGCCCGCGGCCGCCACGTCCGCCTGGCACATCTATCCGGTGCGGTTCGACCTCGACGCGCTCGGCGCCGACCGCGACGCCTTGATCGCCGCGCTGCGTGCCGAAGGCATCGGCGTGAACGTGCACTACGTCCCCGTGTCGGGTCTCACGCTCTACCGGGAGCGCGGCTATCGCGTCGAGGACACCCCGCGCGCCGTGGCGGAGTCGGCGCGCCTCGTCACGCTGCCGCTCTTCCACGGCATGACCGATGCCGACGCCGACGACGTGATCGCGGCCGTGCACAAGGTCGTCGGGTGGTACGGCGGGCGATGCGGACTGGCGGACTGACGGATCCGGCCCTCTCTGTGCCCTCCGCGTTCTCCGCGGCTGCCCTGCGACAGGCTCACCGCACCCGGAACAACGGCTGGAGCACCTCACACCGCAGACGCGCGTGCAGGTCGCCGCGATCGATGGCGTCGCGGAGGATGGCGAAGACCTCTCGGTACGCGGCGAGCACGCGTTCGACATCCTCGTCGGTGAGCGCGTAGCAGACGTTGTGCGTGCCGAGGGTGAGGATGCCGCGGGCGAGGCACTCCTGCAGGAAGAGGGTCTTGAGGGCGAGCGGGTCGTAAGGGCCGGCGGCGCGGAGCTGGACGAAGGTCCACGTCGGGTGGCCGCTGACCTGGACGACGTCGGCGAGGCCGTGCGCGCGGGCGAGGGCGCGCGTGCCGTCGGCGAGCGCGGTGCCGCGCGCGGCGACGGTCTCGAGCACGGGCTCGCGCTCGAGCTTGTCGAGCACGGCGCGCGCGGCGGCGAGGGCGAGCGTTTCGCCCCCGAAGGTCGTCGAGAAGAAGATCTCCTCCATGCCTTGCATGAGGTCGCGACGTCCAGCCATGACGGACAACGGCAGGCCGTTGGCGAGGCCCTTGCCGAAGGTCGCGAGGTCGGGCGCGACGCCGAACAGCGCCTGCGCGCCGCCGCGGGCGAAGCGGAAGCCGGTGACCGTCTCGTCGAACACGAGCAGGGTGCCGTGGCGCGTGCACAGGTCGCGCACGGCGGCGAGGTAGCCGGGCGCGGGGAAGGCCACGTTCATCGGCTCCATGACCACCGCGGCGACATCGTGCGCGGCGAGCAGGCGCGCGAGCGCGTCGGGATCGTCGTAGGGGAAGGTGTGCGTCAGCGCCCGCGTGGCGGCGGGCACTCCGCGGTGGCGCGCCGTGCTGCCGATGTACCAGTCCTGCCAGCCGTGGTAGCCGCACACGGCGACGTGGTCGCGACCGGTGTGCGCACGCGCGAGACGCACGGCGGCGGCAGTGGCATCGGACCCGTTCTTGGCGAAGCGCACCTGCTCCGCGCACGGGACCATCGCCACGATGCGCTCGGCGACCTCGGCCTCGAGCGGGTGCGACAGCGAGAACGTGACGCCACACTCGAGCTGTGCGGCCACAGCGCGGTCGACGTCGGGATCGCGGTAGCCGAGCAGGACGGAGGCGAGACCGCAGCCGAGATCGACGTACTCGTTGCCGTCGACGTCGAAGACGTGCGCGCCGCGACCGTGCGTGACGAAGAGCGGCGCGGCGCCGACGGGGTACTGCACGCGACTCTTGCTGAAGGTCTGCGCGCCCAGCGGGATGGTGCGCTCCGCGCGCGCGAGCTGCTCTTGCGACCTGCGGTAGCGTTCGCTCATCGCTCGGCACTCTCGCGGCGGAACGCCTCGTCCTGGGCGAGCGCGCGACGCCAGCCTTCGTGCGGGTCGAGACCCGCGTTGGCAGCGAACAGCGCGGGTCTGCTCGCGGCCAGCGCGAGCACGGCGTCCATGCCGAAGTCGGGGTCGTACGGATACAGGTGCTCGAACACGGCGCGCACGACGGCGAGGTCTTCTTCGCGATCGACGACCCAGCGCAGGCTGGAGAGGTCGGGTGCGCGCGTCACCGCGTGCAGGCGGAAGCGCTCCGGATGGTGGTAGAGGTACGGCGTCACGTGTTCGCGCTCCGAGGGCAGGCGCGCCTCCTGGTGGGCGAGCGCCAGCGCGGAGGTGCGCATGACTTCGACGTCGAGCCCGTCGGGGAAGGTGCGCACGTGCGCGTTCGACGTGTAGTCGGCGCCGCTCTGCACGTGGGCGAGCACGACCTGATCGACGATGGCCGGATCGGTGAGCGGGCAATCGCCAGTGAGGCGGACGACGTGTTCCGCGCCGCGGGCGGCGGCGTGCACGCGCGCCAGCACGTCGTCGCGCGAGCCACGATGCACTGCGACGCCCGCGCGTTCGGCGACGTCGGCGACCGCGTCGTCGTCGGGTTCCGTGCTGGTGGCGACCACGATGCGGTCGACGCGGCGCGCCCGCGCCACGCGTTCGAGCTGCATGCCGAGCATCGGCCGGCCGAGGATCGACAGCAGCACCTTGCCCGGCAGGCGCGACGAGCCCGCGCGGGCCTGCACGACGGCCACGATCATGGCCGGGGAGTCTACGCCGGGCTCAGCGCGAAACCGACCAGCGCGACGGATCGACGACGGCGAGGTCGGGGCAGGCGAGGTCGGCCCACTCGGCGGCGACCAGGGGCGCAGTCGCCGCGGCCTCGCGCACCTGCGCGATGCCGTCCACGCCGAACACCACGACATCGACGCCCGGAACCCCGCGCGCGAAGCCCAGCGCCGCTGCGTGCGGGGTGAGGCCGCGCGCGCGCGCCCGCGCCTGGAACGCGGCGAGGGGTTCCCGCGCCGCGGCGAGCGACGCGGGGACGTGCGCCGGCGCCATGAGCAGCAACCCCTGCAGGAACGGCGAGCGCGCGTGGACCTCGACGCCGCGGGCGCGCAGCCGCGCGAGCAGGCCCGAGGCGAGGGCGCGCTGGTCCAGCACGTTGAGCGGGAGCTGCACGACCTCGAGCGGGTAGCGCGCGAGCAACGCGCCGGCTTCGTCCGGGTGATAGACGGACACACCGATCCGCGTCGCGAGCCCGGCGTTGCGCACGGCGACGAGCTCGGCGAACAGGGCGTCGCCCGCCGGGCCGAGGAGCGCGTGGCGGTCGTGCACGAGGAGCGCATCGACGCGCGGACGCCGCAGGCGGGCGAGCGACGCGAGGAGGCCTTCGCGCACCGGGAGATCGCCGCGCGTCTTGGTGACGATGGGCAACGACCCCGGCGCCAGCTCCCCCACGAGCCGCTCGGCGTCGCCATACGCGGGCGCGGTGTCGAGGAGGCTCACGCCGAAGCCGGCGGCGGCGGCGAGGATCGCCTGCACCTGCGCCGGCGACGGCCGACCGGTGGCGTTGGCGACGCCATAGGCCAGACCGAACTGCGCAGTCCCGAGCCCGAGACGCGCGGTCATGGCGGCGGAGGAGCAGAACGGCGCGGCATCGGCGCCAGGAGAGCACCGGGTCTGCGCCGAGTCCACCGCCCGCCGGTTACCGCGCGCCGGCGCGCGGCTACCTGCGCGGCAGTCCCCGCCATGCGTGATGCCTACCGCCGTCTCCCCTGCGTGCTGGTCGGCCTGCTGTGCCTCCCTGCGTGCACGGAGCGCCGCGCCGAACCCGCGACCGCCGCCTCGCTCCTCGCCCTCGAGGTCGGACGGCTGGTCGACGTGTACGGCCTGCGCCGCACGGCGGATGGCACCCGGGTGCGCGCGCTGTTCGCGCGCGACGTGCTCATCGGCGGCGGCATCGCCGACGAGCGGGACGGTGCGGGGCGCGATCGGCCGGACGAAGAGATCGTGTACGACTTCCTCCCGGCGGGCGGCGACGACGCGCAACCGCGGCTCCTGATCGCGCGCGAACTCGGATCGGAGGCGTTCGACCGCGCCTACGCAGCGCTGGGCGATCGCATCCGGCGCATCGTGCCGGGTCGCTACGGACAGGACACGCTGGCGCAGCCCTTCAGCGTCGTGCCCCGCGACTGCGCGCTGCGTCTCACGTTCTCGCACGACCTCGGCGTGGAGGCGTCGTTCTTCTACATGCTCGAGGACGGCGCGATCACCGCGGTGCGCAACGCGGAGGCGGTGCAGCTCCTGCGCATCGTCGGCGACCCGAGCGACGCGGACCCGCGCGGCGACTTCGAAGTGATCCCGGCGCGGATCCTCCCGCGCGGCAACCAGCTCATCCTCGACCCGGTCCTGTCCGTGGACGAAGGCGTCCGGCTCGGCGTGCGCGCGCAGCCGCACGGCCTGCCGGAGTCGGCGAACCAGGTGACCGCCAACGTCCGCCTCGCGCTCGCGCTCGAGGGTCCCCTCGCGATCCCGAGCGCGCTCCGCTCGTCGATCCAGGCCAACGGCGTCGACCACGGCGGCCGCCGCAGCCTGGTGCACGACTTCCGCGCCGGCAACCGTCGCGACGACTCGGCGGAGATCGTGCGCGGCTTCCGGCGCGACCCGACCGCCCCGCGCGTTGTCGGCGAGATCCTCACGTACCTCGAACGCGTCGAGGCGGTGGACGCGGACACGCAGCGTCTCACGCTGTTCAAGCGCGGCGCGCGGCACCGCGTGGATGCGGGCGATGTGGTGCGCGTGGTCGCCGCCGATGGCATCGCGACCGGAATCGCGCGGACGGAGGTCGTGGCCCATCCCCCCGACGACCCCGACCACGACCTGGTGACCGTGCTGGTGCGGCGCGACGACCGGCTCACGGCGGCCGACCCGGCGCGAATGCCGGGGTATCCGCCGGACCGCGCGGCGCGCGACGCCTGGCTCGTGAGGCACGCGCCGCGCGCCCTGCTCGGGGTCGAACTCGAGGCCGGCGACGACCCCCGCCATTTCGTGCGCTTCGCGCCGGCTCCCCTCGCGGTCGGCGAAGGGCCGCAGCCGGGCAACCGCGACGTCTCGCCCTTCGCCGCCGCGATCGTGCTCTTCAGCAAGCCGATCGACATGGCCTCCGTGCGGGCGCTCGAGACGTTCTTCTTCGCGACGACCCCGCTGGCCGGTGAGCGCGGCGCCGCCGCACGACGCGCGTACCTCGCCGCGAGCGGCATGGACCCCATGGCGTTCGACGCCGCCAAGTTCGCCACACCCCACCTCGTCGCCGCGCAGGTCTTCGACGAGACCGGCGGGCAGACCACCCTGCGCCTGCAGCCGCCGCTCGGCTTCTACCTCGACGCGGCGCTGCGTGAGCCGCAGGCCGAGCCGCTGCGCACGTGGTGGGTACACGTGCTCGGCGGCGCCGACGGGATCCGCGATCTCGCCGGCAACGCACTCGCGCTGCCGCAGGGCGACGCCCTGGTGGTCGACTTCACCCTCGACGTGCGCGTCGACGTGCACGGCAACCCGCTGTTCGCCGACAACCGCGTGGTGAACGTGGCCCGGCGCTTCGCGGCGCGCGACGAGGACGAGAACCCGTCGTACTTCCGGCGCGACGAGATCCGCACGCTCGGCACGTCACCGGGCGCGAACTCCCTGCCAGTCGACGACCTCTTCGGCGCGATCCACTACCTCGACGGCATGATCCAGGCGCGACCGACGGCGCGCATCACATGCGTCGCCGACGACCTCAACCAGCCCCCGCCGCCGCCGCAGACGAGCGAGCACCGTTGGTGCCCGGAGGCGGTGGCGGGCGAAGCACAGGTCGCGTACGGCACGGCCACCGGCAAGTTCGGTCAGCCGTTGCAGAACCCGCTCAACCCGGATGGCTGTCGGTTGATGACGGTGTGGCGCGAGGTGGACCTCGGCCTCTCGCGCACCGACCCTTGGGACTTCAACCTCGATGTCGAGGCGATGTACTGGGCACCTCACTCTGCGTGGCCAATCGTCTTCGACGAGTTCGACCACATGAGTCTATCGCTGGGGCACAGCGAGTCGCGCCCGGAGAACTGTGTCGGCGCCATGTCGGACCTGCCGGACGCGATGGGCAACTCCGGGTTGATCGGGTGGTTCGGCGAGAACTTCGTGCACGACCGGACGACCGACGGCGCCATCGAGCGCACCGGCCCTCGCCACCCGCCGCCGCACGTCGGGTTCCGCGATCGCCCGCTCGTCGTCGATCCTTCGCTCGCGGTGAAGGAACCCAACGGGATCAACCGGTTCCTGCCCCTGCCAGCCCTGGAGAGACCATGCTTCGTGTGGCGCGACGAGCTGGCAGTCGCCCAGGGTGGATCGGCCCGCTACAGCAGCGACATTGCGAGCAGCGCGCGCGTGTGGGAACCGTACCTGGTCTCGCCGTTCCTGGCGGGAGGAGGCCGGTTCCACACGCGGCACGTCGACGGCGTCGTGCGGGCAAACGCGGGGCGGTGGATCAACGCCCAGAGCTACAGCCTGCGCACGCTGCACGCGCGGGAGGCGATCACCGACGGTCTCGTCGGCGCGACCGCCCTGCCGTTGCTCGCCGACTTCCAGGTGTTCCCCGACACCGCCGATCTTCCGGCCGGCCGCGGCTACATCGCGACGGGCCGCACCGGCTGGCAGATCGCACTCACCGTCGAGGCGTCGTCGATCCCGAACTTCCGGGTGTACTCGGCGGGCGGCCGCGTGGGCGAGCAGCGCATCACCGTCTCGCCCGGGTCGCAGCCGTGGAGCTACGCGGCCGGTGGCTTCAATCCAGTGAACGGGCAGCAGACACCCTCCGGCGACAACTCCTTCTTCTGGGCCCGCGTCGACTTCCTGAAGCGACAGACGGTGGCGACCTCCGGCTTCGTCGATCTCCTCGACCCACATCGCGTGGACGCCGACCTCGCGGGCCACGACCCGCGCCTCGGTCCGTACCACCCCGCCGGGCCGACGGCCGTGCTGCCGCCCGGCGTGACGCCGACGTACGTCGCGCTCTTCGAGCCGCCCCTGTCGACGCTGCCACCCGGCAATGAGGTGATCGCGCAGTACCGCGGCGCGGGCATCGTCGACCCGCAGCCCTGGATCGCCACGGCCGCGCGGTTCCGTTTCTGGGAGGCCGCCAACCAGGTCGCGCCCGACCAGCGCAACTTCCCCCTCGATCCGTTCAAGGCCGGCGACGCTGGCATCCGCAAGTTCGATGACCGCGTCGGCGCCGGCAACCGCCCCCGCAACTTCTGGATCCACCCCTACAACGTGCACGTCACCGACTACGTCGACGACCCTGACACGCTGACCGACGCGGGCTTCCTGTCGAGGTTCGTCACGGACGGCGAGACCTTTGCGCCACACGAGGTGCGCTACTGCAACTGGCGCTTCGTCATGCGCGGAACGGCGGAAGCCGCGGAGCCGACGGGGCTGCAGTCGTTCGCCTTGGTGTATCGGCTGTCGAGGTGAAGGCCGCCCGGTCCCGTGCCGGTCACTCCCACGCGCGTTTCTGCCGCCATCGCGCCAGCCGGTAGCGCAGGTGGGCGAGTCCGCCGACCGCGATCGGGTCGCCTTTGAACGTGTAGCCGCGCCGGGAGCCGCGCGCCTTGTCGCCCGCGTAGTGGACCTGCGACATGCCGGCGCGCATGCGCCAGTAGCCGAACCGCATCGCCGGCAACCGATCGAGCGGTGGCGGCGGCGCGCGCAGCATTGCGAGCACCTCGGCGTGGGAGGCGGGCACGTGCGACCCACCGAGCTGGCGGTAGTAGCTGTTGGCGAGGGTCACGCACGGCTTGCCCGCCCAGATCGCCTCCATGGTCACCGTCGATCGGAAGGTCATCACCAGCGCCGCCGCGTCGAGGAGCGCGTAGCTGCTCACCGGCGACTCCGGCGGCACGACGACGACGTTGCGGTAGCGACCGATGAGGGCGCGCATCGCGCACACGAACGGACGGTCGATGCCGGCGAGCCGCGGGTGCATCCGGAACCAGACGAACGTGTCGGTCCCTGCGAGATCGGCGCCCAGCCGGTGCACGGCGTCGAGCTGCGACGGGTACACGGCTTCCTCCCACTCCGGCGCGATCGCGCCGAACTCGTCGTCGGAGCTGCCGAAGAGGACGACGTTGCGCGCGTCGGCGCGCCACTGCGGCGGGAGCAGACCGCCAACCTGCCGCCCCACGTACGAGACCTCGTTGGTGCGGACCACGACATCGGGGGCATGTCCACCCGCAGCGCCACCGCGGCGCATCGCGTAGTAGGCGTGCGCCACTTCCTCGCGGTCGGGACCCGCGGCTGCCCAGGTCGCTTCGATGTCGCGCACCATGTACGCGATGTCGTGCGGCAGCGCGTTGTCGAAGCGCGCGACGCGGTCGACGCCGGCGGTGATCTCGTACACCTGGCAGTCGACGCCGCGCTGTTGGCACAAGCGCAGGACGGCGCGGTCGATGGCGAGCCGGCCGTTGAACATCACCACGCGGTCGGGGCGCTCGCGGGCGAGCACTTCGACCCACGCCTCGTACACCAGCTTGCCGGTGTTGAGCAGGCGCTGCAGCGTGGCGCGGATGCGCGGGTCGTTCAGGTCGGGCTCCGGATCGCGGGTCACGTGCGCGTACGACGACAGCGCCGCGTAGCCGAGGTCGACGCCGCGGTAGTGCAGGGCCTTGAGCTCCTGCACGCTGGCGAACGGGTCGCGCGCCGCGCGCAAGGACCGCACGACGTCTCGGGCGAGGAACCCGGACAGCTCGCGTACCGCCAACGCACCGGCAACGCGCGCGGCCCCCCGCTGGGCTCGCGCGCGACAGAACCCGCAGATGGCCGCGTTGCCGTCGAGGGTGATCACGCACGCCGGCACCACGCCGTCGCACACGACATCGACGACCTCGTGCCCGGCGTCTAGCAGTTCCTGCATCACGCTCAGCATCAGCGGCAGGCGGGCGAAGGCGCCGCCCGCGCACGGGTTGTGCGCCACGACCTTCACGACCGTGGCCGGTCTCCGTCCATGACCGCGTGCACGTAGGCGAGCGCCTGTGGCACCCACGTGTTGAGGTTGAGGTTGGCCATCGAGGGCACCACCGGCCGCAGGTTGGTGCCTTGGGCGAGCAGGCTGGGGTCGGCATCGCGCAGCGGTTCACCCTCGGCGCCGAACGCGTTGAAGTGCATCTGGAAGGCGCGGAAATCGGCCTCCACGGCGCGATGACGGTCGTCGAGCACGCCCAGCCGACGCAGGTCTTCCTGCCAGGCGGGGAGCCACTCATCGCCGGTGGTCGGCCACGGTTCGGCCACCGGCACCGCGAACTCCACCTGCACCAGCGGTTCCTCGCAGTGCCGGAAGCGCGCCGGAAAGGAGACGCGGTTCATGCGCAGGCGCGGATCGCCGACCAGCAGCTCATGCCACTCGCTGTGCGGCGCTCGGTCGAAGCGGAAGCTGCCGAGCAGCACGCGATCGGTGGCGACGTCCTGGCAGGGCAACGCGAGCAGCTTGCACAGCGCCGGCCACCCCGCCGCCCAGAAGCAATGCGGCGCCGCGAAGCGACGACCCTGCGCCTCGACGAACGCGACGGTGTGCGAGTCCCGCGCGAGTTCCACGCGCAGGTCGCTGCAGCCGGTGAGCACCTGCACGCGCGCGGGGTCGAGCTTGCGCACGAAGGCGGCGGCAAAGCCCCCAAAGCCCCCTTCCCGCGGATAGAGCACGTCCTGCGCCTCGCCGCGGCGGAGCTTGTCGTGGAAGGCGCGCGACCCGTCGCCCACGCCGGTGACGCGCCGGGCGCGCGGGAAGAACCACGGGTAGAGGTTCGTGAGCAGGCGCGCCTCGTCGACGCCGAAGGCGCGGTGGCGATTCTCGGTCGGATACGACGGCAGGACCTCGTCGAACACGAGGTCGGTGAAGGCCTGGCCGTAGCAGCGCGCGAGGCGGGCGCGCGTCGGCAACGCATCGCCCAGCTCGTCGACGAGGTCGGCGTCGGCGTGATGCGCCAGGAGCAGCGCACGCAGGGCGGCGGGCATCTCGCGCGGGTGCGGGTTGTACGGCATCACCTCGCCACGCAGGACGATGGCGCGGCGCAGGGTCGAGCGGTACACGGCGCCGTCGGTGACCTGCTCGAACAGGCACGTCGCCACTTCGCTGCGCTCGTGGTCGAGCACGTGCAGGCCGTGGTCGAAGATCGTGCCGGCCGGCGTCACGAACGAACCGTCCGCGCCACCGAGGCTGCGCCCGCGTTCGAGCACGACGGCGCGACAGCCCAGTTCGTTGAGCACGTGCGCAGTCACGAGACCGCGCAGGCTCGCGCCGACGACGATGGCGTCGAGCCACTCCACGGCACCCGTCACGAAGCGACCTCCACGACGTCAGCGGGCCACGCGAAGTCCGGCACCAGGAACCCCTCGATCACCCAACGCCCCGCGCGGCGCGACCAGAGCTTGCGGTTGCGAAAGCCCTCGACGATCGCGAAGTACTCCGCGCGCGCGATCCCGAGGTACTCGCAGAACCCGTCGATGTCGGCCCACGGCGTCTCGTCGCCGCGCGCGCGGAGCGCGGCGATCGCGGCTTCCCGCGTCAGGCGCCCGGCGCGGATCTCCATCGACAGCGTGTCCCAACTGCGCGTGATCCCGAACTTGTGCCACTTGGGATGGTGGTGCACGCCGATCAGGTCGTCGTCGATGTTGACGAAGTCGTAGTGTCCCACGCGCGCGCCCTCCGCCCGGGCGCGGAAGCCGTGCGCGGCGGCGAGGCGACGCGAGTGCTCCGGGTCCCAGGGGAAGTAGAAGCCGAGGAACACGACTGCGAGGT
>CAYQMF010000126.1:0-19049 GCA_964418595.1 uncultured candidatus Brocadiaceae bacterium
GCGGCCGCGTGCTCCTCGGCCGCGCGCCCGAGCGCCTGTGCCATGCGGCGGTAGAGCCGTAGGTCGCGCAGCGCCTGCGCCGCCCCGTCGTGCAGCGCCGCCGCAGCCGCGTGGCGGCCGGCCAGGGACTCGACCCCGGCAGCGAGGGCGGCGAGGCGGGGATCGGTGGGCGTGCCGCTGTCGCTGCCGGTGAGCGACCTGGCGCGCGCCAGCGCCGCGCCGGCCTCGGCCTGGTCGAACCGCGCACACGCCAGCTCGCCGCGCAGTAGTTCGACCTCGAGGCGCTGCGCCATCGTGGCTTCGCGCGCGCCGGCAGCGCGCCCGAGAGCCGCGCCGGCCGCCTCGACCTCGCCGGCCATCCAGGCCACTCGGGCCTCGAGCAGGAACACGTCCTCACGCGGTTCGCCGGCACGCACGAAGGCCGCGTCGGCCAGCGCCAGCGTCTGCCGCGCCGCGGCGAACTCACCTTCCTCTGCGAGCAGGATCGTGAGGTTGAAGCTGCCGTCGCCGATCTCCTTGGCGTCGTCCATCAGCCGCGCGAGGTCGAGCGCGCGCTGGAACAGGGGCCGCGCGCGGGCCAGATCGCCGGCATCGAAAGCCATGCGTGCCTCCGTGGCGGTGCGCAGCAGGTCTCGCCGCAGCGGCTCCTCGCGCACCGGCGCGGCGCAGGCCGCCAGCACACAGACCAGCATGTGGTGCCTCATCGCCGCACCGCTCCGCTCCCGCCTGCCTCACCCGGCGCCATGCGACCCGGACCGGGCGTCGGCGCCACGTAGCCGCTGATCAGCCAGTGCGCCTGGACGGCGAGGACCAGCCGGTCGATCTCCGCGAGCGCGCCGCGCGCCTGCGCGACGACACCGGTGAGGTTGCGCGCCTCGCCGCGCACCGTGGTCGCCAGTTCCGGCAGCACCGCGGTGAAGCTTGCCAGATCGTCGAGTGCCGCCCGCACCCGCGCGAGGACGCCCTGCACGTCGTCGAGCAGCGCCGGCATCCGGTCGATGCTGACGCGCGTGGAGGTGATGAGCCCGTCGGCGTTCGCGGCGACGCTGCTCGCATCGGTCGCGACGGCCTTGATGATGGCGACCAACTCGTCGATCGCCGTGCGCGCCCGCTCGACGGTCGCCGCCGCCGACTTCAGGGCGTCCCCGGTCGTGCGCGCCCACTCCCCGTCGACCAACAGACGGCCGGCGAGACCCTCGCCGCGTTCGAGTGCCTGCGTGAGGCGATCGGCGCGCTGCAGGATCTGCTGCAGGCTGCCGGCAGGATCGGCCAACCCCTGGGCGAGGACGCTGTGGCTCTGGATCACCTCGCGCGCCGCCTTCAGCGTGGGCATCAGCTCGGCGCTGATGTCCTGCAGGAGCTGGGTCGGCTCGCGATCGGGCGCGGCATCGAACCTCGCGCCCGCCTCGGCGGGCGTGCCGGTGCCGCGCGTGATCTCGATGTAGGCATCGCCGGTGAGCCCGAACGTCTTGCGCTTGATGATCCAGGCCGAGTCGACGCGCACGAAGCGGAAGAACGGTCCCTGGATCGACAACCGGGCGTGCATGCGGTCGGTCTGATCGTCGATCCAGAGGTCGTCGACGGTCCCGACCGTGGAACCGAGCATCTCGACGCTCGAGCCGCGCCGAAGGCCGAACGAGCCGTCCTCCGGCAGCAGCAGCTCGATCGCCACGAACCGCCCGAACCAGCGCTGGGCGCGCGCGGTCAGGAAGACCAGCGTGATCAGCGCGAGCAGCGTGATCAGCACGAACGAGCCCACGACGGGCCTCACCTCCCGGAACTGCGGCCCCTGCGCCGGTGTCGTGGACCCGCTCATGAGCGTCTCTCCCGGGCGGCGTCGAGGCGCGGACCAGCGGGCAGGTCGCCTGGCTCCCCGGCGTCGGCGAACAACACGACCGCCGCGCCGCGGGTGCACGCCGCGCGCGTGAGCGCCACGAGACCGGCACGGAGCGCGGGTGACGCGGCCGCACCGACTGGCTCGAGCAGCAGGAGCGCCGGCGCGCCGAGGAAGGCCCGCACGGCCGCGGCGGCCGCGAGATCCCGGCGACTCGTCTGGTGCGGACGCGTGCGCGGCACGTCGTCGAGCCCCAGGTGTCGCGCCAACGCCCTCGCCTCTTCGCGAATGGCGCTCTCCGGCACGGACGTTCGATCGAGCATCGGCATCACCACGTTCTCATCGACGTTGAGGTTCTGGATCCAGGCGAGGCCCTCGCCGAGCCGACCGATCCGACCACGCAGAGCGTAGGTCGCCGGCACCGACAGCGCGCCCCATTCCTCGCCGAACACGGCGACATCACCCGCCGTCGGAGCAGCGAGGCCACACACCACATCGGCCAGCGCCGCGGCCAGCTCGACGCTGGCTGCGACCACCGCGCATTCACCGGCCTCCACGCACAGGTCGAGATCGGCGACGTGGGGTGCGAGCGCCAGGGACGAGACGCGCAACGGAGACGGCGCCGTCATAGCTGGTAGCTCAGGGCGGTGATCAGCACGCACACCAGGAACAGCGCGATCATCGAGCCGGACAGGGCGCGCGTGGCGGCCTTCGGTACTTCGGTCGAGGCGCTGCCACAGGCGAGGCCGGCGTGGCAGCAGACGGCGCCGACGCAGATCGGCGCGAGCAGGCTCTTGGCGAGCGGGCTCGCCACGTCGGTCCAGCGCAGCGGTGTGAGCACGCCGACGATGAAGTCGAGCGGGCCGGCGTCCTGCAGCGCGGTCAGCAAGGAGGCGAGGTAGCCGGTCGCGAACGCCGTGATCGTGAACAGGATGTCGAGGCAGACGACGGAGACGACCATGCCCGCGATCCGGGGCAGGACGAGATAGCGCAGCGGATCGACGCCGAGGGCCGCGAGCAGGTGCACTTCGCGCCGCACGGTCATGTTGCCGAGCTCCGTGGCCATGGCGCTGCCGCTGCGCATGATGACGATGAGGCCCACGAGCAAGGGCGCCAGCTCCCGCACGATCACGGTCACGAGCAGGGGGCCGAGCAACTCGGTCTGGCCGACCTGGCTGAGCCAGACCCGCGCCTGCAGGACGACCGCCACCCCCACCAGCATCGCCACGACCCCGGCCAGGGTCATGGCCTGGGCGCCGGTGAAGAACACCTGCCGCCAGAGCACGTTGCGGACCGCCCGCGTCCAGCTCGACGGCCGCAGCGCAAGCGTGGCCACGTGCGTGGCGAGCGCCGTCAGGTACGCGACATCGCGAACCTCGCGGGCCAACCACCGGCTCGTGTTCGCCACCGGCGCGAGGAGCGTGGATGCGGCAGAAGACAACCGCCGCAGGATGCCACACCGCCCGCGGCGTCACAAGCAAGCCGCGTGGCCGATGCGCCGTGCCGGCACGCCCTGTCGCGCAGCAGGCCTACTGCCGGCCGCCGATGTGCGTGCCCATGCCGCGGGTCGTCGTGAGGCCGAGACCGTTGGCGCGCGGGTCGTACACCACGAACTGGGAGTAGAGCGCCGTGCCCAGGAGGTTCTGCGCGATCGGGATGCGCAGCGTCGTCGCGGTCGAACCGAAGATGCTGGTGGTCAGCGGCAGCGCAACCACCGAGTTGGTGCGCACGGCGCAACCGGGCGCGTTGAGGAACCCGAGGTCGACCGGCAGCGGCACGCTGTTCCACAGCGTGTTCGACGAACCGAAGTAGAGCACGGCGGGCGTCGAACGCGGCGCGGTCGCGAGCGCGTAGGTCACGTCCTGGCCGAGTTCCGGCGTCCCGGAGGCGGTGTGCGACGGCAGCCCGGCGGTACCCGCGCACGGCGAGCCGAACGCCGTGAACGTGCCCTGCACGTAGGTGCGGAACGTGTCGAGGGCAGAACGCAGCTCCTCGCGCAGCACCTCGGCTGCGGCGGCCTTGGCGGTGTCGATGGCCTGCGTCTCGTCGGTGGCCTCGGCCACGAACGAGCCGACCATGTACTCGCGGAAGGTGATGCCGACGCCGTTCGTGTAGATCGGCATGCGCACGTAGCCGCCCCAGCAGCGGAAGAAGCCGGCGCCGGTGCCGTAGCCGCCCTTCTTGAAGGCCATCAGGTAGTTGGCCTCGAAGACGCTGAGCTGCGTCGAGCTCAAGCCGGCCGCGTTGGCCTCCGCGACCATCACGGGGTACAGCGCACCCTCCGCGTAGCCGCCGGTCTGGTAGTCGTTGCGCATCAGCTCGTAGAACTTGTCCCGCTGCGCGCCGAGGTAGCCGTTGATCACCTGCTCGTGCAGGTGCGCGATGTCGCGGAGCGTGGTCGCGTTCGGCGGCGTGCCGCAGCCGATGTGGTGGTTGACCGCGGTCGAGGTCATGCCGAGTGCGGCGGCGCGCGAATTGAGCCCGGCGAAGCCGCCGAAGTTGTCGGTGATCGTGCGGGTGCGGTTGTTGTCCGACGCGCCCATCATCGCGCCGAGCACGGACTCCAACGACTCGACCACGGGCGACGACATGCCCCCGGGGCAGGAGTTGCCGCCGCCGGCCGTGTACGTCGTGTAGTTGGTCGTCAACGTCGTCGTGCCGAGCTGCACGGCGCGCATCGCCTGCAGGTGGTGCAGGGTCTTCAGCGTGCTGGCCGGCTCGTGCGGCCGATCGCCGTTGATGTAGCCGAGCACCGCGCCGTTGGCGCGCTTGAGGTACACGCCGCTGTGGCCGTCGGTTCCGGCGCGCAGGATCTCGCTGATGCGCGTCGAGAGCGCGTTGCTGTTGTTGATCATCACGACGTTGAAGCGCGAGCCGAGCACCGTCGAGTAGCGCTCGATGTCGATGGCGCGCGCGCCGATCTGGCTGAGGTTGTCGGTCACCTGCTGCGCGGTGAGGCCGTAGTAGCGCCAGTTCTTCTGCGCGCCTTGGCGGATCATCACCACGTTGAAGTTGGACCCCTGTCGATCGAGGTCGTAGACCCGCGCGTTGTTGGTGGTGAGGTATGAGCTCAGCGTCGCCGAGCTGATGTTGTAGTAGTACCACCACGACCGGCTGTCGGCACCGGTGTTGCGGATCACCACGCAGGCGTAGTAGGTGGTGCTGCCGAGCGTGTACTGCTCCAGGTCGACGATGCGGTTGCCCTGCGCGACCAGATTCGCGATCGCGGTGGGATTCGTGTTGTAGAGCCAGCCCCAGCTCTTCGCGTTGGCGCCGGTGTTCGACACCATGATGCAGGTGAAGCGCGGCGACCCGGAGCCGTTGTCGACGACCTCGAGATCGATCAGGCGCGCACTGTTGGCGGAGAGATTCGCCGACACCGCGGCGGCGTCGATGCCGTAGTACCACCACCAGCCGATCCCGTAGGCACCGGAGTTGGGCACCATCGCCACCGTGAAGGTGTACGGGTTGGTGTTCTCGATCTGGATGTCGGTGAGTCGCCAGCCTTGGCTCGTGAGGCTCGACACCTGCGCCGCGGACATGCCCGTGTTCCAGTAGGTGCCGGTCGGCGTGTCGTTCTCGCGGTCGTCTTCGACCTGGGCGGGGAGACCTGCGGCGGTGATGGCGGAGGCGAGGAGGAGAGTGGTCCTGAGTGCGTTCATGAGTCGATCCAGAGTGGGGCGGGTCGGACGTCGACCCGTTGCGGGCGTGGAATCCGCAGGCGCATGCCGGTGTGACAGCCGGCGGCAAGAAACTCGCTACGCCCCAAGCGGTGCGGGCCAGCGTTGCGCACCGCCGATTCTGACCACGCCTGTTGCCCGCGGCACCGACGACCGGACGATCGCCGTGCAGGCAACACCATGAAACTCACCGTCAACGGCCGCCAGCACGACGTCGCGGCTCCGCCAGAGATGCCCTTGCTCTGGGTCTTGCGCGATCTGCTCGGCATGACCGGCACCAAGTACGGCTGCGGAATGGCGCAGTGCGGGGCGTGCACCGTGCACCTCGATGGCGTGGCCGTCCGCTCCTGCACGCTGCCGGTGAGTGCCGTCGGCGCGCAGGCGGTCACCACGATCGAAGGCCTCTCCGCCGACGGCACGCACCCGGTGCAGCGCGCCTGGATCGAGACCGACGTCGTGCAGTGCGGCTTCTGCCAGACCGGCCAGGTGATGAGCTGCGCCGCCCTTCTGAAGACGACGCCAACGCCGAGCGACGCGCAGATCGACGCGGCGATGGCCGGCAACCTGTGCCGCTGCGGCACCTACCAGCGGATCCACGCCGCGGTGCATCGCGCCGCCGAGCTGAGCAGGGGCTGAACCATGCGCACCCCCATCGCTTCCCGGCGTGAGTTCCTGCGCACCGCCGCGGCCGGCTTCGTGCTCGCCTTCCACACCCGCCTCCCCGCGACCCTGCGCGTGGCGGCGAGCACGACGCCGTTCCCCGCTCCCGACGCCTTCCTCCGCATCCTCGCAGACGAGAGCGTCACGATCCTCCTCGCCCACTCCGAGATGGGCCAGGGCGTCTGGACCGGCCTGCCCATGCTGCTCGCGGAGGAACTCGGCTGCGCGTGGGAACGCGTGCGCGTCGAGCACGCCCCCGCCGCACCGGCGTACGCGCACACCGCGTTCGGGATGCAGGCGACCGGCGGCTCGACGAGCACCTGGTCGGAGTTCGACCGCTACCGGCAGGTCGGCGCCATCGCGCGGAACATGCTCGTGCGGGCGGCCGCCGCGGAGTGGAAGGTCGACCCGGGCGAGTGCCGCGTCGAGGGTGGTTTCGTCATCCACGGCGACGAGCGCCGCTCGTTCGGACAACTCGCGGTCGCCGCGATGCAGCTCACGCCGCAAGACAGCGTGGAGCTGAAGCCCGCCGCGAAGTGGGAGCGCATCGGCCGGCCGACCCCGCGCCTCGATTCGTTCGAGAAGGTCACCGGCCGCGCGGTCTTCGGCCTCGACGTCCAGATCCCCGGCTTGCGCACGGCGCTGGTCGCGCGCGCGCCGGTGTTCGGCGCCAAGGTGAAGAGCTTCGATGCCACCGCGGCGAAGAAGATCCCCGGCGTGCGCGGCGTGTTCCAGGTGCCGTCGGGCGTCGCGGTCGTGGCCGACCACTTCTGGGCGGCCAAGCAGGGGCGCGATGCCCTCGTCGTCGACTGGGATCTGGGTGCGGGCGCGAGCGTCACCACGGCGAAGCTGCGCGAGGACTATCGCTCGCTCGGCAAGAAGCCTGGGCCGGTCGCGACCGCGGCCGGCGACGTCGACGCCGCGCTCGCCAAGGCCGACAAGATCGTCGCTGCCGAGTACGAGGGTCCGTTCCTCCCGCATGCGTGCATGGAGCCGCTCAACTGCACGGTGCGCCTCGGCAAGGACACGTGCGAGGTCTGGACCGGCACGCAGTTCCAGACCGTCGACCAGGGCGCGGCCGCGCACGCGGCCGGCCTGCGGCCCGATCAGGTCACCGTGCACACGCCCTTCCTCGGCGGGGGCTTCGGCCGGCGCGCCAACCCGGCCGCCGACTTCGTCACCGAGGCCGTGCTCGTGGCGAAGGCCGCGGGCGAGCCGACCAAGACCGTGTGGACCCGCGAGGACGACATGCACGGCGGCTACTACCGGCCGATGTGGCTGCACGCAGTGCGGGCGGGCCTCGGCAGCGACGGCATGCCGACCGCGTGGCACCATCGCGTCGTGTGCCAGTCGATCATCGCCGGCACGCCCTTCGAGCCGATGATGGTCAAGGACGGCATCGACAGCTCGAGCGTCGAGGGCGTCGCCGACTCGCCGTACGTCGCGGGCATGGCGCAGCATCGCGTCGAGCTGCACACGCCCAAGTCGGCGATCCCGGTGCTGTGGTGGCGGTCGGTCGGCCACTCGCACAGCGCGTTCGCGATGGAGTGCTTCGTGGACGAGCTGGCGCACGCCGCCAAGGTCGACCCGCTCGAGTACCGCCGGCGCCTCCTCGCCGCGCACCCGCGCCACCTCGGCGTCGTCGAACTCGCGGCCAGCAAGGCCGGCTGGGGCACGCCGCTGCCCGCCGGCCGCGCGCGCGGCCTCGCCATGCACGAGTCGTTCGGCAGCTTCGTCGCCCAGGTCGCCGAGGTCAGCCTCGCGAACGGGGCGATCCGCGTGCACCGCGTGGTCGGCGCCATCGACTGCGGCGTGTGCGTCAACCCGCAGGGAGTGGCGGCGCAGATGGAAGGCGCGGTGGCCTTCGGCCTGTCGGCCGCGTTGCACAGCGAACTCACCTTCGCCGGCGGCCGCGTCGTGCAGTCGAACTTCCACGACCACGGCCTGCTGCGCCACCCGGAGATGCCGAAGGTCGAGACCCACATCGTGCCGAGCACGGCGCCGCCGGGCGGCGTCGGCGAACCCGGCGTGCCGCCCATCGCGGCGGCGGTCGGCAACGCGGTGTTCGCGCTCACCGACAAGCGACTGCGCAGCCTGCCGCTGCGGCTACCTGGATAGGCACCGGCGCGCGGACCCGGTCCGTCCACTACGATCCCGCTCCGCCGATGCCCCGATTCCTCCCGCTCGCGTGGCTCCTGCCCCTCTCCGTCCTTCCCGCCCAGGAGCGCGCGCTCGCGCTGGTGGGCATGCGCCTCATCCCGATCGATGGACCGGAGGTCGAGCGCGGCGTGCTGGTGGTGCAGCACGGCAAGATCGTCGCCGCCGGTGACGCCGGACACGTGACCATCCCTGCCGACGCCGAGACGCGCGACTGCAAGGGCCTCGTGGTGATGCCGGGCCTCGTGTGCTCGCACTCGCACGTCGGCGCGGTGTCGGGCGGCGATGGCAGCGCGGCGACGCACCCGGATGTGCGCGCGCTGGACGGCATCAACGTGCGCGACCCGGGCATCCAGAAGGCGCAGGCCGGCGGCATCACCACCATCAACTGCATGCCCGGCTCCGGACACCTGCTGTCGGGGCAGACGGTGTATCTCAAGCTCCGCGACGGCAACACCATCGACGACCTCACGATCCCCTGGCCGGACGGCACACCGATGGGCGGGATCAAGATGGCCAACGGCACGAACCCGATGAAGGGCGCACCCTTCCCCGGCACGCGCGCCCGGTCGATGGCGATCGTGCGCGCGCTCCTCATCCAGGCGCGCGAGTACGCGGCGAAGGTGAAGGCCGCCGGCGACGACCCGGGCAAGCTCCCGGCCCGCGACCTCGGCCTCGAGGCGCTGGGCGAGGCGTTGTCCGGCAAGCGCGTCGTGCACAACCACACGCACCGACACGACGACATCCTCTCCGTGCTGCGCCTGCGCGAGGAGTTCGGATTGCGCATGGTGCTCCACCACGTCAGCGACGCGCACAAGGTGGCCGCCGAGATCGCCGCCGCCAAGGTGGCGTGCTCGATCATCGTGGTCGACAGTCCGGGCGGAAAGCTCGAGGCCGCCGACGTGACCATCGAGAACGGTGCCGTGCTCGAGGCCGCGGGCGCCACGGTCGGCTTCCACACCGACGATCCGATCACCGACTCGCGCCTGTTCCTGCGCAGCGCCGCGCTCGCGGTGCGCGGCGGCATGTCGCGCGACAAGGCGCTGGCAGCGCTGACCCTCGAGAACGCCCGCATCCTCGACCTGGGCGAACGCATCGGCTCGCTCAGCAAGGGCAAGGACGCCGACTTCATCGTGCTGGACGGCGACCCGCTCGCCGTGCGCACGCACGTGCTCGAGACCTGGATCGACGGCAGGAAGGTCTTCGACCGCAGCGACCCGACCGATCGCAAGTACGCGACCGGCGGCTACGGCGCGAGCGACGACCAGGCGTTCACCTTGTGCTGCTACGGTCGGGAGGGCGGGCAGTGAGGCACGCGCACCACGTCGTCGCCACGCTCGCGCTGCTCGGCGCCGCGCGTGCGCAGATCGCGATCAACGCCGAGACCCTGCACACGATGACCGGGCCGCCGATCGCGCACGGCATCGTGGTGATCACCGGCGGCAAGGTCGCGGCGGTCGGGCCCGCAGCGACCACGCCGATCCCGGCGGGTCACCGCACGCTCGTGTGCAGGGTGGCGACGCCGGGCCTGATCGACGCGCACAGCGTGGTGGGACTGTCCGGCTACCTGAACCAGCCGCACGACCAGGACCAGCTCGAGCGCTCCGCGGCGATGCAGCCGGAGCTGCGCGCCATCGATGCCTTCAACGCCCGCGAGCGGCTGGTGGAGTACCTGCGCTCGTTCGGCATCACGACGATTCACACCGGGCACGGCCCCGGCGTGCTCATCTCCGGCCAGACGATGGTGGTGAAGACCACCGGTCGCTCCGCGGACGAGGATGCGCTGCTGCCGTGCGCGATGATCGCCGCGACCCTCGGCGAGCAGGCGCTCAGCAACCCCGACGGCCCGCTCGGCAGCGGCCGCAGCACTTCCGGCGCGCAACCGCCGCAGACGCGGGCCAAGGCCGTGGCAATGCTGCGCGGCAAGCTGATCGAGGCCCGCGAGTACGCGCGCAAGCGCGCCGCCGAGGACGAGAGCAAGCGGCCGGCGCAGGACCTGCGCCTCGACGCGCTCGCCCGCGTGGTCGCCGGCGAACTGCCGCTCCTCGTCACCGCCAACCGCGAGCACGACATTGCCGCCGCGCTGCGCGTCGCGCGCGAGTTCGGCTTGCGGCTGGTCCTCGACGGCGCCGCCGAGAGTTATCTCCTCCTCGACGCCATCAAGGCACAAGGCGTACCGGTCTTCCCGCACCCGCCCGGCACCCGCGCCGGCGGCGCGCTCAAGAACGCGACCATGGAGCTGCCGGCGCGCCTCGCCGCCGCCGGCATCCCGTTCGCGCTGCAATCCGGCTACGAGGCCTACGTGCCCAAGACCCGCGTCGTGCTCTGGGAGGCCGGCCTGGCGATCCAGCACGGGCTCGGCACGGAACAGGCGCTGGCCGCGATCACTCGCGACGCCGCCACGCTCCTGGGCGTGGGCGACCGCGTCGGCTCGCTCGCGGTGGGCAAGGACGGCGACGTGGCGCTCTTCGACGGCGATCCGTTCGAGTACACGACGCACTGCGTGGGCGCCGTGATCGAGGGGCGCGTGGTCTCGGAAGCGAGACGCTAGCCGCGCACTCCGCTACTCGATCGGCGCGAAGATCTGCGTCCGCCACTTCGAGGAGTCGGGGACCATGCCCGGATCGGTCCAGTAGACCTCCCAGGGTCCGCCGCGCGCGACGAGCTTCTCGCTGTTCATGTGCGCCTGCAGCGCCGCGTGCGCCTTGCTGAGGTCGTGGTAGGGGCCGATGTGCCAGCAGGTCACGGTGCGCCCGGCGGGGAGCGTGCCGTTCTTGATCCGGCCCTTCTCCGGGATCGCCTCGCGTACGGGGATGCCCGCCTCGAGGTCCATCTCGTCGGGCCCGAAGGCGTGGTATCGCGAGTACGGGGCTCCCGCCATCGCGGCGCCGGACGCGTTGAGATGCGCCATGATCTCGGGCAGCAGCACGGCCAGCTGCGTGCTGATCTCGCTCGGCTTGCACTTGATGCGGATGCTGGCCACCGGCTGCGCCTCGCGCGCGATGATCTGGTAGTTGGTCTTGCCGTCGGCACCGAACGCGGGCCCGGTGGCGGCGGGCTCGAGCTTCTCGATGGCGGCCGGGGGCGCGAAGGTCTTCGCCTCGATCTTGGCCGGCGAGGTGATCTTCGTGCACGTCATCGACACCGTCGCGTAGCCCATGCGGATCGTGCGCGTGTACGCGCGCTGCACGCCGTCGACATCCTTCCAGTCGGCGAAGCCGATCCTGGCGCGCATGCCGTCGTCGATCGCGAAGGTCGCGTCGGCGGACTCCGGGGCCGGCAGGTACATCTCGACCCGGCTCACCACGCCGTCGGCGTCGACGAACCAGATGTCGGGCGGACCCTCCGCGGCGACCATGCGCACGGCGCGATGTTCGCGTCCGTCGATCGCCTCGGCGTGCAGCCACTCGAAGCTCTGGTAGAGCTTGCGCGGACTGTCGCCGCGCAGCACGGCGAAGAAGCGCCGGACGACGGCCGCGTTGGCGCCGCGATGGATCTTCGCCCCCATGGCAGGATCGACCTCCCACGCGAGGTCACCGACGAGCCCGCGCTCGAGCGCGCCCATCGGTCCCATCTCGCTCGTATGTCGCGCCTGGTCGGTGCCGACGAAGCTCTCGCGGAAGGCGCCCTTGGCCACCGGCTGACCACCCGCGGCGCCATCGATCACGACGGTGTAGGTGCCCTCGACCCTGAGCGAGAGCGGCGGATCGGACTTCGGCGTGCCGCGCGTCTTGTCGATCCTGGCGAGCAAGGCAGTGAGGTCGGGGTTCTCGGCCGCAGGCCGGCTGGGAGGGGAGTCGTCCTGGCACGCCAGCCGCATCTGCAGGCCGAGCGTGGCGACGAGGACGAAGACGGCGAACGAGGTGAGGCTCATGGACGTCGAGTCAGGTGGGAGGAACGCGCGGCACGCCGGCCCGAAGGGCCAGCTATCATGCCCGCTCGCATCCCGGTACGAACGCGCCGCGGTCCTTCATCGCCGCGGGCGAAGAAAACTCGCTGCATGCCCGCCTTCCCGTCCACCCGCTGGTCGCGCATCCTCGCGCCGGGTGGGGCCCGCGACCTCGACGCCCTCGCCCACGCCTACTGGGCACCGATCCGCGCCTACCTCGCCGCGCGCCTGCGCTGTCGGGCCGACGAGGCGGAGGACCTCACGCAGGAGGCCTTCGTGTGGCTGCTCGGCAAGGGCGAGGGCCAGGGCCTCCTCGATCGCGCCGATCCGGCGCGCGGCCGCTTCCGCGGTCTGTTGAAGCGGGCGCTGGCCAACTTCGCCATCGAGCACCAGCGACGGATGGCTGCCCGCGTTCGCGGCGGCGGGACCGCGCACGCCACCCTGGATGCGGAGGCGGTCGTCGACGCCGGCGCGCGGACGCCCGACCAGGTCCTCGACGACGCGTGGCGTCGCGCGCTGCTCGAGCGCGCGCACGCGCAACTGCAGCAAGAGCTCGAGGGCAGCGGCCGGTCTGTGTACTGGCAGTTGTTCGCGGCGTGGTACCTCGCGACCGACGAGCCGCCCGACCACGCGACCCTCGCCGCGCGGCACGGGATCACGCGCACCGACGTGTCGAACTGGCTCGACCACGGCAAGCGCCGCTATCGCGCGATCCTGCACGGACTCGTCGCCGACACCGTGAGCACCGACGCCGACCTGCGCGACGAGCTGCGCTGGCTGTTCGGCTCGGCGCGAGGCGCGGCGCCGTGAGCGCTCCCCTCTCGGAACGTGCACTGCAGCGCCTCCTCGCGCTGGCGGCGGAGGACGAACTCGCAACCTATCCCGGCGCGCCGCCGCCGGCCGCGGCCACGTCGCTGCCGGCACGCTACGAGATCGTGCGCGAACTCGGCCGCGGCGGCATGGGTGTGGTGTTCGAGGCGATCGACCATCAGCTCGGTCGGCGCTGCGCCCTCAAGACGCTGGGCGCCGCGGCGGGTGCCGACGACGACGCGCGCCGCCGCTTCGTACGCGAGGCGCTCGCGGCGGCGAGCCTTCGCCACCCGCACATCGCGGCCGTGTACGACGCGACGCCCGACTTCATCAGCATGCAGCTCGTGGCCGGCAGCGCCATCGACACGCTGCATCGCGGCGAGCATCGCCTGCTCGTCACGCTCATCCGCGACGCGGCGCGCGCGCTCGAGCACGCCCACGCGCACGGCGTCGTGCACCGTGACGTGAAGCCCGGGAACCTGCTGGTCGAAGGGCAGCACGTGTACGTGGTCGACTTCGGCCTCGCCAAGGCCATCGCCACCGACGTGGCGCAGTCGCTCCCCGGCGTCGTGCTCGGCACGCCGGCCTACATGCCGCCGGAACAGGCGCTGGGACGCACGGAGGCCATCGATGCGCGCAGCGACGTGTACGGTCTCGGCGCCACGATCTACCACTGCCTGACGGGCCACCCGCCGTTCGCAGCCGACGACCTGCCGACGTTGTTGCGCCGCGTCGTCGAGGACGAGGCGCGTCCGCCGCGCATCGATCGCGACCTCGACCTCGTGGTCCTCAAGTGCCTGGCGAAAGAACCGCGACAGCGATACCCGACGGCTGGCGCCTTCGCCGACGATCTCGATCGCTGGCTGCGGGGCGAGCCGGTGCAGGCGCGTCGTCCGTCGCTGGCCTATCGGCTGCGCAAGCGCCTCCAGCGCCAACGCGCGCTCTGGTGGTCGGCGCTGCTGGCCGGCGTCGTCACCGCGCTCGTGCTCGTGCCCATCGCCCTGCGCGAGAGCGCGGCGCGGAGCGCAGCCAGCGAGGCCGTGGACCTCGCCGACCACGCGGCAACCGTGCTGCAGGACGCCGATGTCTTCACCCGCCTCGGCGACCACGCCTCCGCCTGGCAGGTCCTCGACGCCGGCATCGCGCGGGTGCGGGACTTCCTCGCACGCCACGAGGTGCCGCGCGCACGCTACCTGTTGGCGCGCCTGCTGCGCAGCCGCGGTCAGGCCGACCTCGCGCTCCGCGAACTGGAGGCAACCCTCGCGCTCGAGCCGGATCTCGTCGACGCCCGCTTCGAGCGCGGCCTCTTGCTGGCGGCGCTACCCGACCCGACGGAAGAACAGCGTCGCACTGCCATCGCCGATCTCACCGCCGGCGCCCCCGAACACTCGGTCGTCTCCAACGTCGACCTCCTGTTCGGCCGCGCGGAGCGCCTGCGCCTCGAGCGCGCGCACCAGCCAGCCATGGATCTGCTGCAGGAGGTCCTGCAGTACGACGTCACCCACATCGCCGCGCGCCTGTCACTCTCGCGTTCCGCCCTCGCCCTCGATCAGCCCGACCTCGCCCGTTACTACGCCGCGAGCGCCGTCGACCTGCAGCTCGGCTTCGGTCCCGTCTACCTCGCCCGCGAGCGGCAGAGTCTGCCGATCACCATCCTCGGGCTCGATGGCGCACTCGTCGATTTCACGGCGGACCTGCACGACGGCGCCGACACGTCGCTGGCGATGGCGCACCGTGGCCTCGTCCAACTGCGCCGTGCCCTGCGACTCGCGGCCGAGGGCAAGCCCAGCGACGCGCTGGCAGCCGCGCAGGCCGCCGTCGAGGATCACCGCGGCGCAACCTTCATCCACGACGATCTCGCCGGCGCCCGCAACAACCTCGCGGTCTGTCTCCTGGTCGTGGCGCAGATGTCGGCCCGCCAGGGCGACTCGGCCACCGCCGTCGCCGCGCGTACCGACGCCGAGGCAGCCCTCACGCGCGCCGTCGCCCTCGCGCCCGCGATGCCGGAGGCGAACTTCAACCTCGGGCGCCTCGCGCTCGACAACGCCAACCTCCTGCGCACGCTCGGTCGGACCGCCGCCGCCGCCGCGCAGGGCGAACAGGCGCGCGCAGCGTTCGCGCGGGCCCTCGAGCTCGCCGCGCCCGACTGGCCGCACGCGGCTTGTTGTCGCGACCAGAAGGCTGCGGCCGACGCCCTTGGCGAGGGGAGTCGTTGAGCGGACCGTCGCCATGATCACCAACCGTCCGAGAGATCGCAGCATGCGTGAACCCATCGTCCTCACCGTCAACGGCCACGAGCATCGCCTCGAGGTCGATCCCGGTCGCTCGCTCCTCGAGGTGCTGCGCGACGACCTCGGTCTCACCGGGACCAAGTACGGCTGCGGCGAAGGCCAGTGCGGCGCCTGCACGGTGCTGCTCGATGGCGCCCCCACACGTGCGTGTCTCCTCACCGTGGGCGCCGCGGCGCCGCGCACCATCCGCACCATCGAGGGACTGGCCGCCGGCGCCGACCTGCACCCGGTGCAGCAGGCGTTCCTCGACGCGGGTGCCCTGCAGTGCGGCTACTGCACGCCGGGGATGGTGATGGCGTCCGTGGCCCTGCTCGCCCGCGACAAGAACCCCAGCGACGCCGACGTGCGGCAGGCGCTGCAGGGACACCTCTGCCGGTGCGGGACGTACCAACGCATCGTCGCCGCAGTGACCACCGCGGCGCGCAAGCTGCAGGAGACAGGCCGATGAGCGCGCCCTGGCACGCCGACCCGTTCGAGCCGGAGCGATACGAGCTCACGGAGGCTGGTCGCCATCGCTTCGAGGTCACGCGCCGCGGCTTCCTCGAGGCGTTGGGCGGAGGCATCGCCGTGCTGGTGCTCGCGCCGCGCGTGCCGGCGGACGGGACCGCGGTCGCAGCGGCCACGCAGGGGCCGGGCGTGTCGGCCTTCGTCCAGATCGACGCACGCGGCAACGTCGCCGTCTTCACCGGCAAGGCCGAGGTCGGCCAGGACATCCGCACGTCCCTCACGCAAGCGGTGGCGGAGGAACTGCGCGTCGCGCCAGCGTCGATCTCGCTGGTGATGGCCGACACCGACCGCGTGCCCTTCGACCCGGGCACGTTCGGCAGCCGGACGACCCCGACGATGGCCCCCCAGCTCCGGCGCGCAGCGGTCGCGACGCGCGCCTGGCTCGCGGAGCTGGCGGCGGCGCGCCTCGGTGTCCCCGTGGGCGAAATCACCGTCGCCGACGGCCGCGTGTTGCATGCCGGCAGCGGCCGCGCCCTCGTCTTCGGCGACCTCACGGCGGACGCCTCGCTCACGCGCACGCTCGACGGCAGCGCGGCCCTGACGCCCGCGGACGCGTGGCGCGTGTGCGGCACCTCGCTCCCCAAGGTCCACGCGCGCGCCCTGCTGACCGGCGCGCACCGCTATCCCTCCGACCTCGCCCGGCCCGGCATGCTGCACGGCAAGGTGCTCCGCCCTGCCGCGTTCGGCGCGAAGCTGCGCACGCTCGACGACAGCGCGGCGAAGGCGATCCCCGGCGTGCAGGTGGTGCGCGACGGCGAGCTGGTGGGCGTCGTGGCCGCCGACGCAGACACCGCGACGCGCGCGTTGAACGCCCTGCGCGCGACGTGGGACACCGCGGAGCCGGCCGACGAGGCGATGCTCTGGCGGCACTTGCAGCAGCCTTCGCGCGAGCCTGCACGCGGCGGCGGACGTGGCGGACGTGGCCCCGCGACGCGCGGCCACATCGAGGCGGCGCTCGCCAAGGCCGCGCTCCGTCTCGAGGCGACCTACACGATCCCCTACATCGCGCACGCGCCGCTCGAGCCACGCGCGGCCGTCGCCGAGTGGGTCGAGGGCAAGCTCACCGTCTGGACCGGCACCCAGCGTCCGTTCGGGGTGCGCGACGAGCTCGCCCGCGCCTTCGCGCTCGCCGCCGACAAGGTGCGCGTGATCGTCCCCGACACCGGCTCCGGCTACGGCGGCAAGCACACCGGCGACGCCGCGCTCGAAGCCGCGGCGCTCGCGCGTGCCGCCGGCAGACCCGTTGCCGTGCGCTGGACGCGCGAGGAGGAGTTCACCTGGGCCTACTTCCGCCCGGCCGGGGTCATCGCCGTGCGCGCGGGCGTCACCGCGCAGGGCCTGCTCTGTGGCTGGGAGTTCCACAACCACAACTCCGGCGGCGCCGCCCTCGAACCCGGCTACGTCGTCGCCGACGCGCACTGCCAGTTCCATCCGTCCGATTCGCCCCTCCGCCAGGGCTCCTATCGCGCGCTCGCGGCCACCGCCAACCACTTCGCGCGCGAGAGCCACATCGACGATCTCGCCGCCCTCGTCGAAGCCGACCCTCTCACCTTCCGGCGCAACAACATCGACGACCCGCGCCTGCGTGCCGTCCTGGATGCCGCCGCGGCCGGCATCGCCTTCGCCGATCCACCGCCCCCCGGACACGCCCGTGGTCTGGCCTGCGGCTCCGACAAGGGCGGCTACGTCGCCACCGCCGCCGAGGTCGCGGTCACCGGCCGCGACTTCCGCGTCACCCACCTGCTCACCGCCTTCGAGTGCGGAACCGTCGTCCACCCCGACAACCTCCGCTCCCAGGTCGAAGGCTGCGTCGTCCAGGGCCTCGGCGGCGCCCTCTACGAAGCGATCCACTTCCAGGACGGCCGCATCACCAACCCCCGCTTCGCCCACTACCGCGTCCCGCGCTTCCTCGACATCCCCCGCCTCACGACCGTCCTCCTCGACCGTCCCGACCTCCCTTCCGCCGGCGCCGGCGAAGCCCCCATCGTCGCCGTCGCCCCCGCCATCCGCAACGCACTCGCCGCCGCCACCGGCCAACGCCTCCGCGCCTTGCCGCTCCGCCTCGACTAGCGCCGAACCCCCACCCACTTGCAACCGTGGCTCCGGCGTGCGGCAGGCAGGCATCGTTCTGAGCAGCGCTTGCCCGCTTCGCGGGCAACCCTGCTCAGGACCACGCCGCGAGCCTTCGGCTCGCCGCTCTGGTTCTGAGTTCGTCCCGAAGACCGGGTGATCCCGTTGTTCTTTGGAAGCAGCGCTTGCCCGCTTCGCGGGCAACCGTGCTCAGGACCACGCCGCGAGCCTTCGGCTCGCCGCTCTGGTTCTGGCCAGGCGCGGGATCTTGCTTCCCCGACCGGTGCCATACTTCCCCGCCCCGCATGCTCACGCTCTCCGCGATCACCAAGGCCCACGGCGAACGCGTCCTCTTCGCCGACGCCGCTCTGCAGCTCAACCGTCAGGATCGCCTCGGCCTCGTCGGCCCCAACGGCGCCGGCAAGACCACTCTCTTCTCCCTCATCCTCGGCCAGGCGACGCCCGACGACGGTCGCATCGCCATCGAGCGCGGCGCGACCATCGGCCATCTCCCGCAGGAGAACCAGCCCGTCGGCGACGAGACCGTGATCGAGATCGCCGTCGCGATCACGCCCGACTTCGTCGGACTCCGCCGCGTCATCAAGGCCTGGGAAGCCGACCACCCCGTCGAGGCCATCCACCCCGAGGCGATCCACGACGACGTCCACGACCGCTTCAACGAACTCAACGGCTATCAGGTCGAAGCCAAGGCCAAGCAGATCCTCGCCGGCCTGAGCTTCCGTCCGTCCGACTTCGAGCGTCCCGCCCGCGAACTCTCCGGCGGCTGGGTCATGCGCGCCCACCTCGCGCGCCTGCTCACGCAGCAGCCCGACCTCCTGATGCTCGACGAACCCACCAACCACCTCGACCTCGACTCCCTGCTCTGGTTCCAGGAGTACCTCCGCTCCTACCCCGGCGCGATCCTCGTGATCTCGCACGACCGCGAGTTCCTCAACCGCCTCGTCACCGGCATCGTCGAGATCCGCCAGCGCAAGCTCATCCGCTACACGGGCAACTACGACAGCTACCTCACGCAGCGCGCCGCCACCGACGCCCAGATGCGCGCCGCCTACGAGAACCAGCAGAAGGAGATCGCCGGCCTCATGGAGTTCGTCGATCGACTCGGCGCGCACGGCTCCGCGCGCGCCCCC
>CAYQMF010000127.1:0-18598 GCA_964418595.1 uncultured candidatus Brocadiaceae bacterium
CGGTCTTGCCGGTCGCGCGGTCGCCGATGATCAGCTCGCGCTGGCCACGACCGATTGGGATCATCGAGTCGATGGCCTTGATCCCGGTCTGCAGCGGCTCGCGCACCGGCTGGCGCTCCGGCACCGTCGGCGACCGACCCTCGATCGGGCGGTAGTCCGACTCCGCGACCTGGATCGCGCCGCGGCCGTCGATGGCCTGACCGAGCGAGTCGACCACGCGGCCCAGCAGCTTGGGGCCGGTGGGCACCGAGATGATGCGGCCGGAGGTCTTGACCGTGTCGCCTTCCTTGACGAGGCGGTCGCTGCCGAGGAGCACGCAGCCGACGTTGTCCTCTTCGAGGTTCAGGGCGATGCCCATGACCCCGTTCGGGAACTCGAGCATCTCGCTCATCATGCACTCGTCGAGGCCGTGCACGCGGGCGACGCCGTCGCCGACCTGCAGCACCGTGCCGACGTTGCTCTTGCGAGTCTTCCCCGCGAAGTTGGCGATCTCGTCCTTCAGGACGGCGGTGACTTCAGAGGCTTTCAGATCCATGGGAGGCGCAGTGGTGGAATGCGGTGCGGGTGGAGAGCAGAGCGGACGAGCAGGGTTGTCTCGCGACCGCACCAGGGATGGGGCGGGACGAGGCGATCAGTTCTTCGCGACGGGGGCCTGGAGCAGATGCCGGTGCAGTGCCTCCAGCTCGCCGAGGAGCGAGCCGTCGTAGAGCGTGTTGCCGATGCGCACGCGCACACCGGCGATGACTTCGGGGTTGACCTCGGTGCGGATGACGACCCGCTTCTTGCTCAGCTTCGTGAGCTGTGCGGCGAGGGCGTCGGCCTCCGCGGCCTCCAGGGGACGCGCCGTCTCGACGACCGCCTCGACCTCCCCCGCCTTGGCGCGGGCGAGCCGCCGCACCTCGGCGGCCAGCTCCGGCAGGAGATCCTCGCGACGCCGGTGCAGGAGCACGGACGCGGTGTTGCGGGTCAGTTCGGAGCCGCCGGCGAGGGCGCGTTCGACGACGCCGCGGAGTACGTCGCGCGGAGTCTGCGGGCTCGTCAGCCACGCCTTTCCCTCCGGCGTCGAGAACAGCAGGTGCACCTGGTCGAGATCGGCGAGGACCTGCGCGGTGGACCCACGCGCCTCGGCGACGTCGAACAGGGCTGCGGCGTAGCGACGGGCCAGGAGTGACATGTTCGGTTGGGTGGGGGCTTGGGTTGCGGGCCTAGTTGCCGGCGCCCTCGAGGAACGCCTGCACGACCTTGCGGTGTGCAGCGTCGTCGACGTCGCGGCGGAGCAGGCGCCCGGTGGACTGGATGGTCAGGTCGACGACCTCGCGGCGGATGTCGGTGAGCGCCTTCTGGCGCTCGGCGGCGATGTCCTCGCGCGCCTTCTTGAGCAGCCGGTCGGTCTCCTCCTTGGCCTTGGCACGCTCGTCCTGGGCCTGCATCTCCGCCCGCGCCATGGCCTCGTCGACCATGCGCTTGGCGTCGGCGCGGGCGCGCTCGAGCTCCACCTTGGCCGCCGCCACCTGCTCCTCCGCCCGCCGGCGCGCTTCGTCGGCCGCCTTGATCGAGCTCTCGACCTTGTCGTCGCGCTCGGCGAGGGCCTTGGTGATCGGGCCGAAGACGAACTTCCACATGAACGGCAGAGCGCCGAGGAAGATCGCCCACGTCCAGAAGGCCGCGCCCGGCGCGAACTCGAACGGGTTGAAGCCATCGCCAGAGGCGAGCAGCACGGGCAGGACCATCGGATCAGCCCAGGAAGATGACGAGCACGCCGACGATCGCGGCGAACAGCGCGACGCCTTCGACCAGCACCGCGAGCACAAGGCCCTGGGCTTTGATCACGTCGGCCGCTTCGGGCTGACGGGCGATGCCCTCGGCGCAGCCCGCGCCGATCTGGCCGACGCCGATGCCGGCGCCGATGACGGCGAGGCCGGCCGCGAGGCCGGCGCCGATGCCCTTGCCGATGTTGGGAGCGGCGTCGGCCGCGACGTTGAGGAGATCGAGCATTTTCGGAATGTGTCCTTGCGAGACTTCTGCGGAGAGTTCGGGTCGAGACGGGACGGTCGGTTCGGTCAGTGCGACGGGTGCAGGACCTGGCCGACGAAGATGAGGCTGAGGTAGGTGAAGACGTACGCCTGCAGCAGCACGATGAAGCTCTCGAGGATCCCGACGAAGATCCCGAGCCCCAGCGACGGCAGCGCCGTGACGTAGGAGAGGGCGCCCATGCCGAGGAGCTTCGCGAACACGAAGATCATCCCGACGAACGAGTAGAGCACCATGTGGCCCGCGAGCAGGTTCGCGAACAGTCGCATCATCAACGCGAACGGCTTGACGAACAGCGAGAGGATCTCGACCGGCGCCATGATCGGCAGCACGAACACGGGGACGCCGGGCGGCGCGACGAGGTGCTTCAGGAAGCCACCCAGCCCCTGCGCCTTGATCGCGAAGCCGATGATCATGATCAGCGTGAGCACGGCCAGCGCGCCGGTGACGAACACCGTCGCCATCGCCGTCACGCTGCCCGGGACGAGGCTCACGAGGTTCAGGAACGCGATGAAGAAGAAGAGGAAGATGAAGTACGGCGCGACCTGCTTGCCGTGCTCCTCCCCCACCACCGGGTTGACCATCTCGTCGCGGATCCACAGGCACCAGCCGCGGAAGACGCGGAGGACCCAAGGAGTCCGCGCCGCGCCGAAGCTGAAGCGCACGCCGAGGAACAGCAGCGCCATCAGGATGACCGCGCCGAGCTGGTATAGGTTGACGTTGTAGAACGCCAGCAGTTCGTTGCGTGCGGGATCGGGCGAGAGCGACGGCGTCCAGACCTTGTGCGGGACGAGGTGCTCGTACTGCTTCACGAAGAACGCCGCGTCCGGCATGTCCGCGGTCTTCAGATCGCCGTGCGCACCGGCGCTCTCCTGCGCCGCCGCGCCCTCGAGAGGAGCAGACGTACCGTGACCCTGTGCTCGGAGGCCGACGAGCAGCAAGGGGATCAGCGCGAGAATCCTGACGAGGTGCAGCAATGGAACTCCCTACTCGGTTCGCTCCGCGTCGCGTGAGGCCGTCTTGCCAGACCGGACCGCGCGCGACATCACCCCGGCGCTCGCGATGCGCATCACGAGGGCCGAGGCGGCGAAGGCTAGCCCAAAGGATGCGGCTGCCAAGAATTTCGTCCGGACCAAAAACAGCACCGCGGTGAGGCCCGCGCCCAGCACCAGCAATAGGGCGAAGTCGGCGGTGACGGCGATCATCATCCCGCGCGCCGAGTGGGGCGATCGGTCGAGGAGCGCGCGGGCGAACAGGTGGTTGCCGATGGTGGCGGCAACCAGGGCCACGCCCACCCCCAGCCACACGAATGCGGCGCCGCCGTCTGGAACGAGGCCCGTCGCCGTCACGATCCCGGCGATGCCGCACACGATCAGGCCGACGCCCAGGGTCGTGCGCAGGGTCAGGTCGCGCGGCCGGATCATGCTTCCGGTCCCGCCGGATCCGGCGGGTCATTCGGCTTCTTGGCCTTGGGAGTCGAGCCATCCGGCGGCGCACGCTTGCCGAACGGCAACATCCCCGGCGCGAGCCGCGCCAAAAGATGCAACATCCCCCCGGTCGCGCCGAGCAGGAACCCGAGGATCAGGAACACAGCGCGCGTCCCCAGCTGCTCGTCGAGCCACCACCCCCCGAGCGTGAAGAGGGCCACGGCGACCGCGAAGGTCAGCGACGCCGCAAGGGCGTTGGCGCCCATGTCCTGGCTGTTTGCGCGCATGAGGGGAGCGCGCGACGCGCGCGAGCGGCGCGACCATAGGGAGCGCGACAGGGTCGGGCAAGCAAGCCATCGCGAAGGAGATCTCGAACCCGGGTGTCACCGCGGCGCGGGGTCGGGCCACAGGGGGCTGGCTTTGACCCACAGGAGACCTTCATGCCACGCCACGACTTCATCACCATCCCCACGATCACGTTCGCCTTCCTCCTCGCATCGACCTCGGCCCAGGCCCCGATCTCGCCCGCCGACCGCGCGGGCCTCGAGGGCAGCAGCAGCACCAGCTACCCGCTGGGCCGCGCCAGCATGCGCCTCCAGCAACTCATCGGCGACCTTCCGGCGCGCTCGTCGACGCTGCAGGGGCACGCCTACCGTCGCGACGCCATCACCGTGCGGGGCGTCGTCGCCGGCTTTCGCGCGCAGGTTTCGGTGCTCGCGTCGATCTCGCCGCGCACCCCGGATACGGCGTCGGCGACCTTCGCCGACAACCACGGCGCGCAGGTCCATTCCGCGCTGACATCCACGTGGCTGTCGTTCCCCGCGACCGATCGGCCGCCCGTCGAGCCGGCCGCGTCGTTCGAGCTTCGCGTCCCGTGGGCAGCGCCCATGCCCTGGGCGGGCAACGGCGTGCTGTGCCTCGAGACCGTCGTGCACGGCAACGACGTGGGTGGCCAGACGAACCGCAACTTCACCTCGTACCAGGATGCGCACGAACTCGCGCTCACCACGTCGCGGCAGCCGGGCTTCCGCTTCGGCGACGGCTGCGCGTTCCCGGGGGTGACGGCGAAGGCCTACGCGTCGTTCGACCTCGCCCGCACGACGACCGGCATCCACGTCGAAGTCGCGGTCCGCAACGGCGCCCCCACCGATGGCAACGGCCAGGGGTTCAACGTCCTCATGCTCGGCCCCGGCGTCACGCCCTGGGCGTGGCCTCCGCGCCCCGAATGCACCGTCTTCGTGCCGCCGGTGGCCACCGACATGCTCGGGGTCAGCGACAGCCGCGGCCAGTTGGATGTGACGCTCGCGAACTACGGGACCCTGCCGCCGGGCCGGATCCTGTACGGCCAGGTCCTCTCCTTGCATCCGGTGAGCGGCCTCGGCGCACTGACCGACGTGTCGCGGCTCACCGCGCCCGGGTCGCTGCCCTCGCGCATCCAGCACGCGCGCATCGCCAACGCCGACGACGCCTCAGCCCTCACCGGCACGGTCTCGTTCGCGGTCCCGGTCACCGAGCTGTTCTGAGCACGCTTGCCCGCTCCGCGGGCAACCCTGCACAGGACCACGCCGCCGGCCTGCGGCCGGCCGCTTGGGTTCTGAAGCCGCGCGCCGGGCTCGCTGTTCCCCTGGGGCGGCACCCGCCTATCCTGCCGCCCCTCCATGACCGACCTCCCGCAAGCCCTGACCCCACAGGAGATCGTCGCACGCCTCGACCAGTACGTCGTCGGCCAGACCAAGGCCAAGCGCGCCGTCGCCGTGGCGCTGCGCAACCGCTGGCGCCGCCGCCAGTTGCCCCGCGACGTGGCCGCCGACGTGTATCCGAAGAACATCCTGCTCATCGGACCCACCGGAGTGGGCAAGACCGAGATCGCGCGGCGCCTGGCAACGCTGGCACGCGCCCCGTTCGTCAAGGTCGAGGCCAGCAAGTACAGCGAGGTCGGCTACCACGGCCGCGATGTCGAGTCGATGGTGCGCGACCTCGTCGAAGCCTCCGTGGCGATGGTGCGCCAGGAGCATGCCGACCTCGTGCACGTGAAGGCGCGCGAGGCAGCCGATGAGCGCATCGTCGCGACCCTGGCGGAGTCCGCCGGTCTCACGCCGGCGCACGATCCCTTCAAGACCTTCGGGAGCGGCGACCTCTGGCGCCCGAGCGCCAGGGACACGGAAACAGCCGACGATGACGCGGCGCGGACCCGGGCGCTCGACGACCTGCGCGCCCGCGTGCGGGCGGGCACCGCCGACGCGGAGATGGCGGAGTTCGATGTCGTCGACACCTCGACGCCGACCCTCAGCATCACCGGACCGCAGGGCAGCGAGGCCATGGGTATCGACGCGCGCGCGCTGCAGGAGATGTGGGGACGCGGCCCCGGACGACGCACGAAGCTGCGCCGGCTCTCCGTGGCCGAGGCGCGCGAGATCCTCACCGCGGAGGAGGCCGAGAAGCTCATCGACCCCGACGCGATCACCCGGGAGGCGGTCGAGCGCGCGCAGTTCGACGGCATCATCTTCATCGACGAGATCGACAAGATCGTCGGCGCCGGCGGCTCCGACGGCCCGGACGTGTCGCGCGAAGGCGTGCAGCGCGACCTGCTGCCGGTGGTCGAGGGCTCGGCGGTGTACACCCGCCACGGCCATGTGCGCACCGACCACGTGTTGTTCATCGCCGCCGGGGCGTTCCACTTCCACAAGCCGAGCGAGCTGATCCCGGAGCTGCAGGGCCGCTTCCCCATCCGGGTCGCGCTGCGCGCGCTGACGGAGGCCGACTTCCTCCGGATCCTCACGGAGCCCAAGAACAGCCTCACACGCCAGTACCAGGCGCTGTTCGGTGCCGAGAACGTGCGCCTGCGCTTCACCGCGGACGGCGTGGCCCGGCTCGCCAAGCTCGCCTTCGAGGCCAATCGGACGACGCAGAACATCGGGGCCCGCCGCCTCATGACGGTTCTGGAGCGCTGCCTCGAGGAACTGTCCTTCAACGCGTCGGACTGGGCGGGGAAGGAGCTCGTCGTGGACGAGGCCATGGTGCGCGAGCGGCTCGGTGACACGGGCGACGACGAGGACCTGATCCGGTACGACCTCTGATCGGACCGGCCTTCGCTCGGACGGCCCGGGTATCGTCTCCGCCTTGCCCGCGCGGGCGCGTGCAGACTCGCCTTCGCGAAACGCGTTGGAACCATTCGCATCGAAGTCCCTATCAGGGCCCGACGTCAGGGCTGCCCGGCCGGATCAGTGAACGACATCGACCTCGACTTGGTGCGACGCGCACAGGATGGTGACCAGGCCGCCTGCCGCGCCCTCGTCGAGGCACTCCACCGTCCGGTCCTCGCCACCATCCACCGCTTCCTCGGCGGCCACTTCCGGCACGAGGTCGAGGACATCGCGCAGGAGGTGTTCCTCAAGATCTTCCGCTCCCTGCACCGCTTCGAGCCCGAGCGCGGCGTCAAGTTCACCACCTGGACCTACACCTTCGTACGCAACCACTGCTTCGACACGCTGAAGAAGCGGCGCGTGTCGACGTGGTCCCTGACCTCCAAGGACGACGATGCGCAGATCGAAGTGCCCGATCCGGCAACCCCTGCGCCGGACTCCGCGCTCGCCAACCAGGAGATCGGCACCAAGATCGAGGCCGCGCTGCAATCGCTCAACGAACACCAGCGCATGGTCTTCATCCTGCGCGAGTACCAAGGTCTCGACTACGCGGCCATCGCCGCGGCCCTCGACGTCTCCGAAGGCACCGTCAAGTCCCGCCTGCATCGCGCCAAGGAGGCCATGCGCCAACACCTCGAACCCTTCCTCCGGGCAGGTGCCTGACATGAGCGACACCCGACACGAGCCCGACGACGAAGACTGGCCCGAAGGTGCCGCGCCCGACGAAGCGTTCATCGACGCCACGCTCGGGCGCATCCTGAACGACCCGGACGTCAAGCTCAGCATCCTGCTGTCGTCGTATCGGGTCCCCGACCCGTCGGCGGACTTCGTCGCGCGCACGCTCGCCCGCGTTGCCGTGCCGGCGGCGGCGCCCGTCCGCGCCCCCGCGCGCTGGCCTCTCCTCCTCGCTGCGGCCGGCCTCGCGCTCGCGGCGGGTCTTTGGTTCCAGCGCCCGCCTGCGGACCCGCCCTCCTTCGCGCCGAACGCCACGGCTTCGTTCGCCACGGGTCTCGGTCGCCATGCGGCGCTCCAGCCGCACGGGGACACGCCGCCGCTCGACGGCTTCTTCCTCGCGGTGTCGTTCGTGGACAACGACGGCGCCGTCCTCCTCGCCGGAGGGCCCCGCTGATGGAGGCCAGCCGCCGATGAGGACCGCCGCCCTGCGGCGCCGCTGCGCCTCGTCGCTGCTCCTGACGGCGGGCCTCGTCGCTCAGTCGCCCGCGATCCGCGCCAGTGAGGCCGAACTCCTGGCCCGCATCGACGCGGCCTTCGCCGCCGGCGATCGCCGCGCCTTCTTCGCCTGCTTCGCCGTCGACGCCGCCACGCACGCCCTCGACGCCTGGCAGGCCCGCTGGCAGGCGCTTGCGCCGGAGACCGGGGCGATCCGACGGCGCAGCTCCGTGCTCGAGGTCGAGGAAGCCGAAGGCGTGCGCAGCCTCGTGGTGCGCGTCGAGTACCGGGACCCGACGCATGCAGAGTTCCCGGTGTGCACCCAGGAGGAGCGTTGGGCGCTGGGCGCCGGCACCGACCCGCTGCGGATCCGGCTCGGCGTCGATCACGACGCCGCCTTCGACCGCCGTCTGCGTGCGAACGCGGGCCTCTGGCAGTGCCCGCCATGCGCGTTCCAGATGCAGACGCCACCCGGCTGGCTGGCGGTGCCGACGAGCGCGCTCGCGTCGCTCTGCCTGGACGCCGCGACCTTCTACCACCCGCGCGTCGACCTCGCGCTCGAGGTCGGAGTGCAGGTCGTCGCCGCCGCCGCCGACGCCAAGGCCGTGCTCGAAGGCGTGCTGCTGGCGATGGGCGGACCGGCCGCCAATCCGGCCCCGGATGCCCCCCGCCGGCGTCCGCGGAGCTGGTGCCCGGCCCAGTTCGCGGCCACCGAGCGGCCGGCGTGCATCGATGCCGCCCAGATCGTCGTCGAACTCGGCGAGCACCGCGCTGTCGACGCCCGCGTCGTCGCGTTCGGGCGCATGGCCTTCGTGCTCGCGACCTACGGCGCACCCACCGTCCTGCGCGCCCACGAGAGCGAGATCGAGCGGGCCCTGGCCGGGTTCCGCCTCGACACCTCCGTCGCGCCCGACGTCCTCGTCACGCGCGCGCGCGCCCACCACGGCGGTGGCGCGATGTTTGACGACAAGGGTGACTTCGTGCACGCCGAACTCGGCATCCGCGTCCCCCTCCCGCATGGTTGGAGCCACGAGCTGCTCGCCGTCCAGGAACGGTGCGGCGCGATCGCGTGGGATCCGCAAACCCGCAGCCGAATCCGCATCGCGGCCCTGCCACCGCCGCGCGGCTTCCCGCGCTGGTCTCTCCTGCTCGCCGACCGGGCACTCACCCGCACCGCGGGCGCGTGGCTCGACACGGCGCGCGACAGTGGTTGGAGCACGAGCACCGAAGGCCGCTCGCGCCGTACCGTGCTCGGCACGAGCAGCGCCGGCGTGTGCGGGATCGGTGTGGTCCAGCGCGAAGACGTGTTCCTCGTCGTGCAGTGGGAGGCGTGCTCCCCAGCCTGTCGGAAGTCGATCGAAGCGATCCTCGGCGCGATCGAACTGCGCTGACCCGGCGGGTCCGAAGTCACTTGCCAGTCGCGGCGCTGTCGGGCGGCGGCACTGCCGCTGCTGCCGCCGCCGCGATCGCCGCGTCCAGCGCCTTCGACGCCGTCACGAAGGCTTCGAGCAGAGGGCCGATCGTGGCACTGCGCGCCGTGGCCGCAGCGGTGCGCGCGGCCAGCGCTTGCTCCCGCGCCGCGACCGCCTCTTCCAGGGTCTTGGCCTGGGCCGAGAGTTCGACGAGACGTGTCTCCAACGTCGCCACCGTCGCTTCCGCTTCGCGCAGGCGCGTGGTCTCCGCCGCCACGGCATCGCGCCGTCGTCGCACCGCAACGATGTCCTCCTCCATGGCCTTCAGCACGCGCAGCTCTTCGGCCAGTTCGCCTGCCTTGGCCGCCGCCGCCGCACGGGTCTCGTCGGTCGCCGCCTGATCCCGCTCGAGGTCGCGGCGGAGGCTCCGGTTCTCTTCCTGCGCCATCCAGGTGGCGCGGAGCAGGCGCTCGCGCACCCCGCCGAGTTCGCGGAGCGTGCTCTCGTGCCGTTCTGTCGCCGTCAGGTTCAGCTCCGGGGCCGCGCACGCGCCCACGAGAATGCTCCCGCAAGTCGCGAGGAGCGCTGCTATCATCCCGCGCCCTTCTGGCACTGTGATCACCATGGAAACCACTCTCATCCTCCTCAAGCCCGACTGTGTGCAGCGTGGCCTCGCTGGCCGCGTCGTCACGCGTTTCGAAGAAAAGGGACTCAAGATCGTCGGCCTCAAGCTCATGCGGATCAGCCAGGAGCTGGCTGCGAAGCATTATGAGGCGCACAAGGCGCGCCCGTTCTATCCGGGACTGGTGCGTTTCATGACCAGCTCGCCGGTCGTGGCGATCGCGCTCGCCGGCAACGACGCGGTCAACATCACCCGCAAGATGATGGGCGCAACCTTCGGCTTCAACGCCGAGCCCGGGACGATCCGCGGCGACTTCGGCGTCAGCCGCTCGTTCAATCTCATCCACGGGTCCGACTCGAAGGAGGCGGCGGAGCGCGAGCTGCGCCTGTTCTTCCCCGAAGGCGTCCTCGAGTACGAGTACGACGCCTTCCGCTGGGTCTACGACGCGGCCGAAGAACTGCAGAAGTGACACTGGCCCGGCCGCCGGGCGGGAACACGGTCGGCGGGCTCACGGCGAGCGAACTCGCCGCGGCCGTGGCCGCCATCGACGGCGAACTCGCGGGAGCGCGCGTCACCGACGTCGCCCGCCTGCGGAACAGCGACGACCTGCTCGTCTTCCTGCAGCCGCCAGATCCCGCGGCGCAGCGCCGCGCCCTGCACGTCGTCCCCGGAGGTGTGCGCGGCCGGATCACCACCACCACGCGCCGCTTCGCCCGCGACGACTTCGCCACCGGCCCGCTCGTCGACGCGCTGCGTGCGCGCCTCGCCGGCGGCCGACTCGAGCACGCGGCGGTCGAGCCCGGCGAGCGCATCGCCCGCCTTGCCTTCCGCGCCGCGTCGGGTGACGACGTGGTCCTGGTCGCGGAGCTGTTCGGCAACCGCGGGATCTGGTGCCTCCTCGACGAGGAACGTCGCATCCTCGATCTCGCCCGCCTGCCCAAGTCCGCGGGGCGGGAGATCGAGCCGGGTGCGAAGTGGACGCTCCCCCCGCGCGCGCCAGCGCCCCCGCAGGATCCCGCCGGGGTGGTCCGGTTCGCGGAGCCGTTGCTCGCGAGCATCGATGCGGCGTTCACCGCGGCGGACCTCGTCGCGGAGGCGAACGCCCTGCGCGAAGACTGCGCGCGCGCGCTGGCGCGCGCCACCCGCGCGTGCGAAGCGCAGATCGCCGGGCTCACGACGCAGCTCGTGCAGGCAGAGAACGCGCCAGACCTCCGCGCCCGCGCCGATCTCCTGCTCGCCTACGCACACGGCGCAAAGCGCGGCGCGGCGTCGCTGCGCGTGCCCGACCCGGCGCAGCCGGACTCCTGGCTCGACCTGCCCCTCGATCCCACGCGCAGTGTGCCACAGCAGGCGAAGGCACTCTACGACCGTGCCCGCCGCCTCGAGGACGCGACCAGCGTCGCCCTCGCGCGGCGAAGCGAGGCGGAGGCACGCCGCGGCGATCTGGCCGAGCTGACGCGCACGCTGGACGCCGCCTCCGACCTGGCGGCCCTCGGCGCACTGCACGCCGACTTGATCGCGCGGCGCCTCCTCAAGCCGGCCCCCGGCGCACCGCCCGCGGGTCCGACCAGGGCGGGCGCGAAGAAGAAGCCCGACCCGGCCACCGCGTACCGGCGCTTCGTCTCCGTCGAGGGCTACGACATCTTCTGCGGGCGCGACAACCACCAGAACGATCGGCTCACCAAGACCGCGCGCGGCAACGACTGCTGGCTGCACATCGGGCGCGGCTACGCCGGCAGCCACGTCGTGATCCGGGTTCCCAAGGGCAAGAGCGCGAGCCTCGAGACGCTGCTCGACGCGGCAGCCATCGCGGTGCACTTCAGCAAGGCGCGCGGCGCCGAGCGCACCGACGTCATCTACACGCTCGCCAAGCACGTGCGCAAGCCGAAGGGCTCGCCGCCGGGTAGCGTCGTGCCGCACCACACCAAGACCCTGCAGGTGCGTGCCGACCCGGCGCGACTCCGCCGCCTGCTCGACGGCGCTGGCGATGGGGACACGGCGTCGTGACCACGCTCGCCCGCTGCCGGCACTTCGGTCGCTGCGGCGGCTGCACGGCCCTCGACGTGCCCATCGCGACACAACTCACGCGCAAGGTCGAGACCACGACCCGCACGCTGGCCCCCTACCTCCGCGCGACGACGCTCGCTGTCGAAGTGCCGACGGACGAGCCGTACCACGATCGCCTCAAGCTCCTCTTCCCCGCGCGCGCCGATCGCGACGGCAGCCTGCGCCTCGGTCTGTACGCGGTGCGCTCGCACGATCTGGTCCAGATCGAGGAGTGCCTGCTGCAGGCACAGGGGCTCACGCTGCTCGCGCGGCGCGCCGAGGCCATCCTGCGGTCCCGTGCCCTGGCGCCGTACGACGAGGTGAGACACGCGGGCCTCGTCCGCGCCCTGCACGCCCGGATCGCCGCCGGCACCGGCGAGCTGCTCATCGGCCTGGTCACGCGCACGCCGGATCTCGCGGACGCCGAAGGCCTCGCCGACGCGATCCTGGACGCAGCCCATGACCTGCCCACGGCCACGACGAAGCCCGTGGTCGCCGTCGGTGTCGTGCACAACATCCACCCCGCCCGCGGCAACTTCCTGCTGGGGCCGACGACGCGCGCCCTGCGCGGCCGCGACCATCTCTTCGACGCCGCCGATGGCCTGTCGATCCGCGTCAGCTTCGCGAGCTTCCTGCAGGTGCATCGCGCCGCCGACGCCATCCTCGTGCGTCCTGCCCTCGCCATGCTCGGTGACGTGCGCGCCCGGACCGTCGTCGACGGCTACGGGGGCGTCGGCACCTTCGGCCTCCGTCTCGCGCGCGCCGGCGCCCGTGAAGTCACCATCGTCGAGGCGAGCCCATCGTCGTGTGCCGACGCGCGGTGCAACGTCGAGGCGAACGCGCTCGCGTGCGTTGCCGTGGTCGAGGCTCCTTTCGCCACCGCCGCCGACCTGCCCGCGCGTCCCGACGTAGTCGTCGTCGATCCGCCGCGCGTCGGTCTCACCGAGGCGGGCTGTGCACGTCTGCTCGCCCTCGACGCGCCGCGCGTCCTCTACGTGAGCTGCAACCCCGCGTCGCTGGCGCTCGACCTCGCGCGCCTCGACGCGGCGTACGCCGTGACGGCGGCGCGCCTGGTCGACCTGTTCCCCCACACCGACCACGCCGAGGTGGTGCTGCGCCTGGAGCGGCGCCGCGGCTGACCCGTGGGATCCGCGGCACCGGGGCCGTAGCGCGTCAGCAGAGTCGCAGGAGGTCGCGGTCCGCCTTCGCCAACGTGACGCGCACACCGCGACCCAGGCTCGCCTCGAGCGCCGATCGCAGGCGCGGCAGGTAGCCGCGCTCGCTGCTCGTGTGTTCGGCGAGGACCACGACGCAGCCGGTCTCGACGATCGCGAGCACGTCGTGGTGGCGCATCTCGCCGGTGAACACCAGATCGAGCCGGGTCGTGCGCGCAGCCGCCGCGAGCAGATCGCCGCCCGCGCCCGGGACCAGTGCGACCTCGCGCACCGCGCGCGCGGCACCGGGCGGACGCGCCACACGCAGGTGCGCGACCGCCAGGTGGGCCTTCAGCGCCCGCAGGATCGTGGTCACCGGCGTCGCGCGTACGAGGCGAAGGCGACGGCCTGGACCCGGTCGCCCCTCGGCCGCGGGTGCCAGCGGCGCGGCCTCGGCGGGCCCGAACGCCTCGCTCAGCCAGTCGTCGAGTCCGCCCTCCGCCGCGTCGAGCGCGGTGTGCGGCGAGTAGATGGCGATCCTGCCGGCCGCGGCGCGCAGCAGGCCGCCGGTCCGCGCGTCGCTCGCGCGCAGGGCCTTGAGGCCCGCGAAGATCGGCGGGTGGTAGCTGACGATCAGCTCGCAGCGCAGCGCGCGCGCTTCCGCGACCACCGGCGCCGTGCAATCGATGGTGAGCAGGATGCGGCGCACCGGCCCAGGCCGGCCGGGCGGCTCGAGCAGCAGGCCGACGTTGTCCCACGGCGCGGCGAGGTGCAGCGGTGCCAGGGCCTCGAGAGCGGCGACTACACGCGCGAACGGGACGGACATGACGAACGACTGTACGCTTCGGTGCCGCACGAGCGATGCCGGAGCTTCCCGACGTGACCGTCTACTGCGAGCGCCTCACGGCGCTCCTGGTCGGCGAGACCCTGCGCGAGCTGCGCATCGTCTCGCCATTCCTGCTCCGCTCCGTCGAGGTGTCGGCCACCGAGTTCTCCGGGCGCACGCTGCGCGGCGTCGAACGCATCGGCAAGCGGATCGTCTTCGCGTTCGACGACGAGCGCTTCGCCGTGATGCACCTCATGATCGCGGGTCGCTTCCAGTGGCGCCCGGGTCGAGTGCCAGCGACGGGGCGGATCGACCGTGCTGCCTTCGACTTCGGCAACGGCACCCTGCTCTTCACGGAGGCGGGCAGCAAGAAGCGTGCATCCTTGCACCTCGTGCGGGGCCGCGCGGCGCTGGCGGACTTCGCCCGGGGCGGCCTCGAGGTGCTCGGCAGCACGCCCGCTGCCTTCGCCGCAGCGCTCACCCGCGAGAACCGCACGCTCAAGCGCGCGCTCACCGACCCGCGTCTGTTCAGCGGCATCGGCAACGCGTACTCCGACGAGATCCTGCACGCGGCCCGGCTCTCGCCCACGCAACTCACCCATCACCTCGACGCTGACGCGATGGCGCGCCTGCACGCCGCGACGCAGGGGGTACTGCAGCATTGGATCGATCGGCTGCGCGCCGGGGCGGGGGATCGCTTCCCCGCAAAGGTCACGGCCTTCCGTCCGGGGATGGCCGTGCACGGCCGGCATGGGCAGCCGTGCCCGGCGTGCGGCGGGCCGGTGCAGCGCATCCGCTACGCGGAGAGCGAGTGCAACTACTGCCCGGCCTGCCAGACCGGCGGCCGCCTCCTCGCCGACCGCGGCATGTCACGCCTGATGCGCGAGGACTGGCCGCGCACGCTCGCGGAGCTGGAGGAACGCAAGCAACGCCACGGCGCGCCATGAGCGCGGCACCGGCCGATCAGGTGGCTGGCGCAGCGTCCTTGTGCGTAGCGCCGGCGACCGCGGCGGGACACCACCGTGCCAACGTGTCGCGGAGCTGCGGGGTGCGCACCGGCTTCGTGAGGTAGTCGTCCATCCCGGCGGCGAGACACCGCTCGCGATCGCCGGCCAGCGCGTTCGCGGTCAACGCGATGATGGGAACGTGCGCGCCCCCGGCCTCGAGGCGCCGGATCTCCGCGCTGGCCTGCAGGCCGTCCATCACCGGCATCTGCATGTCCATGAGGATGGCGTCGAAGCGTGCGCGCCCCCACGCTTCGACCGCCTGCTTGCCGTCGCCGACGATGGTCGGCTTGATCCCCAGCTTCTGCAGGATCGCGGCCATGAGCCGCTGGTTCACGACGTTGTCCTCGACCACCAGCAACTGGCAGTTGCTGCCGTCGAAGGCCGGCGTCTGCATGGCCTCCGCCGCGCCGTCGCCGGCGGCGCCCAGGTGCGGGCTCGCGGCATCGTCCAGGCCGGCGTGCGGCGCAGACTTCGCTTCCGGCGTCGGCAGTGCGGCCGCCGGCGTGAGGGTCATCGTGCGCACGAGCACGGCGCGACGGAGCGGCTTCACGAGGGCCGCGCTGAATCCCGCCGGCACCGGGTCGTTCGCCGTGTTCGCCGGCCGCAGCACGTAGCGCCGGACACAGGGTGCCAGGTCGGGAAGCGCCTCCGCCAACGCGACGCCGAGCGAGTCGTCGACGAAGACGATGGAAGTGGCGCCCGCCGCACCCCAGGCCCGCAGTTGCGGGGCTGCGGCGGCGATGTCCGACGCGACGTGCACGTCCGCTCCCAACCCATGCAGTTGCCGCTGCAGCAGTTCGGCGCGGACCCGGTGACCGTCGACGATCATGCTCGGCATGCCCAGGGCGTCGCCGACGCGTCGATCGCGCGTGGGGCTGACGACGATCTCGACCGGCACCGACACGAAGAAGCGCGAGCCGCGCCCGACCTCGGTCTCGACCCGCGTCTTGCCCCCCATCTGGGTGACGATCCGCTTCACGATCGCCAGCCCCAGCCCCGTGCCACCGTGTTTGCGTGACGTCGATCCGTCGGCCTGTTGGAACGCGTTGAACAGGAACTTGAGCCGGTCGCGCGGGATCCCCTCCCCCGTGTCGCGGACCTCGAAGTGGACGAGACAGCGCGACCCGTGCGGCGGCCCGGCCCACACGCGCAGTTCGACCTCGCCCTGCGCGGTGAACTTCACCGCGTTGCCGAGCAGGTTCGAGAGGACCTGGCGCAAGCGCGTCGGGTCGCTGCGCAACCGTACCGGGCACTCCGGCGCGACGTTGAGCAGGAACTCGACCCCCTTGGCCTGTGCGATCGGAGCGAACAGGCACGCCACGGTCTCGAGAAGGTCGTCGCGATCGAACTCGATGTTCTCGAGCGACAGCTTGCCGGCCTCGATCTTCGAAAGATCCAGGATGTCGTTGAGCAGGGCCAGCAGGGCTTCGCCCGACCCCCGCGCCACGTTGAGGTACTCCTGCTGCCGTACGTCGAGCCCGGTTTCGCTCAGCAACGTGAGGAAACCCAGCAGCCCGTTGAGCGGCGTGCGGATCTCGTGGCTCATGTTGGCGAGGAACTCGCTCTTCGCTCGTGCCGCGCCCAGCGCCGCGTCGCGCGCCATCTCGAGCTCCGCGGTGCGCTCCACGACCTGCTGCTCGAGCGCGGCCGACTGCTGCCGCAACTGCTGGTTGCTCGCGCGCAGTTGCGTGGTCATGTGCGTGAAGGCATCGGCGAGGGCGCCGACCTCGTCGCCGCCGCGCACGTCGGCGCGGAAGTCGAGGTTGCCCCGCGCGACCTCGCCCGCCGCGGCGACCAGCCGACGGAGCGGGCGCGCGACGGAGCGCGCGATCAGGACGGCGAACCCGATGCTCACGACGAGCAGCCCCAACCCCACGCCGATGAGCTGCAGCAGGAGCTGGTGCTCCGCGGCCTCGAGCGTGCTGAGGTCGATGACCTGGCGCAGCGCCCCCCACGGCATGCCTTCGAGCACGATGGGCGCGGTCACCAGCACGCAGTTGCGCCCCGCGCGCAGATCATGCTCGACGATCACCGTCGATGGGACCGGGATGTGCTCGCCCGGCGTGGTGACGGTCTCGAGCGAATAGCGCGCCAACGGATTGCCCCCGGCGTCCACGATCACCGCGGCACTGACCCGATTCTGCTCCGAGACCAGCGACGCGGCGAGCCGGCTCAGTTCCCCGGAATCGCTGTCGGAGATCGCGTCGGCTGCCGCGATGGTTGCGACTTGGCCGCGCCCGATCGCGTTGTCGACCACGCGCGAATACAACTCGCCGCTCCGACTCACCAGCGCGAGGGTCGCAGGGATCGCAACCGCCGCACCGACCAGCGCGGTGATCGTCACCGCGAGGCGCGTCACGAGGCTGGTTCCAGCCCGGCCGGCGCGCGCTCGCCCGCCGCTCGACGCGGGAGGCGCGGGTGTACGCGGACGCTCGAGCGCGGGAGGCGGAGCCATCGGCCTTCCTTCGGGCCCGTTCCTGGCTCCCCCTAAGGGAACTTCCGATCAGGCCTTGCGAGCGGGCCGTTGCCGCGGACGCAGCGGGGAGGCGAAGGCGAAGCGCACGGCGTGGATCGGCGGCAGGTGCGCAGACAGGCACTCGAACCGGACGCCGGCATTCTCGCTCAGCCAGAGGCCGCCGGTGCTCGACCCCAGCGCCAGGGTGCGCCCGTCGGGCGCGAGGTCCAGCCCGTGGCGCAGGACCACGTCGTAGCTCTTCGCCGGCAGGCCCGTCGCGCGGCGCACGAACGTGGCCCCGCCATCACGCGTCTGGATGACGACGAGGCGCGCGCCGACCGGCACGCGACACGTGTCGCTCATGGTCGGCACGAACCAGGCCGTGTCGGGGTCGGAGGGATGCGCCGCCACGGCGAACCCGAAGGCGGACGGTCGAACCCCCTTCACCTGGCGCCAGCGGACGCCGGCGTCGTCGCTCACGAAGATTCCGGCGCGATGCTGGCACCACATCCGGTCCGGTGCCGCGGGGCACTGCACCAGGAGATGCGGGTCCGAGACCTCGGGGCGCTCACGCGAGGCCTTCGGTGCGTGCGCCGCCCGCAGGCCGTCGCCGATCGCAGTCCAGGTTGTTCCGTGATCCTCGCTGCGCCAGATGCCCCCGCACGAGATCGCCACCGTCACCACGCGCGGATCGCGCGGATCGACGCAGATGCTGTGCAGGCCCGGTGCCCCCTTGCCGCCGCCCGTCCACCGTGCCCGCTCCGGCCGATCCCAGAGTCCGCGCACGAGGTGCCACGAGTCGCCCCGGTCCTCGCTGTGGAACAGCCCGCCCGGCACGGTCCCACACCACAGCGCGCCAGGCATGCCCGGGTCGGGGGCGAGCGTCCAGATGGACGGCGGAGCGGCGCGGGCGCGATCGGCCTCGCGCGCGTCGTCCGACCTCGACACCGGATGGATGGGCGCCGCCACCTGCTGCCAGGTCTTGCCGTTGTCCTCGGATCGGTGCAGGGCCGGCCCTGCGTGCCGTCGCTCGATCGCGGCATAGAGCATGCCGTCGCGTGGGTCGCCCACCGCGAACGTCACCGACGCGCCGAGGAACACCGGCGGCATGAGTTCCCAGCCGAGCACGCCTCGCCGCGCGAGGAAGAGGCCCTTGTGGGTCGCGATCAGCAGGCGCGGGGACATGCGTCCTGGCCGGGGTCCGCCCTACCTGCCGCCCCCCGCGCGTCGCCGCGGGCCGCTGCGCACCGGCGTGTGGCCGCCCCGGCGCCCGGCGCCCGCGGCGCCACCGTGCCCCGCCCGAGC
>CAYQMF010000128.1:0-18582 GCA_964418595.1 uncultured candidatus Brocadiaceae bacterium
CACCGCTGGGGAACCCGTACACCTACACCGGGCGGCGACTCGATGGCGAGACGGGACTGATGTACTACCGGAACCGGTACTACTGGCCGGCGCTGGGGCGGTTCGTGACGGGGGATCCGATCGGCTTGTGGGGGGACGTGCACGGGGTCGGCAATGGCTACATGTATGCGGGGAACAGCCCGGCGTTCTTGAACGACCCCTTTGGCGAGCAGGTCGCGGCAGGCTTCGCGCGCGCGGCGGCGGAGATGTTCCGTCGTCGGAGAGACGAAGTCGCAAGACACTTTCCATCGGGATTGACACCGCGGTACCTCGGGCGGCATCCCGCGATGAAGTGCCTTCCAATAGACAAAGAAGGTGCCCCCGACTTCGGTGCGAGTGACGAGATAACCAGGTTCCGTGATGACGGCTATTGGGATGACCTGGAACAAAGGTCCCATGACGCCAACGCTGAGTTGGGCGGGTTCATATTACAGGACGATCATGGTAACGTGTGGCTAATAGAGTATAATGGGAAGGGCACGCCCGAGTCACTTGATCTTGGGACCCTCCTCGCAGAAGCAGAGGCCTCCGGGATGACTATCCTCGCATCATTCCACACGCATCCGAGCGGCGCTGCCAATCCGAGTACAAAACTGGATGGGCCATCGGACGAGAAGGCCATGAGAGGCAAGCTCGGAAACTACACGATGATGATTGTAGCGGACACATCGAGGCTAAGGCGTGGCGGTCGCAAGATACGGAGCATGACGGCAACGTACAGCAATAGGACGACGATGTTCAAATGAAGCCACGTCTAGTTGGGTTTTTCTTCTGGATGATCATATGGTTGGCGTTGGGGGCACAATGTGGCTACGCGCCACGGCAGCCCGATCAGTTGGTGACAGAAGAATCACAAGGTCGTACGGGCGCGGATAGACATGCGTCACCCATCGATTGGGTGGAGGTTCGAGACGAGCTGGCGTGGCCGGGCGTGCCGTGGGAGGACGCCCAGGAATTGCGACATTTCTTTGATTTGGATCCCGAGATTGCCCCTAGGCTTGGTGACAAGAGCAGCTTGTACATCGTCGTTCAGTATCATGATCAAAGGAATGGCGTGGAGCTGTATTTGCACAGAAGGTCCAAGAGTGGACATTCCAGCGCCTCGATTGCTTCCATCAGGCTCCAGCGAGTCCGGGACTGATGCGGGGATCTCTGTGTGCCCGAGGATTCCACGGGGTCACATCGCGACCACGCGCGCGTTCGCTCCGATCGGGTGACCTTCCTTGTCGAGCCACGTCTCGTGGACGCCCGCCGCGCTGACGGCGTACTCGGCCCGGCGGGTCATGCGTCGCCCGAGCCAGAGCATCGGAAGGATCAGCCCGACCATGCCGCCCAGCACGTTGCCGAACGTGAGCGCCAATCCCAGTGCCATGCCCGCCATGCCAGCGAGCCACATGGCGAGGAACACGCGGCCGCTCCGTCCGCCCGGAACGGCGCGGGTGCGGAAGGTGATCGGAACGTCGTGGGTAGCGTTCATCACTCGAGCCAGTCGCCGAACATGTTGGTGAAGCGCGCGCGCGTGATGTCGGCGGGGGCGATCAGGGCCTGGAAGCTCCACACACCGGCAAGGGTGGGGATCGCGGGGATGGTGAGCCAGAGGCTGGCTTCGCCCGCGGGCGCCGGCATGGGGAGGTGTGCGCAGACGGTGGCGGTGGCGAGGTCGAGACCGAAGCGCCCGAACGATCCGATCGTGACCGGCGTCGCCGCGTAGCCGCGCGCCACGACGATGACGGCGAGCGCCGGCTCGGCGCGGCCGCGCCGGGCGATGACCTGCAGCTCCCAGGGTTGACCGAACTCCGGGCGCTGCGGGGCGTCGAGCTGCCGCTCGAAGTTGGTGAGGGCGAGGCTGGCAGCGAGGCCGCCGAGGAAGAGGTCGGCGTCGCCGTCGAGATCGAGATCGAAGGCGCCTGCGGCGTCGCCCACGAGGTTCGGCGCCGACCAGGACGCCGGTTGCCAGGCACCGGTGTTCAGGAAGATCGCGACCGGCGCGGCTGCGCCGACCCCGGTCGCCCCGGCGAAGCACAGGTCGAGGTCGCCGTCGGCATCGAAGTCGCCAAGGCACACGGCGCGCGCGACGAGCGCCGTCGTCAGCAGCTCGGTCGTGAACGCGCCGAACCCGTCGTTGCGCAGGACGGCGTTCTGGCTGCCTGCGATCACGACGTCGAGGTCGCCGTCGTGGTCGAGGTCGCCGACGGCGAGGGCGCGGGCGAACGCGGGGGCGTTCCAGGCCAACGTCGTCGGCACGAACGCGCCATGGCCGTTGCCCAGGAGGAGACGGGTCGCGCCCACAGGACTGGCCACGACGAGATCGAGGTGGCCGTCGCCGTTGGTGTCGAGCAGGCACACCGCGGACGCTTCGCCCTGCGCCTGCGGGACGTTGCCCGGCGTGACGTCGGCGAACGTGCCCGCGCCATCGTTGCGCAGCAGGACCACTGGCGTGGCGACCCCACCCAGCACCAGATCGAGGTCGCCGTCGCCGTCGATGTCGCCCACGGTGATGGCGTTGGCCGCGACCGCAGGGATGGCATTCGCCACGATCTCCTGCAGATGGCCTGCGCCGTCGTTGCGCAGCAGGACGTTCGTACCCGCCGTGCCGTCATGCCCGACGAAGATCGCGTCGAGGTCGCCGTCACCATCGACATCGGCGAGCGCCACGCCGCGCGCGGGCGTGGTGAGCGCCGGCAGTTGCGTCGCCGTGGCATCGCGGAAGCTGCCGCTGCGCCGACCCAGGACGAACGTGTGCCGCCCGTCGCCCTTGCAGATGAGCACATCGGGGCGCCCGTCGCGATCGATGTCGCCGAACGCGTAGCCCGTGACGCCGCCGGTCGGATCGAGCGCGGGCTGGCGCGCGCGGTCGCGGAAGTCGAGGGTCTGCGCGGACGCGAGGCCGACGAGGGCGAGAGGGATGGCGATGCGGATCGGCGGGTTCGGCATGGGGCTCCTTCTCCTGCGGCGGCCGTCCAGACCGTGGCTTCGAAGGCTACTCCGGCCCCCGCGCACGTGGCGTCTCATGAAGGGACGGAGCGGAGGCGGCCACACGCCGGAGGACCGCGCGGTCGCACCGTCTTCTCTCACCCAGGTCGAGACCCGTGCCGGGTCGCCGCCTACGCTCCCGCCCCGGCATGCACTCCGACTCCGGCCGGTGGCTCCGGCTCGTGTTCTTCCCGCTCACCGCCACCGCCGGCCTCGCGACAGCGGCCTTCGGTGAGGTCACGTCGCACGGGATCGTGCTGCCGGGGGCGATCCCGTACGCGTTCGTCCTGTTCGTGCTCGTGCTCCTGGGGATCGGGCTGTTCCACCACCACACGCTGTACGTGGCGCTCGTCGGCGCTGCCGTGATCACGCTGTACACGGCGTGGCTCGCGCCCGACCATCACCCGTCGCCCGCGACGCCGGGGCTGTGGCCGCACTTCGTACACGAACTCGACCACACCCTGCTCAACCTCGGCGCGCTGATCCTCGGCTTCACGCTGCTCGCCGACCTGTTCGAGCGCTCGCACGTGCCCGAGCATCTCGTGCGGGTGCTGCCGCGGTCGCCGTTTCGGGCCGCCATCGTCCTGTTGGCGATCGTGTGGGTGCTCTCGTCGTTCCTCGACAACATCGCCGCCGCCATGATCGGCGGTGTGATGGCGATGCGGACCTTCCGCGCGGAGGTCGGCGTCGCCTTCCTCGCCGCACTCATCGCAGCCAGCAACGCGGGTGGGGCGTGGAGCGTGCTCGGCGACACGACGACGACGATGATGTGGATCGCGGGCATCTCGCCATGGGCCGTGCTCCACTGCATCGTCGCGTCGGCCGTCGCGTTCGCCTGCTTCGCCATTCCGGGCGCCCGGAAGCAGGCGCAGTTGACTCCGGATCCCGTCGCTGAGTCCGGCGGGTGCCCCTCCATCGACTGGTTGCGCCTCCTCAACGTGTTGCTTGTCCTGCTCGGCGCGCTCACGACCAACGTGCTCCTCGACCGTCCGTTCGTGGGCGTGTGGGCCATGCTGTTCGTGGGCAGCCTGTGGCGGGCCCCGACCTGGTCGCATCTGGGCCCCGCGATGAAAGGCACCGCGTTCCTGCTCTCGCTCGTGTGGTGTGCATCGCTCATGCCGGTGCGGGCGTTGCCCGAGGCGTCATGGGTGACCGCGCTCGGGCTGGGGTTCCTCTCGGCGGTGTTCGACAACATCCCGCTCACCAAGCTGGCGCTCGCCCAGGGCGGGTACGACTGGGGCGTGTTGTCGTTCGCGGTCGGGTTCGGCGGCTCGATGCTCTGGTTCGGTTCCAGCGCCGGCGTCGCGCTCGCCGCGGTGTTCCCGGCGCTGCGCAACACCGGCCGGTACCTGTACGAGGCCTGGCCGGTTGCGGTGGCCTACGTGGTCGGCTTCGCCGCCCTGCTCGCGGCGATGGGCTGGCATCCGACGCCGATCCTGCGGCACTGACCGGACGACGATCTCCGGGTCTGCGCGAACGCGGCGACGGCGACGTCGCTGCCTTGGCGGGACGCGCTCACGTCGAGCGCGACTCGAGTCACCAAGAAAACCACTGTTCGCAAAGACACTGTCATGGCTTCCTCCAAGTTCGTCCTGTTCACTACCGCCGCCCTCCTGATCACGACCGGCCTCACCGCGCAGTCGGTGCGCAACATCGGGCCGTACTCCAAGGGCATCGGCAACACCTGGCTCGGCGGGTCGGTCACGCTGGCCGGCTCCCTCTCGAACTCCACGTCCAGCGGGCGCATGCCCGGCGTGGTCACCCGCACCGGTCGCGCCAACCTCGGCGCCACCGTCGATGCCAGCATCCTCAAGTTCGCGCTCCGTGCCGTGCAGTTCGACCTGACCGCGCAGAACACGGTCACGACGAGTTCGGCCTCGCTGCCGACGCAGAACGCCACCGGCGCCTTCCGCCTGCAGCTCTGCGGGATCGTCGTCAACAACCGCTCCGTGCAGACCACGGGCTACCTCGGTGGGATCCCGGCGACCGAGTACAGCCTCTTCCCTGGTGACGTGCGCGCCCCCGTCGGTGTCGGCCCGTTCACCGTGACCCTGGGCGGCAACGCCGGCGTCACGCTCGGGGCGGGCGCCAACGTGATCCTGCCGACGACAACGCCGGAAGTGCGCCTCCTGGCGTCGGCCACGACGAGCGTGGTCGGTCGCGCCTTCGTGTCGGTGGGCGTGATCGGCTTCGCCGCCGGTGTGGAGCTGAAGGCCCGCTTCGCGGAGCAGCGCCTCACGATGGGCGTGGTGGCCAGCGCGATCTCCGGCCTGTCCGGCACCGTCGGGTACCAGATCCAGGCCATGAGCCTCAAGCTGATCGCGTTCCTCGAGGCCTTCTGGACCCGCGTCTACTCGACCACGCTGGTGAGCTGGGGCTCTGGCTGGGAAGGTCGCGAGCTGCTGAACTGACCGGCGGAGCTGCGGCCGACGGCCGCGGCGATGACTCAGCTCCTGCCGGCCGGCGTCACCCGCGAGGTGGCGCCGGCCGGTTGCGTTTCTCGCGAACGCACATGGCCCGGGGATCGCTGCTGCGGGTGACCACCATGAACACACCGTCGCGCACCCCTTCCCGTCTCGTCGTGACCGCCGGCCTCGCCGTCGCGATCACCCTCGGTGCCGTCTGGCTGTGGTGCGGCGACCGCGTTGGCGCGGCGCCGGCTCCGGCCACTCGCCTGGACAAGGCTTCCGCCCCCATCGCGCTGGCCGTCGAGCCGCACGATGCTCCGACCCGCACCGAGGCGCTGGCTCGCGACGGCTACTACACCGCGCCGGTGGGCACGACCCTCACCTGCACCCTCGGCGGTCGCTTCGAGTACGGCGTGGCGCCGGCCGAAGGCTCGCGGCAGATCTCGGGCTTCCAGGTGAGTAGCGCGCTCGACCTCCAGATCGTCGACCGCCGCCGCGACGAGCTCGCGGTGAAGGTCGAGCTGCGCGGGTTCTCACTGTCGCCGCTGGCGGGCGGCGCCGGCGCCGACGACGGGGGCCTCGGCCGCGCCGTGCAACGGCCGTTCTGGGTGCGGCTCGGTACCGATGGCGCCGTGCACGGCTATCGATTCGCCGAGGAGCTGACCGGCGAGCAGCGCAACTTCGTGCGCGGCGTCTTCTCCGCCTACATGCACGCGGTGCCCGCAGATGCGCAGGGCACGTGGGAAGCCAACGACGTCGACGCCGCCGGCACGTTGATCGCCAGCTTCCGTCTGGAGGCCGGCCGCGACGCCGACGCGACCAGCGTCGAGCGTCACAAGCTGCGCTACACCGCGATGGCCGGCGACGAGATCCACCCGCACGAGTTCACCGGCGGTTCGCGCGCCACGTTCTCGCGCGCCCTCGGCTGGCTGCGCGGCGTCGACGTCGACGAGCGCACGACCCTGCGGATGGACGAACTCGGCCTCGCGATCGAGGCCAGGACCGTGCTCGCGATCACGCTGGTGGAGGCGTCGGTGCAGCGGGAGTCGACGACGGCGGCGTGGGACGAGGCGTGGCTGCCGGCAGGCGGCCACACGGAAGATCTCGTCGCGGGCGCGGAGGCGCACGATCGCGCGCGCTGGAGCAAGCTCCTCGAGCGCGAGACCCTGGTCTCGCTGACGAACGCGCTGGCCGCGCTCCTCGTGGCCGAACCCCAGGACGCCGAGGCCATCGACAAGGCATGGCTCGCCATCCAGTGGCTCGTGCGCCTGCGCCCGGAGACGGCGCGCGAGATCCAGGCACGCGTGGCCGCCGGGATGGATGCGCACCTCGGTCGGATGCTGCTGTCGGCGCTGGGCGGCGCGGGCACGATCGCAGCGCAGGACGTGCTCGCCGCGCTGCGCGCCGACGCGTCGTTGCCCGGGGAGGTGCGCACCGCCGCGACGATGGCGCTGTTCCAGCTCGCCGCTCCGAGCCCGCGCGTGCTCGGCGATCTGACCCGGGATCTCGGCGGGGCACGCGAGTTCACCGGCGACGACGCGCTCGCGATGCTGCTGCTCGGTGCCTTGGCGCCGCGCGCCGGCGAGGCGAGGATCGAGGGGCGCTCCGCGCTCGATGTGCTGCTTGGGTTCGAAGCCCAGGCCGCCGACCAAGGTCGGCTCGACCTGTGGCTCGACGCGCTGGGCAACACCGGCAGCGAGGCCGTGGTGGCCCACGCCGGACGCTTCGTCGCGCATCCCGACGACGCCGTGCGCGCGGCGGCCTACCACGCGCTGCGCCGCGTGCCGGGCGCCGCGTCGCTGGCGCTGCTCGAGCGCGGCTTCGCCGATCCTTCGCCGGCCGTGCGCGCCGACGTGGTGGCCGCGCTCGGCCAGCACGACTCCGCCACCGCGCGCGCCCTCCTCGGCCGCGCCGCCCGCGACGACGCCGACGCCGACGTGCGCCGCGCCAGCGTCGCCGCGCTCGCCCGGTTCGCGACTCCGGGCACCGCGGCACGGCAGACGCTGGAGTTCGTGGCGCAGAGCGACCCCGACGCGACCAACCGCAGCCAGGCGCGCGGCTTCCTGGCCGGGGGGCGCTGAGCGCGGCGAAGGCCTCGCCGGCCTGACCCGCGTCGCGTACCCTCCGCGCCGTGATCCGCACGCGCCTGGCTCTCCTCGGTCTGTTCCCGTCGCTGGTTCAAGCGCAGGCCGACACGGCGATCGCCGCAGCTCGCGCCGCGGAGTCTGCCCGGGTCGCGGTGATGGCGCGCGTCGCGCCCGCCGTGTGCTCCGTCATGCAGATCGGGCAGGCGGGCGGCGGGTCGGGCGTGGTCTTCGATCCGGCGGGCTTCGTGCTCACCAACTTCCACTGCGTGGGCAAGCCGGAGGTGAAGAAGATGAGCATCGGCCTGCCCGACGGCGAGCTGTACGAGGCGACGGTGCTCGGCATCGACCCGGGCAGCGACCTCGCGGTGCTGCTCCTGCACGGCAAGCGTGCGGGGCAGGTCTTCCCGCACGCGCCGCTCGGCGACAGCGATGCGTTGCTCGTGGGGGAGCAGGTGTTCGCGATGGGCAACCCGTTCCTGCTCGCCACCGACTTCCAGCCCACCACGACGATGGGGATCGTGTCGGGCACGCATCGCTACCAGCCCGGCGGCGGCAACCGCATGCTCGTCTACCCCGACTGCATCCAGGTCGATGCGCCGGTGAACCCGGGCAACTCCGGCGGCCCGCTCTTCAACCTGCAGGGCGAGGTCGTCGGCATCAACGGCCGCATCTCCGTGGGCGACCGCGGCCGCGTCAACGTGGGCGTCGGCTTCGCCATCGCCAGCAACCAGATCGCGAACTTCCTGCCCGACCTCATGGCGGGCAAGCACGCCGAGCACGGCACGCTCGACATGAACGCGTGGTTCATGCAGGCGCCCGGTGAGAAGGGGCGGCACGGCGTGTTCGTGCAGTCGGTGTTCGAGGACAGCGTGGTGAGCAAGGTCGGCGTCAAGCTCGGCGACGAGATCACGCGCTTCAACGGCACCCAGGTGCGCAGCGCCAACCAGCTCGCGACGTTGGTCGGTGTGCTGCCCGCCGGCGCGGAGGTGAACCTTGGCTTCCGGCCGCAGCTCGACAAGGGCTACGGCGAGGAGCGCGTCGCGCGGCTGGTCCTGTCGCGCCTCGACACCGGGTCGAGCCGCGACCCCGACCGCCTCGCGAGTGACGCGCACCGCGCGTTGGCGGCGCAGGCGATCCTGCGCGACGCGCCCGCCGGCGAGGATCTCGGCGGCGCGACGGTGACGCTCCGCCTCGGGCAGACCACGACCATCCTGCATCGCGCGGGCGCGCAGCTCGTCGAGGTCGGGGAGGGCGACGCGCGCAGCGTGCTCGAGGCCGGCGGCGACGCGCCGCGCGGATTCGCGGCTGCGGCTGGCGCGGTGACCGACCTCTCCGTCGAGCAGGCCACCCGGCTCGCGCGCCTGCTGCGCTGCAACCCGTGGCTGTATCAGGGCCCCGCGCGCACGGAGATGCTCGCGGGCGCACTCCTCGATGGAGGCCGTCTGTGCGCTGGCAAGCCGGCCTACGGCCTGCGCCTGCCGGGCGAAGGCGAACTGCGCGCGTGGTTCTTCGCCGATGGCGCGCCGGCGGGCTACGGCTTCCGCGATCCGGTGGCGAAGGCATACGTCGAGGTGTTCGCGAGCGAGGAAGGCAAGGTGCGCGCCTACGCCGACGGGGTCGTGGTGGGAGATGGCACGCTCCTCGTGGCGCCGCCCGCCGACATCGCCGCGCTCCTGCGCCGCGTGCCCTGACCGGTCGACCTGGCAGCCCGCGCGCCCGCGAACCTGTCAGAACGGCGCGCGGGACGCGCGCCGGGCAGCGGGAGCGCCGCAGCGGCCCTGGCCCGCGATGTGCATGGCGGGCGCACGCCATGACCAAGGATCTGCCGCGGGCTGCGCTTCTCCCCTTCCTTCTGGCGGCGTCGGGAGCGGCCGCCGCGGAGGCGCCGACTCGGGCCGCGAGCACCGCGCCGCAGTTCGGACCCTACGACCTCGTGCGCGAGCTGGGCCGTGGCGAGATGGGCGCGGTGTACCTGGCGAAGGAGCGCGACGGCGAGCAGCGGCAAGTAGCCCTGAAGGTCGCGCACGCCCCTCCCGCGTCGAGCGCACTGCGGGCGCAGCTCGCGTTCGAGCGCGAGGCGCTGGCGTCGCTCGCCCACGAACACGTCGTGCGCCTGTTCGACGCCGGCACGACGCCCGATGGTCACCCGTGGCTGGCGATGGAGTACGTCGATGGCGAGCCCATCGATGCGTGGTGCGCGGCGAGGGCCCTGCCGGTCGAGGCGCGCGTGCGCCTGCTCGCGGACGTTGCCCGCGCGGTGCAGCACCTGCACGAGCGCGGCGTCGCGCACCGCGACCTCAAGCCGCAGAACATCCTGGTCACGGAGATCGACGGTCGACCCGTGCCGAAGCTCATCGACCTCGGTTTCGCGGCCCTGCACGGGAACGATGCGCGCGACCAGGTCGTGGTGGGGACGCCCGCCTACATGGCGCCGGAGCTGTTCACGGATCCCGCGCCCTCGTTGCCGCGCGCCGATGTCTTCGCGCTGGGCGTTGTCGCACACGAGGTGATCCTGGGCGCTGCGCCGTTTCGTGACGCGCGGGTCCGGCACGGCGTCGTCGAGCTGGGCAAGGTGGCGCTGCCCGGCATCGAGGAGATACCCGTCGATTGCGAGGTGAGGGCGTTGTTGCGGTCGGGGCTCGCCACGGTGTTTCAGACGAGTCTCGCCAGCGATCCGGGCCAGCGTCCTGGCGATGCCGGCGCGTTGGCCGCCGCCCTCGAACGCGTCCTCGCCCGCACGACCCACGGCGCGGGTTGGCGCGCGTGGATCGCGCGAGGTGTGGCGTGGCTCCGCGGCCAGAGCTAGAAGATCGTGAACTCGACTGCACGCGATGCCGCGAGGCTTCCGGTGCTGACATCCCCGACGATCCACTGGCCGAAGACCGACTGGCCACGCAGATCCGGGACGGGGGGAACCGGCAACACCGACGATGTCCAGCCCGCTCCATTGCCGCTGCCAGAGACCACATCCGGGATCACTACCATCGCCGGACTCATGGCGACGTGAACCATGATGCCGAGCACAGGCGTGCCCGTGCGGTTGGCCGCGACGTCGAGGAGCAGGGCGACCGGTGAACCGCCGGCGGCCTGCGCGAGACCGATGGCGAAGCGGCCGTGGCCGATGTGCGGGGGCTCGTTGGCGACCATCGCCGGGACGATGTTGCCGCCGCCGGCTGTTCCGCCGCCGTACTCCGACGGCACCCGGGTCGACTCCGAGAACAGCGTCGGCCGGTCGAAGGGCGGCTGGTTGTTGCGTACGCGGGGATCGGTGAGCGCTTGCAGGAACGCCACGAGCGCATCGCGGTCGGCCGTGGACAGGCCCAACGGTCGGATCCGTCCGTCGCGGTTGGCTGCGTTGAAGTCGCCGCCGCGCGCATAGAAGTCGACGACGTCGCGCAGGGTACGCGCACTACCGTTGTGGAAGAACGGCGCGCGCAGCTCCACGTTGCGTAGCGTCGGGGCCCGCATCCGGCCGCGATCCTGGTTGGCGTTGGTCACCAGGAAGCGACCGAGATCTTCGTTCTGCGGCGTCACGCCGGTGTAGCGGAACGCCGGGCTGGCGAACAACGGGCCCCCGTGGCAGTCCGAGCACTCGTTGACGTTGTTGAAGAACAACTGCTGGCCCCGCTGCTGCTGTGGCGTCATGGTGCCCTGGTCGAACGGGCTCTGGTTGGAGACCAGCGTCCTCTCGTACGTCGCGATCGCCATGGCGATCCGTGCCGGGGTGATGGCGGGGGTGCCGAATACCTGGTTGAACAGCTGCGGGTAGGTGCGCCCTGCCACGAACTGCGCCAGCGCCGCGGGAATGTTGCTGGCCAGCGCCAGCGGCCGGGCGGCCGTCACGTTGGCGACCACGTCCGACCACGTCGCGGCGAGGTGCGCCATCTCCACGTCGTTCACCGGCGGGCCGACGGCCTGGCTCTCCAGGGCGGCGTTGTCGGTCAGCACGATGGCGTTGGTCGACGGGTCGCGGAACACGTTGCTCGCGCGCCCATCCCAGAACAGCAGGGGTGCGAACGCGGCGTTGATGACGGGCATGCCGCGGCGACCGGTGACCTGTTCCGCCAGACCGAAGTTCGGCGTCGCCCGGAGGCTCCCGTCCACCGCGTTGGCGATCACCCCGCGCGACCCCCGGATGTCGTCGCGCGTGCCGCGCAGGCCGTCCAGGCCGGGATGCACGGAGCCGGCGAGTTCCGAGCGGGGATCGGACCCGCCGCGCTCGAGGGTGTGGCAGGTGGCGCAGGCAACGGTGTTGGTCGAAGACACCTGCTCCTCGAAGAACAGGGCCTTGCCCAACAGGACCTTGTCCGGGGTCATCGGATTCCCGGCGGGGACCGGCACGGGCGGGAACCCGCCTTGGGCGCTGGCTGCGGAGACGAGGATGAGGACGGAGAGCATCACATCGCGAGTGGTGGAACGCGGCATTGGACGGGTCAGGGTCGAGAAGCGGGGCGGGCTGGCTGCGTCCTCTTCCACCCAGCCACGAGTTTTCGCGTCGGGAATCCACCAAGTCGGCAGAGGCCGCCATGTGGCGGAACGCTGGCGCCGTGCGTCACGCAGCCCATGATCCTGCGCGATGGCCGACATCGTGCTCGCGACCCTGAACGCGCGCTACATCCACGCCGCGTTCGGCCTGCGCTACCTGCGCGCCAACCTCGGGGCGTTGCGCGAGCGGTCGGTCCTCTTCGAGTGTGACGCGCAGGTGCGGCCGCTCGACGTCGTCGAGCGCATCCTCGCGCACGCGCCGCGCATCGTCGGCTTCGGCGTCTACATCTGGAACACAGCCCCGCTGACGGCGGTGGTCGCGATCCTGAAGCAGGTGGCGCCGCACGTGACGGTCGTGCTCGGCGGGCCGGAAGTGAGCCACGAGACCGACGGGCAGGCGCTCGTGGCGAGCGCGGACTTCGTCGTGCGGGGCGAAGGCGACGTCGCGTTCCGCGCGCTGTGCGAACAGGTGCTGGCCGGCGAGCGCCCGGCGGCGAAGGTCATCGACGCGCCGTTGCCCGACCTCGGCGCGCTCACGCTGCCGTACGACGAGTTCACCGACGACGACGTCGCGCACCGGATCGTGTACGTGGAGGCATCGCGTGGCTGTCCGTTCGCGTGCGAGTTCTGCCTGTCGTCGCTCGACGAGCGGGTGCGGGCGTTCCCGCTGGAGCCGTTCCTCGCGGCGATGGATCGCCTGCTCGCGCGCGGCGTGCGGCACTTCAAGTTCGTCGACCGCACGTTCAATCTGGGGCTCGCCACGAGCCTGTGCATCCTCGGGTTCTTCCGCGACCGCCTGCGCGAGGGCCTGTTCCTGCACTTCGAGATGATCCCCGACCGCCTGCCCGACGCGCTGCGCGTCCTGATCGCGGAGTTCCCGCCCGGGACACTGCAGTTCGAGGTCGGCATCCAGACCTTCGATCCCGCCGTGGCGCAGCGCATCAGTCGCCGCCAGGACAACGACAAGGCGGAGGCGAACCTGCGCTTCCTGCGCGCGCACACCGGTGTGCACATCCACGCGGATCTCATCGTCGGCTTGCCGGGCGAAGACCTCGCGACCTTCGGCCGCGGCTTCGATCGCCTGTTCGCGCTCGCGCCGCACGAGATCCAGGTGGGGATCTTGAAGCGTCTGCGCGGCACGCCCATCGTGCGTCACGACGCCGTGTTCGGCGTGCGCTGGGCAAGCGAGCCGCCGTACGAGATCGTGCAGAACCGCGACCTCGACTTCGCCACCATCCAGCGCATGCGCCGCTTCGCGCGCTTCTTCGACCTCGTCGGGAACAGCGGCAACTTCACGTGCGCGGCGGCGCTGCTGTTCCGGTCCGGCTCACCGTTCGCCGCGTTCCTCGCGTTCAGCGACTGGCTCTTCGCGCAGACCGCGGCGCAGCACGGCATCGCGCTGCACCGCCTCGCGGAGCTGCTCTTCCGGTACCTGGTCGACGTGGCGGGCGTCGACGACACGGTCGCCGGCCGCGCGTTGTGCGCCGACTTCCAGCGCACGCGTCCCGACGACCGGCCGAGCTTCCTCCGGCCGTATGCCGATGCGCTGCCGGCGCGGCGCCCGCGGCCAGCGTCGCCCGGGGGCCGGCGCCAGGCGCGACACGGGGCGACGCCGGGGTCGCCGGCCGGCGAGTCGGCCTGACGCACTGGAAACGCCTCGTGGACGGAGGATGGTCCGTCACCCCATCACCTGGGTCTCGCTGTGAGTTCTATCGTTGCCCCTGGTTCCACATCCTCGCGGGTTGCGATCCAGTGCCGACCTCGGCTTCCGGGGACATGCAGCGTGAGTGCCTCGATACGGAAGGGTCCGTGCTTCGGAACCAGAATCGAGAATCGATGGTCCGGCTCGATTCCCCCGCCGTACACGCGGCCGTCGCGGTCGACCGCACGCACGAGGGCCGGTGGCGATGAATCGGGAGGCACGCCCGTAATCCTGCCGCGGATCTGGGCGCCGAGGCGAGCTACCGTCAGCTCGAGGACGGTGTCTCCGGGTTGAAGCTCGCGGCTGGCGCTGTCGTAGGCATATCCCGATGGCGACAGGTGGGTGGGTCTGACTGCAACACGGTAGTAGCCAGCGGGAACGCCATGCAGCACGAATCGCCCTGCCGCGTCGGGCCATGCGTATCGCGTGGGCAGGCCATCCTCGAGCGGTAGACAGGAGATCTCGCAGAGCGGTGGAGCATCAGCGTCGAGCAGGCGCAATCGCCCAGGAACATCCGGCGAAGGGGCCAAGTGCAGCGAGAGTGCTATCTCCGCTCGCGGAGCCAATTGGGTTTCGATGCGCGCAAAACCGCCAGCGCTATTCATTGCCGTCAGCCGCAGCTGACCGCTGGGGATCGTGAGCGTCTGTTCCCGGAGAGGTGACATCGTGACGCTGAGCGAGGCCAATTGCGCTTGCCGAGCATCGCGGACGCTGAGCGACAGCCCGACCGGACCGGGCGTGGACCCCACGATCCGAACGCGCACGCGGGCCACGGCCTCGGGGCGGATCGGCGCCAGATCCACGATCCCACCCGGTTCTGGAGTCTGCGTGCTGGCAGTGGCAACTACGGCGTCGCCGATGAGACAGCGGACCGCCAGATGTCCATGTGCTGGGATGTCGCTCCACTCGAAACTCGCGTTGGGCGGGATGTGGAGCGCCGGGAGTTGCGTGGCGATGCTGCGTCCGACCGCGACGGTGCGCTCCAACGTCACGGCCTCGCTGGCGTCGACGCGGCCGCGAACGGTACACGTCGGCCGCGCCTCGATGACGATGGCGCCTGCTCCCCCGTCGAGCAGCGTTCGGGCGGCAAAGTAGCCTGGCGCCGCGAGAGTCACGACGGTGGGCTCGGCGGCCAGGACGGGCACGAGACAACGGCCCGCGTCGTCAGACGTCAGGTCGGGCAGGCTGGGTCTTCGAAGAACCGCATGCTGCACGGGCGATCTCGTCTGCACATCGACGATCGAGACCTCGACATTCCGTGGGCTCGGCAAGTGGACGATGACTTGTCGATCGGGAAGTGCCGAAGGGAGCGTGACAGTGCAGGCGCCAGCATTCGCCCTGACCCTCACCCGGGAGCCACCGTCCGGCGGGCGAGAGAACACTGCTACCCCATCGTCGTTGGTGATTTGCGTGCTCGTCCACGTGAGTCTGTTCGGAGTGCTCGGCCCGATGTCTACTGGGACGTCGGGAACGGGCGTCGCGTCCTGGGCGTGAAGCACCATGACCTGGAGCGACGGAGAAGGCGTGAGAGAGACTTCTCCCACGTTGCCGTCGCCGCTGTAATGGATCGTCAGAGTGCGGTAGCCATCGCGCGCGAAGCGCAAACTGCAGGGGTCCTGCCAGTGCGCCGCCTCGAGGACGAAGCCTCCATCCCCAACGGACCTGGTCCTGCAAGTGAAGGGGATTTGCTCGACGTCGAGGGTTGTCTCTACATCCACATCGGACAGCGCCCGCTTCGTACCGGACTCGACGACTCGACCCGTCAGTTCGCCGGAACCGCGCCTCGGTAGCGGCGAGCGGCCGGGAACGCTGCTTCCTTCCTCGTGTGCCGGGATGGGCGCCCGGATAGGACTGCCGGCAGACGGGTTTGTGTCCGACGCGTGGGACTGGGATGAAACCAAGGACTGCCAGGAGACGAGTGCTACGGCCCATGCCACGATGAGGACCACGGCCGCAAAGAGCGTCGCGCGGATCATCTCTTGAAGACCGTGGCGACGATGGTGTATCGAACTTCGAGAGGCTGACTAGGATAGGGATGCGAGAACTTCATGCCGATGACGTGGCTTCCTGGTTGTGAGTCGATGGCAACGAGCGTCATCTCGTACTTGTCGGTGACATAGCCATTGGCGTCGGGCTCGTGGAGGATCCTCTCGACCACGAGCTCGAAGCCCGGGTCGATGATCCAGTCGAGAGCCTGGGGCAGGGCCCTGGGTCGACGCAAGAGGACGGCGAACGCGCTTCGGGCGATCCCGTCGGAGTCGCATTGAGCAGTCACTTTCGGAGGGAAGATGATGATGCCAGGATCGGTGTGCACGTGTGCCTCGATGGCGCCAGGAACGACGCGGTCTTCGACCGCGAGTTCGAACGGCAGGCGAACGTGCTCCACTCCACGGGGTCCCTGGCGCAGGCGAACGTGAACATCTGAACATCGACCCTGCCCTGCGGTGGAAGATTCAGAGTATCCAGTGTCCAAGAGATGCACTTACAGTCCGTCTTGACGAACCGCAGGGTCAGTGGCTGCGGAGATCGCGACCTGAACCGTATGGGGGTGACGTTGGCTTGAGTGGACTCGCGAATGTCGAAGTCCACGCGAGGCGGGAAGTCCAGCAGTTCACTCAGTGCGGGCGCGGAGGATCCTCCGTTGACGCGCAGTCCACAGCTTCCCATGGGTAAGAGCGCCAACAACGCGATGGCGGAAACCGCTGGGGCGATCCTGCGGGAAAGTCTCGACGCCGCGACCACGAGTCCGATGAAAGCCACGGCACAAAGGGTCCACAGGGTGGCCCAGAACCGTCCGCGGGCGCCAGCACTCAGTCGGCTGGCGTCGTCCGTCGAAATGAGACATGTGGTGTGGGGGAAGTCGAAATCGTCGACAATCGCGCCTGGCGGGATCCAGGCCCGGAGCCTCCCGGGCTTGGTAGGGACTCCCACGGCGAGATGGCCGGGCTGGCCAGTCTGGCCCGGGAGCCACACGAGGAACGGATCCTCGAGGTCGCGGGCGAGGTCCGCGCTCAGTTCGAAAGCCTCGACTCGCCACCCGAGGCCTTCTGCCAGCGTCCTCACGTCAGCAAGGGTCAGGAGGGGCGAGGGCGCCTTCGCGAGGGCGCCTGCGAAGGGAGCTGGCCCCCGTGAGCGGTATCCCACGAGAAACGCGAGCGCAGCCTGGGAGCAATACTCTCTTCGATGATCGGTGAGATCAGCCCGCGCCTCCTTCTCGATCTCGCTCTTGACGTCCAGGAGGGACGGCCACGACAAGTCCTCGAGGTCAAGGCGCGGAACGAGCGTGTGAGGACGGCGATCGAGGTCGGGATTCGGGGATGCTCCCGGCTTGTCGCGGAATCGCTGGATCTCCGCGTCGATATGGCTTCCGTAGGCTCGCTTCGACATGCCTCCGAGACCGCCGACCTCGACGCCAGGCGAAGCTCGGGCAAGGGCGACTACGTCCTCGGGAGCAAGATGTAGGTCCAGGTACTCGAATCGGTGGAGTCGTAGATAGCGCTTTCGGACGCCGTTGCGACCCCACCAGTTCACACTCCAGCTGGCCGACGGGAGGCCGGTGCGCGCAACGCGAGTCGTCGTCCAGTGTATCGAGGATTGGCCATCCATGGCGTCGGAGGCCGCAAGCAAGCAGACAGAGCGAACCAGGCTCCTGTCCGATTCGAAGACCAGCTCCATGCGAGTCGTCGGGGACGTGTCGCGGATGGCCATCGGAACGACGGCTGTGAAGGAGCCGTCGGGGTTGTCATGGAGATGCAGTGTAGAGTCGCGGATGGCGCGCCGTAGCCAAGCCGCCGCCGGGTATGCGCCCCAGATTCCCAAGAAGGCGGTCACCAATACTCCGGAACCACCGAGCGTAGGCTCGTCATAGATGCGTACCACGCGCTGGTCTCCCGTGATCCAGAGCGTGCGCTGGCCGTCCGTCAAGGCGGTCCAGGACTCCGGGCGATGAAGCAGGTGCTTGTGGATGACGAAGGATCCGACCCATCTGCCTCCAGACACGGAGTACAGGTAGTTGGCGACGAGGACGGAAGCGGCAAGGGTTTCGGGATCGGACGCAAGGAGCCGGTCCATCAAGTTCGTGTCGTTCGCGGGATCCTCCGCGAGGGTTTCCACGACGGAGTGACGACAGGTGATGGTCCGGTTGGCATTGGCTTCCAGTCCTTCCAGGAGTGCGGCTGCCTGGGGGGGACTCTGTGGAACCGCTACGCCGACAAGACACAGGAGAGACGGGACAGACCGCCATCCCGAGAGCCGATGGTGACGATGTAGCATTGGAGGGCGCGCTCAGGACTGGTCGTGCAACTACAGGGGCGGGAAACCGAAGCACGCGCGGGCCTCGAGGTTCTCTCAAGTCAACTGGCCCTGCCGTCCGTGCCTACGATGCGGAGGTTACCCTGGAGGAGGTGGAGGCAGGATGCAGGACTCGCTCGGACAGGATCCCGTGGTTGTGCAGTTCGTGCACGTGGGATCACTCTTGCAGTCCGTGAAGTCCCCACAGACGGGCATGATGGGAGTGCAGACGGCGTCCCATTCAGCTTGACACATGTACAGCGGCATCGTGCTGGTGCACTTGTGATAGCTGCCGGGGTTGTCCTGGTAGCAGAACTGGCAGCCCCAGCCGGCGAGCGGGGCACACTTGTAGTGGTCGAGACCCGCGACACGGGAAGAAAGCAGGTCTGTGGGCGAGTGGGTGGGACCGAATCGAAGGTTCATGGTGGCGATGGCGACGCCAACCAGGAGGAGGGACTGAAGGATTCGAAACCGGGTCATGGGTGATGATCGACCTCTGCAACCGGGCCTGGGGGGGGGGGGGGGGGGCCGGGGGGGGCGCCCGGGGGGGGGGGCCCAACCAAGCCGCCGTAACCAGGTGAACGAGGGGCTGTGGCGG
>CAYQMF010000129.1:0-18523 GCA_964418595.1 uncultured candidatus Brocadiaceae bacterium
GTGAACCCCGACGAGGTCGTGAGCGTCGGCGCCGCGATCCAGGGCGGCGTGCTGACCGGTGAGGTGAGCGACGTCGTGCTGCTGGACGTGACCCCGCTGTCGCTCGGCATCGAGACGATGGGTGCGGTGATGACCAAGCTCATCGAGCGCAACACGACCATCCCGCACAGCAAGTCGAACGTGTTCTCGACCGCGGAGGACAACCAGTCCGCCGTCGACATCCACGTGCTGCAAGGCGAGCGCGAGTTCGCGAAGGACAACCGGACGCTCGGCCGCTTCCGGCTGGACGGCATCCCCAACGCACGGCGCGGCGTGCCGCAGATCGAGGTCACCTTCGACCTCGACGCCGACGGCATCCTCAACGTGAAGGCGCGCGACAAGGGCACCGGCCGCGAGCAGAAGGTGACGATCCAGACCTCGTCCGGCCTCACGGAGGCGGAGGTCGAGCGCATGCGCAAGGAGGCGGAGAGGTTCGCCGGCGAGGACAAGGCCCGTCGCGAGGTCGTCGATCTGAAGAACCAGGCCGACCAGACTGCCTACAGCATCGAGAAGACGCTGAACGACAACAAGGAGAAGGTCGACGCCGCGGCGCGCACCGAACTCGAGAGCAAGATCGCGAGCGTGCGCGAGGCGGCGAAGGGCGACGACAAGGCGGCCATCGAGGCTGCGCTCGCTGCGCTGCAGCAGGCGACGCACAAGCTGAGCGAAGCGCTCTACAAGGGCGGCGCGGCGGGCGGCGAGCAGCCGGAGGCCGAGGAGCCGGCGGGCGCTGCGAGTGGCGGCGCCGGCAAGGGCAAGCGCGGCGGCGACGAGGACATCAAGGACGCCGACTTCGAAGTGCGGTGATCGCTCCGGTGCGCGCGTGCCGCGCGTGCACCAGGCCGGCGTTTTGTGTTACCCGTCCCCAGGGCGCCGGCTACAAAGCGGCCCCACATGATCCGCGTCGAGAACCTGGTCAAGCGATTCGGACCGACGGTGGCGGTCGCCGGGATCAGCTTCGAGGTCGGGCCGGGTGAAGTCGTCGGATTCCTCGGTCCCAACGGCGCCGGCAAGACGACCACGCTGCGCGTCCTGACGTGCTTCCACCCGGCCAGCGAAGGCCGGGCGAGCGTCGGCGGGTTCGACGTGTTCGATTCGGCCGTCGATGCCCGGCGGCAGGTCGGCTACCTCCCGGAGAACGTGCCCATCTACGGCGACCTGCGCGTCGAGGAGTACCTGACCTATCGCGCGGCGCTCAAGGGTGTGCCCCGGCGGCAACGGCGGGCGTCGGTCGAGTTCGCCATGGAACGCGCCGACGTCCTCGATGTGCGGCGCAAGCTCGTGGCGCACGTGTCGCGCGGTTACCGGCAGCGGGTCGGTCTCGCCGACGCCCTGGTCGCTCGTCCGCCGATCCTGATCCTCGACGAGCCGACCACCGGCCTCGATCCCATCCAGCGGCGGCGCATGAAGGCCCTGGTGCGCGAACTCGCCAAGGAACACACGATCCTGTTCTCGAGCCACGTCCTTGGCGAGGTGCAGGACGTCTGCTCGCGCATCCTCATCATCCACCGCGGGCGCATCCGCGCCGACGGTGCGCCCGACGAACTCCTGCGCACGAGCCGTGGCCGGCGGTTGTCGGTGACGGCGGCGATGGAGTCGATCGAGCTGGCGGGTCTCCTGCAGGGCCTGCCGGGCGTGCTCGGCGCGGCGACGCTGGCCGACGCCGGTGAAGGACTGACCCGGGCGGGCATCGACGTCGACTTCGGCGTCGACCCGCGTCCGGCGCTGGGCGAGGCCCTGCACGCGCGCTCGGTCCGCGTGGCGGAGCTGAGCCTCGAGCTACCGACGCTCGAGGACTTCTTCGTGCAGGTCACCGAAGGCGCGGACGAGGCCGACGCTGCAGCAGAGGCTCCGGCGTCGGGAGTGCGCGCATGAACGTCGTCCTCACAACGCTGAAGAAGGAGCTGATGTCCTACTTCTTCAGCCCGGTCGCGTACGTGATCGCGGTGCTCTTCTACCTGTTCCGTGGCCTCGAGATCTCGAGCCTGGTTCAGGCCTACGCTGCCAACCCGCAGGACGCCGACCTGTTCGCGAGCGACTACGTGTACCAGCAGAGCACGCACTTCATGATCGTGCTCGTCCCGGCGATCCTGACCATGCGATGCTTCGCAGAGGAGCGGCGCACGGGTTCGCTCGAGGTGTTGCTCACCGCACCGGTCCGCGACCTGGAGATCGTGCTCGGCAAGTGGCTGGCGGCGGTGGCGTTCTTCGCCGTGCTCTGGCTGCCGACCGCGCTGCTGCTCTGGGTGCTGACGTGGTCGCCGTTCCTCGGCGCGCCGTTGCCGGCCGGACCGGCGTTCTCCGGCTATCTCGGCCTGACCCTGCTCGGGTCGCTGCTGCTGGCCGTGGGCTGCTTCACGAGTTCGCTCACCGACAACCAGCTCCTCGCGTCGATCTCGGCGATGTTGTTCAGCACCGGGCTGCTTGCCGCGCCGGTGATCGCCCAGGCACAGCTCGCCGACCAGTTGCGCGAGAGCCAGTTCCTGCGCACGGTCGTCGATCAGCTCAACGTGCTGGATCACCTGGGCAACTGGTTCATGCGCGGCCTCGTCGACACCAGCCAGATCGCGTTCTACGTCGGTGGCACGCTCTTCTTCCTCTACCTCACGGTGAAGGCGCTGGAGGCGCGCAAGTGGCGATGAGGCTGCGCAAGATCGCGGGGTGGTCGACGCTGCTGGCGTCGGTGGCGCTGGCTGGCGGGATCTGGGTGATGTTGATCGTCCTGGCGACGCGGCCGGGCTTGAAGGCGCTGATCGATCTGTCGCCGCAGGCGCGGTTCACCGTGCAGGACGACACCAAGGCGTTGCTCGCCAGCCTGCGCGAGAAGGGGGTGAAGCTGGAGCTGCACACCGTGCTCGAACCCCTGCTCCTGCACGAGAACGCCACGGAGCGCGATCAGCACATCCATCAGATCCGCAGCTCGCTGCAGACGCTGACCATCGATCTCCTGCGGCAATACGCTTACCTCGGCGGCGACGCCGTGATCGTGCGGCATCACGACCTGCGCCGCGACCTCGAGCAGGTGCGCCAGCTCATGCGCGCCGTGCAGGGCGGGCGGAGCAACTTCGTGCTGGTCAAGGTCGGCGAGCGCAGCCGCATCCTCTCGGTCGACTTCGACCTCGCGCAGATCGACGTGCCCGGCAGCGGGCCCGGGCCACAGTTGCCCGGCCAGCGCGAGGCCAAGCCGATGCTGAAGAGCTTCAAGGGCGAGGAGGCCATCTCGTCGGCGATCAAGGGCTTGCTCGAGGAAGGCACGCCGACCCTGTACGTGATCGACGGCTACCGCACCGCCTCGATCCAGGACGCGACGGCCTTCTCGTACAGCCACCTGATGACCTCGCTCGAGCAGGAGGGCTTCAAGATCCTGCGCCTCAACCTGGCCGAGACGCGCGCGATCCCGGCGGACGCCACCGCGCTCGCGCTCCTGGAGCCGCGCAGCGAGATCCCGGAGACCGACGTCGAGCTGATCCTCGCCTATCTGCGCCGGGGCGGCCGGCTGTTCCTGAACGTCGCCTACGTGGCGCAGCCGGAGGATTGGAACCCGAGTCTCGCCTCGCTGAGCAAGCGCCTGGGTTTCGCGCTCGGCCAGGACCTCGTCTGCAACCTGATCCCCGACCCCAACAACCCCAAGGCTCCGCCGCGCCACGGCGAGCACCTGGTCCAGAACCTGACCATCGTCGATCTGAACCCCGTGCACGGGATCACCAGCGCCTTGGCGCGCGCCGGTCGCTACCCGCTGATCAAGGCGGCGCGCGAGTTCGTGCGTCTCGACAAGGGTGCGCCCGAGGACGTCGCCGTGGACCCGTCGCTGCTGCGCACCAACCGCTACGCGTGGATCGAGGAGCGCACGGTCGCCACCGGCGCTGGCGAGCGCAGCGTCGACTATTACGCGCCGGGCGAGGCGGCGGCGTTCGCGCCGCGCTGCGTGGGTGCGGTGATCGACGTCGTCGCGCGTGAAGGCAGCCGCCCCGGTCACGTCGTCGTCGTCACGGGCAACGCGTTCGTCAACGCGATGATGAGCGAGAACGGTGACCTCGCGCTCAACATCTTCCAGTGGATGGCCGAACGGACTGCGCTCGTGACCGTGCGCGGCGAACGGTACAAGCCCAACAGTCTGCGCATCGCGCCGCAGCAGGTCTCGCGCGCGCGTTGGCTGCTGATCCTCGGCGTGCCCGGTGGCATCTTCCTGCTCGGGCTCGTCGTGTTGTGGCGGAGGAGTCGGCTCTGATGCGGGGCGGTGGGCTGCTGGCGCTCGTGGTCCTGGCCGGCGGGCTGGGCCTGACCCTGTATCTCACCCGCGAGCGGGCGGAGAAGGAGACGGTACCGACCGAGTCGCTGCTCGAAGGACGGCGCCTGAACGACGCGCGGCGGATCGTCGTGCGGCGGGCCGCCGACGCGCCGCCGATCCACCTCGCGCACGAGGACGAGCGCGCTCCCTTCGTCATGGTGGAGCCGGTGCAAGACCACGCTTCAGGGGCCTTCGTCGACAGCCTCCGCACCGTGCTCGAGAGCGCCCAGCGCTTCCTGGTCGGTCCGGTCGCCGACCAGGACCAGGCGACGCTCGCGCAGATGGGGCTCGATGCGCCGCGTGCCAGCGTCGAAGTGCGGTACGCCGACAAGACCTTCGCCATCGACATCGGGCTCGAAGGCCCGCTGCTGGCCGACCTCTTCATCCGCTGCGACGGCCGGATCTACCGCACCGGACTCGCGGTGTACTCCGCCCTGCAGGCCAACGTCGCCGACGTGCGCGAACGCGGGCTCGTGCAGAGCCGGCCCGACGACATCACCCGGCTGACGTTGCGCCGCCGGATCGGCGAAGCAGAGAAGCGTGAGGAGGTGGTCGAGATCGAACGCGCCGGAGCCCTCGACTTCCGGCTCCTGCAGCCGATCGTCACGCGGGCGAGTCCGCAGGCTGCTGCGGCGCTGTTCTCGTTCCTGGCCGGGATGCGCGTCGAGCAGTTCCTCGACACCCTCAACCCGATGCCGGAGTGGACGGTCCAGATCGAGATCGAGGGAGCGTACGGACCGGAGAAGATCACCGTCTGGGAGATGCCGACGGGCGTCATCGGCCATCAGGAGCCGCGTGGAGTCGACTTCGTGATCAAGTCGGTGGACTACACCCGCACCTTCCAGGTGCCGGTCGACGAGCTGCGCGGCCGGATCCTGGTGCCGGTGACGGGCGGCGACATCACGCGGGTCGAGCTCGACCCGGGGCAGGGCAATGGCGAGCGCATCCAACTCCGGCGCGGGCTCGGCGACACCGTGCGGCTGTGGCAGCCGCTCGAAGTCGAGGCCGACGCGGTGGCGTTCAACGAGCTGCTGCAGGCGACGCAGGCGCTGCAGGTCGAGGGATTCCTCGACGTGCCGGCGGCGGAGCGCGGCCGCTTCGGCCTCGCCAGCGGGTTCTTCACCCTGTCGATCCACACGCCGATGGAGAGTGCGCCGATCGTGTTGCACTTCGGCCGCACGGAGGGCGAGTACACCTACGTGCGCCGCGCGGACGAGGAGTTCGTGGCGAAGGTGGGCAACGGGCCGGTGGCGGTGCTGCGCCGGCCGTGGACGGCCTTCGCGACGCGGCAGGTCACCGGCCTGGGCAGCCAGCTCGCGGTGTCGGTGGTGAGCTTCCGGGTCGATGGCCAGGTGCGCGCGAGCTACGCGCGGCAGACGGACGGCAAATGGCAGCGCGCGGGCCGCGACAAGGACTACGCGGACCAGATCGTCGACCTGCTCGAACTGGCGCGTGGGATGCGCGGCCGGCAGGTGCTCGACCTGCGCGAACCCGCGGTGCAGGGCGAGCTGTCCGCCGCGGTGCGGGTCGACGTGGTGTTCGAGCGGGAGGCGGGGGACGTCATCCAGGTGTTGCCGGTGTACGACCGGGGCACCGACAAGCCGGCCCTCGTCCAGCAACCCGGCATCGAGCGCCTGGTCGTCGAGCTGGGCGTGAACGACACGCGCGCGATCCTCGATCTCGGCCGCGACTAGGCGTGAACAGTTCGCTGTTGGTGCGGCCGCCCGCCGGCGCGAAGATGCCGCCATGCTCCATCGTCTCTGGGCGTTGACGTTGGCGGGCGCGATCGTGACGGCGTGTGAGACGCCGCCGAAGCTCGACCTGCAGCTGAACGAGAACCTCTACCGTCCTACCGGTTTCAAGGCCCGCCACCCGATGGGAGGGACGGTGTTCGTGGCACCCGTGGTCGACCAGCGGCAGGCTCCCAAGGCCGGGCCCGGCGAAGCCGTGGGGTACCTTCGCGACGACGATTGGGACCGTGCGCCGACGGTGATGGTGCAGGCACTGCTCGCGGAGGAGCTGGTCGCGTGCGGCTTGTTCGCAGCGGCGGTCGACAAGCCCGCGCCGGAGGCCGTCGAGCTCGTGCCGACCCTCAAGGCGTTCGAGGGCGGCCTGCACGAACAGCCCTTCGGCCGACGCTCGCTCGCGGCGGTCGACCTGCTCCTGGAAGTGCGCGGACCCGAGACCAACGGTGCCCGCGCCACCATCCTGTCGGAGTCGTTCGGATCGCAGCAGGTCAGCAACGTCGACTTCCGACCGCCGAGCCCCCGCGTGCTGCTGGGCACGAGCCTGCGCACCGCGATCACCAAGGGGCTGGCGGCGCTCGACAACGCGTCGGCCGCAGCCGCGGCGAAGCCGGCCGAGGCGAGCGGCACGAAGCGGTAGGCGAGCAGCGTCCGCAGAGCACGCTGGCGCGCGGGGGATCCGAGCGGGATCATCCCGCCATGGGCGGTGAATCCGAGTTGGCCGGCGCGGCGGCGCCGGAGCGCGGCGGCATGGACGTCGGTACGCTTCTGACCCTGCTGCGCACCGACGCCGACCTGCCCGTCGAGATCGGCGCAGTCCACACCCAGCCGGCGCGGCCCGCGCGCTGGGCGGCGTACCCGCCGTGGGTGCACGCGAGCCTGCGCTCGGCGCTCGAAGCGCGCGGCATCCTGCAGCTCTACGAGCACCAGCGGGTCGCGGCCGACGCGCTCCGGCAGGGCGAGCACGTCGTCGTGGCGACCCCCACGGCGTCCGGCAAGTCGCTGTGCTACCACCTCCCGGTGCTGACCCGCCTCCTGGAAGAAGGCAGCGCCGCCCGCGCGCTCTACCTGTTCCCGACCAAGGCGCTGGCCCGCGATCAGATGGCCGACCTCGAGCGCCTCCTGCTCGGCTGCGGCCGCAGCGACCTGACCGTGGCGGTGTACGACGGCGACACGCCACCAGCCGTGCGCCGTGCCCTGCGCGAGAGCGGCGACCTCGTCATCACCAACCCGCACATGCTGCACTGCGGGATCCTGCCCAACCACACCAAGTGGCAGGGCCTGTTCACCGGCCTGCGCTACGTGGTCGTCGACGAGGTGCACACGCTGTCGGGCGTGTACGGCTCGCACGTTGCCAACGTGCTGCGGCGGCTGCGTCGGATCTGCGCGCACTACGGCAGCGATCCGACGTTCTGCGCGGCGAGCGCCACGATCAGCAACCCTGGCGAACACGCCGCGCGCCTCCTCGAGCGCAGCGTGAAGGTGATCGACGAGGACGGCAGCGCGCGCGGCCCGAAGCACTACCTGTTCCTCAACCCCAAGCTGGTGTCGCCGCTGGCGGGTCTGCGCCTGCCGGCGAGCGAGGCCGCGCGCCAGCTCGGCGGCAGGCTCCTCACCACCGACCTGCAGTCGATCTTCTTCGTGCGCACGCGCAGCGCGATGGAAGTGCTGCTCAAGTACCTGCGCGACGAGGCGCGGCGGCGGAGCATCGACCAGGCGCGGTTGGCGGGCTACCGCGGCGGCTACCTGCCGGAGCTGCGCCGGCAGATCGAGCGCGGCCTGCGCAGCGGCGACATCGGCACCGTGGTCTCGACCAGCGCGCTCGAACTGGGCGTCGACATCGGCAGCCTCGATGTGTGCGTGCTGGTCGGCTACCCGGGCACCGTGGCGAGCACCTTCCAGCGCGCCGGCCGCGTCGGGCGGCGCAACCGGGCCAGCCTCGTCCTGTTCCTGGCGCGCTCGTTTGCCATGGACCAGTACCTCCTGGCCAACCCGGGCTACCTGTTCGACCAGCCGCGCGAGGCCGTCTCGATCGATCCGGACAACCCGATCATCCTCACCAACCACCTCAAGTGCAGCGTGTTCGAAGTGCCGATCGGCCGCAACGACGGCTTCGGCGAGGCGCCGCACGTTCCCGAGATCCTCGACTTCCTGACCGACGACCTGCGGGTGCTCACGCGCGAGCGCGATCGCTACCACTACGCCGCGCAGACGTACCCGGCCGACGGCATCAGCCTCACCGCCGCCGACATGGACAACGTCGTGATCCAGGAGCGCGAGACCCGGCGCGTGCTCGCGGAGGTCGATCGGCCGTCGGCGCTCACCGAAGCGCACGAGGGTGCGATCTACGGCCACCAGGGCGAGCAGTACGTGGTCGAGGAGTTCGACTACGAGAACCGCCGCGTGTGGGTGCGCAAGGTCGACGCCGACTACTACACGGAGGCCGAGACCGACACCGAAGTGCGCGTCATGCACCTGGACGAGACACAGGCGTTCGGCGGGTACGTGGCGCACCGCGGCGAGGTACACGTCTCCACGCTGGCCAAGGCGTTCAAGAAGGTACGCTTCTACACGCGCGAGAACGTGGGCATCGGCGAGATCAACCTGCCGCCGGAGGAGTTCGAGACGGAGGCGTGCATGCTGGTGATCGCCGACGAACTGGCGCAGGCGGCGGGCCTCGATCGCGGTTCGGAGGCCGGCGCCCTGCGCGGCGTGGCGGAACTGATCCAGGGGCTCGTGCCGCTGTTCGTGCGCGTCGACCCCGGCGACGTGCGGGTGATGGGCGAGCTGAAGAACGCGCACTTCGAGCGCCCTGCGATCACGATCTACGACCAGGTCCCCGACGGTGTGGGGTTGTCGGAGCGGATCTTCCGCGTGCACCGCGAGGTGCTGGCCGCCGCGCTCGGCGTGCTCCGCCGCTGCGCGTGCGGCCACGGCTGCCCCGGCTGCATCGGCCCGAGCAACGACACGGGACTGCTCGGCAAGGGCAAGGTCGAGGTGCTCCTGCGCGGCATGCTCGCGGAGGCACCCGTGCCGACCGGCGGGACATGACCGACTTCAGCGACAAGCTGCGCCGGCGCTTCCGGCTCGATGCTGCGCCCGGCGAGGCTCGCGCCGACGCGCTGAGCCGCGAGACCAGCGAGTTCCTGCGTCGCCGCATGCTCCGGCGTCTGCCGAACCGCTCGGAAGTGGAGCTGCCGACCGGCGACGTGTGTTGCAACGCGGCAGGCGAGTTCTACAGGCGCACGCTGCGCTACCCGCTCGACACCGCGCACGGCGAGCTGCGCCTCGCCGCGACCTCGCTGGTCGATCGCGTCCGGATCGCGGCGCTGGCGCGCGACCCGTCGCTGCGCGACTTCGATCTCGCGCAGTGTCTGTTCCTCGACACCGAGACGACGGGACTGGCCGGCGGCGCGGGCACGGTGGTCTTCCTGTGCGGGCTCGGCTGGCTCGACACGGAGGCGCTCTGCGTGGAGCAGGTGTTCCTGCGCGAGTTCGCCGACGAGCCGGGTGCGCTGCGCCACGTCGCCGAACGGCTCGCGCAGCGACCGCTCCTCGTCACGTTCGTGGGCAAGAGCTACGACCGACACCGGCTCGCCGCGCGCATGGCGATGCATCGCATCGACTCCGACATCGTGCGGGCGCGCCATCTCGATCTCTACCACCTGGCACGGCGCGCGTGGGGGCGCCAGCTCCCCGACGTGCGCCTGCGGACGGTGGAAGAGGAGATGCTGGGCCTTCACCGCGACGACGACCTGCCGGGTGCGGAGGCGCCCGCGGCGTGGCTCGACTGGCTGCGGGATCGCACGGGGCCCGTCGATCGTGTCTTCGAGCACAACCGGCTGGACGTACTGTCGCTGGTGACGCTGCTCGGGGCACTGGGGCGCGCGGCCTCGGAGTAGTCAGCGCCGTCAGGACGCCGGCAGACGCAGCACGAAGCGCGCCCCGGCTTCACTGTCGGCGAGCGTGAGATCGCCACCGAGATCCCGCGCCAGGGAGCGGGCGAGCGCGAGGCCCAGCCCGACCCCCGGCCGTTCGTTGTCGCCGGGCTGCCGCTCGCCGCGGTCGAACGCCGCGAAGATGCGACGCCGATGCTCCGCGGGTATGCCGGGTCCGTGATCCTCGACGCACAGCTCGACCTCCTGGCCGTGCCGCTCGCTGCGCAGCACGATCGGCGCGGCGCCGTACTTGCACGCGTTGTCGACGAGGTTGAAGAGGATCTGTCCGACCGCGTCGGCGTCGACGTGCAGCACGGTCTGCGGGTCGGCGGTGATCACCTCGAGTGCGAATCCCGATTCCTGCGCGCGCCGCGTGAGGACCGGCACGGCGCGCTCGACGAGCTCGCCGAGGCCCAGCGACACCCGCTGCGCGGTGAAGCGACCATCCTCGATGCGTGCGTAGGCGAGCACGTTCTCGACGAGTCGGGACAGGCGATCCGCCTCCGACTGCAGGGTCTCGAGGTACTGCTTCCGCCGTGTCTCGTCGCGCACCATGCCCTGGGCGAGCATCTCCGAGTACATGCGGAACGTCGTGAGCGGCGTGCGCAGCTCGTGCGTGACCGCAGACGCGAAGCGGGCGCGACGGTCGCCGAACGCCAGGGCCGCGCGCAGCGTGAGACCCACGAGGCCGGCCACGCCGGCGAACGCGAGCCAGGTGAGCAGGAGCAGCCCACGCACCGGAGTGAAGCGCGGCAGATGGACGGATGGGCGGATGGTCTCGAGCGCCGCCGGCACGGTGGTCAGGAGGCGGGACCGCGACGTCCTCGCCACGTCGTCGGCGCGTACCAGCCGGGCGCCGACGGTCTCCGGCGCGTCGCTTACCTCCGCCAGCAGCGTGGCTCGCAGGCGAGGCCAGTCGGCCATCAGACCCTGGAACCCCGTTTCCGCACCGAGCGGAACGCGCCGGACGAACAGCAGACGCGCTTCGCTGGGCCCGTCGAACCACATCGGCAGGAGCGGGCCGGGGGCGAGGTCGGGTGGGTCGGTGGGGGTGACCGCCCAAGCCAGCTTCTGGCGCGCCGACTTGGTGCCCTGCGCGCGCTGTTGGTAGTTGAGGCTCTCGTCTTGCGGGTCGGGCTCCGGCTGCACCGCCGTCGCCGCGTGCGGGAACTGGTTGGCCGCGGCGATGGAGCAGACCTCCAGCCCGGCAGGCGTCAACGCCGCGCTGATCTCACGCAGAAGAGCGCGCTTCTCGACGACGTCCGTCGCCAGCGTCTGGCCCTCCAGCACGTCGAGTTCGTTGCCCTCCGGCACCTGGGGTGACGAGGTCTTGCCCGCCGCGTCGATCTGGAAGTGCAGGGGGAAGAGGTCGGAGCGGAACGTGAGCAGGGGCGACGGCGCGACGACTTCGCCGGGGACCAGCTTGTTCAACCGGTTGGTGTACGCGTTCGCCACCGGGTTGAAGGCCCGGTAGTCGGTGAGCGGGCGCTGCGCCTCCGCCGCCAGGATCGGCGCGAGCCAGGCATCCATCCGCCACAGCACGGCGCCCACCGCGGTCTCGTGCTCGAGACGCGCGCCGGCCTCGGCCTCGCGATGCTCGAGCCGGAGCATGGCGACGCTCAACCAGCCGAGCACGCCGGTGCCGATCGCCACCGCGGCGCCAAACGTCCACCAGGTCGCGGCGCGCCGGCGATTCACCGCGGCTCCGCCTCCTCCACCTGGAGCATGTAGCCGAGGCCGCGCACCGTGACGATCACGCGCGGGGCGTTGGCGTCGTCGCCGAGCTTCTCGCGCAGGCGCAGGATGTGCATGTCGATGGTGCGGGTGTGCAGGCCCTTGGGATCGAGACCCCATACGTGCTGCAGCAGCTCCGCACGCGGGATCGCGCGGCCGGGGTTGCTGGCCAGATAGCGCAGGACGTCGACCTCCTTGTCGGAGAGTTGCGCGGTCGCCCCGTCCGGGCGCCGCACGACGCGGCGGGCGAAGTCGATGGCGCAGCCGCCGACGCTGGCCCGCTCGACGTCCAGGGGACGCTCCGCCGAGCGGCGCAGCACCGCTTCGACGCGCGCCAGCAGCTCGTTGGCGGAGAAGGGCTTCACGACGTAGTCGTCGGCGCCGCCGCGCAGGCCGAACACGCGGTCGGACTCGGCGCCGCGCGCGGTGACCATGATCACTGGCAGGCGCGGGCGACCGCGGCGGATCTCCGCCAGCAGCTCGAACCCGGACCCGTCGGGCAACACCACGTCGAGCAGCGCGAGGTCGAGGTCGGCGCCCAGCGCCTGCTGCGCGCCGTCGGCCGCGCGCGCCGCCTCGAGCACGTCGTAGCCGGCGAAGCTCAAGGCGTCGACGATCCCGCGCCGGATGGCGGGATCGTCCTCGACGACCAGGATCGTGGCGCGGCTCTTCATGGCAGCGGCATCATCGTCGCCGGAGCAGGGGCGATGAAGCGGCCTTCCCGATCACTGGCCGGTCCCGCCGTTGGCGGGCGTTGCCACGGGGCCAGCCTGCCGCACCGCGATTCCCTTCTGCTGGGCCTGGTTGCGCACGGCCTGACGCACTGCGTAGTCGAAGCTCTTGGTCGGGTCGAGGGCGCGTTTGGCCATCTCCTCGTCGATGCACTTCTGCCGCTGCACCGAGAGGTCCTGGATCTGCTTGTGCAGCGCGTCGCGCTGGGCCTGCAGCTCGGCCACGACCTTCTCGAGCTCCGCGGGGGTCTTGCCGCGCAGGTGCTCCGGCAGGTCTTCCTGCTTCAGCTCCGTGAGCTTCACGGTCTGGGCGCGGCAGGCGTCGAGGAGGTCCCACGTCGAGCAGTCGTAGACGCCCGACACCTTGCACACCGCGCGCTCCGCGGCGACTTGCGAGTTGAGACCGATGGCGTTCTTGTCCTGCGCCTCCTGGTTGGCCCAGGCGCGCTTGCCGCCCTCGCCGTACGGCACATAGGTCTTGTTGACCTGCGCGTTGAGCGCCTGGATCTGGGCGTCGAAAGGCGTCTCGATGACGATGCCGCCGTTGTCCTTGTCGATGGCGTGGAACTGGCCGTCGGCGAGCTGCGCGACCTCGCGCCACTGCGGCGCGAGCTGATCGGCGGGGTTGCCGCAGTAGATCGAGTTGATCATCACGCCCTTGCCGATCGCGCGCTGGCAGGCGTCGCGGAACCGGCACTCCTGGTCCTGGTCGGCGGACTCGTTGCCGGCGACGACGATGAGCTTGAGTGCGCCCGGCGCGTCGGTCCACTCGAGGCGGTCGAGGCTCGTCTGGATGACGCGGCCCACGAGCTCCGTGCCGCCGTTGGTGGTCAGGGCGAACAGCTTCTGCGACACGAGGTCGAGGTCTTCGGTGAACGGGGTCTGGACTTCGACCCACCCGTTCTCCTTGTTGTGGCCGTCGTTGCCGAAGGTGAGCAGTGCGACGCGGATCTTCGGCGCGGGCTTGGCCAGGGCGAAGTCGTTGACGATCGCCCAGATGCCCTGGCGGGCGGCGTCGATCAGGCCGTCCATGCTGCCGCTCGTGTCGAGGCAGATGGCGAGGTCGACGCGCGCGTCGTCGCTGGCCGGTGCCTTGGTCGGGGTCGTGAGCGTGCCGTTGCCACAGAGCAACAGGCTGGAAAGCGTGAGGGTCGGGAAGGCGAGGAAGTTCATGTCAGGTCTCTCTCTTGTCTCTGGGATGTCGGGTGTCGGTTCAGCAGTCGTTCTTGACGAGGACGATCTCGCCATCGAGGTCGAGCAGCACCTGGCCACCAAGGCTCAGCGTGCCTTGTCGGCCCTCGCTCACCAGCCGCTGCAGGAGGGCGGTGTGCGCCGCGGACCCGAACTCGATCGTGCGGGCCGGCGTGAAGTTCCCGGTGCGCACGAGGCGGCCATCGATCCACTGCGTGCCGCGCTTGAAGAACGCGCGGTCGCACACCTGTTGCACGTTGGTGGTCTCGATGCGATCGAGCTTGTCGTCGAAGTAGCCGTTGCGCGGGTTGAGTACGGTCTGCTCCTTCCCGAACACCTTCAGGTTGAAGCCCTGGTTGAGCGCCTCGATGCCGGAGCGGGTGTTCCAGGCGCGGCTGTAGAGCTCGGTGCTGCACGCGCCGATCAGCCCGCCCCAGTCGGAGAGCTGTGTGCCCTCCGTGGCGAGGAAGGACGTGTACTCGGTGAGGATGCCGAACTCGGTGGACAGGCGCAGGATCTCCTCGCGCAGCTCGCGAAGCTTGGGATCGGCGAACGGGTCGACGCCCGCGACGCGCGGTCGGCCGGTGTCGGCGCCGGCCTGCCGCACCTGATCGACGAGGTCGGCGATGCGCCGCGCGGCCCACAGGCGCGGTACGAACGCATTCCGGGTCGAGGCCCGCTTGGGATCGAACTCGAAGCGGAACGTACGGTCGCGCTCGCCGTCGTGGCCGCGCAACGAGAAGCGCAGGGTCTCCTCGTCGCGGTACTGGCCGAGCAGTACCAGCGAGTCGCCGGCGAAGAGATCCGGCAGCTCGTTCGGGTAGCGCTCGCGCACCCGAACGGTCGTGACGTGGCCGCTCTCGTCGAGGGTCGTGAGCGTGGGCCGCGCGAGCACCGGTCCGCTGAGCTTCTGGAAGACGCGGGCGACCTTCACCTCGACGTCCTCGCGTGGGAGGACGTAGGTCGAAGTGGCACGCGTGGTCTCGGCGATGCGGTCGAGCAGCGGGACGTTCACGTCCTCGCCCACGCCGAAACTGAACAGCCGGCGCTGCGCGGTGTTGCCGGCAGCGACCATGTCGCGGATGGTCTTCTCCGCGGTCTGGCCGACCGTGGGCAGCCCGTCGGTGAGGAAGAGCACGAGCGGGAGCGTGCCCTCGCGCGTCGGCTGCCGCAGCGCTTCGAGCAGCGCGTCATGGATGTTGGTGCCGCCGAGGGGCCGGAGGGTCGCGAGGTAGGCGCGCGCCGTGGTGAGCGACTCGGCGGTCTTCTCGACCGGCGCGGGGGCGAAGCGCTCGACGCTGGTCGCGTAGTCGATGATGTTGAACAGCTCGCCGTCGTCGAGCGCCTCGATCACCTGCCGCGCCGCGGCACGCGCCTGGTCCATCTTCTCGCCGGCCATGCTCCCGGAGCGGTCGAGGACGAGGGTCACCTCGCGGCGGAGCTTGGGTCGCTCCGGCGCCGGGGGTGCGCTGGCGAGCAGGAGGAAGTAGCCGCCGCCGACCTTGGGATCGGGGTACGCGAACAGGGACGCAGCGGTGGTGCCGCCGCGCGCGCGCAGGTAGGACAGCCGGAACGAGCCCGGCGCCGTCGCGTCGCCGGCGGCGAGCTTCACCGAGAAGCTCGCGTCCGCGCGCTTGGTGGAGGTGATCGCGTGGCTGGGGGAGTAGAGCATCGCGATCGGTGCCTTGGCCGAGACCTCCGCTTCGATCTCCCAGGGCACGGTGCGGTCGAGGGCTTCGCTTCGCAGCAGGACGTAGTCGACGCGGTCGCCGTCGGCCTCGAGGACGTGCTCATAGGTCAGCTCGATCTTGGCGCGGCCACGCGGAGCGATCGGGAAGACCGACGTGCGGATGAGCCGGGCGCCGGCGAACTCGAGGAGGCCCGGGTCGCGCATGCGGCGGACGATGTCGTCGTACGTCGCGCGCGCCTCGTCGGCGGGTAGCAGACGCGCGGTGGGTTCCTTGGCGGGACCGTCGAAGGCGAAGCCGCTCACCGCGGCCTCCGCCGGAACGGGCAGGAGCACGATCGCCTCCGCCTGCGCCGAGCCCGGGTTCACCAGCTCGAGCTGCAGGGTCGTGCGCGCGGTCTGCTCCAGGATCGCGACCTTGGCCCGCACGCGCTCGATCTGCACCGGCTGGTGGTGTGGCGCGGCGAAGCTGCGGAACTGCGGCACGATCACGTGCGGCGGGGGGGGCGAGGAGAGGGCCTGCGCCGGGAGCAGGGGCGCGCCCAGGGCGACCGCGGCGAAGAGGGCGAGGCGTCGGATGTGGATGTGGTTCATGTCGCGCTGCCGTTGGTTCGGCCAAGTAGACGCGCGCGGCGCGGGGATGCGCGTCACGGGTCGGTCACGGCGCGGCGTCGGCCATCGCGAAAACCGCTCGTCGCGGCGCGGGTTCCAGGGTCGGAGCCCACCATGACCACCGTGCACCGCAAGCCGTCTGCGTTCCTCGACCTCACCGCGGCCGATCTCATGCAGGCCTCCGTGATCACGGTCGGCCGCCGAATGTCCGTGGCCGACGTCGAACGTGTACTCGTCGAGCACCGGATCGGCGGGGTGCCGGTGACCGATGCCGGGGGGCTCGTGGTGGGGGTCGTCTCGATGCGGGATCTCGTCGAGCGCTACGCCGACGAGCTGCCTGGGAGACCTTTCGCGAGCTTCTACGACGCGCCCACGTGGGATCCCGACGAGGAGTACGGCACCAGCCGCCTGCCGGAGAGCACGGAGGACGTGGCCGAAGACGTGATGACCGGCAGCGTGCATGCGGTGGAGAAGGAGTCGTCCATCCGCGAGGTGGCGGCCAAGATGACCAAGCACGAGATCCACCGCGTGCTCGTGATCGACCGCGGGCAGCTGATCGGCATCGTCTCGACGACCGACATCGTGCGCGCGATCGCGCGCGCGTAGGCGTTCACTGTCGCCGCAGCACGGCACGGACGGGGCGGTGGTCGGAGGCAGCCCGCTCGTCGACGACCGCGATCGCCTCGATCGCGTCGCCGTCCCCGCGCAGGAGCAGCCAGTCGATCCGCTTCCGGGGCGTGTCGGCAGGGTAGGTGGCCCCGCCCTCCCGCGCGCCCCACGCGTCCACGAAGCACCGCGTCGCGGCGCCATGCACGGCGGAGCCGGGCTCGGCATTGAAGTCACCCGTGACCATGGCCGGGTGGGGGAGCGCTGTGGTGAGCGCGTCCAGCTCCGCGACGTGCGCAAGGCGTTCCGCATCGTCGGGCCGGTAGTCGAGGTGGGTCGCCACCACGGTGCGCGGGCCGAGCGCGCTCGCCACCGTGACGACGAGCGCGCCGCGCTGCTCGCCCGGCCGCAACATGGTGAAGCGATGGTTGTCGCTCGCGAGCACCGGGAGGCGGGTGAGGATCGCGTTGCCGTACTGCCCGCCCTGGAAGTCGAGGTTGTGGCCGAACAGCGGTGTCATGCCGAGGCGGCGCCCGAGTTCCACGGGCGTGTCGATCCGACCCGTCCGCGCGACTCCGACATCGACCTCCTGCAGGGCGATGACGTCGGCGTCGAGCGACCGCAGGACGGTCGCGATGCGATCCAGGTCGACCACGCCGTCGGCGCCGCGGCCGTGGCGGATGTTCCAGGTCACGACGCAGAGCGCCTCTGCGGTCGGCGCGTCGAGGCTGGGAGCAGCGCAGGCCGAGGCGAGCGTGACGGCAAGGAGGTGACGACCGCGGGTCACGACGCGCACTCCAGCCGGGCCACCGGGCGACCCTGCCCGGCCCCGCCGACCGTGGATCGCATGGAGCAGGCGAAACCGAGGGCGCCGCGGTGACAGCTCACCCTACGAGCTTGCGCAGCACGGTCTGCAGGATGCCGCCGTTGCGGTAGTAGTCGACTTCCACCGGCGTGTCGATGCGGCACGTGGTGGTGAAGGTCCGGCTCGCGCCGGTCTTGGGATCGCGCGCGGTCACCTTCACCCGGGCGCGGGCCTGCAGGTCGTCACCGATGGCGAAGTCGAAGGCTTCGTGGCCGGTGAGGCCGAGGCTCTTCGGCGTCTCGCCGTCGGCGAACTGCAACGGCAGCACGCCCATGCCGACGAGATTGCTGCGGTGGATGCGCTCGTAGGTCTCGGCGATCACGACGCGGACGCCCAGGAGCAAGGCGCCCTTCGCCGCCCAGTCGCGGCTGCTGCCCGTGCCGTACTCCTTGCCGGCGAGCACCACGAGCGGGGTCTTGCTCGCCTGGTACTTCTCCGCCGCGTCGAAGATCGACATCACATCGCCGGACGGCAGATACGTCGTCACCCCGCCCTCCGTCCCGGGCGCCAGCAGGTTGCGCAGGCGCACGTTGGCGAAGGTCCCGCGCGTCATCACCCGATCGTTGCCGCGCCGCGCGCCGTACGAGTTGAAGTCCTTCGCCAGCACGCCGTTCGCCAGCAGGTATGCGCCCATCCTTCTTGATGCTGCCGGCGGGGGAGATGTGGTCGGTGGTCACCGAATCGCCGAGCAGGGCGAGCACGCGCGCGCCGGTGATCGCCGCGATCTTGCCGGGCTTGCGTTGCAGGCCGGCGAAGTACGGCGGCTCCTGGATGTAGGTGCTGTCCTGGCGGAACGAGTAGAGGTCCGAGCCGGCGACCTCGATCGCCTGCCACGCGTCGGGGCCCTGCAGCGTGCCGTACTCGCGACGGAAGGAGTCCGCCGACATGCTGGCCTTCACCGTCGCCCGCACCTCGTCGTCGCCGGGCCAGATGTCCTTCAGGAAGACGGGTTTGCCGTCCGTGCCCTTGCCGATCGGCTCCGTCGCGAGGTCGAGGTCGACCCGACCCGCCAGCGCATACGCCACGCACAGGGGCGGCGAGGCGAGGTAGTTGGCCTTCACGTCGGGGTTCACGCGGCCCTCGAAGT
>CAYQMF010000130.1:0-18493 GCA_964418595.1 uncultured candidatus Brocadiaceae bacterium
CCTTGCCGCGGCTCTGCTGGTTGAGGTTCATGCGCATCACCAGCGGCTTGCCGAGGGTCCGCGCGATCTCGATGAGCTTCTGCCACGCCGGGTGCACGCGCAGGATGTAGCCGACGACGACCTTGCGCTTCGTCTTCCTGGCGAGATCGACGATCGCCTGCGCCTGCGCCACGGTCTCGGCCAGGGGCTTCTCGACGAACAGGTGCGCGCCGCCGCGCAGGGCCTTCTCCGCGATCGCCGCGTGCGTGTCGGGGTAGGTGTTGATCGAGACGACGTCGGGCTTCGTCGCCGCGAACGCCGTGTCGAAGTCGGCGAATGTCCGCGGTCCGCCCAGTTCCCTGGCGAGCCGTTCGCGGCTCGCCGGCCCGCGGCTCACGAGCCCCGCGACTTCGAAGCCATCGAGGCGGTGGTAGGCGCGCGCGTGGGAAGTGCCCATGTTGCCGCAGCCGACGACGAGAACGCGGAGAGGAGGCATGCGCGGGTCTTACCCGAGACGGCGGTCAGGGTCGAAGGTCTGCGCGCCGCAAGCGCACCGTAGGATCAAGTCAGCCGTCCACGCTCATGCGAAGCCTCACGCCCATCCTTCTCGCCGCCCTGCTCGCCGCGCCACGGGCACAGCAGTCGGCCCCCCTGCCGATGACGATCCCGGTCGTCGTGGTCGGCTACTTCCCGCGCGCCGGCGACAAGATCGACATCAATGTGACCGGCGACTGGGGCGAGTCGTACGCCGCGACCAAGGCGAAGGCCGCGCGCGCGACGGTCGAGGCGATCGCGGCCTTGGAGGAGGGCTCGCGCTGGCACGGCTACAAGGACTACACGAGCAAGCCGAGCCTCGCCTACCGGGTCGTCTCGGAGTTTGCCTTCGACGAGGCGCTCCCGACGCTGCCGACGAAGAAGGACGAGGGCGCGCCGATGGTCGACTACGCGGCGATCGTGCGGCGCATCGGGATCGCGAAGCTGGTGGCCACCAAGGGAGTCAAGCAGGTCTGGATCCACGCCTACCACGGCGGCGTCGTGAGCATGTGGGAGTCGAACATGGCGAGCCCCACGGGCGACATCAGCAACTCGGATCGCAACGCGGCGGACCTTCCCGTGCTCGCCTCGACCTACACCGTCTACCACTACAACTACCAACGGGGCGTGTCGGAGATGATCGAGAACCACATGCACCAGTTGGAGGCGATCCTCAACCACGCCGACGGCCGCGACGTCGCGCACCCGGCCAAGTGGCAGCAGCTCCTGTTCTGGGGCAAGTTCGTGGGCAGCGACCGGACGCACAAGCTGGTGTCCGAGCCCAAGCGCTGCGGCTGGTCGCACTATGCGCCCAACAGCGAGTCCGACTACGACTGGTCGAACCCACGCTTCGTCGAGAGCGACATCGAGGACTGGAACCCCGACGGCGTCGGCAAGCTGCAGAAGATCAGTTGCGACCGCTGGGCCGGCGACTCGCTGCGCTGGAAGGTCTACTGGCTGCAGAACATCCCCGGCGACGGGCACGGGCTGACGTTCCAGGGCAAGGCGCTGCGCAACTGGTGGACCTTCGTGGCGGACTGGGACCGCGCGAACCGGGAGAAGTGGAAGCTCACGGTGGAGTGAGGGTCATCGGCCGAGGGCGCGGTCGACGATCGCCGTGCCTGCAGCGGCGTTTGGCCACCGTTTGACCGCGGCGGCGAGGCCGCGCCGCACTTTGGCGGTGACCGTCGGTCCCGCCGCCTTGAAGCGCCGCGCTGCGTCGCGCAGGTCGTCCTGGCGATCCTCCGCCAGGACCTCGAGCAGCAACGCCGCCTGATGGAGGTCCTTGCTGCTCTTCGTCTGCTGGGGCAGCGAGCGCGTCTGGCTCACCAGCAGCTTGTGCAGGCAGAGCCGTGCCGGGGAAGGGACCATGACCAGGGTGGCACCACCGTTCACGGCCGCCGCCGGCTGTGCGTCCTCCATCAGCAAGGACAGGAACTTGAGCGGCGCGGCGGCAGCCTTGAAGCGGGGGATGAAGACCGGGGCCGTCTGTCGCTCCGTGCCCGGGGTGATGAGGTCGACGCGGAGCTGCTTGCCGCGCACCTTGAACGACGTCGACGGATGCTGTGGATCGAGCTGGGGGACAGGGACGAAGCCCATCTCCAGGCTGTCGAGGGTCGCGGGTACGTCGGCCTCGAGCACCGGCGTCGCGAGCCCGAAGTAGCCGCCGATGTCGATGTCCTGGGTGCGCCACGCGCCCTCCGGCCAGCGCACGCCGAGGCCGTTGCCGACCAGCGCGAAGGCGTAGCTTCCCACGAGCACGCCGCCGAGACCGAAGACGCCCGCGTCGGCGAGCGCGCGCAGGACGCGCGCGACCGGGTGCGGGAGCGTCGCGAGACCCGCGGTCGCGAGCAGGCGCGCGAGGCGTTCGATGGGTTCGAGCTCCGCTGCGTGCTCCGCGCGGCCCGCCGCGTAGCGCGCGACGATCGCGTCGGTCGCTGGCGAGTTTGGGCCCACTGCGAACTGCCGCTTGCTGCCCCCGGGGTCCGAGTACTGGAAGTACACGTAGGTGCGTCCCGCGATCGTCTTGGTGGTGAACGTTCCCGCCAGGTGGGCCAGGGCGCGCCCGCCCTCGATGGCGAGGAGGAGCGCCAACAGCTCGGCGTGCAGGGTCTGGGTGTCCTCCGGGTGGCGCTGGATCATGGTTTATACGCAGAGTGAGGGAATCTTGCGTATAACGGTGGGCTTGCGCAAGCGGGTCGGCGCCGTCGGCGCGGTCGGACAAGACGGGAGGGGACGGGTAGGCGCCGTCACGCATGCTCCCGGACGGACCCGTGGGGACGCGTCAGGCAGTACAGCGGACGACGTTCCACAGGGGGGTTGACTTTGCGCCAGGGCCGCAGTGCAGTGTTCTGCCGTCGACACCAACCCGTGGAAGAACCGATGGTGAAGCGCAGGGCTCTCTCTCTCTCTCTCTCTCTCTGTAGCGCTCTGATCGCGCAGGAGGCTCGCCTGATGCCGGGAACGCCGAGGGCCGGTGAGCTGCCAGGAACCGAGCGGTGGCTCGTCTTCCTGCGCGGCCGCGATCACGCGGCGTGGCGAGATCGAGTCGCCGCGATTCGCGCCGAGCCCGCGCTGGCGCGCCGACGCACGATGGCGGCCAACCTGCCGGCCCAGGCTCGTGCGGAGCAGGATGCGTTCGCGCGTGGAGTCGCCGAGATCGGGGGGCGCGTCGTTGCCCACCATTGGACGTTCCACGTGTGTACGGTCGACATCCCGCGCGAGAAGTTGCTTCGCCTGCGCTCCCTCCTCGGTGCGGGCGTGGTGCACCCGGTTCAGCCGCGGGAACCGGCCTCGGGTTCCGGCGCGCGCCTGCCCATGAACTTCGCCACGAACGCCGACAACCACAACACGGCGGGCGCGTACGCCCTGATCGCACACCACGGCGCCGGAGCCTACTTCGCGCTCTTCGACACCGGGGTTGACGAGGACCAGAGCGGGACGGGCACTGGCGCGACCTACGGTCCAGATCCAGAGCTGCACCGGGCTTTCGCCGGCCGAATGATCTTCCAACAGCGCGTCGGGAATATCGACTGCAACAGCATCCCGCCTGATCCCTGGAGTCCCGCTGCCGTTGGCAACCCGTACCCCAACGCGAAGCACGGCACAGGTGTGGCAGGGATCGCGGTGGGCAGTGCCGACGCAGGAGGCCAGTTCTTCGCGGGCCACGCCGATGGAGCGGGCCTGCTGTCGTTCTCCTTCGCCTACAAGGATCCGACATCTCCGTCATCGACGACCTGGACGACGGACGAGTCACTGTACCTGGCCGCTGTCGATGCGCTCCGGGCCTGGATCCTGGCCGAGAAGGATGTGCAGGTGCTCAACATCTCATTCGACGGGTACTCGGATCCACAGAACCCCAGCCAGTTGGCGTTGGACCTTCTCGAGCGTGAACACGACGTGCTCGTCACCACTTCTGCGGCGAACGATTTCGATGCAACGTTCACAAGCAACGGGTATGTGAACGGGCTGAGCGTCGGCAACGTCCACAAGTGGGGTTCGAGCTTGGGTAGATACCCCGATCGATCCTCCAGCCGCGGACCGTTGTTCGGAGATCGCGGGCGGTACTACCCGGACGTGGTGGCGACAGGGAGCGCCGGTGGGGCGAGCACCTCGGAGTTGGTGCAGCAGATCCAGATGCCTCTGATCGACGACAAGTACACGCCAACCGTGTTTCCCCCCTGGCGCGGGGCCGGCCTCGGGCAACAGAACTACAACTCGCGGGGCACGTCGATGGCCGCGCCCCAGGTCGCCGGGGCCGCGGTACTTTACCGCGCTGAAAGGCCGCCAGCCACAGCACTGGAGACGAAGGCGGCGGTCCTCCTCACGACGATCGATCCGCTCGCTGGTTCGACCACGTACGGCGCCTTGGCCAGTCGCAACACGTACGAGGACCGCAACATGATGGGCGAGGGATACGTACGCGACGACCTGTTGATCCGGTACGCGACGCGTCTGGATGACGCGCAAGGCTGGAGCGTGACCGTCTCGCCGGCGGCACCGACGATCACGTTGACGCTGCCGACACCCGTGACGGACGGCGTGTACGCCGTTGCGATCGCTTGGCCGCGCGTGTTCGAGTCCGACTTCGATCCCGCCGCGGGAGTCCCTGCCGAGTGGGCGAACGTGGACTTGGAAGTCCGCACGCCCGGCCCGGGCAACACCGGGATCTTGTTGGCGCGCTCGGATTCGCCGCGCAACACGTATGAGCGCGGCGTCTTCCAAGCCCAAGGAAGTGTCGCTGAGATCCGGTTGACCGGGGTCGAGCTGCACGGCCAGGCCGTACCCGTGTTCGTGGCTGCGCGACGCGTCACTTCGGTGAATCTCTCCGGGGCCGGATCCGTCACGAGCAAGGTTTCGGTCCCCGGTTTCGTGCACGAGATTCCCCAGGAGGTCGGGTGTGCTCGCTCTGTCCCCAACGAGACGGTCGTTCGTGTCTTGCCAGCCGCGTATGAGCAGGCGTGGGGGAGTCAACCGAAGGAGACATCGACGCTGTCTTCGACGGAGGACTATTGGGGCGCGTTTCTCTGTGCCCCGGGGCAGGCGCCGATCATCGACACCATCTTCGCCCCGAGTGAGCTCGGAACCGCCACGCTGACCGTTCGTGGGCTTGCGCTTCGGACATGGTCCGGGTTGAAGGGTGGCGTCAGCCCCACCGCCGGAAGTCTCGTCATCGAGAGTATCTGGCTCTACTCGCGGCCCTATGCGGGTGGATCCCTCGCTGGCTTGCTGGCTACGTTCAACGGCGGAACCAACCCACCGAACGGCGGAACTCAGGTTGTCTCCAATCTGACGGTTCCTGTGCATGCGCCCGCGTGGAATGCCCGCGATTGGAGCACATGGTCCGTCGTGATCCCGTTCAACCTGGCGCCGTTCACCATCGCCCCAGGCAACGCGCTTGGTGTGTGGATCAGGACCGCGACCACATCGACTGCGACGCAGTTCGTCGACGCTGTGGCGGACCTCGGTTCGGTGACGTCAGCATCGAACCTGAACAGCGGAGTTTCGGCGACCCGCGACGGGCGTGCCCTCGTCATCGGTCTCCTGGAGGCGCCGACCCAAACGGTCCGCTCGATCCTCGACGTGTATGGGTTTCCCCGCATCGGTGAAGAGCTGTTGTTCCAAGTGCGGAGCGCTGGTCCAGGTGCCACGGTTGTCGTTGAGCTGGGCTTTTCGAGCCCAGGAAACATGATCGGAGCTTGTCGGCGTCTCACGTCCGGCGACTTCACGCCGCCTTCTCTTCCGAGTGTCACGACTGCTTTGCTCGGGGATGCCTCCGTGCCATTCACGATCCCGAACGATCCTGTCCTCCTCCACCGTCATGTCTTCGCGCAGGCGGCCGTGACGGTGGGGGGCACGACGACGTACACGAACGGCGCCCGGCTGACCGTCGGGGGAGTCCTGCCATGAGGGCCGTGGTGTTCGCGATGTTCCTGGCCACGTGCGGCGGCCTGCAGGCGCAAGCCAGCTACACGACCTACGGTTGGGGTTGCGGGTCCTGGGGCGGTGTGAACCAGCCGGCCGTGCTGTCGTGCTCCGACACGCCGAAGATCGGGACGTCGGTTGAAGTGCGTTTCCTCGGCCCGAGGTACGTCCCAGGCTGGAACCGGTCACAGATCTTTCCGATCCTGATGACGGGCTTGTCGAGGACCGCGGTCGGCGGTGTGTCGCTTCCATTCCATGTCAACTGGGGGCCGATCGGCGGTCCGAACTGCATGCTGTGGTGCTCGGCCGAGTTCGCAGTGTCGACTTGGAGCATCATCAATCTCGACAGGGGATCGATGAGAATCGCCATCCCCGACAACGCAGCTCTCGTCGGCGTGACCCTCTACCACCAGTGGCTCCTCGAGTACCATCTCTGGTGGCAAGGTGGCATCGAGGGCTTCTACATCCTCAGCAACGGAGGAGCCATGACAATTGGACAGTGAGGTCATGCAGCATCTTCGTCCGTTTCGAAGGCTCGAACGATCCTGTCCTCCTACATCGTCATGTCTTCGCGCAGGCGGCCGTGACGGTGGGGGGCACGACGACCCACACGAACGGCGCCCGGCTGACGGTCGGAGGAGTCCTGCCATGAGGGCCGCAGTGTTCGCGATGGTTCTGGCCACGTGCGGCCTTCTCGATGCGCAGGCCAGCTACACGACCTACGGTTGGGGGTGCGGGTCCTGGGGCGGTGTGAACCAGCCGGCCGTGCTGTCGTGCTCCGACACGCCGAAGATCGGGACGTCGGTCGAAGTGCGTTTCCTGGGCCCGAGGTACGTCCCGGGCTGGAACCGGTCACAGATCTTCCCGGTCCTGATGACGGGCTTGTCGAGGACTTCGGTCGGGGGTGTGTCGCTTCCATTCCATGTCAACTGGGGGCCGATCGGCGGGCCGAACTGCATGCTGTGGTGTTCAGCCGACTTCGCGGCGGCGGTCGGGGGCATCATCAATCTCGACTGGGGATCGATGAGGATCGCCATCCCCGACAACGCAGCTCTCGTCGGCGTGACCCTCTACCACCAATGGTACCTCCAGTACCATCTCTGGTGGCAAGGTGGCATCGAGGCCTTCTACATCCTGAGCAACGGAGGAGCGATGACGATCGGACAGTGACGTCATCCCGCCCGGAGCACATCGCTCACCGTCGCCTCGTTCACGACCGCGGCGTGCGGGGCGTGTCGATGCACGACATCCGCGTCGCGCCACGTTTCCGGCAACCGCTCGCCCGAGAGCCCACCCCAGTGCTCACGCCACGCCGCATCCAGCCGCTCCGGCACCGCGCGATCCGCCAGCACGCACCACACCCACGACCACGCGCGCGGGATGACCGAGTACGGCTGGTAGCCGCCGCCGCCGGTGGCGACCCAGCGGCCGGCGCACAGCTCGTCGGCGAGCTCGCGGGTGAGGCGCGCCGCTTCCGCCATCGCCTGGGTCGTCACCTGCAGGCTCGCCAGGGGATCGGTGAAGTGGGGGTCGCAGCCGTGCTGGCTGACGATGAGGTCAGGGCGGAAGGCGCGCGCGACCGCGGGGAACACGCTGCGCACGCAGTGCAGCCATGACGGGTCGCTGGTGTACGGCGCGAGCGGGACGTTCACCGTCGTGCCGACGCCGGCGCCCACGCCGCGTTCGTGCGCGTAGCCAGTGCCGGGGAACAGGGTGTCCGGGCTCTGGTGGAACGAGAGCGTGAGCACGCTTGGGTCGGCAGCGAACGCGTTGGCTACCCCGTCGCCGGCGTGCACGTCGAAGTCGACGTAGAGGACCTTCTCCAACCCCAGGCGCTGCGCCGCGCGGATGGCCATGACGAGGTCGCTGTACACGCAGAAGCCGCTGGCGCGCGCGGCCATCGCGTGGTGCAGCCCGCCGGCGGGGTTGAACGCCGCGCGCGCCTCGCCGCGGGCGACGGCGCGGGCGCAGGCCAGCGTCGCGCCGGCGATCGAGGCAGCGGCATGGTGCAGGCCCGGGGCGAACGGGTTGTCGGCGCTGCCGAGGCCGAAGCGCCAGGCCTGGGCCTTGGCGGCGGCGGTGGGGCGGTCGGCCGACAGGGCCTCGACGACGGCGACGTAGTCGGGGGTGTGGGCGAGGGCGAGGTCTGAGTGGGTGGCGGGCGCCGAGGGCAGGAGGTCTCCGGGCGCGAACAACCCGTGCCGCCGCATCAGGTCGAAGAGCGGGAGCTGCCGATGCCGGGCGAAGGGGTGGTCGGTGCCGAGGTCGTAGACCGGCAGCGCGGCGGCGTCGATGAGGCGGGGGCTACCGGCCATCGGCGGACGGTGTAGCGACGCGCGGCGAAGGGGGCAACCAGGGCGGGATACGCTTCGCCGCCTACCGACCCCAAAAACCGCTCATCCGCCCCCGGCGGATCGGCCCACCGCGGACAACCACCTTCACCTGTCAGATGCCAAGACCGACGTCGACCGCCCTCCACGATCAGGGTGGCACGGGTCCCGAGGACCTCGTGCTCGTGCAGCGTGCGCTGCGCGGGGAGCCCGGCGCGGTCGAAGGCCTCCTCCAGCGGCTGTCATGCGTCCTTCGCTTCGTCTTCCGCCTCAACCGCACGCTCGGCTATCGCCTGCCGACCGACGCCCTCGAGGACGTCGTGCAGCAGGTGTACCTCGCCGTCTGGCCGCGCCTGCGCGACTTCGCGGGGTCGGCGGCGCTCGAGAGCTGGGTGTTCGGCTTCTGCCGCAACTGCCTGCGGGCGGAGATGCGGCGGCGGCGGAGCGCGGGCCGGGCCGCGGCGATCGCCGACGAGCTGGAGCAATGGGTCGAGGACGACGCGCCGCGCCCCGGGGCGGCGATCGAGACCGCGGAGGGGCTCGACGCGCTGCGCGACGAGCTGGACCAACTGACGCCGGACGAACGTCAGGCCGTCGAACTGCGGCACCTCGAAGGGATGAGCTTCGAGGACATCGCCCGCCTCGTGCGGGTGCCGGCGAGCACGATCAAGGAACGCTGCTATCGGGCCATGATGCGCATGAAAGGACGCTTGCGACGTGACGGACACACCTGAGCACGAGTTCGACCTGCTGCTGCAGGGGCACGCCAACGCGACGTTGACCGCGGGGGAACGCGCGCGGCTGGACGCGCTCTGTGCCGCCGACGCGGCGCGGGCCCACACCCGCAGCCAGCTCGATGCCCTGCACGCGGCGTTCGCGGCGGAGCGGGCGCTGCGCGCGGAGGTCTCGGCGCCGCTCGAGGCGCGCGAGGAGGCCGACGAGGGCTTCGCCCGCGTCGCCAAGGCGGCAGCGCGGGCCGAGGACGAGCTGCGCGCGCGCCTGCGCCACGCGCCGACGACGCTGACCCTGCGCGCACCGCGGCGCCTGCGGCCGCTCGTGCTCGGCTCGCTGGTCGCGCTCGCCGCGGCCCTCGTGCTCGCGGTCCTGCTCGGGGCCTTCGACCGGCCGCCGGCGCTGCAACAGGGCACGCCGTCGGGCGACCGCCTCGGCGGCGACGTCGTGACGATCGTCATCGCGCCGCGCTTGTCGAGCCGCGACCGCACGCTCTCGTGGAGCCCGGTGTGGCACGCGCACGATTACGCGGCGGTGATCGTGGATGCCGCCGGTAAGGTGGTGCTCGAACGCGCTGCCGAACACGCGCGGAGCACCCGGTGGGAACTGACGGTCGACGAGTTCGAGAACCTGCGCGCGCGCAGCCAGGACCTGCGCCTGCGGGTGCAGGCGCGCGATGGGCTCGCGCTGCCGGTGGCGACGTCGGGCGACCTGCCGCTGATCATCGAGTAGCGCGCGCCGGAGCGCAGTTGGTCGCGAGTCTGCTGCTCGCGGGTCTGCTGGTTGCGGGCCTGCCAGCGCAGGACAACCCCGCCGACCCGTTCACGCGCTTCAAGGATCTGCTGCGCGCCGCCAGCGAGAAGGGCGACAGCGTGCGCCCGGCCGACCTCCGCGCCGCGCGCGACCTGCTCGACGCGGCGGCGGCGTGTGCCGACGCGATCCAGGACGCGCGCCGGCGCGCGCAGGCGCACTTCTTCGTCGCGGTGCGCCAGGCGGACCTGCTGTTCCGCGCCCGCAACGTCGAGAAGGCGGGGCCTGCGGCGCTCGCCGCGCGTACGGCGGCGCGCGGGGCCGGCGTGTGGTCGGGTCCGTACCAGGAGGCCGCGCTCCTGCTCTTGTGGCAGTGCCTGCCCTGGCGCGAGTTCCTAGGCCTGCTCGAGCGGGCCGACGACGACCTCGCGCTGATCGAGGGGCGTACCCAGGCGACCGAGCCCAACGCTCTGCCGCTCCGCTTGCTGCGAGCAGACCTCCTGGCGTGGCGCGGCGACGAAGCGGCCGCGCTGCGCGAATGGACGGCGGTGTCGGCGGCGCTGCGCGCATCGGTCCAGTCGCCGGGCGAGGCATGGGACGACAAGTGCCACGACACCCTGATCTGGCATCTGCTCGAGCGGCGCGAGTACGAGCGCGCCGCGGTCTACGTGCCGTTCCTGCGGGTCGCGGAGCAGCGCACCTACTACGAGGCGGTCCTCGACAACCAGCGTCACGACTTCGCGGCCACGGAGGCGAAGCTCGCGGGCGCGCGCGATCCGCGCCTGCTCCTCCTCCTCGGCGACGCCCAGGAGCAACTCGGGAAGCTGGACGATGCGACGGCGAGCTACACGGCGGCGTTCGCCGGCACGCAGGACGCGGAGCTGCGCGCCGCGGCGTGCAAGGGGCTCGGTGACTGCCTGCTGCGGCAGGGGAACGCCGACCAGGCGCGCGCGAGCTACGAACAGTCGCTGGCTCTCCTGGACGGGATGACCTCGCGCAAAGCCCTGGCGGAGGTGGCGGGCAATCACCGCCAGCTCGGCGCGCTCGCCGAGAGCGTGGGTGACGGCGCGGCCGCGCACGCGCGCTACCGGCGGGCGCTCGCTGCGCTCGAAGCGGCGCGCAGCCAACTCGCCCTCGACCCGTTCGGGCAGACCTTCCTCGAAGCGCCCTTCCTCGAAGCGGTCGACGGTGCCCTGCGCACGGCGCGCGCGGTCGACCTGCAGGGGTTCGAGGTCCTGGCGCTGCTCGACAGCGTGAAGGCGCGCAGCCTTCTCGATCGCGTGACGGTGCCACCGGGTGGCGAACCGAGCGCGGCGCTGGTCGCGGCGGTGCGCCGGCTGGCGCGCGCGACCGACCCGCGCGAGGTCGAGGTCGAACGGCTGGACGTCGAACGCCTGCGTGGCGAGCAGGCCACGAGCGGCGCGACGCGCGGCCAGCCGCTCGGGGTCGCCGGCCTGCGCGAGGTGAGCAAGCTCGCGCCGATGACGTTCCTCTCGTACTGGATCGGCGCGCAGGAAGCGTGGCTCGCGTGGGCGAACAGCGGTCGCGCGGGCGTGGTGTCGCTCGGGCCGGCGGAGCCGCTGCGTGCGCACCTCCGCGCCGCGCGCCTCGCGGTCGCGAGCCCAGAAGGCGACGCGTGGTCGGCCCTCGATCCGGCGGCGGCCGCACTCCTGCCGGCTGCGCTGCGCCCTGAACTGACCGCCGGCGCCCGGATCGTGCTCTGTCCCGACGAGGAGACCGCGCGCGTGCCCTTCGAAGCCCTGCGCCTCGACGGTGAACCGCTCGGCATCCGCTGCGTCGTCGAGCGGGCGCCGTCGTTGTCGGTGTGGGCGCACCTGCGCGACCGCGCCGGGGCCTTCGGCGTGCAGGGCGAGGCGATCGTCGTCGACTCGGTGCCGCTCCCGGACACGACCGCCGCCGAGCTGGGCGTCGACCCGCTGCGCTTCTCGGCCCACGAAGGCGATCTCGTGGTCGGCGCGTGGCCGCACGCCCGCCGCGTGCGTGGCGAGCAGGCATCGGCGGCCGGTATCTCAGCGGCGCTGGCGGCGACTCCTGCCGGCCTCCTGCATCTGAGCGCGCACGCGCTCGTGCGCGGCGCGGTGCCATCGGCGTCGCTGCTGCTGCTCGCCGACGGCGGCGTGCCCCTGCCCGTGCTCGCCGAGTGGCCGCTCGCCGGCGCGACCGTCGTGCTCAGCGCCTGCAGCTCCGCGGTGGGGGATGCCCGCGGCGGAGAAGGCGCGGCGAGCCTCCTGTGGGGTCCTCTCGGCGCCGGCGCGCGCTGCGTCGCGGCGAGCCTGTGGCCGGTCAACCAGCAGGCCACGTGCGACCTGATGGGGCAGTTCCACCACTGGCTCGCGCGCGGCTGCGACGAGGCCGAGTCGCTACGGCGTGCGCGCGCGGCGCTCGCGGCGGCGCCGAACTACGCGCACCCGCACTACTGGGCGGGCTTTGCGACGTTCGGCGCGCGCGAGGAAGGTGCTGCGTCGGCGCGGACCACGTGGGCCATCGGGTTCCTCGCGCTCGCCCTCGCGGCGACCGCGGCGCTCGTCTTGGGCGGCCGCAGGCGGCGGCAGCCGCGGTGCTGAATCAATCGAACGGCAGCAACTGCGCGTCGGTCTTGGGCATCGGCGGCGCGGCGAGGACCTTCCACTGCACACCGAGGGTCGACTTGTTCTCGTCGCCGCTCGCCTCGTGGTACACGAGCATCGACTCGCTCCGCTGCTTGCCGCGCTTGCCGTGCACGCTCAGCATCGTGTCGCCGAAGACCGCGTACCCGCCCGGATAGAGCCGGGCGTTGGTGAGCAGGTGCACCTTCGTCTTGTCGACCAGATAGATGAGGCGCACGGAGAGGGTGTCCACCGGTCGGTCGGCGGCGAGCGGCACGACGTCGCGCGCCCACAGGACCCATGGGTGCGCCGGATCCTGCGGATGGCGCATGTAGAGACCGATCTCGATCTCGTCGTAGCCGGCGGTGCGGAGCTGCGGGGGGAGGACGAAGTCGAGGCGCTCGCTGATGTAGCTCTCGCTGTAGCGACCCTCGTGCACGGTCTGCACCGTCGCGGGGGAGAGGGTGGCTGTCTCGCTGCGCAGGGTCACGAACGAACCATCGCGAACCTGCACGGCCAGTTCGAGGTCACCGTCGCGATCGGCATCGAAGGCGAAGGCACCGAGGCCGGTGACGCCGTTGCCTTGCGGGACGCTCGCGGGCCGGTGCCAGCGCGCGGGTGCGAACCCGAGCGCCTCACGCCGGTGCACCACGATGCCGTCGCCGCTCGCAGGCACGGCCACCGCGTCGCGCCAGCCGTCGTGGTCGGCGTCGATGAGGGCGCCGTCGGTCAGCGCGCCGACGCCTGGCGGTGGGAAGAGCGCGATGGCGGACGACGCCGTGCCCAGGAGGAGGACGCCCGCATCGAGGACCACGCCGAGGTCGTCGCGTCCGTCGCGGTCCACGTCGCCCGCGCACAGCGCGCGCACGCCGCTCGCGATGGGGAAGAAGGCGTGCAGGACGATGCCGGTCGCCGTCTGCACGAACACCGCGACGCCGAACCCGGGCACGCACACCGCGGCGTCCATCCGACCATCGCCGTCGACGTCGAGCACGCGCAGGTTCTGCATCGGGACGGGCACTGCGAACGAGACCTCGCGCACGGGCATCGGCGGGCCACCCAGCGGGTTGCCCATCGCGATCAGCTTGAGCTCCGTCGCCCCGCTGCCGAGATCGCGGAGGAGCGCGATGTCGTCGTGCCCATCGCGGTCGAAGTCGCCGGTCTCGATCTCGAAGCAGCCGGTGCCCACGAGCCAGCCCTGGAACCCCGTCCAGGTGCCGGACAAGCGCGGGTCGGGTGCCGACGCGTTGGGCAGGTAGCACCGGTGGTCGAGCCGGTTGCTCGCGGCGTCGACCATGAGCACCACGTCGGTGCCTTCGGTCGAGCGGTAGGTCGCGGCATCGGCGCGGGCGCTGGCGACGTAGTCGACCCACGGCCAGAACCGGCCGAGGTCCGCCGTGTTCGCCATGAGCGTGTGCAACTGCGTCGCGCCGGCGCCGGCGTCGGTGAGGATCCACGCGTCGCCGTTGCCATCGTCGTCGAAGTCGGCGCAGCCCGCGGCGAGCACTGGGCGCGCGACCACGTTCCCCTGTGTGTTGCGTACCGCCGCGAAGGCGCTGGTCTGGAAGTCGCTCGGCCAGGCCAGCAACGGTACCGGATCGACCCCCTGCGCGGGTGGAGCCTGACCCGACAGGGAGGCGGCCACGGTCAGCAGGATGACGCGGAGGTGCTTCATCGTCGCAGCGGGAGGTGCGGGTTGGCGGACAGGATAGCCCTCGGTCCCGCTGTGGGGGAGTGTCGCGGGCCGGTCCCGTCGACGGCGCCACCTCCAAAAAAGTGCGCGAAGAGAAATGCACAGGAGCCGGGCCCCCTGCCAGAACGGTCCGGCTCCTGTGTGGCCGGCGGGAACGTCCCGTCGACTCCGAGTCACCGCCATGCGGCGGCGCGCAACGTGAGTGTCCGATGCCGCGGGGTCCGCCGGCCGAAACCCGGGGTGCGAACCGGCGGCGCGACGATCAGCGGCGGCCGTCGCGCTGGCCGCCGGTGTCGATCGCCTGGAGCAGGCGATCGAGGGAGCGCAGGAAGCCCTGCACTTCGCCGGTCTGGATCGGGGCCGCGGCATCGGGATCGTCGTCGGCGGTCGCGAGGCTCGGGTCGAGGGCGCGGGCGGCGGCGGTTGCGGCCGCGGCCTCCCCCTCTCGACCGAGGCGGGCGAAGAGGCGTGCCGCTTCGAGCATCACCCAGGGGTCATCGCGGTTGTCATCGCGCACGCGGCGCATGGCAGCGATCGCGGCGAGCTTCTCGCCGCGCAGTTCGAGGAGCAGCGCACGGGCGATCGCCACGCGCGGTCCGCCGCCCGGCTCCGGCGCGTGGGCGAGGACCCGCTCGGCGAGGTCGAGGGATGCGGCGCGGTCCGCAGGCTCCTGCACCTGGCGGGCGAGCGCGACCAGGTGATCGACGACCATCGCCCAGGCGTATGGGCTGCGGTCGATCTCGAGCAGACGGAACAGGTCGTCGCGAAGGCGCACTGCGGCCGCGGGCGTGCCGAGCTGCCGCAGCGTGTCGATCCGATAGTGGAGGATGCTCGTGGTGATGCCGCCGAGTTCGGCGGCGCGATCCAGATCGGCCAACGCCTCGCCGTAGGCCTGCAGGCGATGGTGGGCCTTGGCTCGCACCAGCCACGCGCGCGCGAACCCCTCGTCGCGTGCGATGGCGGAGGACGCCTGCGCGATCGCCGACTCCACGAGTTGGCGGCGCTCGTCCGCGGTGACCGGGCGTTGTTGCTCGTCGCGCTGCACAGCGGACTGCGCCAACGCCCGCTCCGCGCCGGCGAGGTCGGCCTCGAGCTGGCGGGTGCGCAGGCTCTGCCAGAGCAGGCCCGCGCCGATGAGGAGCGCCAGCACGATCGCGACGAGGCCGGAGACGGTCGGGTGCCGGCGCACCCGACGCCACGCGCGGCGGGTGAGGCCGGGCCGGCGTGCGAGCACCTTCTCGCCGCGCAGGAAGCGGTCGAGATCCTCCGCGAGTTCGAGGGCGGAGCCGAAGCGGTGCGCCGGCTCCTTCTCGAGGGCCTTGAGGATGATCGCCTCCAGCTCTGGCGGCAGCTCGTGCCGCAGCGCGCGCGGCGCGATCGGGTCGGCATCGAGCACCTGGGTGAGCACGGCCTGCGTGCGCGGGCCCCGGAACGGCGGCTCGCCGGTCACGAGCTGGTAGAGGGTCGCGCCGACGCCATACACGTCGGCGCGATTGTCGACCGTGCCGCGCTCGCCGCGGATCTGCTCCGGCGCCATGTACATCGGCGTGCCGACCACCGCGCCGCTCTCGGTCATGCTGCCCGTGCCGGTCTCGCGGGCGAGGCCGAAGTCGGTGATCTTCACCGCCTCGTCGGCGTCGCGGAGCATGACGTTGCCCGGCTTCACGTCGCGATGGACCACGCCGCGGTCGTGCGCGAACTGCAGCGCCCTCGCCACCGAAGCACCGATCTCGGCCGCCTTGCGGATGGGAAGTGGGCCGGTGCGCAGCCGCTCCTCGAGCGAGGTGCCGTCGACGAACTCCATCACGAAGTAGTGCAGGCGCCCCTTGTGGCCGAGGTCGAGGACCTTGCAGATCGCCGCATGATCGATGCGCTGCATGATCTGCCCCTCGCGCACGAAGCGGGCCAGCGCGCGCTCCGTGAGGGTCAGGCTCGGTGGCAGGATCTTGAGGGCGACGCGCTCGCCGTCGCTGCGCCGGATCGCCTCGTACACGATCCCCATCGCTCCCTTGCCGACCTCGCGCTTGATGTCGAACTGCGGCAGCTCGTGGGCGAGGCTCTCCGGCGCGAAGGTGTAGAACTCCGCGCGGGAGCCGAAGTCGGGCTGCTCCCCGGTCACGGCGTCGCCGCGGCGCGGATGCGCAGCAGGCTCTCGAGCAGGCCGCGCAACGTGTCGAGGCGCAGCATGTTGGGGCCGTCCGACGGCGCGTGGTCGGGGTCTTCGTGCACTTCTAGGAAGAGGCCGTCGACGCCGCACGCGACCGCGGCGCGGGCGAGGTACGGGACCTTGGTGCGGTCTCCGCCGGTCGATGTGCCCTGACCGCCGGGGCGCTGCACCGAGTGGGTTGCGTCGAAGACCAGCGGCTGGCCGAACGCGCGCATCACCGGGAACCCGGCGAAGTCGACCACCAGCGTGCGGTAGCCGAACGACGCGCCGCGCTCGGTGATCATCGCGTTGCGGTTGCCGGTCTCGAGCACCTTGCGCAGCACGTTGCCGACATCGTCGGGGGCGAGGAACTGGCCCTTCTTCACGTTGACGGCCCGGCCGGTCGCGGCGGCGGCGAGCAGGAGGTCGGTCTGCCGGCAGAGGAACGCGGGAATCTGCAGGCAGTCGACCACCTCACCGACGATTGCGCACTGCCCGGCGTCGTGCACGTCGGTGAGGACCGGCACCCCCAGCTCCGTACGGATCTCCGCCAGGATCGCGAGCCCCTCGTCGATCCCTGGACCTCGGAAGGCCGCGCCCGACGTGCGGTTGGCCTTGTCGAACGAGCTCTTGAAGACCAGCGGGACATCGAGGTCGCGGCAGATCTCGGCGATCGACTCCGCGTGGCCCATGGCGTGCTCGCGACTCTCGATGACACAGGGGCCGGCGATCAGGGCGAGCGGTGCGTCACCACCGAACCTCACGCTACCGACGCTCACGGACTGGGTGCGAACAGGCTGCATCTGCGGCGCGGGATCATAGCCGAGCGGTGGCCGGGCGAAGCTCGGCCACCGCTCGGCCTGCGCAGATGGCTACATGCCCGCCGCGATCGGGCCTACACTCGGCCGCGATGGACGGGCGAACGCGCGTGCTGCTGACCGGTGCATCGGGCTACCTGGGCCACTACCTCGAGGAGGCCCTGCGTGGCGTGCCGGACATCGAGTTGTTCACCGCAGGCCGTGATTCGCAGGACCTCGTTCTCGACCTCGCCGACCCGGCCGCGATCGCGGCCGCGGTCGGTCCCATCCAGCCGGAGGTGATCGTGCACGCCGCCGCGCTGGCGAGGATCGCGAGCTGCGAGGCCGACCCGGAGCTGGCGCACCGGACCAACGTGGAGGCGACGGCGGCACTGTGCGCCAGCGGCGCGCGGGTGGTGATGACCTCGACCGACCTCGTCTTCGATGGCGCGGCGGCGCCGTACACACGGGCCGCGCGCCCGGCTCCACGCAGCGCGTACGGCGCGACCAAGGCAGCCGCGGAGCGCGCCGTGCTCACGACACGGGGCGGACTCGTCGTGCGCCTGCCGCTGTTGTTCGGCCGGAGCTTCGATGGCCGGCGCGGGGCGACCGACATGCTGCGGGACGCGCACGCCAATGCCCGGCGCGTGACGCTGTTCACCGACGAGTTCCGCACGCCGTTGCACGTGAGCGACGCCGCGCGCGCCGTGGTCGAACTGGCGCTGGATCCGACGCGTACCGGCATCGTCCACGCCGCCGGGACGGAGCGGGTGTCGCGCTTCGAGTTGGGCGAGCGGTTCCTCGCCGTGCACCCGCTGCCCGGCCTCGACCTGCGCGCGGCCGAGCGTGGCGATCCGAGCCGACCGCGCGACGTGAGCCTCGTCCCGGACTGGAGCGGGGGACGAACGCTGGCGGCGGCGTTGGCGGAGAGCTGAGCTCTCAGAGCCTGAGAAAGAACCCTCTCTCAGGCTCTGACGCGGCCGCGGAGGCGGCCGCCAGGGACATGCTGAGAGGCTGTATTCTGGCTTCTCTCACAGCCTCTCACCCGCGCTGGATCTCCCAGATGTCGGCGCCGAGGTAGTCCCACGGCAGCCGCCCCTCGTCGCACTCGCCCTTGTCGGGGGAGAACTGCACGTCGACGAAGTAGATGATGCGCGCCGTGCTGGTGCTGATGTTGCGCACGCCGTGCGCGACGCCCGGCGGGATCCGCACGAGCTGGCTGTTGCCGTCGCCGAGCACGCGACGCATGGTCACGCCTTCCGTGGGTGAGCCCTGCCGCGCGTCGTGCAGGACGAGCAGCATCTTGTCGTGCGGCGGCACGAACCAGACGTCGGTCTGGCGATGGTGCATGTGGTAGGCCTTGGTGACCCCCGGCTCCATCGTCGAGTAGTTGACCTGCTTCACCTCGAAGCCTTCGAGCTGCTTGTGCTTGCCCTGCAGCAGGCGGCCCAGCTCCGTCATCGCGCCACCGTCGTCGTTGAAGCGACGGAGCTGCACGATCT
>CAYQMF010000131.1:0-18278 GCA_964418595.1 uncultured candidatus Brocadiaceae bacterium
CGGGCTTACGTTCTTCGAGAAAGAACGCAGACTTTCACGCTGGTCTGAGGGCTAGCAGCCGAGGATTTGCCGTCCTCCACGGCCACCGCGCCAGCGGTGGGCGGGGGACACCAATTCCTCTACCCATGCCAGAACGAAAGCGGGCCCGGCGCTGCGCGCCGGGCCCGCGTCGTTCTGGTAGCGGGGGCAGGATTTGAACCTACGACCTTCGGGTTATGAGCCCGACGAGCTACCGGACTGCTCCACCCCGCGTTGGGTGAGGCGCGGAAGATAGCGCGGTCCCTTTCGAGCGCAAGCAAGACTTCCAAGCCGACGCGAGAGTTCGCGGCTGCGCCCGCCCGCGCCCTCAGCCCCCGGTTCCGCCGATCAAGCGCTTCAGATCGTCGTACTGCTTGCGGAGGTCGGCAGGCGCGTCGCTCGCGGTGAAGAGCGCTTCCTTCTCCTGCAGCCGCTGCAGCGAGGTGAGCCGGAGTTCGGGGTTGGTGAGGAACTCGATCTCGACGCGACGGAGATACCGGCGCGCGTAGGAGGAGTCGCGCTCCGGGGTCTGGCCGAGCACGTCGACCATCCAGGTCAACGCCATGGCGAGGTCGCCCTTGCGTTGCAACGCCAGCGCGATCTCCTCGCGTAGCCGCAGGAGGTCGGCCGCGTCCGCGGCCGGGATGCCCGCCTCCACGATCGGGATCGCCTTGTCGACCTGCTCGAGAGCGATGTGGGCTCGCGCGAGAAGGATGCCGACGCGGGCCCGGTCTGCCGCGGCGAAGGGTACTTCCTGGAGTGATGCCGGCCCCAGTCGGAGCACGTCTGTCGCCTGTCCCAGCCCGGCGAGCAATTCGAGCTGCAACAGCCGGGTCGCGGGCTGGATGCCGGGCCGCAGCTTGCCGAGGTTCTCGATCGCCACGAGCGTGTCGCGTGCCTCGCGCTGCAGATCCTGCCAGCGCTCGCCCGCGGGCTTGAGCAGTGCCGTGCTCACCATGAGATCGAGGGCCCGGATGGTGACCTCCGGGCGGCCCGCTTCGCGTTCGAGGAGCGCCAGCGGCCGTTGGCGGTCGATGACGTTGCGCAGATCGCGGCGCTCACCCAGTTGCGCGAGCGTCTCGCCGGCGCGGATCCAGAGCATCGTGTCGAGCCCCTGCGTCGCCGCCTGACCCGCGAGCGCGCTCACCAGGAGCGCGCGCCGACTACCGTTGATCGCAGACTTCGCCATCTCCTCGAGCGCGAGACAGAAGCGCGAGATCACCGGCCCGCGATCGGGGTTGTCGGCATCGATCTGCCGCTCCAGGCAGTTGACGAGGGCGCGGAGCACGCCCTCCTCCGTCTCCTCGACGAGGCGCAGGCCGACGTGCTTGAACACGTCCTCCCGCCACGCCACCACCCCGCCCGCGTGCTTGGGCAGGGTCTGCAGGAGCTGCGCGGCCTTGAGGCGCACGCGACGCTCCGGGTCGGCCAGGTGCGCGAGCATCGTCCGAACGTAGCGATCCGCCTGCCCTTCGGCGGCCAACGAGTACGGCACGAGCATCAGCATCGCCCGCTCGCGGACCACCGGCGGCTGCTTGCGGTCACCCACCAGTTCCACGGCGAAGTCGAAGGCCTCCGGCAGCGGACGGTCGTCGACGGTGCGCTTCTCGAGCACCGAGAGTGCGGCCTCGTGCATCTGCTCGGACAGGTTCGGGTCGCGAAGAACATCCCGCAGCAGCGCGAGCCACGGCAGCAGCGTCGGCTCGCCCGGGGCGCGCCAGTCGGGGCTGCCGAGGGTCGCGAGCGCGGCGGCGAGGACGGCCTGATCGCCGGCCGCGCGCGCGTGCGTGCCGACATCGACGATCTCGTCGATGGTGGATGCGGTCGGGAAGCGCGCCAGTCCCTGCAGGGCCGCACGCCGCACCACGGCACTGTCGCTGTGCAGCGCTGCCACGAGGTCGGCGACCATGTCGGCGCGCAGCTTGTCGTCGGTGGGCAACACGAGGTATGCGGTGACCTCGAGCAGCAGGGCCTGCCGGTCCGGTCCGGTCGCGGACTTGGCCAGCGACTGGAGTCGCTGCAGGAACGCCTGTCGATCCGCCGCGCCCCCCCCCACGCGCGCCTGACGGGCCAGCACGTCGCGCAGCCGCTTGAGGCACGCCACCTGGCTGCCACGCGGGTCGTCCGCGAGAACGCGGTCTGCGACCTTCGCCCACGGCACGTCCTCGCGAGTCACCCACGCCTCGACCAGATCGGCCATCGTGTCGCCGAGGCGCAGGTCGGCGCGTTGTTGTGCTGCGGCCTGCGCGTCGCGCGCCCGTCTGGCCGCGTCCTCGGCGAGCTGCACGTAGGTCCGATTCGAGTTCTGCGCCCACCACTCGTCGAACGTCGCCTTCGTCGAGAGCCCCTCGGAGAACGTGAGCAGGCGCAGGGCGTCGCTTGCGGTCGACGCGACGTCGGGCAGTTCGAGCGCGGCGGCGATCACGGGGGCGAGCCCGAGATCGCGACAGCGTGCGGCGGCCAGCAGCGAAGCAACGCGAAGCCCGGACTCGTCGCTCTTCAGCAGATCCTCGAAGCCGCGCCGGCGGTCGAGCGGGGAGAGTGCCATCAGGCACTCGCGCACGTCTTCGTGCAGCGCCGCCGTCGCGTCGGCCCGCTTGGGATCGAAGAAGCGGGCAAACGCGGGGAGATAGCTGCGCGGGATCGCCCGTTCGCGGTCGGCGTTGCCGAACACCGGGTCGGCGGGGTTGGCGAGCTTGCGACGGAGCTGGATGAGGATCGACCGCGACACGTCGTCGGGATCGGTGCCTCGCCCGAGCATCTCATGGAGCACGGCGTGCGCAGGCGGGTCCTTGCGGGTGAGCAGCGCCTCGATCGCCGCCTCGCGCCCGAGCCGCGCCTCGGGCCCCGGCTGCATCAGTTCACTGCGCAGCCGTTCGATCTCTCCGGGCTGGGTCTGCGCCGACGCTGCGGCGGACCACACCGCGAGAGCGAAGGCGACCGAGAGAAAGCGCATCGGGGGTGTCTGCGGGAACCGGACCTGGAAATCCCGGGATGGCTCGCGGGGCTGCCGGCGCCCCACCACCGTGTCCGAGAAGAGACTCGCGTTCGACTCGCCGCATTCGTGAGCACGCGCCCGATCCTGACCGATCGGCGACGCGCCGTCACGACGCGCGGCGAGCCGCGTCGATCTTAGCGAGGAGCTCGACGACGCATGCATCGACATTTGCGGGAAAGGTCTCCAGTCGGACTCGCGCGACGTCTCGATAGAAGGCCGCACGACGGCTGCGGGTGGCCTCGACCTCCTGCGCCAACGGCAATCCGGTGAGCGGCGGGCGCGTCCCTGGCGCCAACGCCATACGTTCCACCAGGACCGCCGGCGCGGCGTCGAGCCAGATGGTGAACACAGCCGGTGCCCGGAGCGCGACACGCACCTCCGGGATCACGACCGCGCCGCCGCCGAGCGCGAGCACCGCTGACCCGGGCGCGGCCAGCGCCGCGAGCACGACCTCGGCCTCCGCCTGTCGGAATGCCGCCTCGCCGCACTGCGCCAGGAACGAGCCCGCGGGCATGCCCACGCGGCGCGCCAGATCGAGATCGGTATCGACGAACTCCTGGCCGAGACGGACCGCCAGCGCCGCGCCGATGGTCGACTTCCCCACCCCGCGCGGGCCGACCAGGGCGACCTTGGCGAGGGTCACAAGACCCCCGCCAGGAAGGTCCGGAGCCGCTCGCGCGGCACCGTCTCCCCCGTGAACAGGCGGACCTGTTCCTGGGCCTGCGCGAGGAACATCTCGAGTCCGGAGACTGGCACCGCCCCCCCCAGCTCCGCCGCGACGAGGAGCGGTGTGATCGAAGGGCGATAGACCATGTCGAAGACCACGGTCCGCGGCGCGGGCTGCCAATCGGGCACGGGGAGCAGACCCTCGGTGGCACCGCCCACCTGGCCGACGGGCGTGGCGTTCACGACCACCTCGGGCGCGAGGCCGCGCTGCACGTCGGCCCGCAGCGCACCCACTTGCGCGCCGCGCGCCCGGGCGAAGGCGCGGACGCGTTCGAGCGTGCGCGCGAGGATCGTCACCGCGAAGCCCATCTCCGCGAGCACCACCACCGCCGCGCGCGCTGCCCCACCCGCGCCGAGCACCACCGCTGCGGCACCGGCACGACGGGGGCGCGCGACGCCCGCGCCGGCGAGCGCCTCGCGCACGCCGACCACGTCGGTGTTGCAGCCGCGAACCTGGCCGTGCGCGTCGAACAGCACCGTGTTGACCACGCCCGTGGCCGCCGCCCCCGCGTCGAGCGAGTGGCAAGCCTGCGCCATGAGTTCCTTGTACGGGGCAGTCACCGAGAAGGCCCGGAGTCGGCGCCGGGGCAGCATCGCCAACACCTGGTCGGGACGGGCCGTCTCGAACGGCACGTACACCGCGTCGAGGCCCAGCGACCGGAACACCCGGTTGTGCAGCCACGGACCCAGCGAGTGGTTGGCCGGGTTGCCGAGCAGCCCGTAGATCGCGGTGGTCGTGCCGAGACGCTGAACCCCGTACACCCCGCGCATGACGTCGATCGACAGTTGCCCCACGCCGGACCCGTCGTCCCCGGGACTGGCGTAGGCGAACGGCGCCCCGAGCGCACAGCTCAGCACGCGACTCGCGGCCGCCGACCGTCCCATCGCGAACGCCACCGTCGGCGACGTCTCCTGCTCCGTGCCGGCGAGCAGTTCGAGGACCGGCGCGGCGTCGGCGAGGTCGGGCGCCGTCACGGCGAGCTTCGCCACGTCGGCCCCCATCGCCAGCAGCCGGTCGCGCAGTGCCGGGAGGTCGCGGCCGACGCCGGTGAGGTTGTGGTGCGACCGGATCACCAGCGGAGGCCGCGGCGCCGGCTCCCATTCCTCCCAGTCCTCGATGTCGATGCCGCGGGCACCACCGGCCAGCGCGCGTTGCAGGAGGATGCGGCGGTCGGCCAGCGTCCCGGTGAACGCCCCGCCGTCGCGGTCGACGCGACACGTCGCGATCACCGGCAGCGACACGCGCGCGACGAGGTCTTTGGGGTCGCGGGCCTTCGGCCAGCGATCGAAGCGGAGTTCGATCCAGTCGGCGCCCTGGATCGCCGCGCTCCGGGCGGCGGACACGGCCGCTTCCCCGTCGGCGAAGACCGTGGCGATGACCTCAGTCACGGAGCCACCGGCGCAGCGCGCTGCGCACGTCGCGCAGTTCCCGCGCCGACAGGCCGCCGCCGGCGTGGGCAGCGCGCGCGGCGGCCTGCATCGCCGCGGCGTAGAGCCGGAGGTCGGCGGCGGGGCGGGCGCGCAGTGCCGACAGGTGCGCCCGCAGGGTGATGACGTCGCCGCGGGCCGCCGGGCCGGTGAGCGCGTTGGCCGCGCCCACCGCATCCACCGCACCGGTCACGCCGCGCAGCAGGCTCACGATGAGGCGCTTGCCGTCCGGGACGTCGGCGAGCCAGCGGCTCGCCATCCCGCACAGGGTGGTGATGCCGTTGGCGACGAGCGCGCACGCGGCGTGGTAGCGGGCGCGATCGACGGCGTGCACGTCGATCGGAACGAGCCCGGCACGGCGAGCCAGCGCGCGCACCCGCGGCAGGGATCCGGCAGAGGCAGCGATGCCGGCCGCGCTCCCCGGCAGAAGCGCGTAGCCGATGCGCGCGCTGGGAAAGGGAAGGAGCGGATGCAGGCTCCCCGTCCGCGCGCCCGCGGCGGCGAGCGGAGCCAGGACCGCGAGGCCCAGGCTGCCGCTCGCGTGCACCCAGAGCGATCCGGCGCCGACGGCGGCGGACTTCGCCAGGGTCGAAGCGACGCGCGCCACCTCGCGGTCGGAGACGGTCAGCAGCACCACGTCGGCGACCGCGAGGTCGCGCGCCTGCGCAAGCACGCGTCCACCCGCGAACCGGACCGCGGCCGCACACGACGCAGGCGTCCGCCCGTGGAAGCCCAGCAAACGACACCCCTGCTCGCGAAGGTGCCGCGCGAGCGCCTGCCCGACGCGGCCGGGTCCGACGACCGCGACGGTCGGCGCTGCGTCAGTCTTGCGCCGCCGCGCTGCCGTCGGCTTCGCTCTCGGGGCGCGCGGCCTCGCGCTGCCGCCGCGTGAGGTCGGCGATGTATTCCTCGTCGGTGTGGTCGTGGAGGTCATCGAGGTCGTCGAACGTCGCGGGCACGTAGCCGTCCATCTTCGAGCGTTCGAGCTCGTCGAGGAAGGCCTTCACGACCGCGTTGTGCAGGGCGATCCGACACGCGGCGTTGACCGGGTGCGCGAGGTCGGCGTGCAGCCGCGTCCGGCCCTGATTGTCGCGCAGGCCGCGGTCGGCCGGCAGACGGACTCCGCACTGCTGGCAGAAGTTGGACTGCAGCTGGTTCTTGCCGGAGCAACGGGGACACCGGTCGCTGAGCTTGCGGCTCGGCATCGCGATGAACGGGCCCCGCGCCCCCTCGATGATCTTGAGGTCGCGGACCACGAACTCGTCGTCGAACGTCACGCTGCAGTAGCCGCGCAGCTTGCTGCGGGAATCGGTGCTGAGCTTGATGCGGACCTCGGTGATCTTCACTCCTCGCCTCCTGCGCGCGCCGTCGATCGGACGACGACGCCATCCCGCCTCGCCCCACCGTCTCCGCCGATCAGCGCGGGGTCGCCTCGCAGACCGGCACGCGGCAACCCACCGCTGTGTCGGCGGTCGTGGTGTGCACCACGCGCAGTCCCGGCGCGAGCGAGGCGAGGTCGCGAGCCAGTCGCGCGGCTTCGCCGGCCTCGGTGAGCGCCAGGAACAGGGTCGACCCGCTCCCCGACATCAAGACCGGCCGACGGGCCATCGTCTCCGCGCCGGCACGGATCCGTGCCAGCTCCGGATGGAGCTCCATCGCTGCCGCCTCCAGGTCGTTGCGCCACCAGCTGCCCTGCCGATGAGAACCGCTTAATCCCTTGATGGGACCAGGGTTATCGGGCGGGATGCTAGCGATCGGTCCAGCGATCGTCAATTCCGCTCGATAGTTTTTGAACACCGTTGCCGTCGACGTGCCGAACGGGGGCAGGAGCAGGACGAAGTGGGTCTCCGCCGGCGGGGAGCACGGCGAGAGGACTTCGCCCACGCCCGCCGCGCGCTGGGTGCCCGCGCGCAAGAAGAACGGCACATCCGCACCGAGCGAGAGCGCGAGCGACGCGAGCGTCTCGGCGGCGAGCGGATGACCGGCACGATGCTGCAGCAGGAGCAACGCGGCCGCTGCATCCGAACTGCCGCCGCCGAGGCCACCGCCGGCGGGGATGCGCTTCTCGAGCTCGAAGCGGCCGGTCACCGTCTTGCTCGTGGCGCGCGCGAATGCCCGCGCCGCCCGCAGCACGAGGTTGTCGTCCGCCGCCGGCATCGGCAGGCCGCCACCGTCGCCGCGCACGTCGAGGCACAGCGTGTCCGCCGGATGCAGGCGCAGCACGTCGTGGAGCTGCAGCGCATGGAACGTCGTGTCGAGCAGGTGGTAGCCGTCGGCGCGGCGACCGACCACGCGCAGGCCGAGGTTCACCTTCGCCGGCGCGCACAGGCGCAGCGTGGTCATGCGTCGGCGGCGAGCCGCAGGTTGTCGATGAGGCGCGTCGTGCGCCCGCTCGGTCCGAAGCGCGCCGCGACGAAGGCGCGGCCATCGACGACCTCGAAGTAGTCCAGGGCGGCGCGCGGCTGCGCCTGCACCATGCGGCGGCCGAGCGCTGCGAGAGTAGCTTGGTCGCGCTCACCCGCGGCGTACGCCGCGCGCACGGCGAGCAGGGCGCGGTGCAGGACCGGCGCCGCCGCGCGATCGTCGGGCTGCAGGAAGACGTTGCGGCTGGACAGCGCGAGACCGTCCGCCTCGCGCACCGTCGGGCAGCGACGCACCTGGGTCGGGAAGCCGAGGTCCACCACCAGCCGCTCGATCACGGCGAGCTGCTGGCCGTCCTTCTCGCCGAAGTACGCGCGCGTCGGCCGCGCCAGCACGAGCAGCTTCGCCACGACCGTCGCCACGCCGGCGAAGTGATCGGGGCGCATCGCGCCCTCCATCCCCTGCGCCTCGCGCCCGACCGCCACGTGGCTCGCGAAGCCGGGGCCGTACATCGTTTCCGGCTCCGGTACGAACACTGCATCGACCCCGATCGTGCGCAGCAGGTCGAGATCGGCGTCGAGCGTGCGCGGGTACCGTGCCAGGTCCTCGTGCGGCGCGAACTGCAACGGGTTGACGAAGATCGTCGCCGCGACGCGATCGCACTCGGCACGCGCGGCGCGAGCGAGCGAGGCGTGGCCCTCGTGCAACGCGCCCATCGTCGGGACGAGGCCCACGGAGCATCCCCCGCTCAGCCACTGCGTGCACAGCGTCGCGAACGCGTCGGGCGCGCGCAGGACGCGCGGTCGCTCCGGGCGCGGCAGCGCATCGACGTCGACGCGCAGTTCCCGCAGCGGCGCCAGCACGAACTCGCGTTCGTGCAGGCGCGGATGGGGCACGATCAGGTCGCGCGTGTCGATCCGTTCGTCTCCGAACAGCAGCAGGTCGAGGTCGAGCGGACGCGGATGGTTGCGCGGTGCATCCGGCGCGCGTCCCAGGCTCCGCTCGATCGCCTTGCAAGCCGCCAGCAGCGCCGCCGCCGGAAGGTTCGTCGCGACCCGCACGGCACCGTTCAGGTAGCGGCCCTGCGGCGGTCCCCCCACCGGCTCCGTCTCGCGGAGCGACGAGCACGCCAGCACGCGCACGCCCGGCACCGCGGCGAGCGCGGCGAGCCCCGACTCGATGGCGACCGCGCGGTCGCCGAGATTCGCGCCGACCCCGAGGTAGGCGATCACTTCTCGCATCAGTTGAGTCGCGGCGCGACGGGTTCGAGTTCGGGTCCGTCGTCGTCGTCGGTGCCGTCGCTTGGTGGTGGATCCATCGTGCGCCGGGTCAACAGACGGTAGAGCCCGAGTCCGATGCCGGAGGCCACGTACGCGAGCGTCAGGGACAGCAGCGCAAACTGCCACTCGAGCGCCGCGACCACGACGAACACCACGAGCGTCGCGAGGAACGGGAACGAGTGCCGGCGCTGGAACACGCTGTTGACGAGGTGCGGATACGGAAACCGGCTCACCATCAGGAGCCCCAGCAGTGCGAGCGCCACCGGCAACGCCCACAGCAGGAGGTCGTCCCAGCCCTCGGGAAGGATCGCGCGGCTGAAGGCGTGCTCCTGCGCCGGCGCGGCGAAGAACGCGACCATCGCGCACACCACCGCCGCCGCCGCCGGTGACGGCAGCCCGCGGAACTCGCGGTGGTCGTCGGCATCCGCACTCGTCGTCTCGACGTTGAAGCGCGCCAGCCGCATGGCCGCGCACAGCACGTAGATCACCGCCGCCCCGTAGAACATCTTCGGCTTGAGCGCGATGAGGTGCGGCTCCGTGCGCCCCGCGAACTCGAGCAGGTTCTTGGCGATGAACGCCGGGGCCACGCCGAAGGTGACCACGTCGGCCAGGCTGTCGAGCTGCGCGCCGAACTTGGTGGCCTGGTTGGTGAGCCGCGCGACCATGCCATCGATCGCGTCGAACACCATCGCCACGAACACGAGCAGCGCCGCCACCTCGAAGATCGGCAGGGCATTCGCCAGCACTGGCGGGGCGGAGTTGGCGAGCGCGGCGTCGGCGACCTTGGCCATGGCCAGGAAGCCGAAGAACACGTTGCCGAGCGTGATCATCGACGGCAACACGGGCACGTGCCGCAGGTCACGAAGCCGAGGGCGTGCCCCCTTGGGGGCGGTCCGGGCGAGCATGGCGCCCATGATAGGGCGAGGGGGAAGTGAAGCCAGGAGCGCCGCGGCGCTGGCCAAGACGGCGGGTCAGAGGTCGGCGGCGGCGGCGGTCGAGCTCAGCGCGCAATGCGCCGGTTGCTTCGGCTCGCGCGGCAGCAGCAGGTGGAAGCGCGACCCCTCCCCTTCGACCGACTCCAGCCACGCCCGGCCGCCGTGGCCGAACAGGACCTCCCGCACGATGTGCAGCCCGAGCCCGGTGCCGGACACCTCCGCCACGTTGCTGCCGCGCTCGAAGCGCCGGAACAGGCGCGGCTGGTCGGCGGCCGGGATACCGATCCCGTTGTCGGCGACGACGATCTCCCAGGCGTCCGCCGCGGCCGCCGCCGAGATGCCGATGCGCGGGTCGCGCTCCGGGTGGCGGTACTGGATCGCGTTGCCGAGCAGGTTGACGAACACCTTGGTGAGCGCCCACGGGTCCGCGACGACCACCGGCAGCGGCTCGACGCGCAGGCGCACGTGCGTCGCCCAGATCTCGCCGCGCAGGGTGCGGATCACCTCCGCCACGAGCGCCATGAGGTCGACCTCGACGAAGTCGAGCTTCACGCCATCGTGATCGAGCCTCGAGCTGTCGACGAGGTCGCGGATGAGGCCTTCCATGTGCCGCACCGCGGCCAGGCTGTTGTCGACGCCGCCGCGCGCCTTGTCGGGAAGCGCGCCGAACATCCCCTTGTTCAGGGCCGACAGGAACAGCTTGATCGCCGCCAGCGGCCGGTTGAGGTCGTGCACCGCGTTCTGCGCGCTCTCCACCAGCTCGCGGGTCTTGCGCTCCAGCAGGATCCGCCGCTGGTCGAGTTCGCCGTAGCGCTCCGCGAGGTCGATGTTCGAACGGATCGTCTTGTCGAGCAGGCCGTCGGGATCGCCCGCGAGCAGGTCGCCATCGACCACTTCCGGCGCCTGCTGCACCATCTCCTGCAGGGCCTGCTCGCCGAGTTCGAACGCGAGTTCCGCCTCCGACAGGACCGCGTCGCCGGCCTCCGCGAGCGAATCGACCTTCCGCTCGAATTCCACCCGCGCGGCCGCCACCGACTCGTCGACCACGTCGAGTTCGAGGCGCGGCGTCGCCTTGCTGCGGTCGATCCCGCGCACGCGGTCGTGGATCTCCCACAGCTTCGCCATCGCGCCGTTGGCGACGTCGCCGGGTTCCACGCCGCTGCGGCCCAGCCCGTAGTGGCGGATGCGGGACTCCACCATCGATCCCACCGCGCGCGTGAACGCCTCGAACACGCCCTGGCCGTCGCGCGCGACGCTCGGGAACGACACGATGTCGGGCCGGAACCGGAAGTGCGCGTCCAGCTCCTCCTCGCTCAGGATGTCGTCGAGGTCGCGCTTGTTGTACTGCACGACGATCGGGATCTTGTCCGGATCGAGCTTGTTGGCGATCAGGTTCTCCTTGAGCGACGCCAGCGACTGCAGGTTCTCCTGGAGCCGGCTCCGTTCGCTGTCGACGACGAGGACCACCGCGTCCGCTCCTGACAGCACGTACTTGCGCATCAGGCGGTATTTGGGCTGGCCGGGCACCGTGTAGCCCTGCACCCGGATCTTGAACCCCTCGACCATCCCCAGGTTGATGGGCAGGAAGTCGAAGAGCAGGGTCGCGTCGCCCTCGGTCTTGATCGAGACGAGCTGCACCTCGTTGCGCGCGACCATGAAGCCGTGCACGGCCTGCAGACTCGATGTCTTGCCACCCATGCCAACGCCGTAGTAGACGAGCTTGGCGTTGATGGTCTTCTCGGCGAGGTTGATGAAGCCCATGGTGCTGCATGCTTCATCGGCACCGCGCCCGGCGCGGCTTCAGGGGGCCGACCGTCGTACTTCGCGACGATCAGCGCTTCAGTGGACTCGGCGGCGCCGTCAACGTGAGCCAGGTGAGGTTGTCGTCGGCGAGCCGGGCCTGCAGCACGGCGAAGACGTCGTTCACGAGCACTTTGCCGACGTCGGCCGGCAGCGTCGCCGACCAGCCGAGCACGTGCGAGGCCGCCAGCACCTCCGCGCGCGGGCCCAGCAACTGCGGATAGCGGGCCATGTCGGCGAGCTGTTGGCCGTACGGAGGCAGCATCAGCGACGACGCGACATCGAGGGTCGCGCGCGCCACCTCGTCCAGCGCCGGGGCCTGCGTGCGCAGCCGGCGCAGGAGCACGCGCAGCTCGGCGCACGGACCGTCCGCAGACGCCTCGTCGGGACCGCGCCGGCTCAACATCGCGAAGCCCTCGCCGCGCCGGTAGTTGAACCAGAAGTACGGGAGCCCCGCCTCCGGCTCGCGCCCGCGGTAGGGTCCGAACGTCGCGTGGCAGCGCGCATTGACCACGCCCATCGCCACGAGGAACGGCAACCACTCGCGACCGTCGGGCGGCGGCGCCTTGATCACGACGGTCGCGAACGGACCGCGCAGCTTCGGATGCTCTGCTTCGCGCAGGATCGGCGGAGCCGTGTCGTGCACGGTGGGTTCCGCCGCTGCGGTCGGCGTCCGTGCGTCCTCGAGTGCACCGCCGGCGTCGCGCAGCAACTCGTCGACGCCGGTCCCCGTCGCCGCCCCGAGCACGACGAGGCTCGTGTGCGCGGGGCGGAACCGCGCCGCGATCCACGCCTCGACCTCGGCGCGGGTGATCGACCGCATCTCCTCGGGCACGCCGAAGAACTGCTTCCCCGCCGGCGTGCCGGCCGCGGTCAGGCGGCGCGCGACCTCGACCTGGCGCGGGCCGGGGATCAGCTCCTGGAAGTCGTCCGCGCGCAGCACGGCCATCGCGCGCGCGCGATCGAAGACATCGTCGCTCAGCTTCAGGTCGCCGAGCAGCAGGCGCAGCATCTCCTCCGTGCGCGCGCGCACGTCCGCGCGCGGGCAGGTGGCGGTGAGGTAGGTCGCCGGCCCCGACGGCGTCACGGTCCAGCGCTCCGCCTCCGGCCGCTCGGCCTGGGCCAGCCCGAGCACCACGCTCACGACGTGTGCGAGCCCGGTCTTGCCCGCCGGGTCGTGCCACGCGCCGACGCGCACCGCCGCCACGATCGCGGCGTGCGTCGCGTCCGGCACGTCGACCACGCGGTACGCGAGCCCGTTCGTCATCGTCGTGAAGCCGAGGCTCGCGTCGCTCGCCGCGTCTTGCGGCGCGAGCAGCGCGCCGGCCGCCAGCAGGGCGCAGGTCAGCATGCGGCTTCCTCCTGCAACCGACCCGCATCGAGACGCAGGATCCGATGCGCCGCGGCGACGGCGAGGGTCTCGTCGTGGGTGATCAGGACGCACGCCATGCGTGTGGTGCTGAGCAGGTTCATGATCGTCTCCATCACTTCGACCGAGGTCGCTCCGTCGAGCGATGCCGTCGGCTCGTCCAGGATCAGGACCGCGGGAGCCACGGTCAAGCTGCGCAGCAACGCCGCGCGGCGCCGTTCGCCTCCCGACAGCGCGCTCGCCGGCCGCGCGAGCAGCTCCGCGCCGAGGCCGAGCGGCGCCGCCAACTGCGCCACGCTCGCGTCGTCCGGTGCGGTCTCGCGCGCGAGTGAGCGAATCGAACGCCCGGGCGTGAGCGATGCGTAGGCATCCTGGAAGAGGTACTGCACGGCGCCGCGTCCGCGCGGCCGCAGCACTTCACCGTCGTGCGCGCACAGCCCGGCCAAGGCGAAGGCGAGCGACGTCTTGCCGGCGCCCGACGGCCCCACCACCGCCAGCACCTCGCCGGCGCGCAGCGTGAGGTCGAGGTCGGCGACGACGTGCCGGCCGCCGCGGCGCACGCCGACGCCGCGCGCCGTGAGCACCACCGGCGGATCGGCGGCGAGCGGTGGCGGCGACGGCCAGACCGGCGCCGGTGCAAGCCCGACGCGCACGCCGTCGGCCGAGAGCGTGAGCGCCTGCGCCCCGAGCATGGTCACGAAGGTCGCGTCGTGCGTCGCGACCAGCATTGCCGCGCCCTGCGCGCGCAGCGTCGCCAGTGCCGCCACGAGTTCGCGCCGACGCGCACCGTCGAGGCTCGCGGTGGGTTCGTCCGCGACCACGAGCCGCGCGCGGCGCAGCAGCGCGATGGCGAGCAGCACCCGCTGCGCCTGCCCGCCGGACACCTCGTGCGGGTAGCGACGAAGCAGCGCCTCGGTATCTTCGACGCCGAGTTCCACCATCGCCGCCGCCGCGTCGGCCGCGCTCGCGTCGGTCGCGGTCTGTACCTGCACCAGCAGCCGCTGCAGTGGGTCGAGCGCGGCGCGTGCATCCTGCGCCACGAGCACGATGTCGTGGCGCAGCCAGCGTCGCCACGCCTCCGTGCCGTGCGCGGGCACCGGCGCGTCGTCGAAGGATCGCGCCCCGACGCAGGTCACGTCCCCGGGGGCCAGCTCGAGCAGGGCGTCCAGGACGGTGCTCTTCCCGACCCCGGACGGCCCGAGCAGCGCGCACGCGTCGCCGGCTCGCAGCGAAAGCGGCGGCAGCTCGAGCGCGAGACCCGCCGCCGGCCGCTCGATGCGCAGCGCCTCCGTCGCCAACACCGCTCGGGCTAGTGTCATGAGCAACAGGAGCCTAACGTAGCGGCGAGGAACGAACCGCATGAACGCTGCACCTGTCTGCGCCTTCACCCTCCTGCTGGCAGCCCTGACCGCGCAGGACCCCGCCCCCCCGCGCACCCTCGCAACGCTCCGCATGGGTATGGCCGAGCGCTTCCAGACCGCGCAACGCTCGCCGCAGCGCCGCGAGGCGATCGAGAAGGTCCTCGCCGACTTCGCCACCGAACTCGCGAGCTTCCTCGAGCACGAGGCGAAGGGCGACGACCGGTTCAACGGACGCCTGCAACTCGTCGACACCTACATGAACCTGCGCGCGACCGACAAGGCCAGGACCGCGCTCGCCGCGCTCGAGGTCGACGACGCGCCGCCCATGGCCCTCATCGCCGGCGCCGAGCTGGCCACCGCGCTCGGCATGACCGCGCAGCGCGCCGCCTGGATCGACGCGGCGATCGCGCGACCCGCACCGTTCGAGGAGAAGGTCGCCGTCGGCATGCACCTCATGACCTCGCTGCGCGAGGTCGCCAAGGGCGAGAAGATCTTCGACGACGCGTTCGCCGCCGCGAAGGACGACGAGGAGCGCGCGCGCGTGCGCTGGTACCAGGCGGCCGCCCTGCGCGAGCGCGAAGACCGCGCCGACGACGCCTACTACAAGGCGATCGAGAAGCTCGCCGCCGACTACCCGACGACGACCTGGGGTGGCATCGCGCGCGACCACGCCGCCGCGGCCAAGCACGAGGTCGGCAAGCCGCCCGTCCCGCTCACCCTGCAGACCACCGACGGCAAGACGACGACGCTCGCCGAGCACGCCGGCAAGGTCCTGGTCCTCGACTTCACTGCCGCGTGGTCCGACCGCGCGCCGACGGCCACGGAGTCCCTGCTCCGCCTGTACGCCGACGACGCCGCGCGCGGGCTCGCGATCCTCACCATCTCGCTCGACGACGACGCCGCGCAGCACGCCGCGTTCGTGAAGGAAAGGAAGATCCCGTGGCCGCAGGTGTGCGACGGCAAGGGTTGGCTCACCCATCCGGCGCTGCGCTACAACATCGAGGCGGTGCCGCAGGCGATGGTCATCGACCGTCAAGGCAACATCGCGGCGATGAACCTGTTGACCAGCGACCCGCTCGATCAGAAGCGGCTGCAGGAAGCCGTCGAGAAGGCGCTGGCGGCGCGCTGATCCTGATGGTGCCTCTCCTTTTTTGCTTCTGCTTCCGTCGTTCCGTCCTTCCCTGCCTCACGCGGCGCGGAGCGCCGCGCCTATGTCTCCGGAAAGACATGGGCATGGGCGCGGCGCTCCGCGCCGCGTGAGACACGGAAGGACGGAACGACGGAACAGAGAGGAGAAGACGAGAGAGAGAGAGAGAGGGACAGGGGAGAGAGAAGAAGAAGAAGGGCCCCTCACTCACCCTTCCTGGCGAGGCCCGCCGCCAACTCCGCAAACGCCCCCGGCAGGTCGGCACGCTCGAACAGCACCGGCAGTGCCGCGCGCCGCTTCGCGTCGAGCTTCGCGATGCGCTCGGCGGCGTCACGCTGGGCCGGTGACAGCCAGTTCGCCGGGTCGGCCTGCGCCGCGAGCGCGGCGTTGACCTTCACCGCCTGCGCCGGCGTCATCGGCACGTGCCGCAGCGGCGAAGCGCGCAGGGCGTGCTTCTGGTCGCTCGCCTCTGCGTCCTTCGCGTCGGCGTCGCTGCGCACCGCGCGCGCAGCGACCGCGGCCTTCGCCACGGCCATCTGGGCGTCGTCGCGCGCGAACACGGTGCTCGCGCACTCCATGCCCTGTGCCTTGTTCAGGAGGTCTTCGTAGGTGAGCCGCGTCGGGTCGAACACGACCTCGACCACTTCCTTGCCGTCGAGCCACGCGGCGCGTGTGCCGAGCACGCCGTCGAGCCCGCCGAGGTGCGCCTCGCCTTCCCAGAAACAGTGCATCGCGAAGGTCGCGCGCGCGGTGCCCGCCTCTGCCTGCTCCGCGGCGAACAGGGCGAGCCACGGCGGCACGGGTCGCTTCGCCGCCGCGAGCGCGGCCACGGTGCGCGCGACGAGCGGCGCGAGCTGCCAGATCCGGTCGGCGCGCGCGAGCACGTCCTTGCCGTCGGCGGCGAGGAAGCGCACGACGGGGTTGTTCCACGCCGGCTCGTCGAAGCGCGCCAGCAGGGCTTTGTCGTCGCCCTCCTTGTTGTTGTAGACGAGAACCGGGTGGAAGAGCGTCTCGATGGCGTCGACGAGCAGCGGGTGCGACATGGGACCTCGACCGAAGTCCTGACACGTCTGTCAACCAGGCACTTCCTGGAAGAGCACGAACAGCGGCCGCCCGTCGGCCTCGCTCGCGCGCTGCGCGGCGACGAGATCGCGACCCCATGCGACGGCACCGAGTTCGGGCGCGCCGAGCGCGACGGTCCCAGCGGTGGATGAAGCGGTTGAGGGCGGCGACGGCTTCTGGGCGAGGGCGCACGCGCCCAACAGGCTCACGGCGACGACGGCTCCTGGATGCATGCCTCGTCGCATACCCTTCCGTCGACGCGACGCAAGCCCCGCTGCCGCCGTGGAAGAACTCTTGCCCCTGCGCGCCGGCACCGCTTCGATGCCGCCGCTCCCGGCTCCTCGGCGATCTCGACCACCGCCGCGATGGTGACCCTCTCGTTGACCACACTCCCGTGACGACCCTCGCCCCGCGCGCGCCCCTGCGCACCCCGCGCCCGTTCCTGAAGACCGCGCGCCGCGACCGCTGGTGGGCGACGCCCCTGCTCACGCTGTGCGCGCTCTCGGCGTTCCTCATCTACGCCAACTGGGCGGCCTTCCAGGGCGAGCACTACCACCTCGGCAACTACCTCTCGCCGTTCTACTCGCCGGAGGTCTTCGGCTCCTCGCCGCACGCGTGGTTCGCCAAGCCGTCCTTCTGGCCGGCGTGGCTGCCCTTTTCGCCGGCGCTCCTCATCCTGTGGGCGCCCGCCGGCTTCCGCCTCACCTGCTACTACTACCGCGGCGCCTACTACAAGGCCTTCTGGGGTGACCCGCCCGCGTGCATGGTCGGCGAGCCGCGCAAGGTCTACTGGGGCGAGCGCACCCTGCCGCTGATCCTGCAGAACCTGCACCGCTACTTCCTCTACGTCGCGCTCGCGTTCATCCTCTTCCTCGCGCACGACGCGTGGAAGGCGTGCTGGTTCGCGGGCGCCGACGGCCAGGAGCACTTCGGCCTCGGCGTCGGCACGCTCGTGCTCACCCTCAACGTGGTGCTGCTCGGCGGCTACACGCTCGGCTGCCACTCGCTGCGGCACCTCGTGGGCGGCTGCAAGGACCACCTCTCCGCCAGCCCCGGCCAACAGAAGGCCTACACCTGCGTGAGCGCCCTCAACCGCAAGCACATGCTGTGGGCGTGGATGAGCCTCGTCTGGGTCGGCTTCTCCGACATCTACGTGCGCCTGTGCTCGATGGGCACCTGGACCGACCTGCGCCTGTTCTGATCGCTCCCCATGCCTGACTTCACGACCCACGAGACCGACGTCCTCGTCATCGGTGCCGGCGGCGCCGGCCTGCGCGCCGCCATCGAGGCCGCGGCCAAGGGCGCGCGGACGACCCTCGTCTGCAAGTCCCTCCTCGGCAAGGCGCACACCGTGATGGCCGAAGGCGGCGTCGCCGCCGCGCTCGCCAACGTCGACGACCGCGACGACTGGAAGGTGCACTTCGCCGACACCATGCGCGGCGGCCAGTACGTCAACAACTGGCGCATGGCGGAGCTGCACGCCAAGGAGGCGCCGGCGCGGGTGCGCGAACTCGAGGCCTGGGGCGCACTCTTCGACCGCACCAAGGACGGCCGCATCCTGCAGCGCAACTTCGGCGGCCACAAGTATCCGCGGCTGGCGCACGTCGGCGACCGCACCGGCCTCGAGATGATCCGCACGCTGCAGGACCACGGCATCCACCAGGGGATCGAGGTGTTCATGGAGTGCACCGTGATCGACCTCCTGAAGGACGGCGAGCGCGTGGTCGGGGCCTTCGGCTACGACCGCGAGCGCGGGCGCTTCCGGGTGTTCGAGGCCAAGGCGGTGGTGCTCG
>CAYQMF010000132.1:0-18113 GCA_964418595.1 uncultured candidatus Brocadiaceae bacterium
CGCGGCGACCTCGCCAGCGCGCGGGCCCACGCCTCGCGCGCGCAGGCCGACCGCGCGGTCACGCCGACCCTGCCTCAGGTCAGACGGGCCCTGGAGACCGCTGCACGCGCTGCGCTCCAGTAGCCCTCGTGTTGCTCAGCGGACGACCGCCGCCGGGTTGCGCCCGACCCCGGCGCCACGCTTGCCGGCGTCGGACTCCGCCGCCGCCGGCGTCGTCGCCGCCAGATCCTCGAGCGCGAGGGCCTCGACGATCTGTGGGAGGGTGCGTTCGCGAGGTCGAACTGCGGCCGTCTCCGGCAGCCACGCCCGAACCCGTGTCCCCATCTCCTCCACCAGGACCGCCATCCCCAGCCGCGTCGCATGCAGGCGATCGGTCTGCAGCAGGTCGAGAGGGCGGAACACGCGGCGCGTGCCGCGGACATCGACTTCGCGCGGCCTGGTCCGCAGGCCCTCCACGAGCTGTGCGAGATCGAGCACGCGCACGTTGGGCCGCGTCTTCGCCCAAGTCCGCAACTCCTCGTTGAGCGCGCGCAGCGTGTCGGCGTCGGGCACCGCGTGGCGCCCCATCATGCGCGGGTCGACATCCCCCATCTCCGGGTAGTCGCCGACCAGGAGCGGAGCGTCGATGCGCGCGAGCTGCTCGAGCCCGGCACGCTGCAGAGCCAGCCGGCGCTCCTGCGTGCCCCCGCGCAGGGAGTAGCCAAACCAGAACATGAAGTCGATCGCCAGGACGAGGTCGGGCTCGGCGCGCACCGCGCGGTCGACCTGCAGCCGCCCGATGCGCGGCGGGTCCTGGAAGAAGCTGAAGTTGCTGAAGTCACGGACCGAGACCGCGTCGTCCGCGAACCAGGGCGCGATCGCGGCGGCGAGTTTCACCGTGAGGTTGTGCTCGCGGTCGGCGGCGTCGTCGGCGGTCATGAACTGGTCGGAGAACCCGCCGCTGACGCTCGCGCCGAGGATGACGACGACGGGCTTCTTCGGCGCCGCCGACTCCACCGCGTCGACCTGCGCGGTCGCCGTCGCGACCACGCACAGGAACGAAGTCCACACCTGCAACCCATGCCAACGGTTCATGGCTCCGACGTTACGTCCCCCGCGCGGGCAGGGCTATCCTTCGAGGTCATGTTCCGCGGTCGCACGGTCTCCCTGGTGATCCCCGCCTACAACGAGGCGGCGACGATCGCCGACGTCGTGCGCGAGTTCGCGGCGAGCCCACACCTCGATGAGATCGTCGTCGTGGACAACAACTGCTCGGACGCCACGGCCACGCTGGCGCGCGACGCCGGCGCCCGCGTCGTCGCCGAGAAGGAAGCCGGCTACGGCTGCGCGCTGCGCGCCGGGATGCGCCACGCCCGCGGCGACATCCTCGTGCTGACGGAAGCCGACGGGTCGTTCTGCGCCAAGGATCTCGAGAAGCTCCTCGTCTACCTGGACGACGCCGACATGGTGATGGGGACCCGCACCACGCGGCAGATGCTCGAGCAGGGCGCCAACATGCGCTTCGTGCTGCGCTGGGGGAACGTGTTCATGGCCAAGTTCCTGCAGATGCTCTGGCTGCGCCCGGCCGAGCCGCGCTTCACCGACGTCGGCTGCACCTACCGCGCCCTGCACCGGGCGACCTTCGAGGCCATCCAGGATCAGCTCCGCGAACGTGGCCCCGCCGCCTCGCCGGAGATGATGTGTGCAGCCCTCAACGCACGCCGCCGTGTCATCGAGATTCCGGTGACGTACCGTCGGCGCGCCGGCGGCGAGTCGAAGCACTCGGCGAGCTTCCGCAAGGTCGCGCGCACGGCCTGGATGATGTGGAAGGCCATCTGTCGCAAGCGCTTCGCCGGGGCGCCGCGCGCGCCTGCACCCGGCCACGCGCCAAGCCCCTGAATCTGTGGCCGGAACGCCCGGGAAAGCCCAAACTCGGGACGGCGACCGGTCATGGCCGAAGGTAGACTTCGCCGATCCACTGGAAGCGCCCGCCGTTGGATCGTCTTTTGCGGCACCGGCGCAGCCATCTCGCCTCCGCCTCACCTCTCTCGGAACAGCATCCCGGCGCAATGAGCAAGCACGTCGTCATCCTCGGGGGAGGACTCGCAGGCCTGTCCTGTGCCTACGAGCTCGTCCAGCGCGGTGTGCGCGTGACCGTCCTCGAGCGGGAGCCACACGTCGGCGGCATGGCGTCGTCGTTCAGCGAAGAGGTCGACGGCGAGTACTGGAGCTACGACTTCGGGCCGCACCGCTTCCACACCAAGGACGACCACCTCATCGACCACGTCCGCAGCATCATCGGCGAGGCGAACGTCAACCACGCCAAGCGCCTGTCGCGGATCGTGCTCTTCGGCAAGTTCTTCGACTACCCGCTGCAGACCAAGAACATCCTCCGCGAGATGCCCAAGGCGATGCTGCTGCGGGCGATGTGGGACTACGCGTGGGTGCGCTTCCTCGACAGCACCGGGCTCAAGCGCTTCACCGACCGCGACTTCGAGAGCTGGACGACGCGCCGCTTCGGCAAGACCCTCTACCGCGTGTTCTTCGGCCAGTACACGCAGAAGACCTGGGGGATGCACCCGAGCCAGATCTCGGCGGACTGGGCCAGCCAGCGCATCACGTTGCTGAGCCTCTGGGACACGGTCAAGAAGACCCTCTGGCGCCCCAAGAAGGGGGCCGTGCCGCGCACGCTCGTGACCGACTTCATCTATCCGATGCTCGGCGGGATCGGCGAGCTGGCGCGCGGCTACGCGCGCAAGATCGAAGAGTCGGGCACCGGCAGCCAGGTGCTGGTCAACGCGCCGGCGGTGCGTGTCTTCCGCGAAGGCACGCGGGTGGTCGGCATCGAGTACGGCAAGCACAAGCGCCAGGTGGTCACCGGCGACACGTACGTATCCACCATCCCCGTCACCGCCCTCGCCTCGGCCCTGTCGCCGGAGGCGCCGCCGGAGGTCGTCCGCGGGGCGAAGGCGCTGCAGTACGTGTCGATCGTGTTCGTGTACCTGAAGCTCAACCGCCCGCGCGTCAGCCCGGACAGTTGGGTCTACCTCCCCGAGAAGCACCTCACCGTCCACCGGATCTGCGAGTTCAAGAACTTCAGCCCCAAGACTGCCCCCGCGGACAAGACCATGATCTGCGCCGAGATCACCTGCCGGCGCGGCGATGAGATCTGGCGCGCCAGCACGCAGCAGCTCCAGGACATCGCCGAGCGTGATCTGGTGTCCGTCGGCCTCATCGAGCCGGGGCAGGTGCTCGGCACGCACGTGAAGAAGATCCCGTACGCCTACCCGATCTACGACCTGGAGTACAAGAAGCACCTCACGCCGGTGATGGACTTCGTCGCGTCGCTCCAGGGAATCACGACCACAGGGCGACAGGGCAACTTCCGCTACAACAACATGGACCAGTCGGTCGAGATGGGACGCAAGCTCGGCCAGGAACTCGCCACCGGGGAGCGGACGGGCCACGAGGCCGTCGCCACGGGGCGGGAGTACTTCGGCTGAGCATGGCCGCGCCGGCAGCGACCGTCGGGTCGCAACAAGACGTCCGCGCCTGCCAGATCTGCGGAAGCGGCGAGCGAACCACGATGTTCCGCGACGGCCCGTACGAGGTCGTCCGATGCACTGCGTGCGGCCTCGTCTACGTGACGCCGCGGCTCACCGGCGACGCGCTGCGCGCCGTGTATGGCGAGGAGTACTGGCGCAGCCAGAGTCCCAAGACCAAGGGCTACGCCGACTACGCCAAGGACGCTGCGCTCTACCTCAAGACCTTCCGGCGCCGGTTCCGGCTGTTGCGCCGCTTCGTGGGAACCGCGCCCCGGCGCGTACTCGACATCGGCTGCGCCGCGGGGTTCTTCCTCCGCGTGTGCCGGGAGCTGGGCCACGATCCGTACGGCGTCGAGATCTCGACCGCCATCGGCAAGCTGGCGCAGCAGGAACTGGGCGCCGACCGCGTCCACCTCGGCGACCTGGACTCCGCCATCGCGACGCGCCCGCAGACCTTCATGCCGGGCAGCTTCGGGCTGGTGAGCCTGTGGGATGTCGTCGAGCACGTGCCCGATCCGCAGGCGCTCCTGCGCGTCGCGCGCTCGATGCTCGCGCCAGATGGGATCCTGGTGCTCGAGACCCAGAACGTCGCCAGCCGCTTCGCCCGTAGCCTCGGCCCCAAGTGGCAGCACTACAAGCACGAGGAGCACCTGTACCACTTCGACCCGACCACGGTGCGCAAACTGCTCGGACAGGCCGGGCTCGAGGTCGTGCACCTCACGCCGCGCTACGGCGGCAAGTACGTCAGCTTCGGTTTCATCGCCGAGCGCGCGGCCCGGCTCAATCGCGTCGCGAGCCTGCTGCTGGCGCCACTGGGTTGGTTCCGATCCGCCAACGTGTACCTGAACTTCTTCGACGAGATGATCGTCGTGGCTCGGCCCGCCGCGTCACCCGGGCCGGAAGGACGCCGCTGATGGACGCGCGCGTGTACGAGCAGTTCGCGAGCCTGCAGAAGGACCACTTCTGGTTCATCGGCCGGCGCCGGATCTTCTTCGACCTCCTGCGCCGCGAGGTCGGGCCGGGCAAGGATCGCCAGATCCTCGAGATCGGCTGCGGCGCGGGCGGCATGCTCGGCGCACTCGCCGAGTTCGGCACCGTCCATGGCATGGACGTGGCGAGCGACTACGTTCGCTTCTGCGCCGAGCGTCAGCCGGCCCGCATGCTCACCGGTTCCGGCGACGCGCTGCCGTTCGCCGACCACACCTTCGACATCGTCGCGCTGTTCGACGTCATCGAGCACATCCCCGACGAGCGCAAGACGCTGGCCGAAGTGAAGCGCGTGCTCAAGCCGGGCGGGACGGTGTTCATCTCGGTGCCCGCATACCAGTTCCTCTACTCGCAGAACGACCGCGTGGTGCACCACCAGCGCCGCTACACGGCGCGACACCTGCGCACGCGCCTGGGTGAGGCGGGCCTGCGTCCGAAGAAGGTCTCGTACTTCAACACGCTCTTGTTCCCGTTGATCCTCGCCGCCGTGCTGGCACTCAAGGCCAAGGATCGCTTCTTCGGGCTGCCACCTGGCGAGACCAATCTCGACCACGAGTTCCGCGGTCCGCTGAACTCGCTGCTCGCCTTCCTCATGGGTGGCGAGCGCTGGCTGCTGCGTCACATGAGCTTCCCGTTCGGTCACTCGCTCATCGCGATGGCCGAATGACGGCGAGCACGCGAGCCATGCGCGCCGCGCCTTCCCGCTACTTGCCGGACCCGCTCGACTTGCCGGACTTGACCGTGTCGGGCTCGCCATCCGCACGGCGGTAGCCCCAGCCCTTGCGCAGGGCATCGATCGTGAACGACTGGGCCACCGCGCCGCCGCGGGCCTTGGACACGAAGGTGTCACGCGCAGCGAGAATGTCGCGCCGCGTGATGTCCTCGAGAGTCCCCGGCTCGATCTTCTCCATGACCGCGAGGTGATGCGCCCGGTTGGTGAAGTCCTCGAGCACATCCGACGCGGCGTTCAGCTCGAGGTCCTTGACGGTCTGGTTGCCGAACAGGAAGCGCACGCGGGCGGGGTAGGCGTCCTGGAAGCGAGGCTGACGGTCGAGGTCCTTGCGGTACGGACCCACAGTCTCGACCACGAACTCCGCCTCCGCGGCCGCGGCGTCCAGCACGCTGGCGTGCGCGCCCCGCACGAGCTTCTTGATCTTGCCGTCGGTCTCGGCGCGCAGTTCCGTGTCCAACACCTTGCGATGAGCTTCCGGGTCAGCCAGCGCCTTCTCGATCGCCTCGAACTTCGCCAACCACTGCTTGTAGGCAATGCTGTTGGGGTCCTTCTCGAGGGATTGCCGCATCTGTCGCGCCTTGTCGAGGGCGGCTTGTTGCGCCGTTTTCCACTCGTCGAACCTCTTCTGCAGAGCGGTCTGGTGCTCCGCCTCGACGGCATCGATCTCCGTCTGCTTGCTGGCCTTGGCCAGACGCTCCAGCGCTGCCTCGAACTTGGTGCGTCGCTCCTTCGCCAGCTCGTCCGCCTTGGCCTTGTAGTAGCCCTCCCGCAGCTGGTCGCGGATCTTGTCGAAGTCCTTCAGCGGTGACTTCACGGCCGCAGCGACCTGGAACAGGAACGCACCCGCCTTCGTGTTCTGGACCCGCGGCCCGAAGTCGCCGACCAGATCGACCGACGGAGCCGACCAGGACGCCTCCCACGTGCCGAACTCCGGCAGGTCCTTCAACTCGTCCGCGTTCTTGGTCTCCGGAATGCTGACGGTGACCAGTTTGCCGGTGGTGACCTGGGGCAGGGCAGCAAGCATGTCGAACGAAGCGCGCGCCGCGTCGACCGCGGCGTTGGCGTCCTTGACCGCCTGCTCGCCTGCCTCCTTGGCCGCCTTGGCCGCCGCCGCCGCGTCCTTGAGGGTCACGTCGTCGGGCTTCTCTGCCGCAGCCTTGTCGGCCGCGACCTGCGCCTCGCGCAGACGAGCGACATCCTTGCTCTTCTCGGTGCGCGCATCGACGAGCGGCTGCAACTGCGTGGCCAACGCACCCTGCAGGCGGTCCGCGATCGTGCGCAACACGTCCTCGGCCTTCAGGCGCTTCAGCACCTGCCCACGCACATCGTCGAGGGGGACATACGGATCCTGCGGCGGATCCTCGCCCTCCTTCTTTTCGCGACGGAACAGGACCTCGCGGTCGAGGTTGTAGCGATCGGAGATCGCTACCTCGTCGTAGACCTTGCCCGCCAGTTCGGCCGCGAAGGCCGCGTCGTCGAAGTCGGCGAGCTTGAGGCCCGCGATCCGCAGCGCGACCCGGTTGGTGTCCTGGTAGGGCTGCTTGTCCGCGTCCGAGAGCCCGGCGAGCCACTCCCGCAACTGATCGTCGGTCACCTCCGTGGTCTTCAGCGTCTCCTCCAGCGCCTTCTTGTCGAGCGTCGCGACCCGCAACGTCAGCTTCTTCATGCCACGCACGAGGTCGTCGGCGATCCGCGCGTCGCTGGCGTCGGCCGCGAACGAGCAGAGGCGCAGGAAGGTGGAGATCCGCAGGCTCTCGCGCATCAACACCACGTACTCCCCGGGCGCGCGGCCCGCCGCGCGGGCGAAGTCGCTGAGGGTCACCTGATCGACGCCCTCCGGCCGCGGCCACACCTTGGCGATCGTGGCAACCGCCTTCTCGACCTCGAGGTCCGACGCGCCGATCCCATACTCGATCGCCAGCCGGCGCACGGCGGCGAGCGTGTCGGTCAGCTCCGTCATCCCGCTCTTCTGATCACCGATCTGCGGGATGAGGTCGGGGAACAGCGGCGTCTGGCTGAGCGCCTGCGCGATCCGATGGTCCTCGACGGTGGTCATCACGCGACGTCCGTCCGCCAGGGTCATGGTGGCGCCGGGCAGACTCGGCTGGAACAGGCCCTCGACGACCGCGGTCATCGCGCCGGTGACCGAGAAGGTCAGCAGCGCGAACAAGCCTGCGGTGTAGAGGATGGCCTTCTGGTGCTTGCGGAAGAAATCGAAGGACGCCATGGATGCTAGCGGGCGCCCGTTGGCAACGGGATCGCCTCGTCGATGAGGAGGATGGGAATGTCGTCGTCCACGGGGTAGACGATCGGTTCACCTTCCGGCACGAGACCGGCGGCGAGTGAGGCCTCGAGGACCCGTCCCGCGGCGTTCGCGAGCTTCCGTTCCGCCACCCGCGCGTTGAGTGCACTCAACTCGGCCGACGACGCCAGGCGCAACGGCTTGAGCGTCTTCGGGCACCGGAGGATGCGCAGGAAGTCGGGGGCGAGGGACATCGGAGGGTCAGGGATTATGTCGAAGGGCAGGCCGCCGGGCCATCGGTGGATGCGCAGTTCAAGCCGTTCACAGCCGCTCAGTCCTCCATGATCTCGGCGGACTTCTTCTTGAAGAGGTCGTCGACGCGGACCTCGGCCTTCTTGAGGGCATCCTGCACCTGGGTCTGCAGCACCGACTTGTTGTCGTCGGTCAGCCCACCGTCCTTGGCCGCGGCGTCGGACGCCTTGTTCGCATCGCGCCGCTCGTTGCGCAGCGCCACCCGGGTGGCCTCGCACAGGTCCTTGATCCGCGCCACCAGTTTTTTGCGTTGCTCCTCCGAGAGCGGCGGCATGAGCAGCCGGAGCGCCTTGCCATCGGACATCGGGGTCAGGCCGACGTTCGAACCCAGGATCGCGCGTTCCACCTCCTTGAGCTGGCTCGCATCGAACGGTTTGACCATGAGCTGACGCGGCTCCGGCACCGAGATGTGCGCCATCTGGTTCAGCGGCGTCGGGGTGCCGTAGTAGTCGACCCGGATGCCCTCGAGGAGGGCCGGGGCGGCGCGTCCGGTGCGGATCGTGCGGAGCTGGTCCGACAAGTGGTGGATGGACTTCTCCATCTTGTCGTTGACGTCGGTGAGGATGCGCTTGGCGATCTCGTCCATGACCTTGAGAGAACGAAAAGGAACCCGTCCGATCAGCCCGGCAACACCCACGTTCCGATGTTCTCGCCGCGCACGGCGCGACGCATGTTGCCGGCCTGGAACATGTCGAACACCATGATCGGCATGGCGTTCTCCATGCACAACGTGAATGCCGTGCGATCCATGACCTGCAGGTCCCGGTCCAGCGCTTCCCGGAACGTCAGGTTCGGAACCTTGGTCGCGGTGGGGTCGCGCTTGGGATCGGCCGTGTAGACGCCGTCCACCTTGGTCGCTTTGAGCACCGCGTCGACGCCGAGCTCCGTCGCCCGCAGGGCCGCGGCCGTGTCGGTCGTGAAGTACGGGTTCCCGGTGCCGTTGGCCAGGATCACGACCCGCCCCTTCTCCATGTGACGGATGGCACGCCGCCGGATGAAGGGCTCCATGAACGTCTTCATCTCCACCGCCGAGAGGGCGCGCGTCTCGACCCCACGCCGTTCCAGCGAGTCCTGCAGGGCCAGGGTGTTGATCGACGTACCGAGCATTCCCATCTGGTCGGCGGTCGTGCGACTGGTGCCGCGCCGCGCGAACGCCGCGCCCCGCACCAGGTTGCCGCCACCCACGACGATCGCCACGCGCACGCCGAGGTCGTGGACCGCGTGCAGTTCGCCGGCGACCCAGTCGACCATCTCCGGGTCGACGCCGAGTTCACCGGGACGTGCCAGCGCCTCGCCGCTCAGCTTGATCAGGACGCGGTCGAGACGAGCCGGCCGGCCCATCGGCTCAGGTGCCCATCTCGATCCGCGTGAACCGGCGGATCGCCAGGTTCTCGCCGATCTTGCCCGCCAGGGTCTTGAGGACCGCGCCCACCGTGACGTTGCCGTCCTTGAACCACGGCTGATCGACGAGGCACACCTCGGCGAACACCTTCTGGACGCGCCCCTCGACCGCCTTGGCGATGATCTCCGCCGGCTTGCCCTTCATCTGCTCCTGGGCCTGCTCCGTGTAGATGCGGCGCTCCGACGCCAGGAACGCGGGGTCGACCGCCGACTGGTCGAGGTACTTCGGCCGCATCGCCGCGATGTGCATGCACAGCTCGCGTCCGAACGTCTTGAACTCCTCGTTGCGCGCGACGAAGTCCGTCTCGCACGAGACCTCGGCGAGCACGCCGATCCGGCCGTTGTGGTGGACGTAGCTGAAGATCAACCCTTCGGTCGACTGGCGTCCGACCAGACCCTCGGCCGTCTTCATCCCGCGCTTGCGCAGGATCTCGATGGCCTTGTCGTCGTTGCCGCCGGCCTCCGTGAGCGCCTGCTTGCAGTCCATCATGGGCGCGCCGGTCTTCTGCCGCAGCGCCATCACCATCTTCGCGTCGATTTGCATGATCTACCGTACGTCGCGCCCGCGCGACCCGAAGTGCCGTCGCGCTCGCGCGCCTGAGAAACCCGAATCAATCGATGTCCTGCGCGACCCGCGAGCGTGCCCGACGAGCCAGCAGGCTCACGATCCCGCGGAACCGCCCGAGTCGCCGCCCTCGGAATCGCCGGTCTCGGTGTCGGCCGCAGCCGGGGCACCGTGACCCGCGATCGAGACGTGGTCGGCCTGCGGACCACCGCGACGCTCGAAGCGTCCGCCACCGCCGCCGCCCGGACCACCGCGGCCACCGCCGCCGCCGCGCCGAGGACCGCCACCGCCGCCCTGCATCGAGCGACGGCCCTGCACCTCGCGGATGCGGACGTCTTCCTTCGCGACGCGCTGCGCCTCGCTGATCGTGCCTTCGTCGGCGCTCGCGCGGCCCTCGAGGATCGCCTCGATCATCTTGCCGAGCAGCAACTGCACCGAGCTCATCGCGTCGTCGTTTGCCGGCACCGCGATGTCGGCGGCCGTCGGGTCACAGTCCGTATCGAGAATCGCGACCACCGGCACGTTCATCCGCTGCGCCTCGCGCATGCAGTTCTCTTCGCGGCGCGGATCCACCACCACGATCGCGCCCGGCAGCCCGTGCAGCTGGCGCACGCCCTCGAGGTTGCGTCGGATCTTGCGCATCTCGCGGCGCAGCGACGACTGGTCGCGCTTCTTGAACTTCTCCATCGCACCGGACATCTCCATCCCCTCGAGTTCCTCGAGGCGGGCGAGTCGCTCGCGTACGGTGCCGAAGTTGGTGAGGGTGCCGCCGATCCAACGCTCCGTCACCGCCGGCATGTTGCAGCGCTGCGCCTCCGCGAGGAGGACGGCGCGGATCTGCCGCTTGGTGCCGAGGAACATGATCTGGGCTCCCGTCGCCGCGACGTGGCGGAGGAAATGGCAAGCCCGGTAGAGCCCGCGGATGGTCGACTCGAGATCGATGACATGGATCCGATGATGCTTGCCCCGGATGTAGGGCTTCATCTTGGGGTTCCAGCGGCTGGCCTGGTGTCCGAAGTGGACACCCGCATCGATCAGCTCCTGCACGGTGACGAGAGGCACGTGGGCTTTGCTCGGCGAAAGAGGAAGGTGGCGAAGGCGGCGCGCCGCCGAAAGGGCGCGGGATTGTAGTGACGTCCAAAGACCGGTCAAGAGCGGCCTTCCGCACGCCTGGACGGGTGGTAGGATTCCGCGCCAGATCGGGTCGGTTTCAGCGGCCGTTTGGCGGGACGCACCGTGGACCGACAACCCTCCCCCCGGGGCCGTTCCGGCGAGCTGCAAAGCCCGCCGCACGCTGAGCCTACATCCGCCGACTCGCACCCTGATGATCCCCACGCACAGCCAGCCGAGCCCCACCACGCGGCCGCCGTGCGTCCTGGTGTTGAACCACCACCAGGATCCGACCGACGAGCTGCGCGGCCGGCTCACGCAGCGCGGCTACCAGGTGACCGAGACGCTGAGCCTCGCCGAGAGCCTGAAGGTACTGGAGCGGCTACGCCCGACCGTGGTCATCTTGAACCCGCTGATCCCGACCGCCGGCAGCGTCGAACTCCAGCTCGTCGATCAGCTCCAGACCCAGGATGACCCCACTCCGGTCATCTTCCTGGTCGAGGATCCTGGGGTGTTCCCGCAGACGCAGCGGATCGACCTCGCGCTGAGCGACTTCGCCATCAAGCCCTACCGGGTCGAGGAGATGTTGCACCGCGTCGAGCGGGCCATCACCGCGGGCCAGCACCTGCGCTCGCTGTCCGCGCGCGCCCGCGAACTCGAAGGCCAGGTGAGCATCGACTTCAAGACCGGGCTGATGAGCGAGCGGCAGTTCCGGCAGGTGCTGACCCGCGAGTTCAAGCGCGCGCAGCGGCATCAGACCCACCTCGCGCTGTTGCTGCTGGATGTCGACGACTTCAAGAACGTCAACGACACCACGGAGTACGCGTTCGGTGACGCGGTGCTGCGGCACGTCGCCGACGCACTGACGCGCAACACGCGCGAGATCGACTACGCGGCGCGGTTCGGCGGCGACGAGTTCGCGCTCCTGCTCCCGCACACCACTCCCGCCAACGCGGTGCAGACGGCCATCCGCATCCGCAAGATGATCGCCGACATCGAGATCCGCGATGAGCGGCATCATGCGCGCGTGACGGCGTCGGTCGGTATCGACGCGTACGACGGGCGCACCGCGCGCACGCCGGAGGAATACGTGCGCCGCGCCAACCAGGCCCTGCGCGAGTCGAAGCGGCGCGGCAAGAACCAGGTGTGGCTGTTCGCCGACAAGGACTTCGACGCGGAAGCGTCGTGACCGACGGCGACCTGCCCCTCGACGTCGTTGCCCGACTCCGCGCGGCGCTGCTCCCGTTGCCGGCGAGCTGGCACACGCCACCCGATCGACGCGACGCGGCAGTACTCGTCCCCGTGATCCCGCACGCGAGCGGCGCTCGCCTCCTCTACACGCGCCGCCCCAACGACCTGCCGCAGCATCCGGGACAGGTCTCGTTTCCCGGCGGCCGCCGCGACACGGGCGAGGACCCCGAGGCCTGCGCGCTGCGCGAGTTCGAGGAGGAACTCGGTGTGCCGCGGGCGCGCGTGGAGGTCATGGGCGCGCTCCCGTGCCGCGACAGCAGCACCGGGTTCTGCGTGCATCCCATCGTCGGTGTCGTGCACGATGCCTCCGGCCTGCGACCCGATCCGCGCGAGGTCGAGTGCGTGTTCGAGGTGCCCCTCGCGCAGCTCTGCCAGTCGGAGCGCTGGGAGGAGCGCGAAGTCCAGCGCGGCGCCCTGCGGCGCAAGAGCCCCCACTTCGCCGTCGCCGACACGTGGATCTGGGGCCTCACCGCCCGGATCACGCTCGACCTGATCGGTCGCCTGCCGTGAACCTGCTCCTGCTCGCCGCGGACGAAATCGACGGCGCGGGTGTGGCGCGACTCGATGTCGGTGATCGCCGGGCACGCCACCTCCTCGACGTGCTGCGCGCGGTACCCGGCCAGACCCTGCGCGCGGGCATCCTCGACGGACCCCTCGGCACAGCGACCGTGCTGTGCACGAGCCCGCGCGTCGACCTCGCCTGCACCTTCGACGCCACCGCCCCGCGCGCGCCTTGCGACGTGCTGATCCTCGCCATCGGCCGACCGAAGGTCCTCGCCCGCTGCGTCGAGCACGCAGCGGCGCTCGGCTTCTCCCGCATCCTGCTGACCCGAACCTGCCACACCGATCGGAGCCACGTGGAGGCGTCGCGCCTCGCCCTGCCGGAACTGCACGCGCGCGCCCGCCTCGGCCTCGAGCAGGCGCAGCGCTCGCACCGCCCGCACCTCGAAGTGTTCCCGCTGTTCCGCCCGTTCGTCGAGGACCGGCTCGGCGAGCTGTGTGGCCGGGCAACGCGGATCGTCGCCCATCCGGCCGCAGCGCGCGACGTGGGGGAGCTCCGGACCCTGCCGGCAGCGCCCCTGGCACTCGCGCTCGGGCCGGAGCGGGGGTTCGTGCCCTTCGAACTGGAGCTGCTGCGCGCGCACGGCTTCGAGCCCCTCGCCGCCGGCGCGCACCCGCTGCGCGTGGAGACGGCACTGGCGTGGGTCTACGGCCAACTCACCCTGCTCCGGACGCAACGCGACGGGTAGGCTGCGGCGATGCAGATCCTGGACTCGTTCACGGAGCACCGCTGCACCGCGATCCTGCGCACGACGCGCCCGGAAGCGGTGCGACCGGCGATGGACGCCGCGGTCGACGGCGGCTTCCGGCTCGTGGAGATCACCCTGACCACGCCGGGCGCGCTGGCGGCGATCACGCACTACAGCCGGCAACCGGGCCTCGTCGCCGGCGCCGGCACGGTCCTCGACATCGCGGCGGCACAGCGCGCGTTGGACGCCGGCGCGCGCTTCCTCGTGTCGCCGGTGACTGACCCGACCCTGATCGGCTGGTGTGCAGAGCGCGATGTCCTCGTGCTCCCCGGTGCGTTCACCCCCACCGAGATGTGGACCGCCAGCAACGCCGGCGCGCGCGTGATCAAGGTCTTCCCCGCACCCCCCGGCGGCCCCGACTACCTGCGCGCGTGCCTCGGCCCGCTGCCGCAGCTCAAGCTGTTCCCCACCGCCGGCGTCACCGAGACCAACGCGAAGGACTTCTTCGCCGCCGGCGCGTTCGGCGTCGGCTTCGTCGGCAACCTGTTCGTCGCCGACGATCTCGCCAACGCGCGATGGGGTGCCGTGCGCGAGCGCGCCGCGCGCATGATCGACGCGGTCGCGCAGGCGGCGCCGCGGTCGCTTCGCTGCTGACCGATGCCCTTTCGCCCCTGCCACCGCATCGCTCCCGCCACAACCACCCGGCGACGAAATTGACCGGACGCGGGTCGCGTTCGCGACCTTTTGCCCCACACACGACCGATGAACCAGACCCTCGCCCAGCCGAGCGCAGCGACGCAGAACCCGACTCCGGTCCCCGTGACCATCGCGCGCGGCGATGGCATCGGCCCGGAGATCATGGCCGCGACCCTGCAGGTCCTCGAAGCCGCGGGCGCGCGCCTGCAGATCGAGGAGATCGAGATCGGCGAGAAGGTCTACCTGCGCGGCACGCCCGGCGGCATGGATCAGGCGGCCTGGGACTCGCTGCGCCGCACGCGCGTGTTCCTCAAGGCTCCGATCACGACGCCGCGCGGCGGCGGCTACAAGAGCCTCAACGTCACCATCCGCACCGCCCTCGGCCTCTACGCGAACGTGCGCCCGTGCGTCAGCTACGAGCCGTTCGTGCACAGCGGCCACCCGCGCATGAACCTGGTCATCGTGCGCGAGAACGAGGAGGACGTGTACACCGGCATCGAGCACCGGCAGACCAACGAGGTCGTGCAGTGCCTGAAGCTGGTGAGCCGGCCGGCGTGCGAGCGCATCGCGCGCTACGCGTTCGAGTACGCGCGGCGCGCGGGTCGCAAGAAGGTGACCTGCTTCACCAAGGACAACATCATGAAGCTCACCGACGGGCTGTTCCGCAGCGTGTTCGGTGAGGTCGCCGCCGAGTACCCGGACGTCGAGAACGAGAGCCTGATCGTCGACATCGGCGCCGCGTTCCTCGCCGACTCGCCGGAGCGCTTCGACGTGCTGGTGATGCCGAACCTGTACGGCGACATCATGTCGGACATCGCGGCGCAGATCTCCGGCTCCGTGGGACTGTGCGGCTCGGCCAACATCGGCCGCGACTTCGCCATGTTCGAAGCGGTGCATGGCTCGGCGCCCGATCTCGCCAACCGCGATGTCGCCAACCCCTCCGGCATGCTGCACGCCGCGATCGCCATGCTCGTGCACATCGGGCAGGCCGACGTCGCGCAGCGCATCCACAACGCGTGGCTGCGCACCATCGAGGATGGGATCCACACCGGCGACATCTGGGACCAGGAGCGCAGCACCTCGCGCGTGGGCACGGAGGCGTTCACGCTCGCAGTGGCCGCGCGCCTCGGCCTCGACCCGCGGCACCTTCCGCCCGTCCACTACGTGGGCGGCGCGCCCGTGCACATCGAGACCAGGCCGGTGCCCGAAGCCAGGCGCGAGCTGATCGGTGTCGATGTGTTCGTGGCGTGGGATCACGCGGGGCGCGACCCCCGGGCCCTCGGCCAGGCCGTCACCAAGGCGACGCCCGCACCGTGGTCGCTGCGCGCGATCACCAACCGCGGCGTGAAGGTGTTCCCCGGCGGCATCCCGGAGACGGTCTGCACCGACCACTGGCGCTGCCGCTTCAAGGCAGGGGCGGCCGAGCCGCTGCGCAACGAGCATGTCGTCGCTCTCCTCGCCGCGCTGGATCGCGCCGGCTTCGACGCGATCAAGACCGAGAACCTGTACGCGTTCGACGGTCAACCGGGCTTCGCCTCGATCCCCACCGAGTAGGAGCTGCGCGCCGTGGCCTGGATCGACACGCGCATTCCTCCCGAGCACGCCGCCGCTCTCGCGCCTCTGTTTGCCGCCCACGTCGACCCCGAGTCCGGACAGGTCGACAACATCCTCGCCGTGCACGCGCTGCATCCGGCGGGGCTCGAGGCCCATCGCAAGGGCCGGCGGCCGCAACCCAAAGGGTTGATGTCGTCGCTAGCGCGACGACCAGATAGGGCCGCCGGCGATGGCATCGTCTGGGGCTTCCAGGGCCGCTCGGGCCTTGCAGTGGAGGAGCCCACGGCAAGGGAGCTTCGTGGTGAATCGTGCGCGCCGCGCGAACTGTCGCGGCCCTTGCAGCCCATCTCGCGCTCTACACCGCGGTGATGCGGGGCACGCCGACCCTGCGCAAGGTCGAGCGCGAGTTGATCGCAGTCGTCGTGAGCGCAGCGAACGGCTGCCGCTATTGACTGCACCACCATCGGCGCGGTCTGCGCCGCCTGCTCGCCGACGACGCCCTCGCCGCGGCCGTCGTCGCCGACTGGCGGAGTGCCGGCCTCGACGCGAAGCGCGAGGCGATGCTCGCCTACGCCGAGAAGCTCACCGCGACGCCGGGCGCGATGACCCGAGCCGACGTCGAGGTCCTGCGCGTCGCCGGCTTCACCGACGCCGACGTCCTCGCCATCGCCGAGGTCACCGCCTACTACGCGTACGTGAACCGCATCGCCGATGGCCTGGGGGTCGAGTTGGAGGGCGATTCCCCACCCGCGTGACCTCGGTGGGGTCCGCCACACGCCCGGCGAAACAACCGGACGCCGCCGTCCGGTTCTGCTTGCCCGCAGCCCCGGCGAGGTCGACGCTGTCCCCATGCGGGTCTTCGTCACCGGGACAACCGGGTTCATCGGCGGAGCGGTGGCGCGGGCGCTCGCCGCCGCCGGTCGCGACGTGATCGAACTCTTCCGCCGACCCGAGCCGGGGGCCGGACTCGCGCGCCAGGAGAGCGGAAAGTCGGCGGCCAACGCCGACAGGCATGCGGCCGCATGGGGCGCGTACGCCGGCTGACCGTGGCATCGATCCTCGAGACACTCCGCGCGATCGCACAGAACGCGATCCTCGTGCTGCCCGTCATGCGCAGGCTCAGCCTGCGCACGCACGTCACGGGGATCGACGGCGACCCCGGCCTGGCGGCCGCGGCCTTCGACTTCCTGGCCGAACGTGCGGAACTCGACGGCAAGACCCTGCTCGAGCTGGGGCCCGGCAAGACTCTCGAAGTACTCGAACTGGCGCGCACCGCGGGCGCGAACGCATCCGCCGCCGACATCGTTCCGCACCTGACGCTAGCGGGTGCGCGCGCGCGCGGAATCGACCATCGGCTCTATCCCGGTCGCAGCCTGCCCTGGCCCGACGCGTCGTTCGATGTCGTCTTCAGCTACTACTCCCTCCAGCACGTCCGCTGGCCCGACGTCACCGTGCGCGAGATCGCGCGCGTGCTCAAGCCAGGGGGTCGGCTGGTGTGCCGCGTCGACCTGCGCGACCACTACCACATGGCGGAGCCCGGTCGCGAATACCAGTGCCTCAAGACCCCGGCCTGGCTGTGGCGACTCATGACCTGGAACCGCGGCAGCTACGTGAACCGGCTGCGCTGTCCGGCCTGGATCGCCCTGTTCGAGACCGCAGGCCTGCGGGTGATCCGGCTGGATCGGCACCGCAACCCTGCCCTCGTCGCCGCGAACCGTGGGCATCGCTACCTGCGCGGCCTCTCCGACGATGAGCTGGCGACGTTCCAGTTCGACGCCGTGGTCGAACGGCCGGAGTGAAGCACACGGGGCGAGCCTCGGTCGTCGCGCGCGCGTGTCTCGGCGCCACCCTGGTGCTGCTCCTCGTGCTGCACGCGCTCCGGTCGGACCTCGACCCCTGGATCCGGCACCTCAGCGAGTACGCCATCGGAGCGCACGGCGCGCTCATGACACTCGCGTTCCTCATTTCCGCGGGCGGCGCGGCCGCGGTGGCCGCGATGTTCGCGACCACGGTTGCGGAATCGCCGTCGCGAAGAGTCGCACGCGCCGGACTCGCGCTGGCCGCGGTCACCAACGCGGCCATGGCGATCTTCGTCACCGACCTCTCGGTGCCCGACGCGACCGGTCTGCTGGCAAGGACCACCAGCGGCAAGATCCATGACTGGCTCGCTCGGGCACACGCGCTGGCGTGGCTCATCGCGACGGCCGCCACCGCGCTCGCCCTCCGCGTCGATCCCCGCTGGCGCAGGTTCGTACCCTGGTCGATCGCCACCGGCACCCTGGTGATCCTCGGCCTGACCGGCCGGATCCTGTCGACGCCGACCGCCGTCGGCATCACGCAGCGCATCTGGGTCGCGACGATCCTCGCCTGGGGCCTCGCTCACGCCATCGCCGCGCCCCCACCGCGAGCGCGTCTCGCTGCGAGCCCGCCTCGCTAGCCCTCAAACAAGCGACAAGAGGGCGCGTTTCGTGGTGACCGGAGGGCGTTC
>CAYQMF010000133.1:0-17845 GCA_964418595.1 uncultured candidatus Brocadiaceae bacterium
ACATGTTCACGTCGGGGCCTTGGTTCGACGGGTGGCGCGAGGAGGTGCGGGTGCGTGGGATCGAGAGCGAGGCGCGGCCGGTGGCCTCGGCGCGGACGTGGCTGCTGGGGGGCGGGTGGCGGAAGCTGGGGTTGCTGAGCGTGGCGGAGCGGGCGGCGTCGTAGGGCGGCCGCGTCGTAGGGCCGCGGCGTAGGGCGGCGGTGGGGTGGAAAGTCGGGGGGCGCTGGCGTTTGATCCCGCGCCCGCGCCATGGTTGTTCCCGGTGTTGCTGCCCGTGCTCCTGATGTCGTCGTGATCGGCGGGGGGATCGTGGGGTGTGCGGTGGCTTACTTTGTGGCGGCGAGGGGGCTGCGGGTGTGCGTCGTGGATCGGGGGGGCGTGGCGGGGGGGACGAGCGGGAGTTGTCAGGGGCACCTGATGGTGACGCCGAGTCCGAGCTACTTCCTCGAGCTGACGCGGGCGAGCGTGGAGTTGTGGCGGGGGTTGGTGGGGACGGTGGCGGACTTCGAGTTCCGGGACACGGGGTGTCTTTGGTTGGCGGAGGAGGAACGGGATCTGGCGCTGCTCGATGAGGTGGCGGGGATGTTCGCGGGGGGCGGGCTCGCGGCGACGCGGTTGGATCAGGTGGGGCTGCGTGGGGAGGAGCCGGGGTTGGCGGAGGACCTGCCGGGGGCGCTGTTGTTCGAGGGCGACGCGGTGGTGATGCCGATGAAGGCGGCGGGGGCGTTGCTGGCGGCGGCGATGGGCAAGGGGTGCGAGGTGCGCACGGGGTGCGAGGTGACGGGCGTGCGGCGAGGCGCGGGTGGGCGGGTGGAGAGCGTGCTGACGAACCAGGGCGAGATCCCGACGCGCGCGGTGGTGAACTGCGCGGGGGTGTGGACGCCGGATGTGACGGAAGCGGCGGGGCTGGGGCGGTTGCCGATCTTCCCGCGGCGCGGGGATCTGGCGATCACGGCGCCGCTCGGGGGTCGGGTGCGGACGCAGATCCTGGAGGTGAGCTACCTGCGCACGGCGGGCGGGAAGGCGAAGGTCGATCCGGAGAGCGACGAGGCGGATCCGGGGGCGCACGCGATGAACCTGCAGCCGCAGACGCACGACACGATCCTGATCGGATCGACGCGGCAGTTCGGGTCGTACGAACGGCGCGTGAACCGCGAGCTGCTGCGGCACTCGCTGGCGCGGGCGGCGCGGTATGTGCCGAGCTTGAAGGACACGAGCGTGGTGCGGACGTGGTCGGGGTTGCGGCCGTATCCGCGGGACAAGTACCCGCTGATCGGACCGTTGCCGGCGATGCCGGGGTACTTCGTGGCGAGCGGGCACGAAGGGTTGGGGATCACGCTGGCGCCTATCACGGGCAAGTTGATCAGCGAGATGCTGGCGGGGGTGATGTGCTCGATGGATGTCGGGCCGGTGGCGCCGGCGCGGTTCGGGGGCGGCGATGGGTGAGTATCGGTTGGAAGGCATCGACCGCGGGGCGCCGGTGACCGTGGTCTTCGACGGGCGCGAGGTGACGGCGTTTCAGGGCGAGAGCCTGGCGATGGCGCTGTGGGCGGCGGGGCTGCGCGGGATCCGCGGGTCGAGTCGGGTGGGCGAGGCGCGCGGGGTCTTCTGCAACATGGGGATCTGCTACGAGTGCCTGGTGGACGTGGCGGTCGAGGGGGGGCTGCGCGCGGTGCGCGCGTGCATGGAGCCGGTGGTCGGGCCGCGCATGGTGGTGACGTCGCGGAGGCCACAGTCGTGATGGCAGGCGGCGCGAGCGCGGTGCGGCATGCGGCGCAGGTGGCGGTCGTGGGCGCGGGGCCGGCGGGGCTCGCGGCGGCGATCGAGGCGGCGCGGGCGGGGGCGCGCGTGGTGGTGGTCGACGAGGGGTACCGGACCGGCGGGCAGATCTATCGGCAGATGCCCGAAGGGTTCGGCGGCCAGCACGACGAGCACGGGAGCCACTCGCCGGGACATGCCAAGGGCGCGGCGCTGCTCGCGGAGTTCGCGGGCTTCGGCATCGAGGTGCTCGCGCGCGCGACGGTGTGGGACGCGGCGCGCGGACGGGTGAGCTTCGAGCAGGCGGGCGAAGCGCACGTGGTCGACTGCGAGCGGCTGGTGCTGGCGACGGGGGCGTACGACCGCTGCGTTCCGTTCCCGGGGTGGACGCTGCCGGGCGTGATCACGGCGGGCGCGGCGCAGGTGATGGTCCGCGGGTTCGCGGTGGAGCCGGGCGTGCGCGCCCTGGTGGTGGGCACGGGACCGTTGCTCCTGCCGACGGTGACAGCGTTGTTGTCGGCGAAGGCGACGGTCGTCGCGGCGTGCGAGGCGAACGGGCGCGGCGCGGCGATGCGCGCGGGGCTCGGGATGCTGCGCAGCGGGGCGCGGCTGCGCGAGGCGTTCTACTACCTGCGCGCACTGCGCAAGCACCGGGTCGACCATCGCTTCGGCTGGGGCATCGTGCGCGCGGAGGGGGATGTCAGCGGCGTGCGGGCGGCGGTGATCGCGCGGCTCGACGGCGAGGGGCGCGTGGTGAAGGGCACGGAGCAGCGCCACGAGGTCGACGTGGTGTGCGTGGGGTATGGGCTGCTGCCTTCGATCGAGCTGGCGCGCGTGTTGGGCTGCGAGATGCACCACGTGCCGGTGCGCGGTGGGTGGTTGCCGGTGCACGACGCGTCGATGGAGACGAGCGTCGATGGGGTGTTCGTGGCCGGTGAGATCGCGGGCATCGGCGGCGCCGACGTCGCGGCCGCGGAGGGAAGGCTGGCGGGGATCGCGGCGGCGCGGAGTCTCGGACTCGGCGACGGGGCGGACTGCGAGCGTCGGGCGCGCGCTGCGCAGCGCGTGCGGGCGAAGGAGCGCGCCGTGTCGGACGCGCTGCTCGGTGCGTTCGACGTGCTGCCCGGGCTCTACGACCTGGCCGACGACCAGACGATCGTGTGCCGGTGCGAGGACGTGACGTTTTCGGCGTTGCGCGAGTGCGCGCGCGTGTTCGGCGGTGACATGCGTTCGCTCAAGATGGGCAGCCGCGCGGGCATGGGGCCGTGCCAGGCGCGCATCTGCCAGACCGGCGTGCACGCGCTCGCGCAGCGGCGCTTGGGCGGCGCGGCCGGGGTGATGCCGTGCCCCGTGGTGCAGGTGCCGGTGAAGCCGGTGAGCATCGGCACGATCGTGGCGACGGAGACAGAGTAGGCGAGCGATGGCCGAGCTTGCTCGGCCATCGCAGGTGCCTTCCTGTTGTCGGCTGCGACCGCCACGGCAGCGGCCGCGGCGAGGATCGAGCCGCGGTCGCTCCCGTGGCGCGGACTCTGGTCGGCAAGCGATGGCCGAGCTTGCTCGGCCATCGCAGGTGCCTTCCTGTTGTCGGCTGCGACCGTCACGGCGGCGGCCGCGGCGAGGATCGAGCCGGGCTGGGCGGCTTGAACGCGCCTCGTGCCGCCCTACGGTCGGCGCATGAACAAGCCGTCCAAGCCCGTCGTCGAGACTCTCGCCACGCTGCTCGCCAGCAGTTACACGCTCTACCTCAAGACTCACAACTACCACTGGAACGTCACGGGGCCGATGTTCACGACCCTGCACACGATGTTCATGAACCAGTACACGGAGCTGTCGCTCGCGGTCGACGAGATCGCGGAGCGTATCCGGGCACTCGGCGAGTTCGCGCCCGGCAGCTACAGCGCGTTCGGCAAGCTCAGCACGGTCGCGGAGGAGACCGGCCGGCCCTCGGCCACCGACATGATCGGCAACCTGGTGGCGGACCAGACGAAGATCGTGGAGGCCGCGCGCAAGGTCGTGGCGGCTGCGCAGGCGGTGGGCGACGAGGCGTCGGCCGACCTCGGCATCCGTCGGATGCAGATCCACGAGAAGAACGCCTGGATGCTGCGCAGTCACCTGGAGTGAGCGCGGGGGGACGCCTCGATGGCGTCGGGAGTGAACCGGTGGCGAGTGCCCTGCTATCCTGTCGTGGCCGCCGTCAGTCGTGGCGCGGCCACGTCTCTTCCGCCAATCGTCTCCACCAAGTCATGCGCATCCTCGCTCTCCTCCTCGCCACGTCGCTCGCCGCCCAGAACACCTACGTCCAGCCTTCCGCCTACGCCGGTGTCGAGGGCAACAGCTCCTCCGGCATCCCGTTCTCGTACCTCAGCGCGCGCGTGCAGCAGGCCGACGCCAACCGGATCGGCCTGCCGATGCCGGCAGTCACGTCGCTCACCTTCCGCCGCGACCGGCTCGTCGGCACGACCGCGACGGCGCGCACGATCGACGTGACCGTGCTGATGGGCAAGAACGACATCAACGCGTTCTCGGCGACGTTCGCCAGCAACTGGTTGAGCCCGCCGACGACCGTCTACACGCAGAAGCCGACCAGCCTGCCCGACATCACCACGCGGCCGACGGTCCCGCCGGCGGCGTTCGACATCACCATCCCCATGGACATCGCGTACGTGTACGACGGTCAGGACTCCTTCATGTGGGAGATCCTCGTCGACAACGGCATCACCGGCACCTACTCGATGGACTGGGTGAGCGCCGCAACCACGACGAGCGGTCCGACCAGCACGCAGCTCGGCACCGGGTGCACGACGGCCAACGGTGTGATGAGCCTGACGACGGCGTTCAGTGCGACCGACACGACGCTCAACCTGTCCTTCTCGACCCTGCGCGCGCCCTCGTCGTCACCCGTGGTCCTCGCGCTCGGCACCTTCGACCCGAACCTGCCGATCCCCGGTCTCTGCACGTCGCTGCGCACCGACGCGGTGATCCAGGCCGCAATCGGCGTGAGCGGCACCACGGGCTCGCTCAGCTCGGTCATCCTGCCGATCGCGTGGAACAACTCGCTCGCCAACGTCACGCTCTTCTCGCAGGTGCTCTCACCGGATGCTTCGCAAGCCGGCCTCCCCATCGCGCTCTCGGATGGGCGGATGAGCACGACGCCGCCGACCGCCGGTGGTCCTGCGCCGAGCGGGATCAAGCGCACCTACTCGCTCACCAGCTCGAGCGCCGTGACCGGGTCCGCGCCGTCGGTCAGCGCAGTGGTCACGAAGATCACGTACTGAGCGAGGCGGTGAGCGACACCACTGCCACGCCCGGTCCCCTCGCGTACGGCGACCTCTGGATGGAGGCCTACCGCGAGCTGCGGGCGCTGGCGGTGCGCTACCTCGAGTCCGAGCGGCCGGACCACACGCTGCAGGCCACCGCCCTCGTCCACGAGGCGTGGCTGCGTCTGAGCCGCGAGCGCAAGGCTGCCGACGACCGCGTCGGGTTCCTGCGCGCGGCGGCGGGCGCGATGCGGCGGATCCTCGTCGACCACGCTCGCGCGCGCTCGCGGGCGAAGCGCACGCCGGGCCACAGCAAACGCGTCGAGCTGCACGAGGATGTGGCGCCGGCGTCCGTGCCGCCGGAGGTCGTGCTGGAGGTCGACGAACACCTCAACGTACTCGCCGGGATCAGTCCGCGCCGTGCCGAGGTCGTGCACCTCCGTTTCTTCGGCGGCCTGACCGAGGTCCAGGCGGCCGAGGTGCTCGGCGTGTCGCGCCGCACCGTGCAGGACGAGTTCCGGAGCGCGCGGGCGTGGCTCGCCGCGCGCTTGACGCGGGCTGCGCGCGATGCGTTCGAGGCAGGCTGACCATGCCGTCGGCCCTGACGATCTTCGAGACCGTGGTCGCGCTGCCCCTCGCCGAGCGCGCCGCGTTCCTCGCCGGGCTCGACATCGACGCCGCCGTCCGCGCCGAAGTCGACGCCATGCTGGCGAGCGAGGTCACGCGTCACCCCATCGATCTCGCCAGGCCGGCGCTGGGCGCGCAGTTCGACGTGCTGGCCGCGGCGCGCACCGCCGCCGAACGCCTGCCGGAGTGGATCGCGGGCTACCGCATCCTCGCGCGCCTGGGCGAAGGCGCCGGCGGCGTGGTGTTCCGCGCCGAACAGGAGGAGCCGCGGCGCGAGGTCGCGCTCAAGCTCCTGCACCTGACGTCGGCGACGTCTACTGCCGTCCGTCGCTTCGCCACCGAGGTGCGCGCGCTGTCGCGACTGCGGCATCCCGGGATCGCGCACATCTACGAGTCCGGAGTCGGCACCGTGTGGGGCGCGTCGTTGCCGTACCTCACCATGGAACTCGTCGACGGCGTGCCGCTCGCACGCTGGCGGGAGACGGCCCCGGGACGCGAGGCTTGCCTCGACGTCGTCCTGCAGCTGCTCGACGCGATCGGCTACGCGCACCAGCGAGGCGTGATCCACCGCGACCTCAAGCCGAGCAACATCTTCGTCGAGACGAGCGGGCGCACGCCGCGCGCCCGCATCCTCGACTTCGGTGTCGCCCGCATCACGGAGGGGAACGACGCGACGCAGACCGTGCCCGGCGTGGTGATCGGCACGCTGCCGTACCTGAGTCCGGAACAGGCCGCCGGCGAGGTCGACATCGACACGCGCGCGGACGTGTACGCGGTCGGGGTCATCTGCTACGAGCTTCTGTCCGGGCAGCGGCCCATCGCGTCGAGCGAGGATCCGCGCGAGACCCTGGCACGCATCCGCGAGACCGAGCCCGCGCCGATCCGGCGCTGGTGTCCGGAGCTGGAGGCGGACCTGGAGGCGGTGCTGGGCAAGGCGCTCGCCCGTCGTCGCGCCGATCGCTACGCCTCGGCTGCCGCATTCGCCGACGACTTGCGCCGGGTGGGCGCGCACGAGCCGGTGGCGGCGCGACCACCCACTGCGTGGTATCGGGCGCGCCTGTTCGTGCGCCGCCGCAGGCGACTGGTCGGCGCGCTCGCCGTGCTGGCGCTGGCATTCCTGGTCGGGGTCGGTGGAGTCGTCGTCTCGGCGGTCCGCTCCGAGCGCTCCCGGCGCCTCGCCGTGCGCGTGCTGACCGCCGTCGGCCGCGACGTTCTCGAACTGGAGCAGACGCTGGGCACGCTCACCTTGCGGCAGCGCCTGCTGGCCGGCATGCGTGCGGAGCTCGAGGACCTCGTCGTGCAGGATCCCGACGTCCCCGAGTACCTCGCCCTGCGCGCGGACGCGCTGGTGGGGCTCGGCAACATCGAGGTGCAGCGCGGCGAACGCGAGCAGGCCCGGCCGTTCCGTGCAGAGGCCCTCGCGCTGCGCGAACGCTGTGTGGCGCTGCGACCAGACGACATCGAACACCGGGCGCGGCTCGCCACCGACCTCGTGCGTCTCGGCGATCTGGAGCGAACGGGCGAGGACTTCGGGGCGGCGGTCCCCCTCTACGAGCGGGCGCACGCGATCTACGTGGCGGTCGCCGAGGCGCGGCCCGAGGCGCGCGGCCTCGACGACCTCGCGTACAGCTTCCATCGACTTGCCCACGCGGCCATCGAGGCCGGAGCGGCGGAACGCGCGGCAGGCCTGCTCGACGAACTGGCCGGCATCGCGGCGAGGCTCGACGCGCTCGCTCCCGATCGCGCCGCCAACGTCGCCGTGCACCGCGAGCTGTGGACGATGCGCTCGCACCTCGCCCATCGTCGAGGGGACGGTGCCGCCGCCCGGCGTTGCCTCCAGGCCTCCGTCGACCACAGCCAGGCCTGGCTGGCGCAGCGTCCGGGCGACACCGAGGCCTGGGTCGGCTACCTGGGCACCGTGCGCAGCCTCGGCGCCGAACTCCTCGCCGCGGGCGAGTACGACGCTGCCAGCGCGCTCGTGGCCGACTGCTGTGCGTCGTTCGACGCGGTGCGCGGCGTCGACGACATCCGCGTGCGGACGGGGATCGAGCGTGTGCGCGCGTGGTGGGCGACGAACCGGTGACCGGCCCCGGGCCGGTCAGGTCCAGAGGCGCGGGCCTTCGCCCTCGCGTCCTGCAGGGCAGGCCCAGGGCTCGTGGTCGCCGGTCGGACGGCTGCGCCAGCCGACGCGCTCGACCGACCTCACGCTCGTGACGATCGCCGCACCATCGGCGACGAACAGCCGCCCCGGCTCGGCGACGAGGCGCACGTCGGGACAAGCCGCGCGCGCTCCGGCGACCACGACACCCAGCTCGCGCAGCAGCGCGTCGGGGGTCGTGCCGGCGCGGGCCGCCGCGGAGGCGTTGCAGTAGCCGCCGCCGAGGTCGAAGGTCGACAAGGCCACGCCGTGCGCCGCGACCTCGTCGCGCAGCCAGCGGAACAGCGCGAGCATCACGCGGGAATGGTCGATGGTGTGGCAGTTGGTCGTGTCCGGCGAGGCCGAGGCCGGCGAAGGTCGCCCCGCCGGCGTGGTCTTCCGCGCGTGCCGCCGCGAACACGGCGAGCAGCGCGCGCGCATCGAGCTGCCAGGTCGCGCGGCCGGCGTCGACCTGCGGCGCGAGCACGCGGCAGCCGAACTTGTTGAGGTTGGAGAATGGCAGCGCGATGCGGACCAGCAGCGTCGGCCGGTACGACGGGCCGGGCACGCCGGCCGCCCGCAGCTTGGCGACCTCGCCGGCGTCCTGCACGACCAGCACCGCTGGCCGATGCCGCACGATGGCTCCGAGGTCGTCGCGGTCGCGGATGGGGTGGGTGCACAGCACGCGTTCGCCCGGCACGCCGAGGTCGGCGAGCAGATCGAGTTCACCGCCGGTCGCCGCGTCGAAGCCGGCGCCCAGGTCGCGCAGGTCTTCCAGCACCACGCGCAGGTTGTTCGCCTTCACCGCGAAGTGTACGTCGACCTCCGGCAGGTGCTGGCGCCAGAGTGCGAGGCGCTCGGCGAGCGCGGCGCGGTCGAAGACGAGGAGCGGCGTGCGGGCGCCGGGAACGCTGGCCAGCGCGTGCCGTGCCGCCGCGCGCAGGCGCTCGGTGCCGGAGTGCACGGGTGCGGTCATCGCGCCTTCGTCGCCGCGGCCAGGATCGAGCCGGTGACGCCCACGTCCGCAGAAGCTTCGTCGGCTCTCGCCAGACGCGCGTCAGCGCGCGCCGGACACGACGAGGCGCGGTGCGCCGGCGTGCGAACTGCCGGCGCGGAACTGACCGGCGACCAGATCGGTGGTGAGCACGCCGCCACCCGGATCGGGCGTGACCTCCGGGACGCGGCCTTGCCGGTACTGCGCGGCGAGGCGGAGCAGGCGCAGGCGCACGACGGCGTGGATGCGGCGACGGGGATCACCTTCGCCGGCGATCGCGACCCGACGGGTGAGCGGGTTGCTCGAGCGGTCGAGACGACCGCGGAGTTCGAGCAAGGAGGCGACGAGATCGGAGTCCGCCTGGGCGATGGCGTCGGCGCAGTCGCGCGTGTGTTCCTGGATGTGCTCGAGGAAGCAGGCTGCCATCGCCCGCTCCGAGAACCCGTAGCGCCAGGCTCCGAAGGCGAGCACGGCGAGGTCGTGCTGGAGCGCGCGGTCGTGTTCGAGGCGCAGGACGAGATCGGCGGCGTCGCCGACGATGGCGTTGCTCGCCAGGGGCAGGCCGGCGTCGAGACGCAGCAAGCCCACATCCAGCGCGGCGAGCGCGGTCGCCGGCAGGCGGGCGAGGCGGAGCCCGTCGTTCGCGGCGAACTCGTCGAACACGCCGGCGATGACATCGATCCCCAGGCTCTCCTCGCGCGACGCGGGCGTCGCCATGAGGTCGCGCGCGAACTGCAGCAGATCGAGCAGCAGCAGCGTGCTCGCCTCGGGATCGTTGCGCTCCGCGAGCTGGTCGGCGCGCAGGTGGACGAGAGCGGCTAGGCCGGGGACGGCGGCCGACAGGTCGGACGCGTCGGTGCGTGGCAGTGCCGTGCGCGCGGCGTCGCGGTGCGCGCCGTCGCGCAGGTGGGTGAAGGCCGGCTCCATGCGTTCGAGGAGCGCGTCGCGCTCCCGGCGGTCCAGCACCGACGACGCGCTGCGCAGACGCACGAGGGTGCGCGCGGCGGCGGCGGCGCCGTCGTTGGTCGAGTGCAGAACGAGGCGCAGCGCCGAGGCGTACTCCGGCCACGCGTTGCCAGCGTCGGTGTCGCCCCACAGCGCGTGCCGGCGCGCCTGGGTGTCCGGCAGGCGCTGGGCCAGGGCGTTGGCCTGCGCGCGGGCGCGGCGCCAGCGGGCCTCCGTGTTGGCGGAGACGAGCAGGCAGGCAAGCGTGACGCCGAGCGCCACGAGCCCCGCGCCGATTCCGATCCGGCGCCAGACCCGTCGCGACGCGATGGTCGCGGGATCCAGGTCTTCGGTCTCAGTCATCTGATCTCTGCAGCCGTCTTCGGCTCGGGGGTGGCGTGAACTCTACCGAAGCGGAGACGGCGCGGGCGGGCAGCGGGGTTCCGTGCCCTGGCGAAAGGCGGAGGAATCGCCCGCGTTGCTCCCTATCGTGCGCCGCCTATGCGCCTGAGTCAGTTCTTCATCGTCACGCTGCGCGAGGACCCCGCCGACGCCGAGGTCCCTTCGCATCGGCTGTTGGCGCGCGGCGGGTTCATCCACAAGGTCGCCGCGGGCCTCTACGCGTACTCCCCGCTCATGTGGCGGACCCTGCAGAAGGTCAGCCAGATCGTGCGCGAGGAGATCACGCGGGGCGGCGGGCTCGAGATCATGATGCCGGTGGCGCAGCCCAAGGAGCTGTGGGTCTCGTCGGGCCGGTGGGATCGCTACATCAGGGACGGGATCATGTTCCACCTGAGCGACCGCAAGGACGCGGAGCTGTGTCTCGGTCCGACGCACGAGGAGGTGGTGACCCACTACGCGGCGAACGCGATCACGAGCTACAAGCAGCTTCCGGTCAACCTCTTCCAGATCGGCGACAAGTTCCGCGACGAGATCCGGCCGCGCTTCGGCCTCATGCGCGGGCGCGAGTTCATCATGATGGACGCGTACTCGTTCGACGCCGACCAGAAGGGGCTCGACGTCGCCTACGAGAAGATGGCGGACGCGTACCGCCGTGCCTTCCAGCGCTGTGGACTCACCTTCACGGTGGTCGATGCCGACGCCGGCGCGATCGGCGGCAGCGGCAGCCAGGAGTTCCACGTCGTCGCCGACACGGGCGAGGACGCTCTGCTCCACTGCACGGGCTGCGGCTACTCGGCGAACGTCGAGAAGGCCGAGTCGCGCCTCGTGCCGGCGCCGGCGACCGGGGCGGTGGCGGCGCTCGAGAAGCACGCGACCCCGGACGTGCGCACGGTGGAGCAGCTCGTCGCGTTTTTCCCAGGCTGGGTCGCCGCCCGCATGGCCAAGACCGTGCTCTACAAGGCGACGTGGTCCGACCGCGACGATATCGTGGCGGTGATGGCGCGCGGCGACCACGCGATCAACGAGGTCAAGCTCGGCAACTCGCTGGGCGCGTTGACGGTGAAGCTCGCGACCGACGAGGAGATCCAGCGCGCGACCGGCGCGGAGGTCGGGTTCGCGGGCCCGGTGGGGTTGAAGGACAAGGTGCGGCTGCTCGCCGACGTGGCGCTGCAGGGGCAGGCCAACCTGCTCACCGGCTGCAACGAGAGCGGGTTCCACTGCCTGAACGTCAACGTCGGCCGCGATTGTCGCGCGCCGTCGTACCACGACGTGCGGTTGGCGCGGGCCGGCGAGGGTTGTCCGCGCTGCCAGGGCAAGCTCACCGGCGCGCGCGGGATCGAGGTCGGCCACATCTTCAAGCTCGGCACCAAGTACTCGACCGCGATGCAGGCGACCTTCACCGACAGCGACGGCAAGGACAAGCCGTTCGTGATGGGGTGCTACGGCATCGGCGTGAGCCGCACGGCGGCGTCGGCGGTGGAGCAGAACCACGACGAGCGCGGGATCGTGTGGCCGATCCCGATCGCACCGTTCCAGGTGGTGATCGCGGTGATGGACGCCCGCAAGGCGGAACAGATGCAGCTCGCCGAGTCGACGTGTGCCGACCTGCGCGCGGCCGGCGTGGATGCGGCGATCGACGACCGCGACCTGCGCCCGGGTCCGAAGTTCAAGGATCTCGAGCTGCTGGGGTTTCCGATCCAGATCGTGGTGGGCCGGCGTGCGGCGGAGGGGATCGTCGAGTTCGGTTTGCGCAGGGAGACCGGGCGGACGGAGATCGCGGTGGCGGAGGCGGTGGCACGGGCGAAGGAGATGTGCGCAGCGCGATAGGGCGGATGGGGCGGGATCGAGCGAGGGGTTCGGGCACGGGCACCGCTCGGCGGCGCTTCGCGCCGCCGAGCTGGGCGCGGGCGCGTTCACGGACGGGCACGGGGAGAAACACGATCGCACGCCGCCCTCGCTCCGTCCCCGGGTGACCGGCACCGACCTGAACGTGCCCGTGCCAGCCAAGCGGCTCGGCCGCTTGGCGTGCCCGTGCCCGACTCGGCGCTCGGTGAAAACACGCTCCGGGCAGATGGCTGACACTTCTGCCCCTCGTGTCCCCTCGCCCGTCCAGGAGACAATCACCCTTGCCCATGGACTCCCGCGACCTCTTCGAGATCCTCGTGCGCGAGAGCGCCGACTCGGTGCGCACTTTCCTGCTGGCATGGGTCCGTGATCCCGGCACCGTCGAAGACCTCTTCCAAGAGACGTTCCTGGTCGCGTGGCGCAATCTCGCCCGCTACGACCGGCAGCTTCCGTTCGGGCCGTGGGTGCGGGGGATCGCCGGCAAGCTGGTGCTCAACCACCGGCGCCGGCTCGGTCGCGCCAAGGTGAGCTTCTGCGACGCGGAGGACCTCCAGCTCCTCGACCGCAGCTTCGAAGAGTTCCGCACGCTGCCGGGCGACACCTTCGACGAGAAGCTCGACGCGCTGCGTGCGTGCCTCACCAAGCTCAACGATTCCCAGCGCGAGGCGATCCGCATGCACTACGAGCACGGCCTGCACTGCAAGGAGATCGCGGTGCGGTTGGGCATCCAGTTCGAGGCCGTGAAGAAGCACCTGCAGCGCGGGCGGGCGGCGCTGCTCGCGTGCATGCAGGGCAGCCTGCCGGCGCTGCCGGTGACCGGAGGTGCGCGATGAGCGCGCGTGAGCCAGCCGAATCCGAACCGGAACTCCGTTTCGGCAAGCACGACGACACGCTCGACGAGAGTGTCGAGCCGCAGCCGACCGCCGAGGCGCGGCCCTGGCTCGCGCGCCAGCGGTTTGCGCACGGGTTGCTGCGCGCCCTGCACAGCGCCGACGCGAGCGCGCGCGAGGCGCGCGTGCAGGCGGTGATGGCCCGCGTGCGACCGACGCGAGCGGTGTTTGCGCGTCCCGTGTTCGCCGTCGCGGCAGTGGTGCTGGCGAGCGCAGCGATCTGGTGGGCGTGGCCGCGCGCCGGCTCGCTGCCGCACGCCGAGGCGTTGGTCGAGCGCGCGCTGGCGTCGCTGGGCGATCCCATCGACCGGGCCTTCACCCTCGAGATCACGATCGAGCGCGGGGGGCGCGAGGTGCACCGCGAACTCGATCTCGTGCTGCGGCCGGGGGGCATGTTCCTGGTGGAAGGTCTCGGTCCGTTCGGGCGCTTCCGGGTCGGATGCGACGGGACCAGCTTCTGGTTCGACGCCGGAGGACTCGTGCGGCACGAAGTCCCGCTCGCCGAGGCCACGCGCTTCGCCGACCGGATGGGCGACGTGCTCGACCTCGGCTACCTCGATCTCGACGAGCTGGTGCGACGCCTGCCGCAGCAGACGATCCTGCGCAGCACGCGACGCGAGGCTGGCGCGATCCGCGTCGAGGCGTCGGGCCGCGTGGCCACGCCACAGGTGGATCTCGAAGGTGTGCATCTCCTCGTCGACGAAGCGACGGGGATGATCCGCAGCCTCGACGCGACGGCGATCCGGCGCGGACCGAAGGGCGCGGACGATGCGCGCCCGCACGCGAAGATCGCGTATCGCTACGCCGGCGAGCGCGAGCTCGGCGCGGACGGGTATCGGCGCCCCTGGTAAGGCGAAACCGGGCTCGTGCGCGGCACGGTCGGATGGGCATGATCCGGGCGTGAGCGTTCCCTCGATCGATGCGTCTGCGCCGGCCTGGAGTCCGGTGCAGCGCGGGTTGTTCCGCTTCGCGTGCCTCTACTTCCTGCTCTACGCCCTGCCGTTTCCGTTCGTGCAGCTCTGGCAGTTGGTGACGCAGGTCCTCGACACCTGCGGCGCCGATCTGTCGGGCCCCTCGTGGGCGTGGACTGCCGCGGCGTGGGAAGGCTTCTCGGCCTACGGCAGCGGCTGGCAGGCGGCGACGACCTGGCTCGGGGCCAACGTGTTCCACGTCGAGGTCGTCCACCAGCCGACCGGCAGCGGCGACACGATGCACGACTGGCTCAAGCTGGCGGCGTCGACAGGCGCGGCGCTCGTGCTGACGGCGCTGTGGTCGCTGCTCTCCCGCGCGACCCACTACCGACGCCTCGGCAGGTGGCTGCACCTCGGGACGCGCTGGTACCTCGGCTTCACGCTGCTCGGCTATGGCGTGATCAAGTTCTATGCGGGGCAGTTCAGCTACCCGGGCCTCGGCCGGCTCATGAACCCCATCGGCGACACGTCGCCCATGGGGCTCGTGTGGACCTTCATGGGCTTCTCGAAGCCGTACGAAGTGTTCGCCGGGCTCGGCGAGACGATCGGCGGACTCCTGTTGTTCTGGCGGCGCACATCGGTGCTCGGTTGCCTCGTGACCATCGCGGTGATGACCAACGTCGCGGCACTCAACTGGATGTTCGACGTGCCGGTGAAGCTGTTCTCGACCAACCTGCTCCTGTTCGCGCTCGCGCTGCTGGCGCCGGATTGCAGGCGCCTGTGGAACGTGCTGATCGCCAACCGTCCGGCCCCGGCGCAGGACCTCGCGCTGACCCGGGTGGGCTGGCTGCGCGCCGCGCTGATCGGGTTCGGCACGCTCTGGGTCGGCTTCCAGCTGTATGGCGCGCACGGGGGCAACATGGCACGGTTGGCGCAGCAGCAGGAGCGGCCCGCGCTCTACGGCGTGTGGGAGGTGGACAAGATGCTGCGCGGCGGCGTGGAGGTCGCCGGCGACGACGTCACGCGCTGGCAGTTGCTGGCGATCGACACGCACAAGCGCGCGTGGATCCGCACGATCACGTCCAGCACGACGTGGCTCAGCTTCACGGAGGACGCCACGGCAAGCAGCGCGAGCGTCGGGCGCCTGAGCGGCACGACGCCGCCGGCGGATCCGGTGACGTGGACCTTCGAACGTGGCGAGCGCACGGTGCAGAGCCAGGACCCCGCACCACGCACGATGGCGGACTTCGGCAGGCAGGTCGACCTCACGCGACCGTCGCTGGTCGTGCGCGGCACCTGGGACGGTGCCGACCTCGAGGTCCACCTGCTCCGCAAGCTGTTCCGCCTGGAGCGCGGGTTCCACTTCGTGCAAGAGATGCCCTACAACCGCTGAGGCACCATGAAGACCCTCTCACAACCCGCGGTCTCCTTCGCCCTGGCCTACGTGGCCGCCCTCTTCTCGACCGCGCCGGCCGCCGCCCAACGTGGACGCGGGCCGCAGGCCGGCGGTCCTGGCACCGTGTCCGCCATCGCGTGGAGCGATGACGGCACGTCGGTCGCCTTCACCACCGAAGGCAAGCGCTACCGGCTCGACCTCGCGACGATGGCGCGCACGGGGGCCGCGGACGACGAGGGCACGCGCACGGAGCGACCTGCGCCCGGCCCGCGCGGCGGGCGCGCGCCCGCCGCGGGCGGCGCGAGCACCGGCAAGTACGTCGGCCGACCTGCGCGCGGTCGCCAATACACCCAGGTCGACTCGCCGGACGGCGAGTGGCAGGCGCACTACCGCGAGTTCAACGTGGTGCTCGAGAGCAAGAAGGGCGAGACGATCGCGGTGACCACCGACGGCGACGAGCACGTGCACTTCGGCACGGCGAGCTGGGTCTACGGCGAGGAGTTGAACCAGACGCAGGCGATGTGGTGGACGCCCGACAGCAAGAAGCTCCTGTTCTATGGCTTCGATGATCGCGGCGTGCAGCCCTTCCATCTGGTCACGGGCTGGGCCGAGGTCAACACCGCGCTCTATCCCGAGTTCTACCCCAAGGCCGGCGCCAAGAACCCGGCGGCGGAACTGCGCATCTACGACCTCGCGAGCAGGCAGACGATCCGTGTCGACGTCGGGGGCAGCGGCGAGGAGTACGTCTACGGCGTGCGCGCCTCACCCGACGGCACGGTGATGATGGTCAACTGGACCGATCGCCTGCAGCACCACCTGAAGGTGCTCGCCATCGACCTCGCCACGGGCAAGACGCGGCTGATCGTGGAGGAGCATCAAGACACGTGGCAGACCAACTCGCCGCGCATGCAGTTCCTGGCCGACGGCCAGCGCTTCTTGTGGCCGACGGACAAGACCGGCTTCACGCACTACGAGCTGCGCGACCTGCAGGGCAAGCTGCACGCCACCGTCACCGCGGGGGCGTTCCAGACCGGCGGCGTGGAGTTCGTTGACGAAGAGCGCGGCCTCGTCGGGTTCACGGCGTACAGCTCGACGACGAACCCGTACTACCTGCAGTACCACTTCGTCGGTCTCGACGGCAAGAGCGCGCGTCGCGTCACGTCGCGCGACCAGCATCACTCGGGCTTCTCGCTCTCGCCGGACCGCCAATGGCTCATCGCGCAGCACGAGGAGGTCGACACGCCGCCCGGCACCACTCTCTACAGCACGGCCGACGGCAAGGTCGCGGCGACCCTGGCGCAGGCGGACGCGAGCACGGCGGCGCATCTGGCGGAGATGTTCAGCTTCCAGTCCGACGACGGCCGCTTCGACATCTACGGCATCCTCTACAAGCCGAAGGACTTCGATCCCGAGCGCAGCTACCCGCTGATCAACGCGCTGTATGGCGGCCCGGGCTCCAACGAGTTCTCGGCCGCCTACGTGGCCACTCCGCGTCCCGAGTGCGCCAAGGGCTACTGCGTGGTGAAGGTCAACAACCGCGGCACCGGCAACCGCGGCAAGGCGTTCCTCGGCGCCGCCTACTTGCGCCTCGGCGACGTCGACATCCAGGATCACGCCGACGCGGTGCGCCTGCTGCGCAAGCGTCCCTACATCGACGGCGCGCGCGTCGGGATCATCGGCCACTCGTACGGCGGCTTCATGGCCGCGATGGGGATCTTCAAGCATCCCGACGTGTACGCGGCCGCGTCGGTGGGCGCCGGCGTCACCGACTGGCGCAACTACGACACGATCTACACGGAGCGCTACATGAGCACACCGCAGCTCAACCCCAAGGGCTACGACACGGGGCGCGCGATGACGCACGTCAAAGACCTGAAGGGCAAGGTCCAGATCCTGCACGGGATGGTCGACGACAACGTGCACCCGACGAACGCCTTCCAGTTGATCGCGGCGCTCGACAAGGCCGGCAAGCCGTACGAGAGCCGCTTCTGGCCCGACGGCGGGCACGGCCTGGGCGCGGGTGCCGGCGAGGAGAAGCAGGGCTTCCTCGACCGCGTGCTGAAGCCGGAGGTCGTGACGAGAGCGAATCGGTAGGGTAGAGCGCGACCGACCCTCGGCTACCTTCTCGGCCACGATGGGCGACGGCTCCGCGAGCGCGACGGACGATCTCAGGCGGTTGCTCGCCGAACCGGGAGCCGATCCGGTGCAGCTCGCGACGGCCCTGGCGGCGGCGCGCGACGCGGCCGGCCTGGATGCGGCGACGCGCTTCGAGCTGGATCGCCTGGAACTCGCGTTCCTGACCGGACAGGTCGCCGCCACCGACGCGGCGGCGCCGCTTGCGGAACAGGTCGCCGCCGCGCGCTTCGCCGCGCTGCAGGCGGAGTCGCGCCTCACGGCGGCACGTCCGGACGACGAGCCGGCGGCACTCTTCGATCTGGCGGAGCAGCGTGCGGCGTATCGGGTCGCGGAGGCCGAGACCGAGGCGGCGGCGACCGGCGTCGCTCTCGCGCGTCGCGTGGAGGCGGTGGCCATCGATGCGCGCACGGTGGAGGAGGCGCGCGAGCGCTACGCGGCGCTCAGCACCGACGAGGGCCTCGCGCTGCGGCACAGGACCATGCTCCTGGAGGAGACGGCCGCGGTGTTCGCCCGCCTCGCAGCGCGCGCGCGCGCGGCGGCGGCGGCG
>CAYQMF010000134.1:0-17579 GCA_964418595.1 uncultured candidatus Brocadiaceae bacterium
GCCCTGCGTCACGATCAGCCGGCGCAGCCGGTTGCGGAACTCGCCGGGCACCTCGCTCCACACCGGCGCGCCGATGTTGTCGCCGAAGTGGATCCTGCGGTCGACTACGGGCTCCGCGAGGAAGATGCCCCACCGGTACTCCGGCATCTTCACGTAGTCGAAGTGCGCCCAGCCGCCCTTGCCCACGCCGACCGCGGTGCGCAGATAGACCTGGTCCTTGTTGAAGTCGGTCGGCCCCATCTCCGCCCACCACTCCTTGAAGTTCGGCTGCCACTTCTCGAGGGCGCGCAGCAGGCGCTTGTCGTCCTTGAGGCCGACGTTGGTGGGGATCTTGGTATCGAGGTCGACGTTGCTCATGTGCGATTCCAGTCGAAGCGGGCGGGTTCGGGTTGGCCGTACCTGGTCAGCGCGCCTTCGGGACCAACGGCGTTGGGCCGGATGAAGATCCAGTTCTGCCAAGCGCTGAGGCGACCGAAGATCTTGCTGTCGCAGGTCTCGGCGCCACCGAAGCGCAGGCTCGCCTCCATGCCGGTGAGGGCGTCGGGCGACATCGACACGCGCTCCTCGATGGCGAGGCGCACCTCGTCGTCCCAGTCGATGTCGTCGGCCAGCACGGTGACGAGCCCGGCCTCGAACGCCGCCGCGGCGTCGAGGCGCGGCTGCTCCTTCTGCAGCTTCTCTGCCTGCGCGGGGTCGGCGAGGAAGCGGCTCTGCAGGCGGGTGAGCCCGTGCGACATCGGCAGGGCGCCGGCCGAGAGCGGGCCGATCGCGAGGTGCACGGGATGGTCGGGATCGTCGAGCGCGTAGATGCGGTCGCTCGCCAGAGCCAGCTCGAGGAGCGAACCCGCGAAGCAGCTCCCGGCGCCGGCGATGGCGAACAGGCTCTTGGCGGTGAGCTCGTAGCGACGCAGCACGCGCGCCTGGAGCGCGACGATCTCTTCCACCAGCCAGTCGCCGCGGTGTTGGTGCAGGGTCTTGTCGACCGCGAGCACGGCGTCGGCGTTGCCCGTCGTGTGCAGGAGCAGCAGGCCGAGCTTGCCCTGCTCGAAGCGCAGGTGCAGGAGCGCATCGTCGAGTTCGCGGAAGGCCTTGATCGCCCAGCAGGCGTCGCCCGCGGCGTGGAACTCGGCCGGGGTCGTCGGCTGCTTGCCGCTCGGTCCGCGCACGGTCAGCGTGGCGAGGCGACGATCGGCGTCGAGAACGACGGTGACGTACTCGTAGGTCCAGGTGGAGCCGTCGACCCTCGGGGCGACCGGTGACAGGGTGATGCCCTTGCCCTTCTTGTCGGGAGAGGCCTTCGCGATCGCCAGCGCGCGCTCGCGGACCTTCTCGTCGAACTTGCTCTTGGGGAAGGCGTCGTCGATGAGCTTCCAGGCCTTGGCCTTCTTGCCCTTCACGCCCTCCGCGAGCGTCGAGAACATGTCGGCGAGGTCGCGCCGGATCTTGCGCTTGTCGACGAGCCGCGTGAGTCCGCCGGTGCCGGGCAGCACGCCGAGCAGCGGCACCTCCGGCAGCGACACCGCCGAGTTGCCGTCGTCGACGAGGTAGATCTCGTCGCACGCGATCGCGAGTTCGTAGCCGCCGCCGGCGGCGATGCCGTTGAGCGCGGCGAGGAACTTGATGCCGCTGTGCTGGCTCGCGTCCTCGATCGACAGGCGCGTCTCGTTGGTGAACTTGCAGAAGTTCACTTTGAAGGCGTGCGGCGAGGTGGCCAGCATCGGGATGTTGGCGCCGGCGCAAAACACGCGATCGCTGTCGCTGGTCACGACCACCGCCTTCACCTCCGGGTGCTCGAAGCGGACACGCTGGATGGCGTCCTGCAGCTCGATGTCCACGCCGAGGTCGTACGAGTTGAGCTTCAACTCGTACTTGTCCGGGGTGAACGGCGCGTCGGGATCGACCGCGAGGCCGAGGCGGGCGACGGGGCCGTCGAACGACAGCCGCCAGTGGCGATAGCGGTCGGGGTGGGTGTTGAAGTCGATCATCGCGCGAGAGTGGGGCCGGCCAGGCGGCCGCGGGTCGCGCAGTATTGAGGTCCTCGGGAGGAAAGACAAGCACCATACCGCACGTTACTGGCCTGGACACCGTCGCCTCATGCAATAAAATGCCTACCGTGGTAGCCCACCCCCTCATGCTCAGTCTGGCCGAGACCGTGCGCGACCTGCGGAAGGCGCGCGGCTGGACGCGCCGCGACCTCGCGGCGCGCACCGGGATCTCGGAGCGCTTCCTCGCCGACATCGAGACCAGCCGCGCCAACCCCTCGCTGCTCCGGCTGGTGGAGTTGTCCGGTGCGCTCGGCACCACGGCAGCGGGCCTGCTCGCCCAGGCCGGCCGCCCCCTGCACAAGCAGCCACCCAAGCACGCGATCGCGCTCCTCGGCCTGCGCGGCGCGGGCAAGAGCGCGGTCGGACCCGCGCTCGCCGAGCACCTGCAGCTCCCGTTCGTCGAACTGGACGCGCGCATCGAGGAACGCGCCGGTCTCTCGCTCAGCGAGCTGTTCCAGGTGCACGGCGAGGCCAAGTACCGTCAGCTCGAGACCGAGGTGCTGCGCGAGCTGCTGGCGCAGGCCGCGCCCGGGGTGCTGGCGACCGGCGGGAGCCTCGTGACCGCACCGAGCACGTTCGCCCTCCTCCGCCAGCAGGCCTTCACGGTGTGGCTGCGCGCGCGCCCGGAGGACCACTGGCTGCGCGTGGTGGCGCAGGGTGACACGCGGCCGATGGCCGACGACGACCGCGCGTTCCAGAGCCTGTGCGCGATCCTCGCCGAACGGGAGCCGCTGTACGGGCAGGCCGACTTCACGATCGACACCTCGGGGCGCGAGGTGGCCGACATCGCCCGGGAGCTGGCGCTGCACTTCCGGTTTCTCGGCAAGAGCGGTCTCGACGCGTCCGACGCCAAGGCGGGCTGAGGGAGCCCGATCCGGGGCTCCGGCTCAAGCCCGGGTCCGGCCCGGCTCGAAAAACCGGAGGCGGCACCGCATCATCGGTCGAGGCGGCCCCGCGTCCGCCACCTCCTTGCCATGTGCGGAATCATCGCAGTGCTGGGCCGGCGCAGCCGGCGGCAGACGCCTCTCGCAGCCGACCTGAACGCCGCCCTCCGCGCCGCGCTCGAACCCGCCGTCGCCTGCCTCGCGCAGGAAGAGACCGCGCCCGCGGAGCTGCTCGATGCGCTGCTCGCGGCCGCCGACCGGCTCGAGGCGCTCGATCGCGACCTGCGCGGCGCTCCCGGCCTGCACTGCCTGCTCGGTGACGGGGGCAAGCTCGCACGGGCGCTGGAAGTGGAACTGGCCGCGCTGCAGGCGCGCATCGGCACGACGGAGGCCACCCTCGACGCCGACGGCGCGGTCGTCGCCGGCGCCAACCTGGAGGCGATCAACGCCGCGCTCATCCGCCTCAAGGACGCCGCATGGGCGCTGCAGAAGGATCGGCTGCGCACGGTGCGCGCGGTGACTGACCTCGCCGGGCACGGCGCCTCGCGCGCCACGCTCGACGCGATGCTCGCGGTGCAGATCGCGCTGTCGGCGCTCGACCGCCTCGAGGTGCGCGGCCGCGACTCGGCCGGGTTGCAGTTGCTGGTGAGCGGGCACGGCCTCGACCTGCGGAAGGAGCCGCTGCGCGGCGAGATCGCCGCGCGCGCGGCCGATCCGTTGTTCACCTCCGAGTCGGTGCGCGTGACCCCGGAGGGTCACCTGAGCTTCGTGTACAAGGCCGCCGCCGAGATCGGCGAACTCGGCGACAACACGCGCGCGCTGCGCGAGGCGATCCGCACCGACGCGCTCCTGCGCCGCGCGCTCGCCGCCGACACCGCCGAGATCACCGTGCTCGGGCACACGCGCTGGGCGAGCGTCGGCATCATCAGCCAGCCCAACGCGCACCCGCTCAACCAGGAGGAACTCGGCGGCGGAACCGCGCCCTACGTGACCGCGGCGCTCAATGGCGACGTCGACAACTACGCCGACCTCAAGGCGAGCGACGGCCTGCGCATCGCGCCGGAGATCACCACCGACACCAAGGTGATCCCGGTGCTCGTCGCGCACCGCTTGCGCGAAGGCGCTGCGCCGGCGGACGCGTTCCGCGCCACCGTCGCGCGCTTCGAGGGCTCGGTCGCCATCGCCGCATCGGCAGCGCAGACGCCCGGCGAGCTGCTGCTCGCGCTGCGCGGCAGCGGTCAGGCGCTGTACGTCGGGCTCGCGGAGGACATGTTCGTGGTCGCCAGCGAGCCGTACGGCGTGGTCGAGGAGACCGCGCGCTACGTGCGCATGGACGGCGAGACGCCGGCCAACCCGGCCAGCCCCGACACGAGCCGCGGCCAGATCCTCGTCCTGCAGCGCACCCACGCCGGCGAGGTCGCGGGGATCACGCGCCTCGGCTACGACGGCACGCGGCTGCCCCTGCGCGACGCCGACGTGCAGCGCGCGAAGATCACGACGCGCGACATCGACCGCGGCAGCTACCCGCACTTCCTGCTGAAGGAGATCACGGAGGCGCCGCGCTCGTTCCACAAGACCCTGCGCGCCAAGATCACGGAGGTGCGCGGCAAGCTGCGCGCGCAGCTCGACGACACCGCCCTGCCGCGCGCCGTGCGCGAGCGCCTGCGCGCCGGGCATCTGCGCCAGATCGTCGTGATCGGGCAGGGCACCGCCGCCGTCGCCGGCCAGGCGGCGACCGCGGCCTTCGAGGCGTGCCTGCGCGGCAGCGGTCTGCACGTGCGGGCGACGCCGGCCACGGAGCTGTCGGGCTTCGCGCTGCGCGAGGACATGCGCGACACGCTCGTGGTCGCCATCAGCCAGTCCGGCACCACCACCGACACCAACCGCACCGTCGACCTCGTGCGCCAGCGCGGCGCGCCGGTGCTCGCCATCGTCAACCGGCGCGGCAGCGACCTGTGCGACAAGGCCGACGGGGTGCTGTTCACGTCGGACGGGCGCGACGTCGAGATGTCGGTGGCGTCGACGAAGGCGTTCTACGCCCAGGTCGCCGCCGGCTTCCTGCTGGCGCTCGCGGTGGCGCGCGAGTGTGGCGTGAGCGACGACGCCACGGAGGACGCGATCCTGCGCGGCCTGCGCGGCCTGCCCGACGCCATGCGCAAGGTGCTGGCGCAGAGCGAGGCGATCGGCGCGGTCGCGCGCCGCCACGTCACCAAACGTCGCTACTGGGCGCTGGTCGGCAACGGCAGCAACCGGGTCGCCGCGCACGAGATCCGCATCAAGCTCTCGGAGCTCTGCTACAAGGCGATCCCCTGCGACATCACGGAGGACAAGAAGCACATCGACCTGTCCTCGGAGCCGCTCATCCTCGTGTGCGCGGCGGGTCTGTCGGGCTCGACTGCCGACGACGTCGGCAAGGAGGTGGCGATCTACAAGGCGCACAAGGCGCTGCCGATCGTGATCGCCACAGAGGGCGAGCTGCGCTTCAAGGCGGCCGCCGACGTGATCACCGTGCCGGACGTGCACCCGCACCTCGCGTTCGTGCTCACCACGGTCGCGGGCCACCTGTTCGGCTACCACGCCGCGCTCGCCATCGACCAGAGTTCGCGTCCGGTGCGCGAGGCCCGTGGCGCGATCGAGGCGCTCGTCGGCGGGCTCGCCCACGACGACACGCGCAGCAGCGACGAGCTGCTCGCGGCGCTCGCGCCCGCACTCGCGGCGCCGGCGTGGGCCTTCCAGCAGCGGCTCGCGGCGCGCGAGTACGACGGGTCGCTCGAGGCGAGCACCGCGGTGCGCGTGTCGCTCCTGCTGCGCTTCGCGCTCGGTGAGCTGCCGCTCGAAGCCTTCGAGGCGAGCTTCGGCAAAGCGGGCACGCCCGCCGAGGTCATCGAGGAACTCACCCTCGCCACCACGCGCGCGATCGAAGAACTCACCCGCCCGGTCGACGCCATCAAGCACCAGGCCAAGACCGTGACCGTCGGCATCTCGCGCTCCGACGAGGCCTTGCTCACCGTGCCCACGGTGCAGGCCCTGTTCGCCGCCGGCACGCCGCGCGACCGCGTGCGCTACGCCGACCTGCGCGCGCTCGCGGCCATGGCTCCGATCGTGAAGAAGGTGCTCGGCTGGTCGCGCTACCGCATCGAAGGCGACGCCGATCACGACGGCGCGAGCCTGCACATCGTCGACAAGGGCGGCATCGCCCGCGAACTGCGCTCGCGCACGGAGCGCGACCCATCGCTGCGCGGCACCAAGCACCACGTCGCCCGCCGCCGCCGCATCGAGATCGCCCGCGGCGCGAGCGACGGCCGCACCGTCGTGATCGTGCCGGAGGTGCACGGCAACAAGGCCACCGGCATCACGCTCCTGCACGTGGCCCTCGAACCGAGCGCGTCCGCCGACGCCATGCGCGGCGTCCTGCACGCGTATCACGACCGGCTGGCGGAGCTGCGCGATGCGGTGATGGAGACGGAGCCGCGCTTCGACGAGGCGCCGCTCGGCAGGCTGGCGCCGGCGGATCTGGTGTGCGAGCCGATCCGCGAGCTGGCGCGGCACTGGCGGAGCGGGTGAGTCGACCTGCGGCGCGCGCCAGTCCGCAGCCAGCAGCCTGACCTGGACCCGTGCCGCCCGCCGAGGACCGGCCGCGGCGCCTCGTGGCAGAGACCCCAGCGCCCGTGCGGTTGGACTCCGCCTCGATCCCTACGCCGATCGCTCGGGCTCCCGCGGAGCGCCGCGAGCAATACAATCCTCCGGCCGTGTTCGATGACCACCGACCCCTGTTCGAAGCCGCGACGCAGGGTGATCACCACGCGCTCGACGATCTCCTGAAGCGCTACCTCCCGCAGTTGCAGACGTTCGTCCGGGCCCGGCTCGGGCGGATGATCCGCGCCAGGGAGTCGAGCATCGATGTCGTGCAGTCGGTCTGCCGTGAACTGTTGTCTGCGCGTGCGTCCTTCTCGTTCCAGGGGGAAGAACTCTTCCGCGCGTGGTTGTTCACCTCGGCACTCAACAAACTACGCGAACGGCACCGTCGCATGCATGCAGAGAAGCGCGCCGTCTCGCGCGAAGTCGACGCAGAGGCTCCGGATTCCTTCGTAGCCGTCGCCCGCTCGATGACTCCGAGCCAGGATGCGATCGGCAACGAAATCGCTGCGGCCTTGCGCGACACGCTGAACGAGTTGACGGAAGCTCACCGCGAGGTGCTCACTCTGGCTCGGATCGCCCGGCTGCCACATCGGGTGATCGCCAAGGTCATGGACCGAACCGAAGAAGCGACGCGACAGCTGCTCGCCCGCGCGACCCTCCAACTCGCACGCGGGCTCAAGCGGCGTGGGGTCCGCCTCGAGCCTGCGGAACCACGATGATTCCCGCGGAAGCGACGGAGGATCTGCCCGAGGAGTTCGCGGAGCAGGTGGCGGAACGTCTACTCAGCGTGGAGGGCGAAGCGCGCCGGACGGCGCTGACCGAACTCATCGCCGCCCATCCGGAGGAGGAGGCCGCGCTGCGCGCGCTGTGCCGCGATCTCGACGGCGTGGATGACCTGCTCGAAACGCGATACCCCGATGCGCGATGTCCGCCGCCCCGATCCATCGGCGGCTACCGGGTGCTGCGCTGCCTCGGCGAGGGCGCGTTCGGCGTCGTCTATCTGTGCGCGCAGGAACAGCCCGTCGTGCGCGAAGTCGCGGTCAAGCTGCTGCGGCCCGGCGTCGGCGATCCGCACACGATCCGACGCTTCGCTTCCGAACGCCAAGCGCTGGCGACCCTCAACCATCCTGGGATCACGCACGTCTTCGACGCGGGCGAGACGGACGGCCAGCCCTGGTTCGCGATGGAGTACGTCGACGGCTCACCCATCACGGGTTGGTGTCGCGAGCGCAACACGCCCACGAACGAGCGGCTGCAGTTGTTTCTCGCGCTGTGCCGCGCTGTCGGTCACGCCCACGCGAACGGCATCGTGCATCGCGATCTGAAGCCGGCGAACGTGCTCGTCGTCGCGACAGTCGATGGACCCGTGCCCAAGGTGATCGACTTCGGGATCGCGAAGGCCCTCGATCGTGTCGACGCCCACGGACCGCGCACCGAGGCCGGTCGGGTGATCGGGACGCCTGGGTACATGAGCCCGGAGCAAGCCGGCGGTCGTGCCGACGAGGTCGACGCGCGTGCCGATGTGTTCGCCCTCGGCGTGATGCTGTACGAGCTGCTCACCGACACGTTGCCATGGGCACGTGGCGTCACGGCTAGGGACACCGGTCCCGTGCCGCCCAGCATTCGCGTCGGCTCGACCGACGGAACCGGCGCGGAGCGAGCCAACGTCTGGCGTCGTCGCGCCGCCGCTCTGGCTGGCGATCTCGACTGGATCACCCTCAAGGCGCTCGCCCACGAACGCGACGAGCGCTACGCGACCGTCGCCGAGTTCGCGGCCGACGTCGGGCGACACCTGCGCGGCGAAACCGTCTCGGTCGGTCCGCCCTCATTGCGGTACAGGCTGCGCAAGAAAATGCGCGGGCAGCGCGCGGCGTTTTCCTGGGCAGCCGCGTGTGTCGTTGTGGTGTTGGTTGCGGCGACGATCGTCTGGCGGTTGTCCGGTCGCGCCGAGAGCAGCGAGGCGCAGCGTCGTACCACCGTCGCGAGCGCGGTGGCGCGGTTCCGCCAACGCGCGGTCGATGCTGCCACGGCGGGTGCGCCCGAAGCCGTGGTCCGCGCTCTCGTGGACGACGCCATGGCGCTCCGGGATCTGGACCCGCCCGCGCCCGACGCGGCGACGGATCGCCGTCAGCAACGAGCAGAACTCCTCGCCGACCTCGCCGGTTCGTGCCACCTGATCGGCGCCCATCGTGAGGCAATCCAGTTCGCGGACGAGGCCCGACGACTCGCGGACGCGTTGCTGGCGGAACAGCCGGGTGGGCCCGCCGCCACGCCACGGGCACTCGCATTGCGCGAACTCGGACGCTGCAACTTCCTGCTCGGAGACTTCGCAGCGGCCCGGGAACACAGCGAGCGGGCGATCGAGGCGTTCGAGATCCTCGCCGCAACGGCGCCCCTCGAGCATGCGATGACTCTGTCCGGGACACTCGTCGAACACGCTGCCGCTTGCATCCGACTGGGGGACGCCGAAGCGCAGACGGCGTCACAGACGCGCGCAGCGGAAGTCCTCGCCTCGTTCGTCGCACAACGGGCCGATGACGAAGAGGCCCAGCGGAATCTCGTTCGCCTCCATTGCGGACTGGCCAACACCCGGCTCGCGCGCGGGAACCGGGACGCCGCAGCCGCCGAGCTGCGACAGGCCGAGCATCTGGTGCAGACGCTCCCACTCGTCACGGACGAGGAACACGCCCTGGTCGATCACCGCCTCGCGAAGTTCCACGCCGCCAACGGCGCCCACGCTCAGGCGATCGAGGTTGGCGAACGCGGCGCGCAGCGACTCGTCCGCTATCTGGAGACCCATCCTGACCGCTACCAGCAGCGCGTCCTGCTCGTGCTCCTGCGCGAACTCCTCTTCGAGCAGAACCTGGCGGCAGGCCACGAAGCCGAGGCGTGGGCGCAAGCTGACGCGGTTGGGGCGATGCCGGAGGGCCGGGCGGTCCGCACGCGGATTCCCATCGGCACCACCCTGCTGGTCATGGCTCGACGATCGATGGTCGTCGAGTTGCGTCAAGACTTCGAGCGCGCCGACGCCCTGTTGACGCGGGCGGCGGACCTGGTGTCGACACTCGACGACGATCGGGAGGTCGCGGCACTGCACGCGGAGGTGCTCGCGACCCGTCTGCATGTGCGCGCCGAGCTGCGCCGGCCGGAGTCCGCGACCGTGTGCGACGACGTTGCGCGTCTGGCCGACGCAGCGCAATCGCGTGAGTGGAGCGCCCTCGCACACGTGTGCGCGTGCCGGCGGCGCCTGCTGGACGGAGATGCCTCGGGAGCGCGGCGCGATCTCGCGGCGTTGCTCAGGGATCCCGGCAACACGCCGGAGGAGACCCTGACCCGCCTCGCCGTCGCCGTAGAGCTGGCTGCCGCGGATTCCGCCGCCATCGTCCGCGCCGTGCGGCAGCTCGTCGGTCGCGATCCGTCGCCACTTGCACGAACGGACGCTGCGATCGCCTGCTGGCGCGCGCACGGTTGGGCGCAGGGCGCGGATCCCGACGCGATCGCAGTCACGGCCGACTCAGCCACCCTGGCATCCGAACTCTGCGAGCAGATCACCGACGCGGCCCCCCAGTCGACATCTCTCCAGCGTGCGCACGCGCGACTCGTGCTGGCGCTTCTCGGCGCCGATCCGGCGAGAATCGCCGCTGAGCTCGCGATTCTCACCAGGGCGCGCGACTCCGCGCTGGCGTCTGCGTGGCACGAGTCACTCTGGTGCGCCGCGCAGGTGGCCGTGGGGCGATCCGGTCTCTGCTCCAATCGAGGCGAGGCGGCGCTGTCCACGCTCGCGGCGGTCGTCGACCTCGACCGAATGCCTGCCGAGTCACTCGACCTCGCCGCCGCGTGCCTGACCTGTCGTGATGTCGATCCCCGCCTCACGGCCAGCGTGACCGGTCTCGCGCTGCGCGCGATCCGACGCGCCGTGAAGGGCGGACTCCGCGGGCGCGCGACTCTTCTCGGACGACTGGATCTCGCCCCGATTCGCGCGCATCCGGAGTTCGTCGAACTCCTCACGCACACCCCCGATTGATCGGCGACCAGCCGCAGAAAGTGAATCAGTACGAGCCGATCGTGAGCGTGAGTCCGTTGGATGCCGTCATGAGAAACGGTCCGCTGCCGAAGTTCTGACACGGCAGGACCTGGTGATGGATCCTGGCGCCGATCAGTGATGTTGCCGCCGGCAGGTCGACCACGGTGTCGAGGATCCCGGCCGTGGGCAGTGCAACGCCCAGGATCTCCGTGGTGGTCAGGAGGTTGCAACCCGGCGCTCCCTGTGACAGCAGCGAGGCGAGGGGGATCGACACCTGCGTCGCCCCGAACAGAGTCACCACGATCCCCTGCGCTGGCATACCCGTCGCTCGAGAGCGGAACGATACGCCGACCCAGGGCAACGTCGTGGCCCGGAGCAGGTTGGGCCCGCCCGATCCCGCGCAACCGGCGCCGTAGCTCGCGGTATCCGCCCGGCATGTCGTCACGAGCCTTGCCACGTTCGCCGAGACCACGCTCGAGACGAGGTGGAAGTAGCCAACGACGACCACGTCCCCGGCCGCGGTCAGCGACAACCCGCGAACGACGTCCGGCGTCTGGCCAAGTACGTCCCGGCCGAGTCGCAACATCTCCCATGCGCTCGTCGCACCGTGGAACCGCACCAGGTTTTCACCCACGCCTGACTGCAAGTTCGTGAAGCGGTCGCCGCCGATCACGATGTCGCCGCCCGGCAGTGCGACGATGGCCCTGACGGTGCGCCCGAAATCCACCACGCCATTGCCTGGCAACCGCGTCCACGAAGAGCCGCTCCAGCGTGCGATCCGAATCGCCCCGCTGCCACCCGCGTCTCGGAAGTCACCGCCGATCAACAGATCACCATTGGCCATCGCGGCAACGGCGTGCACGGTGGCGTCGGCACCGGTGCCGAACGCAGACCACACGCCGCCGGACCACCGCGCCACGCGATTCGCCGCAAGAGCGACGTTGCCGACGCGGGTGAACGAACCGACGACGACCAGATCGCCGTTGCCCAGGACGTGCAACGCTCGCACGCCGCTTGGACTGCCGAAGGTGCCTCCGCCGAGCCAGGACCACGTCGTGCCGTTCCATTTGGCGATGTTGTCGACCAGGACTCCAGCGGCCAGCGAGAACGAACCCGCGGCGACGAGTTCCCCATTCGGCAGCACGGCCAGCGCTTCGACCCAGCCATTCGTTCCCGTCCCCAGCGGCTGCCAGGACGATCCATCCCAGCGCGCGACGCCATCCGCGACTCCTCCGGAAGCCACCGAGAAACTGCCGCCGGCCACGATGTCGCCGTTCGGCATGCGAGCCAGGGCCAACACGCTTCCGACACCGTTCGTGACGCCCGCGCCGAGGGCCCGCCACGCATTCGCCTGGCCGATGGCGATGCCGTTGGTCACCACACCGGAGATCGACCGGAACGCGCCGCCGATCACGACCTCGTCGCCGACCGGCAGGACCGCCTGGACCTGCCGATCGATGCCATCACCGTCGGTCGACTGCCACGCCGATCCGTCCCAGGAGTAGACGCCGCCGAGCAGGCTGTAGTAGTCGGAGAGTCCGACCGTGTAGCGACCGTTCCAGTAGGTGAGGGATTGGATGGTCGGGGCATTGCCTGTGTTGGGAGTGAGACCTTGCACCACCGCGAGGTTCGGACCGACCGTGCTCCACGCCGAGCCCGTCCATCTCGAGACCTGGATGTAGTCCGAGGCCACGAGTTCGTAGGATAGGGTTGTGTCGCGGACATACAGCTTGTAGCAGAGGCCGCCGGACGCACCGAAGGAGCCGACGGCCGACCACGTGTTCGCGAACGACTGGTAGCGCGCGACGTTCGTCGCTGCGATGCCCCCCGCGGTCGTAAAGCTGCCGCCGACGAACAGGTACGATGACGTGATCGACATCGAGGTGCGCACCGCAAGTGCGTACACGTTCCCGTTGACACCGGCGGTGGCGACCCAGGCGCTTCCCGTCCAGATCGCGAGGTGGTCCGTCGGAACGCCGCCGGCTGACGTGAACGACCCACCCACGTACAGCGCCGCCTGGTTTTGGTGCGCGTAGACGGCCAACGCATAGACTGCGCCGCCGGCGCCGGTGCCGAGAGCGGACCATGAAGTGCCGTTCCAACGGGCGATGCAGTTGGCCGGTGACCCCGCCACCGTGGTGAACCCGCCACCGATCACCAAGTCGCCGTTGAACACGACCATCGCGTAGACGGTCGCGCTGTTGACCCCGACGGAGTACGTCCCGATCCGCTGCCAGGTCGTGCCCACGAGACGGCGCACGTTGCCCGCGCCGGCGATCACCAGGGAATCATTGTGAATCGCCATCGCCGTGACCGTCTCGCCGGTCGCCGCTCCCACGGGCGACCAGACGCTGCCGTCGTACATCGCGACCTGGCAGGTCGCCGTGCCTACGACGAAGAAGCCCGCGACGACGAGGTGTACGGGCAACGGACCAGCACCGTCAGGGTCCCAAAGGACCGTCGCCCGGACGCTGCCGCGAGGCATCGACACCGGGTCTCCGGGCAGCCACTGCAAGGCACACTGCGCTCCCAGGCACGACACGATCGAGAACGTGAGCAGCGCACGCAGCACGAGGCGAGTTGGGTTTGGAAGCATCGGTCGGACTCTGCGCGGAGGTTGGTCGCGCAGGGGACGCGATGCAGCAGCCCTGCGCGCGTGACGGGCATTCTGAGCAGCAAGGGCCGCGAATTGTTGCGTCGCGCAGAATCCTGGCGACGCCTGCAGTTCGCCGAGCCCGCGGAATCCGCCACGCCCAACGGCCCTGGAAGCCCCGGACGATTGCCATCGCCGGCGGCCCCTTCTGGTCGTCGCGCCAGCGACGACACCACCCCGGAAAGTACGACGGCCGCCGGCTGCGACATGGGGTCCCTTGCCATCGGCCGTGACTCGGGCACCCGCGTGGCCGATCCACAGGACGGATGGTGCATCCGCCCCCCCGCGGGGTACAGATACCCCTCCGCGCCCCACCGCCCTTCCCGCGGTGCGCGGGGAGCCTTTGCCATGAACCCGCACCTCCCGTCCCTTCTCGGCCTCTTCCTCCTCGTTCCGCTCGCCGCGCAGGACGCGTCCGCCGCGCCCAACCCCAAGACCCCGCAACACGAGCGCCTCGCCGCGTTCGTCGGGACCTGGGAGACGGCATCGAAGATGGCGGCGATGCCCGGCGTGCCGGGCATGGAGAAGCCCATGGACATGCAAGGCACGGAGACCGCGGAACTGGTCTGCAACGGCCTGTGGCTGAAGGTCACCGGCGACGGCGTGTGCGGGGGCCAGGCCTGCGCGAGCCTGTGGCTGCTCGGCTACGACGCAATCGCCAAGACCTACCAGTGCGTCGCCGCGTCGAACATGGACGAGGGGGCGTGCAGCATCGACGGCCGCTACGACGAGAAGACCAAGGTCTGGCACTTCCACGGCGAGACGCCGATGGGTCCGTTCCGCAGCGAGTTCGTGTTCGAGAGCGCCGACCGCTCCGTCGAGACCTGCTATGCCAAGGGCGAAGACGGCAAGGAGACCGGGTTCATGCGCATCGTGCGCACGCGCCACAAGAAGGCCGCCGCGACGGAGGCCGTAGCCATGCCCGCCGGGGCAACCCCTGCCGTCGCTGCCGCCGCCGAGGCACCCGCGGCGCGCACCGCGCTGCAGGCGGACATCGGCACGTGGGACGCCGCCTTCTCGATGGAGATGCCCGGCGCCCCGGCGATGACGTCGAAATGCAAGGAGACCGTCGTGCCGGTCTGCGGCGGGCAGTGGACCTGGTCGAACTTCACGGGCGAGATGATGGGCGCGCCGTTCGAAGGCCACGCGCTGACCGGCTACGACGGTAAGACCGACAAGGTCGTCAGCTTCTGGATCGACACGATGAACGGCGCGTTCATGCGCACCGACGGCACGTACGACGCCGCGAAGCGCACGTTCTCGCTCAGCGGCACGTGCTACGACGAGCACGGGCAGCGCGGTCCGGTGTCGTCGACGTCCACCGCGACCGGCAAGGACGGGCGCGAGGTGCGCATGGTCTTCGGCGAGGGCAAGGGTCAGAGCGTCATGACCATCGCCTACCGTCGCGCCGGCAAGTGAGCCGTCGCCGAGCCGCCCCACCCACCTGCCCGTGACGCCCGCCGATTCTCCGAATCCGGGCCGCCTGTATGCGGCGCTCGGCGAAGACACCTTCGTCCGGCTCGTGGCGGCCTTCTACCGGCAGGTGCCGGGCGACGACATCCTGGGGCCGATGTACCCCGCGCACGATCTCGCCGGCGCCGAGCGGCGGCTGCGCGACTTCCTCATCTACCGCTGCGGCGGGCCGCCGCGTTACATCCAGGAGCGCGGCCACCCGCGCCTGCGCATGCGGCACGCGCCGTTCGCCGTCGACCAGCGCGCGCGCGACCGCTGGGTGCAGCTCATGACGGCGGCCATGGACGAGGTGGGGCTCTCGGACGACGACCGCACGTTGCTGCTGGCGTTCCTCGCCGACGTGGCGACCTTCCTGCTCAACCGCTGACCATGTCGCTCTACGCCCGCCTCGCGTCGCTCCCCCTGCACGTCGAGGACGTCGGCTGCACGGCACTCGAGCAGAGGACCCGGCACGGCTGGCTTCGCCGCACCACCGTGGTGCGCCTGCACGGGCCCGATGGGCAGGCCGGACTCGGCGAGGACGTGACCTACATCGAGGACGAACAGCGCGAGCTGATGGCGACAGCGCGGGCGCTGCCACTCGCCGGCACACACACCCTCGACAGCTTCTCGCGCACGCTCGACGCCATCCCGCTCTTCGCGCAGACCCCGCTGGTGCCCGCCGCGCAGTGCTATCGCCGCTGGGCGCTCGAGAGCGCGGCGTTGGATCTGGCGCTGCGGCAGGCGGGGATGTCGCTCGCCCAGGCGCTCGACCGCACGCCGGCGCCGGTGCGCTTCGTGGTGTCGATGGGCCTCGGCGAGCCGCCGAGCCTCGACGCGCTGCGCGCCCTGCGCGCACGCGACCCGAACCTGCGTTTCAAGCTGGACCTCAGCGAGGGCTGGACCAACGAGCTGGTCGCCGACCTCGCGCGCCTGCGCTGCGTCGTCGCCGTCGACTTCAAGGGTCAGTATCGCGGCGCGTACCGCGGCCCGCTGGCCGACCCCGACCTCTACCGCCGCGTCGTGCGCGGTCTCCCCGACGCGTGGATCGAAGACCCCGACCTCGACAAGCGCCTGCGCAAGGCGCTCGCCGGCTGCGAGCACCACATCACGTGGGACGCGCCGATCCAGTCGGTCGCCGACATCCTCCAGCTCGAGTTCCCCCCCGGCGCGCTCAACATGAAGCCCTCGCGCTTCGGCTTGCTGAGCGAGGTCCTGCGCGCCTACGAGTTCTGCGCCGGGCGCGGGATCGCGATGTACGGCGGCGGCCAGTTCGAACTGGGCCCGGGCCGCGACCAGATCCAGTGCCTCGCCTCGCTGTTCCATCCCGACGCCGACAACGACGTGGCGCCGGTGACGTTCCACGGCGAGGTGGCGGAGGGCGAACAGCCCACGAGTCCGTTGCCGGATGCGTTCGACGCGCCGGGCTTCGGGGTGCGTCCTGGTCGATCCGCGCCTCCAAGCGGCGACAGGAGCAGGAACCGAGTGTGAGGTGAGCCGGCATTCTGCGCTCGGTAGCGCACTTTTTCGGGTTTGCCGTCCGGCAGCGCGTGGCCCGGCGGATCAGCAGGCATCGCCAATAGGAGCACCCGATGAGAACCTGCCATGCGTCCCTTCTGGCCCTGCTCGCCGGCCTCGCGCCGGCGCAGGGCAATCCCACCGCAGTCGAGAACCCGAGCATCGTGGACCCGCTGGCGGGCTTCTTGGTGGCTCCCATCCTGGCCGCGGGAGTCAGCGACGCCGGCCGACTGCACCTGGCGCCAAAGGTCGGTGCCGTGTCGTGGCTGGCCAGCTCCGTGCGGCGACCGACGTGGGACCTTGCGCTCGGCGAGGTCGACTGTTCGGACGGATCCTATGCCGTGTCCACCTGTCTTGGCGATCCGATGGCGGCCCTCAACACGGCCGCCCACGAGTGGTCGCCCACGCTCGATCCAACCGGCCTGCACGTGGTCTTCCAGCGCGGACTGGCGGCGCCAGTGCTGTGGTGTGCGAGCCGGCTGACGACGGCGAGCTGCTTCGGAGCGCCGGCACCGGTGAATGCGGTCCTGACCGGGCCCGGACTGCTGCGCGATCCGCAGTTCGGCTTCACAAGCCAGGGCCTCACCTTGTTCTTCCGCCGCACTCTCGGCGGCGTCGACACGATCGAGGGTGCCCCCTACACGATCGGGACCTGCACGCTCGGCGCCGCATGCACGATCGCGACCGCGGGCGTCGGCCGAGAGGTCTACGCGCCCATGCCGATGAACGACAGCGGGGGAAGGACTCGGATCATGGTGTTCAACGAGCGCGGCGCCGGCGACACGCCGCCGCACAGCGTGAGGATGACTTCGGGCCTCGAGGGCAACACGCCGATCCTGACCGTGCTCACGAGCCCGCCGGACTTCGCCTTCGAATACGGCGACGCCAACTGCGGGACTCTGACGCTGGTGGCGCGCTACATCCCCCTCAACATGACCCGCTACATCTACCGCGTCGGGATCTGCGCGCTCAGCTCACTCACCGTGCCCTCGCCCGGCTTTGGCGAGCTCGTGCTGTTCGGTCCCGAGCGCTGCTCCGGGCGACAGTTCGCCGGCGTGCTCGGCTTCGGGCCGATGCTCGGCACGAACTCATGCCCGGGAAGTCCGTTTGTCGGCTGCCTCGGCATCGCGCCGGTGGCCGTCGTGGCCGTGGGGATGGACACCTGCTCTTCGGGCAGTCTGTTCGTCAGCCTCCCTGCCGGCCTTGGTGGTTGTCCGCTCGTCGATCTGCAGGGCCTGATCTGGGACATGGGCTCGTCGACTGGCTACTTCAGCAACACCGCCCAGGTCTGCGTCGGCACGCCGTGCTTCTAGTGGTCTGAGTCACGCTGTTGCGCCTTTATTCAGGGCTGCCCTTGCGCGGCC
>CAYQMF010000135.1:0-16890 GCA_964418595.1 uncultured candidatus Brocadiaceae bacterium
GATAGAGCACCAGACTTCGGATCTGGGGGTTTGAGGTTCAAGTCCTCACGGGCGTGCCAGTTCGCGCGCGTAGCGCGTCGAACGGCAAACCCGTGAGGACTTGGTTGGACGCGGCCGCGTACCGCGGCAAGTCCGGAGGCGATGCGGCGAAGTGAGCGGAGCGCAGCGCGCCGGGGAGTGCCAACGCGCGCTGGCCCGAAGCGCGCGCGCGTGGTAGGGTGGGGCCTCGTCCGAACGGGGCGCGAGGCTTGTGGCGCGTGCGCGGCCTGCGTGTCCTGGCGAGAGGGTCCGCGGCTCCGCGTCGCGATTCCGGTCCTCCGCCGCCGGGCGATGGGCTTCGGCGCATCTTTCCGAGAGGGGCGCCCGACGTCCGGGCGTGCGCCGGCGGCGCGCCGTGCTTCCATCTCGTCCAGGAGTCCGCGCGCCTGGATTCACCATCACCCTTTCCAGCATGGCCAAGAACAAGAGTGTCGAGACGTTCGAGAAGCGGCGCCGCGAGCGCGCCAAGCAGATGAAGCAGCAGGCCAAGGTGGCCGAGCGTCAGGCCCGCAAGGCCGAGAAGCGTGCCGAGAAGGCGCGCCTCGAGCGGCTCGGCCCCGACGCCGTGGCCCGCGCCGCGGAGCTCGCACACCAAGCGGCGACGGAAGCGTCGCTGGCGGGCATTCCCCCGGTGTAGCTCACGAGGGTTCCCACTCGCGAGGCCTCCGGCACGGCGCCGCTCGCGTCGCCAACTCGATTCCTCGCGCCGCGTCAGCCGGGCAGCGGGCATGATCCGCGCCATGCAACGGACGCCCTTGGGTCACTGCGCCTTGGGTCAGGCTCCACGGCGGCGTTTCGTGCGCGCGGCGCCCGCGCTCGCCTCCCTCGCCGCCGTCTCCGGTGCGATGGCGCAAGACCTGCCAGCGCCGTGGCGCAGCGTCCAAGTCCCGTCCGGGACGCGGCCGATCGGGCCGGCGGTGTGCGCGACCGCCGACGGTGCCTACGTCACCTGGCTCGAGCGTGGGCCGGAGATGGCGCGGGACGCAACGCCCTCGCCCGCCGCGTTGCGGCTCGCACGCTTCGCCAAGGGCACCATCGACGCACCGGAGCGCGTGCGCGCCGGCGACGACTTCTTCGCCAACTGGGCCGACTTCGCCGCGGCCTGCGTCGCGCCCAACGGCGACCTCCTCGTCGCGTGCCTCGTGCGCGGGGGTGCGGGCTACGACTACGACATCCGGCTCTTCCGTCGCGACGCGGAGCGCGGCTTCGTCGACATCGGCACGCCGTACGGCGACGACGGTCGCGGCGGCCAGCACGGCTTCGTGTCGATGCTGCCCGAGGGCGACGACGGCGTCCGCCTGTTCTGGCTCGACGGGCGCGCCTACGAGAACGACAAGCGCATGCAACTGCGCAGCGCGCTCGTGCGCGGCGGCGCGGTGGCGGACGAGCGCGTGCTCGATCCCGACGTGTGTTCGTGCTGCCAGACCGGCGCGAGCCTCGTCGATGGCGAGCCGATGTTGGTGTATCGCGGCCACGACGCCGGCGAGATCCGCGACATCCGCTGGGTGCGGCGCACGCGCGACGGCTGGACCGCGCCGCGCAACGTGGCGACCGACGGCTGGGAGATGCCCGGTTGCCCGGTGAACGGACCTGCCATCGCCGCGGTGGGCGCGCGGGCCGCGGTGGCGTGGTACACCGCGGCCGACGGCGAAGCCCGCGTGCGCCTCGCGTTCACGAGCGGCGAAGGGGCCTTCGCGGCCCCCTTCGAGGTCGACAAGGCGTCGCCCGTCGGTCGCGTCGACGTGGTGGCCGGCGACGACGGCGCGCTCGTGAGCTGGCTCGCGAGCGATGGCGCGGACGCGCTCCTCTGCGCGCAGGCGTGGACGCCCGCCGGCAAGGCTGGTCCGCGCCAGCAACTTGCCCGCGTGGCGATGGGGCGCAGCAGCGGCTTCCCGCGGCTTCGCCGCGTCGGCGACGCGCTCCTGCTCGTGTGGCTCGACGTCGAGGCCGGTTGCCTGCGCGCGGCCACGGCCGGCGTGGCTGGGGTTCTTGCCGTGAAGTGAACGGTAGTCGCGTCTGACGGGCGAGCCGGCGGCCTGAAGACCCATGGCAGCCACTTCGTCTCTGACGCTACGCGGGATCCGCACCGCGAACGTCTCCGCCAATCCAGCAGGCAGATTGTTCGGGCGAGCCTTGACAAGTCCCCTCGGGGGGGGGTACTCCGTTCCATCCATGCCAGACATCCTGAGATTGGTATGGGCGATCTGTTTTCTGTCCGTCGCCGCACTCGCGCAACCTTGTGGAACGTGCACGACCAACGGGCCTTACACCTCGCAGCACGCGGCAACCGTGTGGCTGTTCACCCCTGAATTGCCAGTGCCAGGTGAGTGCGAAATGGATGGCTTCGTCTGTCTGCCTGCCGAGCTGTGTCGGTTCAGCTGGACCCTGTATGCATCGTCGGGCTGGTCGGTCGTGCACCTCTGCAAAGACGCCTGGGGTAACGTCTGCGTGGGTGGAATCGGCACGGCGCCGCACCCTACGATTCCCGGCCAGAACGTGTTTTCGTGGGGTGCGGATGACTCTCCTCTGATGTGAGGTGAGTCTTTCGATGCCTACCTCATGGGCGACACGAACGGTGTGAAGACCGTACTGGGTCGAGTCTGGGGGGACTGCGCCGCTTGCCCGATCTGAGTCGGGATGGTCTGCGTCTGCGGTCAGCCGCCGCACTCGTGGTCGCTGGACTGGCCGTGGTGGGGATCGGCTGGTTGTTGGGCAGCTCTCCAGCGCCCGCGGTGACGGACCTATCCGTTCGGGCTGAGCCGTCGACACCGCGGGATCGGGAGGCGACGCACGAAGTGCGACAGCCACCCTACGGCAACGAGGCGTCCGAGCCTCGAATCATGGTTCCGGCGCCGCCCGACGCTGTGGCCCCTGCGCATCAGGATGAAGGAATCACCGTGTACGATGAGCGCGCTTCCAAGCTTCCGGCAGAGGCTCTGGTGACGTTGATCTTGCGCGAGGGGAAGGTGATTCGGGATGCACAGCGGGGCAGGACGGCGCCCATGAGCCGCGAAGGCGCGGTGGTATCCGCCCGGTTCGAGTTGCAGCAGTTGATGGGGGATCGGAAGTGGAACCCGTCGGCCCGACCCCTCTCAGAGGAGGAGTTGGAGTTCGCATCGTCGATTCTGGCCGATCATGCCGAGTTCGCGACGGCCCTGAAGGCGCAGCTTGAGGCACATCGCGACCGTGCCTGGGACTCGTCGGTGTCCCTTGGGCTCTACGTGGAGAGAGAAAAGCCGCTGACGCTCCGCGAGTCCGCTGCCATGTCGAAGGCGGAACTGGCTGCGCATCATGAGCGAAGCGAAGTTCGGACCATCGCGCAGCACCGCGAGATGACATCGCAGTTGGGAGAACTCTGGAAGGACTGGACCTATGTGAGCCTTGGCGGCGCGGGGCGTACCTTCGATGTGTACTGCACGCGTGCCACCGCGCCGGAAGTGTTCGCGATCTCCACTCGCATCGGGGCCCTGCGCGGGCAGCGAGCTCAGTGGCTGCGTGGGTACTTCGTCGAGCGCCGCCCCCACCGTCCAGACTACCTCCCGACCAAGTAGGGTCCTCGCCCGAACTCAGCGTTGCCCGCGTTTCGGCGTGCTGGCCGTTTCGGGGGTGTCGCCCCTCGGAAACTCCAGCCACTTCGTCTCCCACCCCGCCCGGTACTCGCGCCGCACGAACGCCCCCGCCTCCGGCACGCCGCGCGCTTCCAGCTTGTCGGCGTCCCACTCGAGGCGCTTGCCGGTGCGGTAGGCGACGTTGCCGAGCAGCACGGTCTCCGTGACGTGCGCGGCCGACTGGAAGTCGGACACGCACTTGGCCTCGCCCTTGCACGCGGCGACGAACTGCTGGTAGTGGTCGTCGGCGGTGACCTCGGGGAGCGCGTGGCCGGCGAAGGTCTCCGTCGGGTGCAGCCACGGGCCGGCGCTGTCGCTGCAGAAGAGCGTGCCCTTCTCGCCCACGAACAGCGCGCCGTTGGGCGGGACCTTCTTGTCGGCGGGGAACCGGGTCACCGCGTGCGGCGGCAGCTTCTTGCCGTCGTACCACGTCAGCTCGAAGGTCTCGCCGCCCGGCAGCGCGAACTCGTAGTGCACGATCATCCAGGTCGGCGCGGTGTCGCCGTGCACGGGTGGGCCCTCGGCCCACACGCTCTTCGGCGCGGGCAGGTCGAGCATCCACAGCACCGGGTCCATGAGGTGGCAGCCCATGTCGCCGAGCGCGCCGGTGCCGAAGTCCCAGAAGCCGCGCCACTTGAACCCGTGGTAGGTGTCGTTCTTGAACGGGCGCGCGGGCGCCGGCCCGAGCCACAGATCCCACGCGAGCGTCGGCGGCACGGGGTCCTCGCCGGCGGGACGATCCATGCCCTGCGGCCAGATCGGGCGGTCGGTCCAGCAATGCGCCGTGCGCACCTTGCCGATCGCGCCCTGTTGCAGGAGCGCGCGCGTGCCCTTGAGGTGCACGCCGGAGCGGTGCTGGTTGCCCATCTGGGTCACGACGCCGCTCTGCTTCGCCATGAGGCGGAGCTGGCGCGCCTCGAACACCGAGTGCGTGAGCGGCTTCTGCACGTAGCAGTGCAGCCCGCGCTGCATCGCGGCCATCGCCGCGGGCGCGTGGATGTGGTCGGGCGCGGAGACCACGATCGCGTCGAGGTTCTTCTGGTCGAGCAGCTCGCGCCAGTCGCGGTAGGTCTGTGCGCCGTACTTCGCGCGCGCCCGCGCCAGCGTGTTGGCGTCGACGTCGCACAGCGCGACCACGTCCTGGTCGCGGCCGATCCACGCGAGGTCCGACTCGCCCTTGCCGCCGACGCCGATGAAGCCGAGCGCGAGGCGGCCGTTGGCGCCGAACGGGCGCAGGATGCGGGAAGGCAGCGCGCCCACCGCGGCGGCGGCGAGCGACGACTGCAGGAAGCGACGGCGGGTGGGGTGGGTCATGGGCTGCAAGGAAGGCGCGTCACTGGATCGTCCACGCCGGGATCCATTCGTGGCGCTCGAAGCGGAAGCCGTGCTCCCGCTGCAGGCGCTGCTCGATGTCGGGCATGTGCGCGGCGCCGTAGAAGATCGCGAGCCGCGTCCGGCCGCGCGCGATCTCCTGGTCCATCACCGCGAGTGCCTTCTGGTTGCGGGCGCCGACCAGCACCGAGTCGCTGGCGTTCTCGCCGTCGCCGAACACGGCGAGGGTCTGCTCGATGCGCTCGAGTTGCTGGGCCAGCAGGTGCTTGAGGTGGCGCGCGCGGTCCTTCGCGAACAGGGCCGCGACGAGGTCGTGCGCCGACATGGTCGCGCCTTCCTGCTGGATCTGCCCCGACATGAGGAGCACGCGCAGGAGCAGCGTCCAGATGCTCTCGCCGCGCTCCGCCCACAGGCGCTGCATGTCGGCGGGCGAGAGGTCGGCGTGGACGAAGTTGGGCTTGCCGTAGTCGATCGCCTCGAGCTGGAACTGCAGCTCGAGCGTGTTCTTCATCCAACCCTGCAGGATCGACACGAAGCTGCCGCCGCCTTCGCCGGGCTTGGGCCGCGTGCCCTCCGGCGCGACCAGCTCGTACAGCATCGCGTCGTAGGTCGCAAAGCGCGTGGCGAGCGCGTCGTAGTAGCTCTGGTCGCCGACGTGTACCGCCGACACGAGGTCGACGGTGACGTCGCGCACGGCGTGCCGGTAGCGCACGATCGCCACCTCGAAGCTGCCGCGGTGGTCGCCGGCATCGACGAAGCGCGCGAAGTCGGAGACGGTGGGGGTCGCGGGCGGCGCGACCGGCGGCAGCGTGCGGTCGTCGCAGGCGCTGGGCAGGAGGAGCGGCAGCGCGACGAGAAGGAGCCTGGCGGTGCGACGCGCGGGCGCGGGCATGGTCAGAACCGCATCTGGGCGCCCACGAACAGGCCGTCGAGGACCAGGCTCGCCGCCCAGTCGAGTGGCCCCACGTGGCCGCCGGCCGGGAAGTCGCTGCGTCGCCAGCCGCCGAAGACGGACACGTTCTGCAGCGGGAACGCGTAGCGCGCGGTCAATTCGACGTCCTGCAGGTCGCCGTCGAAGTCGCCGCCGAAGTCGAGGCCGAAGTTGTGCGCCCAGTCGAGCTGCAGGCTGGCGGGGCCGTAGGTGGCGCGGGCGCGGCCGGCGAGGTAGGGCACGCCGTCGTCCTTGATCTCGATGATCTGGCCGGTGCCGTCGGCGATCCGCCTTGCCGCCAGCTTCAGCTCGCGGTGCACGAGCGCGCCGCCGACGCCGAAGGCGAACTCGAGCTTGTTCTTCAGCTTCAGCTCGTACGCCTTGCCCACGTAGCGCGCGCGGATCTCGTCCATGTCGATCTCCGTCTGGATCTCGTCGCCCGGCGCCAGCGCCCCGAACGGCGTCGTGACGATGGTCGGGTCGACGTGCAGCATGGTGATCTTCTGGTAGGCGAGGTCGAAGCCGGAGAAGCCATCGCCGACCGAGAGCGTGCCGCCGACGTCGTCGTCGCGCGCGCCGACGCCGAGATCCTGGATGTCGACGGCGGCGTTGTCCTGCACGCCGCCGCCGTTCGCCACCGACTGCATGCGCGCGCGCCCGCGGAGCTGGTAGAGGGCCAGGTGCGCGGCGAGGTCGACCTGCGGCCGGTCGAAGCCCGGCAGCGAAGAACATCCGCTGCAGGCCCAGAACGTCGCTGCGAGAAGGATGGTCCGGATCACGCGGCGCGATGATAGCGTGCGCCGCGCCACGACCACCATGACCACGACGAGCTTCGAGCCGTTTCTGCAGAGGGACTTCCTCGCCTTCGAGAAGCACCGCCAGCGCGACGACGAGTTCAACGCCCTGCGCCTCGCCATCCGCCGCAAGCTCAAGCGCCTTGCGGATCACACCAAGGTGCTCGCCAAGGAGCAGGGCGTCGAGTTGGCGGGGAAGGAGGGGCTCCATCATCCCTATTCCTTCAACGGCTTCCGCGTGCGCGAGCAGCGGTCTTACCTCTGTCGGTCGGACAAGGAGCGCAAGAAGCTCGCGGCGTTCTTCGGTGACGCGCTCGGCAAGGACGCGGAGACCCACTACATCCAGACCGTGCTCGAACTCGCGATCGACGACCAGGTCGTCGAGGCCGCGTACCGGGTGCATCCCCAGGCGTGGTGGGATGGGCAGAACCTGAAGAAGAAGGTCGCGCAGGCGGCGGGCCTGGCGGAGTTCGTCGGCATGCTGAACGCGCTGCCGAAGGGGTTCGGGCTGCGCGTGCAGGATTGGCGGAACGTGCAGTGGGCGGGCTCGGCGCGGCCGGGCGACGTCAAGGAGCTGATGGCGGCCTACACGCCGGGCGAGCACTGGCTGCACATCGTGCGGGAGCTGCCGAAGGAGGATGCGCTGGCGATGGAACTGGAGGCGCCGCAGTGGCTGGTGGACTCGTTGCTGGCGTTGTTGCCGGTGTACCGGTTCACGCTGTGGGTGCCGTAGCGGGGGAAGGGATGGCCGACGCCGCGGGACGTCCGATCCAGCTCTCGTTGTTCCCCGACGAGTTCGAGGTGCAGGCGGCGGCGGTCGCTGCGCTGCGAGATCTCGATCTGGCGCGCGCGCGGGCGCTGCTCGCGCGGGTGCGCCGCAGCAATGCCAGGCTCGTGAACGTCGGAGTCATCGATGCCGCCCTGACGCTGCTCGAGTCCGTGCTGCGGGCCACACCACCGGACGCTGGTGAACTCGCGCGGGCGTTCACCGCAGCAGAGAGCACCTGGCGCGCCGGCCAGTTGTCGAAGGCATCGGCGGACTTCGCCGACGGCGTTGTCGCTGCCTACTGGCGGCGCCACGGCGGCGATGCGACCTTTCTCGACGCCGGCGCGACCGTGCATCGCGGCCTCGTCGATCTGCTCATGGGCGACCCCCGCGCGGCGCGCCATCACCTCCGCGTCAGCCTCGAGGCTGACTGCGCGCACCGTGCCGACCTGTGGAGCTACCTCGGCGACGCGTCGGTCGCACTCGAGCGCACCGCGGAGGCCGGCGCTTGCTACGTACGAGCCTTGCTTCTCGGCGCCGGCGACGTGGACTTCCTCCGGCTTCGCCACCCGCAGCTCGGCGCGCTGTACACGGAGCTGCGGCAGAGCGACGCATGCGCTCGCGAACTCGTATTCGTGTACGCCTGGCTGCGCCGCATCCTCGACGTCCCGCGCGAGAACGGTTGGCTTGTAGACCACGCTGTGCGCATCGAGGGCGAGACGAGGCTCGAGCCAGCAGCGTTCACGGACGGTGGCGACGCCCCGTCGGCGGAAGCCGGAAAGACCCGGCTGGGTGGCCATGAGCCCGAGGTTTCTGCGCGCCGACTCCGACGCTTTGCGTGGCTTCTCTACTGCGACTGTTCGACTCGGCGCGGCGCGGTCGTAGTCGCCCGCCGGGAAGAGATGGCTGAGTTGGAGCCGGAGTTGTTCAGGGAGGTCATGCGGGAGTACGAGGCGCGGGAGACGCAGAATCGGTAGTGGCAACGGATCGCGGCCCCATTGAAGCTGCGACGCCCGGCGACGAAGACGCCGGGCGTCGCAGCGCAATGGGGCCGCGCGCCGAAGCGCGCGGAAGGGCGAACACGTGGAACCCGACCGTGGGGCCCGCGTCCGTCGTGCGGCAACTGCACGAACTCGGGCGCGAGCCGGCGTCGGTCGAAGTGCGGCGAGGTGGCGAGAAGGACGATCGCGCGATGCGGAGCACGAGCACCGTGGCGGAGGATGGGTCGTTCGCGGTACCGAGCCTGGAGCCGGGCGACTGGCGGCTTCGCGTGCGCTACCGGGTCTCTGGCCACCCGGTGGAGACCGAGCCACTGGCCTTGCTCATGGGCCTCCGCGAAGGGGAGGTGCGAGAAGTGTCGCTGGACGTGTCCGGTCTCGCGCACGCGCCGTGCACGGGGAGCGTGAAGGTGAACGACGCGCCGCACGTGGGCGCGTTCACGATCCAGGTGGAGCGGCGGGGCAGCGACGAGCAGGTCCACGTACTCGAGTTCGCGGCTCACACCGACGCCGCGGGGGGCTTTCGCTGTCTGCTTCCCCCCGGCCGACGTCGGGTGCTCGTGGAGGTCGGGGACGAGGCCGCGTGCCTCTCGCCACTGCCGTCGGACTTCGTTGATGCGTCCGTCGAGGCGTCGGCACACGTCGACTTCCGCATCGACGCGGTGGTGGTCGATGTCGTCACGCGTCGGGCCGATGGCGAACTCCTCGACGCACCGTGGGAGATCCTCGGCGAGCGACCCCGGTCGTGGCTGGCGCACGTCGCGCCGGGTACATGGCGCGCGGTGCTCGCGCCGGGCCGCTACGAAGTCGCGGTGCGGCGCGCGGGGCTTCTCGACTTCGCGCAGTTTCGCGCTTGGGCCCTCGGGCGTCTCGAACGCGGTGTTCTGCCGGACGCACTGGACATCGATGTGCCCGCCGGCGAGATCGTCGTGCCCGCGGGGCAGGCGCGCGCGCGGGTCGAGATCGTGGTGCCGGAGGCGGCGGGGTACTGAGCCGTGCGCTCCGGCGATGGACCATCGTCGGGGCGACCGGGGCTGCTCAGGCACACGGAAGAACGCGTTGCGGTCCACGTCTGAGGGCCCGCGCCGTCTTGCTCCGGCGCCAAGCGATGCCTCGACCAGCCATGCACGAACTCACGAACGCGTCCGCGACCAGGATCCGACTCGCCGCAACCCGCGCCGCCCAACGTGGGTTCACCCTCGTGGAAGTCATGGTCGTGATCGTGATCCTCGGAGTGCTGGCGACGATCGTCACGCGCAACGTGATGGGCGAGGCTGCCAGAGCGCGCGTCAAGTTGTGCGAGAGCCAGGTCCTCGATCTCCAGAGCGCGGTCGACCTGTACCGCTTGCACAACCAGAAGCCGCCGGAGGGCTGGAACGTGCTCCTGGCACCGGACTCCACCGGCGAGGCGTACCTCAAGCTGAAGGTTGTCCCCACGGACCCTTGGGGCCAGGAGTTGATCCTCAGACGTGCCGATCGCAACGATCGGGTGTTCGTGCTCAGCCTCGGTCTCGACGGCCAGGAGGGTACGGAGGATGACATCAGCTCCGAGACCGTCCGCGACCGGAAACCGAAGTGAGCTTGTCGGCACAGTCGTCGGGGACATCGTGTGCCCGGGCATCTCGCCGCTCGCGCATCGCGGGCCGCCGCCGTAGAGCGGCCCACGATCCACGAACACCGCGCAGCCTCCGGCGCACGACCGCCGCGCCTTCCTCGCACTCGGCGGGGGCGCCGTCCTCGGAACGCGCACCCCGTCGACCTACCAGGCTCGACGCGACGACGGCTTCGGCGAAGTGAGGGTTCGCCGGTCGGAGAGGAAGGTGCTTGTCCGCGGCGCACGCAGAACGAGGCGCAAGGGTTCTCACGCAGCGCACCCGGACCGCCTGGTATGTCGACCATGTGGACATGCGCGAAGTGCAGCGAGAGCCTCGTCTGGCCGCAGGGGCCGACGACGCTGAAGGACATCGATGGCAGCGAGGTCGGTGGATGGCGACGGTCGACTGCGCTCAGCCGCCGATCGTCAGCTCCTGGCTGAGGCTCAGCGTGACGCCGATCGGCGAGGCGGGGTCGGCGATCGCGGCTTGCGCGCGCAGGGCGACGCCGCGCAGGGCGGCGTGCGGCGGGAGCGTCACGACCGCGCTCGCGAAGGCCTCGGCGTTGGTGGCGTCGGGGAGGAACACGGCGCTCGTCGGATCGACGGCCAGCCGGCAGGGCCCGATGGGCAAGTCGGCAGCGCGCCCGATCAGCCACGCGACGGCGGCGTGCCGGCGCGGTTGCTGGAGGGGCAGCCGATCCCAGATCTGCAGCTCGAACGGTGCGCCGAGGTACGGCGCGAGCGGCGTACGCAGGCCGAGGCTCGTGCTTGCACAGCCGCCGCTGCCGAGGCTCGTCTGGCCTGACCTGCCGAGGTGGTAGTTGCCGCGCACGAAGGCCGGCGCGCCGGCGGCGCGCGCTTCGCCGAACGCGAGCGGAGCGCCGTGCAGCGGATCGACGACGAGCATGAGCGGGTTGCGCGTGGTCGGCAGGGTGGTCGTGTTCTGCCAGCCGTTGGCGCCGAGGACGAACACGTGACTCTCGCCGAGGCCGCCGGCGACCACGAGGCGCGAAGTCGCGGGGTCTACGACCATCGCGTGGCGCGTGAGCGCGAGCGGCAGATCGGCGATGCGTCGCCAGTCGCGGCCGTCCCACTCCCAGGCGTCGCTGCGACTCGGGCCCACGAATGTGCTGGAGCCGCCGGTCATGACGATCGTGCGTCGCGCAGGGTCGAAGGCGGCGGCGTGCCCGAGGCGCGCCGGCGGCACAGTGATGGAAGGGCGCTGCGTCCAGGTGATGCCGTCGTACTCCCAGGTGTCGTTGGCCACCGCCAGCGTCGACAAGGCCCCGCCGTGCAGGACGATGACGCGGCGGTTGGTGTCGTAGGTCAGGGTGTGCCAGAAGCGCGCCGGAGGCGAGGTGATCGGCGGCGCCTGGCTCCACCGCGTGCCGTGGAACTCCCACGTGTCGCCGAGCGCTCCGGCACTCTGACCGCCGAACAGCACGGTGCGACCGCGCGCGCCGTCGAAGGCGAGCGCGTGGTAGGCGCGGGCCGCGGGCACGGCGATCGCGAGCGTGACCCACCGGGTGCCGTCCCACTCGGAGTGCATGCACTGCCGGATGTTCGCGTCGTACGGCAGCGCGACCACGCGGTTGCGCAGCGGGTCCTGGGCGATCGCGAGGCGGTCCGGCTCGCCGAGCGGCGTGGACCGGCCCGCCACCGCCGTCCAGCGCGTGCCGTCGAAGGCCCAGGTGCGATCGTCGTCGGGGAAGCTCGTGCCGCCGGTCATCACCACGCGCCGCAGCGACGCGTCGTACGCCATCGCCGGCAGCATGCGCGCGGGCACGATGAGCGTCGTCGGGATCTGCTGCCAGGCCCTTCCGTCGTACTCCCACGTGTCTGCGAGCATCTGGTTGTTCGGGTCGATGCCGCCGAAGACGACCAGGCGGTGGCGCGCTTCGTCGAACGCGGCGCCGGCGTAGTTGCGCAGGGCGGGGCTGGACGCAGGCGTGTGTCGCGTCCACCGCGTGCCGTTCCAGTCCCAGAGGTCATCGACCGCACCACCGCCGTAGAGATAGGAGCGGGCGGTGGCGGGGTCGTAGCTCAACGCATGGCCGTCGCGCGCCGACGGGCCGGCCCCTGCGGCGCGCAGGGTCCAGTCGCGACCGTCCCATTCCCACAGGTCGTCGAGCCGACCCTTGGCGTTGGCGCCGCCGAACATCACCGTCTTGCCGCGGGCGCGGTCGAAGGTCATCGCGTGCACGCTGCGCGCCGCGGGGTTGGTCGTGGGATAGCGGCGGCGCCATCGTTCGCCGTCGTACTCCCACGTCTCGCCGGAGAAGTCGCCATCGGCGCGGACGCCGCCGAACACCACCAGCGTGTTGCGCAGCGAGTCGAACGCCGCGGCGTGTCCGCTGCGCGTGGCCGGGCCGTTGCTGCCGCGCAGCCACACGCCGTCGGTGCGCTCCCACGTGTCGGCGGTCGGGCGACCGACGTTGTCGGCGTGGAGCGAACCGCCGAAGAGGATGAGCCGCTCGCGCGCGGTGTCGAAGGCGAGCGCGCTTCCCGCTCGACCGGGCGGCGCGTGGTCGGCGGGCAACCAGGTGTCCTGGGCACCGAGGGTGGCACTGAGGAGGAGGGGAACCCCGAGGCGGCAGGCCGGGGGACGGCAGGGATTGCATTCGTCATCGGTCTTCCGGGCACGGCGACGAACGGCGGAGGGGCGCCGTTCTCGACGGCGCGCGCAGAGCGCGAAGCGCGTGTCCGGCGAACGGTGCGCGGCGTGGATTCGTCGCGGAAGAATGTCCGCGTCGTCAGGTGGGCTTGCGCGTCGCAGCGCGCAATCGCTGTAGCTCCGTCGCGTTCAGCGCGCGCACTTCACCCGCGGCGAGCGAGCCGAGGCCGATCGGTCCGATCGCGATCCGATGCAGCGTCACGACCTCGACTCCGCAGGCCGACGCCATCCGTCGGATCTGCCGGTTCTTGCCCTCGTGCAGGGTGAGGCGGGCGCGGCGCCCGCCGTCGAAGGTCTCGATCCCGACCGGACGCAGCGCGGTCCCGTCGTCGAGCGTCATCCCGTCGCGCATGCGCGCGACGCTCGTCGCGGTGAGCGGCGCGTCGAACGCGACCTCGTACACCTTCGCGACCTCGACGTCGGGCCCGGTGATCCGCTCGGCGAGCTGCGTGTCGTTGGTGAGCAGGAGCAGACCGCTGCTGTCGCGGTCGAGCCGGCCCACCGGCGAGACCCACGGCGTGTCGTCGGGAAGGAGGTCGTACACCGTGCGGCGCGCTCGCTCGTCGGCGCGCGTGGTGACGATGTCGATCGGCTTGTGCAGGGCGAGGTACACCTTGCGCTGCGCCACGACCGCGCGGCCGTCGAGCGTCAGGCGCCCGCGGTCGGGATCGATCCACCGCGCCGGGTCGCGGACGACGCGACCATCGAGGGTCACGCGACCAGCGGTGACCGCGGCCGCGGCCTGCGTGCGCGACAGCACGCCGAGCTTGCTGAGTGCGCGCGCGAGGGTCACCCCGGCGCGGGCAGTGCGTCTGGAGCGCGACGAAGGCATGCGAGGAAGGCACCATAGCGGGAGGGCGGGGATGGAGCGTCGGAGTCGGAGCGCCGGGTGACGCGGGTCGGGCTCGGGCACGGCAGCGCGGCGAAGCCGCGCTGCCTGGCACGGGCTCGTTCACGGGACGGGCACGGGGGGGAAAGGGGGGGGGGAAAGGAGGGCACACGGGGGGCACGAACGGAACGGGGCACGGGCCCACGCGCCGCGTCGCGCGCGGGCGAGCGGAGTCGGGGCAACAAGGCACCGGTTCCTTGTCCGCATGAGGGCGAATCCTCCGTCCTGGGTGGCTGGACATTCCCTTTCCCTCCAGCCGCTCATGGCCCCGAACCACACGCTCCTGTGCCTCATCCTCGCCTCGGCCGCTCTGGCCCAGGCACCCATCGACCCCCAGCGCCTTCCGCTCACGCGGGCGTCCGGCCTCCTGTTCGACGAACCGACCCCCGGTCAACACTGGGTGCGGGGCGAGACCTACAAGGCCAGGATCGCGGCCGATGGCGTGACCTTCCTGCCGGTCTTCGCGAACGCGAAGGCCGCCACGCCGATCCGGTTCCGGTTGGCAGGGGGCGATGCAAAGCCGGTGCGCGCCGGACAGTCCTTCTGCTTCCAGCATGGCGCCAACCTCGTCGAGACCTGGGAGCCTCGCGCTCGAGGCATCGAGCAGTACTTCGTCCTGGCGTCGCGGCCGGCCGCTGGCGACCTCGTCCTCGGCGTGGAGGTGACCACCGACCTCGAGTACCGCGGCTACCGCGACGGGCTCGTGTTCGCGGCTCCCGGGCTCGGTGAGATCACCTACGGCGAGGGTGTCGTGTTCGACGCGGCCGGGCAGCGGGCGCCGATCATCCCGCAGTTCGAGGCGACCGCGACCGGACGCGGGTCGATCACGCTGCGCGTGGATGCGGCCTTCCTCGACCACGCGGCGTATCCCGTCACCGTCGACCCCTTCGTGTCGAACTTCGCGGTGACCACGAGTACGCGCAGCCAGTTCCACCCCGATGTCGTGCGCGAGCCGATGTCCGGCGACTTCGTCGTCATCTACGAGGAGGTGTTCACGTCTTCGGATCACGACATCCTCGCCCAGCGCTTCCGCCCCGACGGCACCCTGGTGGGGCAGGTCATCTTCGACGTCACGACGGACTCCTGCATCGATCCCAAGATCTGTGCCGAAGATGACGGGTCCGAGGTCCTCGCGATCTGGGACAACGACGGCAACGCCAAGGGCATCCAGTCGCGCTCGCACAGCCTGAGCCTCGGCACGTCCCGGCCCGTGGCGCAGGTCACGAGCGATGGCGCCCTGGAGGACAGCCGTACGCCCGACGTCGGCGGCGGTTCGCGCGTGGTCATCAACAACCTCGGCCAGATGGCCGTGTTCGTGCGCCGCACCGGCGGCGTCAACTACTCGCTCCGTGGTGTCCGCCTGCAGTCCAACGGCATCCCGACGGGCGGCGAGTTCGTCATCGACAGCACCCCGGGCTGCGACCCGCGGCCTGACATCGCCCCCACGGGCGGCGTCCCCCTGCACTGGGGCGTGGTCTGGCAGGCGCACACCTCCCTCTGCGCCAACCCCGACATCTGGTTCGCGGGCCTCAACTTCGCCGGTCCAATCCAGCCGGCGTTCGAACTGGAGGGCGACAACGACGACGAGACGATCCCGCGCGTGTTCACGGCGGGCAGCGACAGCCTCGTGGGCTGGGTGCAACCGTCGGGGTCGTTCGGCCTCGACACGGTCGCGGTCCTGGTGCGACGCACCGGCAGCACGTTCGCGCAGGTCGGGCCGAAGGTCTCCCTGCCCGCGGCCGAGCCCGGTGCGCCGCGCGGCGCGAACCAGGCGAGCCTTGCGCTGGGGTTCGACGGCTGCCGCCACAGCTACGCGTACATGCAGGACCAGCGCCCATACGCGGCCTGTGTGTCGGTCGCGGACGGCTCGTACCTGTTCAGCGAAGGACACGTGTCGCTCAGCCCGACCACGAACGACTGTGGCGCCACGGCGATGGCCTGGGTACCCGATCCGGCAACCTCGCAGGTCCGCTACGCCGTCGTGTGGCAGGAGAACATGGGCTCGCACTTCGACGTGCGCGGCGCGTTCTACGACGGCCGGGCCGCGACGGGCGGCGTGACCGTCGTGCGCACCGTCTGCGGCCGCACCCAGACCACGATCCAGGCCGATGGCGAGCCGATCATCGGTCACCGTTTCGGCGTCCAGCTCGGCGGCGTCCTCGGCGCACCGGTCCTCATGATCGGCCAACCGGCGGTCGCGCCGATCACGCTCTGCACGTCCCTTCCCACCAACTGCCTGCTGGGTGTGTTCCCGATCCTGGTCAACGTTGCTGCCGCCGGCTTTCAGACGACGGTGCCCTGCGATCCGTTCCTCGTGGGCGGCCGACTCGCATTCCAGGGCGTCGACATCGGCGCGGGCACGGGCTGCCCGACGTCGACCTTCGGCGTGCCGCTGCGCACCACGAACACGCTCGTGGTGACGTTCCAGTAGGCGGGCCGGGTACGAGCAGGCACGGACAGCACGCGGTTCGACGCAACCCGACACCCCAGTCGTGAACGCGCCCGAGCCCAGCGCGGCGGCGCGCAGCGCCGCCGCGCGGAGCCGTGCCCGAAGGGGTGACGGTCTCGCGGAGTGCTGCGGAGTGCTGCGAGGTCTTGGTGGCGCGTCGCGGAACGAGGGTTGGGAGAGGGGGCAGGGTTTCGGGCTCGGGCTCCGCTCCGCGGCGCGCAGCGCCGCGGAGCTGGGCACGGGCACGTTCACGACGGGTAGGGGCTCGCGAGATCTGATCGAACCCATCGGCGGTGGCTCCGACGTGAACGTGCCAGCCGAGCTGGCGCGCCGCGACAGCTCGGCGTGCCCGAGCCCGTGCCCGGGCTCTCTCTCCTGGACCGCTCACTCCCGCAACACCCGCTCGATCCGGCGATCCGGGATCAGCCAGAGCAACGCGACGCCGACGAGGAGCGTGCCTGCGACTGCCGGGCTGACGAACGCCATCGGGATCGCGATCGCGTACGCGAGCAGCGACACCTTGCCCTTGCGATCCGCGCCGACCGCCGCCCGCAGGCGGGACTCTGGCCCATGCGCGCGGATGATCGCAGCCTGCAGGATCGTGTAGGCGAAGGCTGCGCACAGCATGACGCCGCTGTACGTGGCGATCGGCCACGGTGCGAAGTCGGTCTCGCCCATCCACGCCGTCGTCGCCGGCACGAGCGACAGCCAGAACATCAGGTGCAGATTCGCCCACAGGATGCCGGCGCTGACGCGGTCGGCGGCGTGCAGCATGTGATGGTGGTTGTTCCAGTAGATGCCGAGGTAGACGAAGCT
>CAYQMF010000136.1:0-16592 GCA_964418595.1 uncultured candidatus Brocadiaceae bacterium
GCCGCACCGAGGTGGCGCACTACCTCGAGAGCACGCGCGCGCAGCGGCGCGCCCTACAGGCCGCCGGCGCCCAGCGCCTCGACCTCCGCGGCGGGCGTCGTGAGCCCGGCGCGCGCGACAGTCGTGTTGGTGGCGACGACGCCGGCGATGCCGGTCGACACGACGATGTCGACGACGTCGTCGAGCTGCGCGTCGGTGAGGTCCGGCGCGATCTTGAGCAGGATCGGCTTCGGCTTCGGGCGCGCGCGGTTGCGCCGCTGCAGCTCGGCGAGCAGCGCCTGCAAGGGTTCCTTGTCCTGCAGCGCGCGCAGGCCCGGGGTGTTGGGGCTGCTGACGTTGACCACGAAGTAGTCGACGACGTCGAACAGCGCCTGAAAGCAGGTCACGTAGTCGTCGACGGCGCGCTCGTTCGGCGTGTCCTTGTTCTTGCCGATGTTGCCGCCCACGAGGATCCTGCTCTTGCGCCGGCGCAGGCGTTCGACCGCCGCCGCCACGCCGCCGTTGTTGAAGCCCATGCGGTTGAGCAGCGCGCGATCGCGCGGCAGGCGGAACAGGCGCGGCTGGCTGTTGCCGGCCTGCGGCCGCGGCGTGAGTGTGCCGATCTCGACGAAGCCGAACCCCAGACAGGCGAGTTCGTCGATCCAACGCGCATCCTTGTCGAAGCCGGCGGCGAGCCCCACCGGGTTCTGGAAGTGCAGGCCGAAGACCTCGCGCGCCAGCGACGGCTGCGGCGGCACGAAGCACCGCCGCAACACCCAGGCGCCGACGCCCGTGGCGCACACTGCGCGCAGCAGCCCCATCGTGAAGTAGTGCGCGCGCTCCGCGGGCATGAGGAACAACACGCGGCGCAGGAGCGCGAACATCACGACCCGGGTCCCTTGCGCCACACGAACCACCGCTCCGCCCCCGCGCGCCGCGGGACGCTCGCCTCCGGAGCGAACTGCTCGACGAGCTGCAGGTGCGGTCCGAACGAGCGACGCACGTCGGCCTCCGTGACCAGGAACGGCTGCCGCCCCGGCGCCCCCGCGACGTCCGCGCGCATCGGGTAGGCGAGGTGCAGGCACACGCCCCCCGGACGCAGGAGACCCGCGACCACCGCGCCGTACGCGTCGCGCAGGTGCAGCGGCAGCGCGCAGTAGCAGGTGTAGTCGTAGACGAGGTCGAAGGCCGACGCGAACTCCGGGAGCAGCCCGAGCACGTCGCGACAGAGAACTTCGGCGTCGACCTGGTTGAGCGCGAGCAGGGCGCGCGCCTCCTCGACCGCGGCCGGCACGACGTCGAAGCCCGTCGCCACGAACCCGTGCCTCGCGAACGCGCGCAGGTCGTGGCCGCGGCCGCAGCCGGGCAGCGCGACGCGCGCACCCGTGGGGATCGCGAGCCGCGCCAGCGCCCCGCCTTCGAGCAGCCGCAGCAACGGCGGCGACGGGGCGAGCAGGTCCCACGGCGTCTGACCCTGGGCCCACGCCTCGTGCCAGTCGATCGGAGCGGCCGTCATCGGCGCGGGATTACACCGCGCGCGTGCGCGCCGCGCCAAGGCCGAGTGACGATCAGTCCGGCGTCTCGATGTCCTTCTGATCCACCAGGTCGAACCCGGCGCGGCGGATGATGTCGGCCGCGGCGTCGATGTTGTCGACGTGCACCGCGAGCACCGGGCGGTCGTTCATCCGCAGGAGCATCGTGTAGATGTAGAACACGTTCAGCTCGGCGCGCACCATCGACGCCAGCAGATGGCTCACGCCGTGCGCCTCGTCGCCCGGCAGGATCACGCCGAGCAGGCGCGTGCTGCACACGAGCCGCCCGCCGTTGCCCATCTCCTCGATCGCCTTCGCCGGCTTGTCGACCACGATGCGCACCACCGCGTGGTCGTGGGCGTCGAGGATCGACAGGCCGAGGATCTTGATGTGCGCCTGGTCGAGGACGTAGACGACCCGCTGCAGCGAACCGACCCGGTTCGGCAGGAAGAACGAGATCTGCGTGATCTTCGGGAATGCCTGATCGCGCGCGGTTTCGAGCATGTCTTCGCCTGAAGCATCGGCCGGGACGGGGCCCGGGCCTGACTCAATCCGGGATCGATCGCAACGAAAACTCAGCGCCCCGGCCGCGCCACCGGATCGACCGGCAGCGGACCGAACTCGTAGCTCGTCGGGCCCTGGCGCGGCGACTCCATGGCCTGCTCCCACGTCACCGGCTTGCCGGTGTACGTGGCCATCCGACCCATGACCGCGGTCAGCGTCGACTTCGCCCCGTTCTCGGCCTCGTTGATCGGCTTGCCGGCGCGGATGCTGGCGAAGAGCGCGTCGTGCTCCGTCTGGTACGGGTCGTTGTTCTCGCCGTCGTAGGTCCAGTCGCCGTCCTTGCTCTTGATCCGGAAGCCGCCGCCATCCATGTCGGCGCGCCCGTCCGATCCGATGAGGTGCTCGGACACCGCGTTCCAGCAGCCGTCGATCTGCCGGCACTGCGAGAACATGAACGAGCCGTCGCCGAACTCGAAGTGCACGGCGTGGTGGTCGAAGATGTGGCCGAAGCGCGCTTCGGTCCGCACCTGCCGGCCGCCCATCCCGTACGCGCGCACCGGGTAGGCCCGCTTCGCCCAGTTGATGACGTCGAGGTTGTGGATGTGCTGCTCGACGATGTGGTCGCCGGACAGCCACGAGAAGTACAGCCAGTTGCGGAGCTGCCACTCCATGTCGGACATCTCCGGCGTGCGGTCCTTCGACCACAGGCTGCCCATGTTCCAGTAGCAGCGCGCCGCGACGATGTCGCCGATGGCGCCGCCGTGCACGCGCCGCATCAACTCCTGGTAGCCGTTCTGATGGTGGCGCTGCAGGCCGACGCCGATGGCGAGGCCCTTGGCCTTGGCCATCTCCGCGGCCTCGAGCACCATGCGCACGCCCCAGCCGTCGACGGCCACCGGCTTCTCCATGAACACGTGCAGGCCGCGCTCGATGGCGGCCTTGAGCTGCATGGGGCGGAAGTGCGGCGGCGTCGCGAGGATCACCATGTCGATCCCGCTGTCCATCAGCTTCTCGAAGGCATCCATGCCGTGGAAGCGATGGTCGGGCTCGGCCGCGACGCGCTCGGCGAGGTCCTTGCTCCCGGCGAGGTTCTTGTGCGAACTCTCGAGCCGATCCTGGAACGCGTCCGCCATCCCGGTGAGCTGCACGGGGCCCTTGGTGCGCAGCGCCTGCGCCGCCGCACCGCTGCCGCGGCCACCGCACCCCACGAGACCCACGCGGATGAGGTCGTCGGGGCCGAAGCGCGGTTGGCGCGGGCCGACGAGCGGGACCGCCGCCAGCGCGGCGGCGCCGGCGAGGACGTCGCGGCGGGTGGGTTGGGGAGAGGAAGGCGCGGAGGGCGAAGTCATGGCCGCGCAAGGTTAGCAGACGGGCCGGGATCGCCCGCACCTGCAACGTGCGCGTTCACTTGTCGGCGATCGCCTCCACCACCATCCGCAAGAACGTGGCGTCCGCCTGCTGCGCCCCGCTGTGCCACCGCCACACGACCACGAGGTCGTGGCCCGGCGACACGAACACCGTGTTGTTGCCCGCGCCGCGCGCCCCGAACGCGTCCGCCGGCAACCCCGGCCAGTTGTGTCCCTTGGTGTCGAGCCACCACAGGAACCCGTAGTCCGGCCCGTGCGCGCTCGGCGTGAGCGCGGCCTTCACGTAGGCCTCCGGCACGATGCGGGTCTCACCCCACACGCCACCGCGCAGCCACAGGTAGCCGACGCGCGCGAAGTCGAAGGAGCTGATCCACACGCCGCCGCCCCAGCGCGTCCCGCCGCTGACCGACGGCACCGACACGCCGTCGATCTCGACCGCCGCGTTGCGGTACGGGATCCAGCGCCACGTGTCCGACGCGCCGATCGGCGCCATCACCTGCTCGCGGAACACGTCGGGCACCGATCGGCCGAACACGCGCAGGAGCGACAGCGCGAAGCGGTTGATGCGCACGTCGTTGTATTCGTAGAACGTGCCCGGCTCGCGCAGCTCGCGCGGTCGCCGCTCGCCCGCACCGAACTCCTGCTTGCCGATGAAGTCGTGCGCCTTCCCCCACAGGCTGCCCTCCCACTCGGACTGCTGCTGCAGGTGATGGCGCCACGTGACCTTGCCGTTGTGCTCCGAGGCGTAGCCGCCGTCGGCGACCAGCTCCGCCACCGGCGCGTCGAGGTCGCCGATCTTTCCGTCGCGCACCGCGACCCCCATCACCGTCGACAGCAGGCTCTTCGCGACCGAATAGGTCGGATCGACCGCGTGCGTGTCGCCGAACTCCGCCACCACGTAGCCGTGCCGGATGACGAGACCGTTGGTGTCGGCGCGGTCCTCGGGGATCGGCCCGAGCAGCGCGCCGAAGATCTCCTCCTGCTTGCCGAAGTCCTTCGGCCAGTCGGTCGGGTGTGCCTTGGCGAACGCGATCGCCGCGTCCAGCCGCCCGGCGTCCATGCCGACCTCCGCGGGCGCCTTGTGCGCCCATTCGCCGGGCGGCGGGAAGTACGGCGCCTGCGCAACGACCTTGCCGGCGAGCACGACCCACAATGCGATCCAACGGCACACGTGCACGGTCGCCATCGCCGGCACGTTACTCCGCGCCCCCTGTTCCGCCGCAGGATCTCGCTCCTAGAATCCCGCCGCATGTCCACCCCCCGCCGCTTCCTGTTCCTCACGTCCGCCCTCCTCCTCCTCGCCGCACCGCTCGCCGCGCAAAAGCGCACCGCCAAGCCGGAGCAGACGGTCCCCGACCTCCTCAAGGCCGCCAATGCCGCGTTCGACGCCAAGGAGTACGGCACCACGGTGTCCGCGCTGCAGGAGGCGCTGCGCCTCGTGCAGCAGAAGCAGCGCGCCGCCCTCGTCGACGCGCTCCCCAAGCCCGCCGGCTGGGAGATCGAGGATCAGAAGCAGGACGAGATGAACGCGGCCTTCGCCGGCCTCGCCGCGCTCGGCTCGGCCGTCACCCGCAAGTACACCAAGGGTGATCAGTCGATCAACATCGAGATCTTCGCCAACTCACCGACGGCCCAGATGGTGGGGATGATGTTCAGCAACCCGGTGCTGCTGCAGGCGCAGGGCGGCGAGGTCGTCGAGTACGGCGTGCACAAGGCCCTGCTCAAGAAGGAGGGCGACTCCTACGAGATGCAGCTCCTCATGCACGGCAAGCACCTGATCACGGTGCGGACCAACGGCGTGAGCGACAAGGACCTGTTCGCCATCATCGACCAGAAGTCGGTCGACGCGCTCGACAAGCAGCTCGGCAAGTAGGCAGCTCGGCAAGTAGGCAGTTGGGGCAAGTAGCCGGCCGAGGCCGCGCCGCGCCTACCTCGTCTCGAAGCGGTACGCGAGCGCGAACGACCGCAGCGCCGGGGACGCGGGCGGCGTGCCCGAGAGCGCGTTGGTCAGCACGAAGCGCCAGTTCACGTAGCGCACGTCGTCGGGCGTGAACGTGTCGCGCGGCCCCGCGAAGCGGGCGACGAACGCGGGATCGCTGAGGTCGGCCGGCGTCGTCGTGTACGCGGTGAGGTTGCGCGTGTAGAGATGCGTCCACCAGTCGCGCGGCTGACCGTTGACGAGGCGCACGTCGTCCTTGCGGATGTGCGCGTCGCCCGCCTTCAGCGGATCGAGGGGGAAGTTCTTCGCGTCCGGTCGCGTGCTGCTGCGATCGGCGAGGGCACGCCACGGCTGCGGATCCACGGCGCCGGCGCCGCGGTACTCGGCAACCACCGACGTGCCCCCGGGCAGGCGATCGAGCGGCGGGTCGAACAGCGGCGCGTAGACGACCTTCTGTCCCGCCGGGAAGCTGCGCGCGAAGAACGGCCCGAGGCGCGGGTCTTGGGTCGGATCCTGGATGCGGTGCGGGTCGAGCAGCTCGACGAAGCCGGCGGTCGCCACGGTCTTGTTCTTCACGAAGTCGACCATCGCCCAGTACACCGAGTTGTCGAGGGCCGCCGTGCGCTGGCCGATCGCGGTGTAGCCGCCGCTCGCATCCAGCCAGTCGGGCGTGCCGTCCTGCACGTAGCGCGGCGTGCCCGCGACCTCGCCGCCGCCGGAGAACGCGCGGAACGCCGGCATCGCCGACGACTGCACCGAGAGCGCGATCTGCCAGCCGTTGCCGCCGTTGGGGCGCGGCCGCTCGTTGACGCCGAACGGCTCCACCCACACGTCGGCGAGCAGCGGCAGCGCGATCGAGCCGAGCAGGCCGCCGGTGCGCACGTCGATGCGCGTCGACCCGCCGAGTTCGATGTTCTGCGCGTTGCTCCAGAAGCCCAGGTTGAAGCGAAACGTGTTGTTCACGACCGACGCCCAGCGCCCCTGCCCCTGCAGGAACGGCGCCAGGATGTAGGGCTCGTTCACCCTGGCGGCGCTCAGCGTGTCGGAGCCGAGCCCGCTGTTGCCGCCCTGCGCCATCACCTGCTCGTCGCGCCAGGTGAAGTACGGCCGCTCGAAGCGCGGCGTCGCCGCGTAGCGGTTGATGTTGTTCGGCTCGCGCACGAACTGCGCGGGATCGATCACCCACGCCTTGTTGCGGTAGGCCACGTGCGGCGCAGGCGCGTCCTCCTTGCGGAACGCGCGGTCGAGGTTGTGGACGTAGTTGTCGGCGAAGCGGCGGCGCAGGCCGGAACCGGCGAGAGTCGGCAACGCGGTGAACGACCCCACGCAGTTCTCCGGCCGGTACTCGCCGTGCCCGAGGAACAGGCTCGTGGTGTCGAACTCGTCGAACACGCCCGCCGACGCCGACGCGACGCCCCAGTACATCTGCTCGACGTCGAGGTTGAAGTCGAACGGGTCGCTGCGGCCGAGGCTGAGGTCGATCTCGCGCCACGCGGTCTGCAGGCGTGCGCCGTACGGGTTGGTGGGGTTCTGGATCGGCAGGCCGAAGGCCACGCTCGCCGTGGCCGTGGCGACCTGGCCTTCGCCCGCGACGTGCTCCGGACAGAACCGCAGCACGCTGGTCTGCGGCGGCGGTTGGATCTGGTTCAAGTCGTCGACCACCTTGCGCACGCGCGCGGTCGGCCGGCCCTGCAGGCGGCCGTCGGCGAGGTACACCACCGCCCCGAACAGATCATCGAGCGGGAAGGCGTTGGCGTTCGGCGGCGTGTTCGGCGCCTGGATCTCGTCGGCGACGTAGTACGACGGCTGCTCGTCCTCGTCGCGCGCCGCGAAGCGCCGGACCACGGACACCGCGTGGTTGTCGGGGAACAGCGTCACGCCGCTCCCCGTGCGGCGCATGTCGAGGGCGAACGGCGCGGCCACGTGCAGCCCCGGCGTCGTCAGGAACTGCAGGTCGAGCTGGCCGCCGGTCGCGTCCTTGATGCCGTCGCGCCCGCCGACCACGTGCACGTAGTACTTGAAGCTCTTGGCCGCGAAGGTCCGGGTCTCGTCGACCGACCGCATCGCGGCGTCGAGGTACATCCCCAGCGGCGCCTGCAGCCGGAACGTCGTGCCGACCGCGTCCACGGCCACCACCGTGCCGGCCACGAGGTGCGGCGTCATGAACTTGGCGTGGCTGAACAGGGCCGGGTCGATGCCCCGCTGCTGCACGAACTGCTGGATGCCGGCCGCATCGAGCAGGTCGCGCGTCGCGCAGAACAGCGAATCCAGCGGCTGCACCGACGCCGGATCCACCGGCCGGTTGAAGCGCACGATCGCGCCGGCGAAGGGCGAGACGTTGTCGCCGGGTTCGAGCGGCGAGCCGTCGGCGTTGGGCAAGGGCGCGGGCGACCACTGCACGAAGTTGCGCGGGTCGTCGCCGAAGACCGGCCCGTTGCCGATGCGCCGCTGCGCGGCGAACTCGGCGTCGAGCACAGCGCGCGGTGCATTGGCGGCGAGCCAGCGCTCACCGGCGACGGAGCGCGGGTTGCTCGGATAGCCGGGCAACCGACGCGGGTCGTTCTCGCGCAGCCCCACCGTCCGCGTCACCAGCGCGCGCACGTGCCCGACCGAAGGCTGGCCGCGGTCGTCGAGCGGGTCGGCGAGGATCTCCGTCACCGCCACCGGGATCCCGCTGTTGTCGATGAACAGGCGGATCCCGTCGCCGTCGTCGATCTCGTGGGCGAGCCCGTTCTTGAACAGGGTCACCTCCTGGGTCGTGGCGTCGACGTCCTCGACCTTCTCCAGGTACATCGTCAGCGCGCCCACCAGCCGCAGTGGCACCATGCTCGCGTGCAGCCCGCCGGAGCGGTCGCGACCGTTTCCGGCGCGGAACGACAAGACCACCTCGCCGCCGTCCGGCGCGACGAGGCCCGGGATCGAGAGCGGCCCGGTCGTAGCGACCCGGACCTCGATGTTCTTCGTCCCTGCCTCGTCCCCGGCCGGCAGGCCCGCGCCGTTCTCCGCAAGGCCGCAACTGCGCGCTTCGCGCTCCGTCACCACGGGATCGACGTAGAGGCGATCGCCGCGCACCACGACCCGGGCCGGGACTGCGCGCTCCTCGCCGCCGCGGCGGGCCGCGACCCGCACCGCCTGGGCGCAACGCTCCACGCCGGGCTCGCCGCCGGGCAGGTTCTTGTCGAAGCGCAGCTCGAGCACCGCGTCGCGGGGCACGAAGTCGACGCCATCCGCCGGCAGCGCGGGCGCGTCCGCGCGCAGGCGGCGCAGGGCGCTTGCGAACTCCGCCGTCGTGCGACCGTGCTCGACGACCACGCGCTCGCTGAGCGTGTCGGGGTTCGTGCCCATGAGCGCACACAGACCCTCATGCACGGCCTCCGTCAGGCTCGCGGCGGCCACGAACTCGTCGCGCGCGACCAGTTCCACGCCGGCGCCGTGCCCGGTCGTGCGCGAGGCGTACACGTCGACGAACTTGCCGTAGCGGGCGCCGGTGAGGGTCAGGGTCTCGGCCGAGACGCCGGGCGGGTGGGCGCGGCCGCTGCACGCGGCGAGGACGAGGAGCGGGACAGCAAGGGAGACCTCGAGGAATCGCATGTCGACGCGGGAGAGCAACAAGGGGGCCACGCACCCTAGCACAGGTGCGCGCGTGCGTAACGCCGGTGCGCGCTTCGCCGGGCGCGGCCCGCTCCTATGCTCGCGCGTCCCATGCAGCTCCGCGTCGCGTGTGCTCTCGCCCTGTCCGCAGCCCCGAGCGCCCAGGCCGGGCCGCCCGACGCAGCCTCGCTGCGGGAGGCGACCCACGCCCGCGTCGAGGCGCACCTGCCGGAGCTCACCAAGCTCGCGTCGCGGATCTGGATGTTCGCGGAGACCAGCCTCACCGAGAGCCACTCGTCGAAGGCCCTCGCCGACTTCCTCGAAGCGCGCGGCTTCGTCGTCGAGCGCGGCGTGGCCGGGATCCCCACCGCCTTCGTCGCGCGCTACGGCACCGGCAAGCCGGTGGTCGGCATGCTCGCCGAGTTCGACGCGCTCCCCGGCATCAGCAACGAGGCATTGCCGCAGAAGTCGCCGCGCGTGCGCGGCGGCGCCGGCCACGGCTGCGGCCACAACCTGTTCGCCGCCGGCTCCGCCGGCGCCGCGGTCGCCGCCCGCGAGGTGATGGAGGCGCGCGGCCTCCCCGGCACGCTCGTGCTCTTCGGCTGCCCCGCGGAGGAGACCGTGATCGGCAAGGTGTACATGGCCAAGGCCGGGGTCTTCGACGGCGTCGACGTGTGCCTCGACTGGCACCCCGGCGACGAGACCTCCGCCGACTACGAGAAGACGCGCGCGCTCAACAACTTCGTCGTGCGCTTCCACGGCAAGACGGCGCATGGCGCCGGCGACCCCTGGAACGGGCGCAGCGCGCTCGACGCCGTCGAGCTGATGAACCACGCGGTCAACATGCTGCGCGAGCACGTGCAGCCTTCGACCCGGATCCACTACGTGATCAGCGACGGCGGCGGCGCCCCCAACGTGGTGCCGGCGGAGGCGGCGGTGTGGTACTACGTGCGCGACCTCGAGCGGGAAGGCGTGGAGGCGACCTACGCACGCGTGCTGAAGTGCGCGGAGGGCGCGGCCATCGCGACGGAGACGACGTACGACGTCGAGCTGACCACCGGCGTGCACAGCTACCTCCTCAACCGCACCCTCACGGAGCTGCTCGATCGCCACCTGCGCGCCGCCGGCGCCCCGGAGTGGACCGACGCCGAGCAGGACTTCGCGAAGAAGCTGCAGGCCGCCACCGACAAACCGCAGCTCGGCCTGCACGTCGGGATCAAGGACCTGCCCGCCGAGCCGGTCCCCGCGCAGGGCGGCTCGACCGACGCCGCGGAGGTGAGCCGCCTGACGCCGACCGGCAAGCTGCGCGTGGCGTGCGCACCCATCGACACACCGTGGCACGCGTGGCCGGTGGTCGCCTGCGCCGGGACGTCGATCGGCCACAAGTGCGTGCGCACCGCGGCGCGCGCCCTGGGTGCGGGCCTCGTCGAGCTGCTGGTGACGCCGGCCCTGGTCGACGCCGCGCGCAAGGAGTTCGCGACGCAGACCGAAGGCAAACCGTACCGGTGCCCGATCCCGCTCGACCAGCAACCGCCGCTCGGTCGCTGATCCCGTCCCCGCACCCGGTAACCTGCCGCGTGGAGCCATCCCCATGACCATCGATCGCCGCGACTTCCTCACGTCTTCTCTCGGTGCCGCCGGCCTCGGCCTCGCCGGCCCGGCGTCCCGCGCCGCGCACGCGTCACCGCCGCGCGCGCCCTTCCGCCTCGACTATGCGCCGCACTTCGGCATGTTCCAGAACCACGCCGGCGAGGACCTCGTGGCGCAGCTCGAGTACATGGCGGAGCAGGGCTTCCGCTCGCTCGAGGACAACTGGCTCGGCCGGCGTGACGCCAAGACCCAGGAGCTGATCGGCAAGACCCTCGAGCGCCTGAAGATGCGCATGGGCGTGTTCGTCGCGCACGCGTCGATGAACGACGTGACCTTCGCCTCGACCGACGCGGCCATGCGCGAGAAGTGCCTCGCGGAGGTGCGCAGCGCGGTCGAGGTCGCGCAGCGCGTCGGGGCGAAGTGGTGCACCGTGGTGCCGGGCGCGTACCACAAGGGGCGCGAGATGGACTTCCAGACCGCGACCGTCGTCGACAACCTGCGCCGCGCCGCGGAGATCTGCGAGACCACCGGCCTCGTGATGGTCCTCGAGCCCCTCAACTGGTGGCGCGACCACGCCGGCGTGTTCCTGCACAAGATCCCGCAGGCCTTCCTCATCTGCCGCGCGGTCAACAGCCCGTCGTGCAAGATCCTCTTCGACATCTACCACCAGCAGATCAGCGAGGGGAACCTCATCCCCAACATCGACGCCGCGTGGAACGAGGTCGCCTACTTCCAGATCGGCGACAACCCCGGCCGCAACGAGCCCGGCACCGGCGAGATCAACTACAAGAACGTGTTCCGCCACATCCAGGGCAAGGGCTACACCGGCATCCTCGGCATGGAGCACGGCAAGGCGCAGGGCGGCAAGGAAGGCGAGCAGGCGCTGCTCGCGGCGTACCGCGCGGCCGACCCGGCGTGAGGCGGGCTCGGTCGGGATACCGACCGAGCGGGCAGAGACATTCCGCGGCTTTTTTCGCCAGGTGCGTGCATCGCCGGCGCGCGCTTGGCGCTGTGGCGGCCGTTGACGGCGCCAATCACCCTTGGCCTGCGCCACGAAGCGTCGTCGCTGGTCTGGTGGCACGCCGCCAGCCGTTCCCGTCGTCGCCTTCCGAGGTCACCCATGGAGTCCGATCGTCGCTCGTTGCGCTCGATGAGCGCATGGATCCTGGCAGCGTGTGTCGTGGGCAGCAGCACGAACAGGGTGGCAGCCCAAGACACACCGCCGCAGCGCAGCCCCGAACTCATCGCCGCGCTCGCGGTCGTGATGGCGGAGACCACGCCTGATGCAGCCGACAAACTGCTCGCCGCAGCTCTCAAGGCGATGCCGGCAAGCGCGATTGCCCGATTCCGCCTGGCCAATCGGGACTACTTCGGCCGCCGCTTCGAGGCCGCAGCCGATCACTACCGCCGCGTCGACAGCCCGGCGCTCGCCGCGCACGGCGCGACCTGGCACGCGCACTCGCTTGCAGGAGCCGGGCTTTGGTCGCAAGCGCGGGATGCCTATTCCGAGCGAGGCGCGCACCATCTGCCGATTGCCTGGCGTCCGTGGTGCATTCCGGGCTCCTCGAATGCGACCGCGGACGCCGGCATCGTGCACTGGCGCCGCCTGGCCCGAGAGGCGAAGGACACTGCCGTGCCCTGGTGGCTGCTCGGCAACTGCTATGCGAGCAGCGATCGCGCCGCCGAAGCGCTGCCGGCCTACGAGAAGGCGTTGGCGATCGATGCGGACTGGGTCCCGGCCGTGGTGGCAGCGGCGATGGCGGAGGATGCGATGGGCAACGCCGGCGCAGCCGTCAGGCGCCTCGCAAACCTGAGTGACCGGACCGGCGACATGCTGCTCTCGTGGGCACGGTTCGTGGTCTTCGACCACGCGGGGCAACCGAAGGCCGCACTCGAGGCTCTCGATGAACTCGTCACCCTGGCACCACACGCGGTCGACGCCGGCACGTTGATCGACGGAGCCCTGGCCGCCGCCCGCGCGGGCGACGCCAAGGCAGGCATGCGATACCTCGACCATGCCGTGCTCCGCGTGTCCCTGTATCCGCGCATGATCCTCGGCCCCAACGACGACGAGGCGCTGCGCACACTCGCCCGCCAGGACCTGACCCGAGGCCCGGCTGCGCCGCTGTGGCGCTACGCGCTGGCGAGCGCCCTCCTGGGCAAGGCCGATACGGCTCTGCAGGAACTGGAGAGCGGGAACGTGCTCGCCTTCGGCGCGCTGACCTCCGCGCTCGAACGGTTTCCGGTGTCCCCGTCGATCCAGGAGGCTCTCTCAACCCTGCGCTCGCGGATCGCCCCATCGGGGGAGCCGGGTTCGCCCGCGGCGATGGCGGAGATGATGGCCGCTTCGATGCGGGCGGCGGTGGTGCCGGTGAAGATGCGCGCGTGCCTCGAACTCGAGCCGGTCCTCGCGACCCATCCCGGGTTTGCCTCCGCGCGGGTGCTGCACGCGCTCGCCCTGCGCCAGTGCGGCGAACTGTTGCAGGACAAGGAAGGCATGCGTCGCGCTGCGACAGAACTCGAGGCGCTCGTCGATGCTCATCCGCAAGCCACGGGGCCGCGCCTGTTGCTCGCTTCGTGGTCGCCTCTCGACGTGCGGGAGACGTTGCTCGATGGTGTCGATGCACGCGACGATGGCACGCTTCGCGTCCTCGTCCAACGCGCGAATCTTGCCGCCGAGATCGGCGACGACCGCGCCTGCATCCAGCACCTCCTGCGCATCGTGCACGAGCACAGCACGTACTGGGACACGCTGGAGAGCCTGGGCATGGCACTCGTGCGCGCCCGGGACAGCGACGCTGCGAAGACGTGCTTCGCGTTCGCGCACCGCAACGCAGGGACGGCACCCGGTCTGATCGCACATGCGCGCCTCCGAGCCGCGGCTGGCCAGGGAAGCGTCATCGAACTGCTGATCGATGCGTGGCGCGCCGCGCCTGGGGGCTCGGCGGCGGAGGACGAGGCGCGCAGCCTGCTCGGTGAACAGGCGAACCTGCGGCAGTACACCTGCCAACGCTGTGGCGGAGGTGGCGCAGTCAGCAACGTCAGCGGCAGCACCTACGTGACGACGAACCGGGTGGCCTGCGACCAGTGCAGGGGACTCGGCTTGTGGCACCCGAAGGTGCGCTGAACCGGCATCTCCCGGCTTCTTTTCCTGCGCCTCAGGCACGCGCCTGACGCCAGACGCATGCGGGTCATGCGCGCGCGATGCCGGGCCCGCGCCTGGCAAGCGCGTTCGCGCGCGGATCGCCTTGCACACCGCGTCGTACCCGCCGGCCCCGCGACAGATCGACTCGAAGCCCGGAGGCAGCGGACGACCCGAGTCGCTTTCCTCCGCCCTCGCCATGGAAGGAGCCGACGCCCCTCTCCCCGACGACCTCGACGCCGCCCTCGACGACCTGATCGACGGCAAGACCGCCGGCTTCTGGCCCGGCGTGGAAGCGCTGTGCGCGAAGCACCCCAAGTGGGCCACGCGCCTGCGCGAGGAGGCGTGCGCCCGCGAGCAGGAGCAGGCCGGCTTCCGCCGCACCGTCGAGCAGCCCGACGCCCCCGACTCGTTCCCCAGCGAGATCGGCCCCTACCGCATCCTCGCCCGCCTCGGCCACGGCGGCATGGGCGAAGTGTTCCGGGCCGAGCAGCGCACGCCGTCGCGCCGCATCGTCGCCGTCAAGGTCATCAAGCAGGGCATGGCGACCAAGGAGGTCATCGCCCGCTTCCGGCTCGAACAGAAGGCGCTGGCGGCGATGAGCCACAGCGCGATCGCCAAGGTGTTCGACGCGGGCACCACCGACAAGGGCGAGCCGTACTTCGTGATGGAGTACGTCGAGGGGATCCCGCTGGCCGCGTACTGCGACAAGCACAACCTCTCGCTCCCCGCGCGCATCGAGATCTTCCAGCAGATCTGCGCCGGCGTGCAGCACGCGCACCACAAGGGTTTCGTGCACCGCGACCTCAAGCCCGGCAACGTGCTGGTGGCACGCGAGGGCGAGCGGCCCCTCGCGCGGATCCTCGACTTCGGGATCGCCAAGGCGATGAACCGCGACGTCGTCGACGCCACCTACGTCACGGAGATCGATCGAGTGATGGGGACGCTGGAGTACATGGCCCCGGAGCAGGCGGCCGGCGACGGCGAGGCGATCGACGCGCGCACCGACATCTACGCGCTCGGCGTGATGCTGTACGAGCTGTTCACCGGCGAGTTGCCCTTCCCCGGCCTGCGCACCAACAAGGAGGCGGTCAAGCTCGACCGCATCCAGAACGAGCAACCCGGCAAGCCGAGCACGCGCCTGGGCACCAGGAACGAGCACACGACCCAGGTGGCGGCGCGGCGGCAGACCTCGCTCGAGAGCCTGCGCCGCGCGCTGCGGGGCGACCTCGACTGGGTCGTGCTCAAGGCGATGGCGAAGGAACCGGAACGGCGCTACGACTCGGCGGCGGCCTTGGCGGCGGACCTCGGGAGGTACCTCGTGCACGAGCCGGTGCTGGCGGGCCCGCCCACGGCCGGCTACCGGCTGCGCAAGTTCGTGCAGCGGTATCGCGTGCAGGTGATCGCCGCCGCGCTGGTGATCGTGGCCATGGTCGGGGCGTTGGTGACGTCGGTCGTGTTCTGGCGGGAAGCCCGCGATCAGGCGACCGAGGCAGAGACTGGCGCGGGCCGGCGAGGCGAAGAAGGCGAAGGAGGCGGCCGAAAACGCGGCGGCCGCGCGGCGCAACGAGGAGCAGGCGGAGCGGAACGCCGCCGAGGTGCGGGCGCGCAAGGCCGAGTTCTACCAGCTCAAGGGAGTGGTGCTGTACGAGCGCGCGGTCGCGAACGAGAAGGATCTCTACCCTGCCTGGCCGCACAAGGTCGAGGCGATGGAGCAGTGGCTGCGCGACGACGCGGGCCGGCTGCTCTCGATGCGGCCGCAGATCGAACAGACGGTGTCCGACCTGCGGTCGCGCGCCCTGCCGGCGACCGACGCGGAGCGCGAGCACGATCGCGCGACGCACCCGCGGTTCGCGGAGTGGCGAACGCAGTCGGCGAAGCTGTCGTCGCTGGAGCGGGCGGCGGCGATCCGCCGAGATCCCACGAAGCTCACGCTGCCGCTGGCGACGGCGGAGGAGGAGGCGATGACGGCCGACCAGCTCAACAAGGTGGCGTGGCCGCGGGTGGACTTCGACGAGAGCAAGCGCCAATGGGGCGAGGAGGGTCGCGCGCTGGTGCTGGCGAAGCTCGCGTGGGAGAAGACGGCGGCGCTGCCGCCGGAGCGGCGTGCCTCGTTCGGGGACACGCTGGCCTCGGCGTGGTTCGCGAACGGACGCGACGGTGAGGCGACGGCGCAGAGCGAGGCGGCGTTGGGGCTGGCCGGGGCGGACGAGAAGAGCACGTACACCGGGTACCTGCGCACGCTGAAGGAGAAGGTCGCCGCGGCGAACGGCCAGGCGGGCACCAAGGCCCTGGCCGAGCTGCGGAAGGCGGTCGCCGTCGTCGAAGCCGAGGTCACATCGCGGCGCACGTTCACCTTCGCGGACGAGTCGCAGCGCTTCCTGCACGACGTGCTGGCCGACCTGCTGGTCAAGCTGGCCTCGTTGGATGCCAAGGAGCGCAAGGCGGTCGACGAGCGGTTGTCGTGGGCGCGGCAGGTTGCGGCGCTGACGCAGGGGCACGGACGTAAGACCTGGCAGGAGGCGCGGGAGGCGATCGCGACGGCGGACGGGATGGTGGCGAGCGAGCTGTACCGGGGCCGCCGCATCGAACTTCGCCCGCAGGACGTGATGGGGCTGGTGCCGATCGGGATGAACCCGGTGACGAAGCTGTGGGAGTTCTACGACCTGCGTTCGGCGTGGGATGGGGTGAGCGCTCCTGCTGCGATCGAGGTCCCGCGGCACATCGAGAGCGGCGAACGGGCCGGGGACATCGACGTGGGCGATGGCACCGGGATCGTGTTCGTGCTGCTGCCGGGTGGGACGTTCACGATGGGCTCGCAGGACCAGGACCCGAACGCGCCCAACTACGACCCGCAACGCGACGACGACGAGACCCTGCACACGGTGGAGTTGGCGCCGTTCTTCCTGGCGCGGCACGAGCTGACGAAGGGGCAGTGGAAGCGGCTG
>CAYQMF010000137.1:0-16333 GCA_964418595.1 uncultured candidatus Brocadiaceae bacterium
GCACAACGCCTCGCCGACGCGGCGTTGGAACTCGACCCTCGCGCGGCGCGCGCCCACGCCGCGCTCGGCCTGCGCGCGATGGCGCGCGCCCAGGCCGAGTCGCCCCCGACGCTGCGGCTGTGGCGGCTCGCGGAGGGCAACCTGCGGCGTGCGGCCGCCCTCGCGCCGGCCGACGCCGACCTGCAGGTCGCTCTCGCGCGCTTCTACGCCGCCGATGGACACAACCACGCCGCGCTCGACGTGCTCGATCGTCTGCTGGCGATGCAGCCAGAGCAACTCGCTGCCCTCCGCCTCGCCGCGGTGCTCGCATATGAGGCCGCGGAGGAGCGGCGCGCGCGTACCTACCTCACCCGTCTGCTGGCGCACGAGCCGGGCAACGCGATCGCGTTGTATCGGCTGGGGCAGTGCGAGGCGACCATCGCCGCGCGCGGCGCCGACGCCCAGGCACGCGCCGCCGGCTACGAGCGCGCGGCGACGGTGTTCTCGGCGTGCCACGAGCTGGTCCCCGACGACGTCGAGGCGCTGCTGGGTGAGGCCGCGGCGCGTCTCGCGGCGTTCGAGCAGATCGGCAAGCGCGACGATCCGACGCAGTTGCGTCGCGCGCTGGCGCGCTATCGCGAGGCGGCCGCCGTCGCTGCGATGCGCCCCGAGGGGTCGTTCGGCGAGGGCGTCGTGCACGAACTGCTCGGCGATGCGGACGCCGCCGCCGGTGCGTACCGCCGCGCGCTGGCGGTCGACGCGAACTTCGTGGCCGCGCTGCTCAACCTCGGCGCGCTCCAAGCCGGCCGCGGCGACGCGGCGGCGGCGAGGGCACTCTGGACGCGCGCACGCCGGCTCGCGGTGACTTCCGCGGAGGCGGGCGCCCTCGACAAGCTGCTCGCCGACGGCTGATGAGCGAGCGGCGTTGGGCTACGCCCCCATCGCGCTGTAGCCGGCGTCCACGTACAGCACCTGTCCGGTGATCCCGCTCGCCATGTCCGACAGGAGGAAGCACGCCGCCGTGCCCACCTCGCGCTGCGTGATGTTGCGCTTCAGCGGCGCCTTGTCGCCCATCGTGTCGAGCAGGCTCGAGAAGTTCGACACGCCCATCGCCGACACCGTCTTCACCGGCCCCGCGGAGATGCAGTTGACGCGGATGTTCTTCGGCCCGAGGTCGTGCGCGAGGTAGCGCGTCGACGACTCCAGCGCCGCCTTCGCGACACCCATCACGTTGTAGCCGGGCACCACCTTCTCGCTGCCGTAGTAGCTCAGGCTCACGATCCCGCCCGCGCGCCCTTCCATCAGCGGCGCCGCCGCCCGCGCCGTCGAGATCAGCGAGTAGGCCGACACATGCTGGGCCAGCGCGTAGCCGTCCCACGAGGTCTCCGTGAAGCTGCCGCCCAGCTCCTCGCGCTTGGCGAATGCGAGGCAGTGCACGAGCCCGTCGATCCCGCCGAGTTCGGCCTTCACGCCCGCGAAGAACGCGTCGATCTGGTCCGGCATCGTGACGTCGCACGGCGCCATGAACGGCCTCGCCGGCAGCTCCTCCGCCAGCTTGCGCACCGGTTCCTCCATGCGCTCGTTCTGGTAGTTGAGCGCCAGCTTCGCGCCGTGCTCGCTCAACACCTGCGCGATCCCCCAGGCGATGGAGCGCTTGTTGGCCACGCCGAGGATGACGACCGTCTTGCCGTTCATGAGAGACATGGCGGCGATGGTAGCGGCGGTGCGGAGCGGAAGCGCGTGCCGGCTCGGGTAGCCTGCGCACAGGCCCGCTGCGTACGACCGGGTGCTCACGTGGGCGAAGTCACGCGCGCCGTTGCTGCGCCTGGGCTACGCGGGCACGGGCAAGTCGACGCTGGTGGGGCTGCTGGCGCGCGAGCTCGGGGCGGCGGGTGAGGTGGGGTTCTGCGCATTCACCGGCAAGGCCACGAGCGTCCTGCGGCGAAAGCTCGCCGACGCCGGCGTGCAGGTCGGGCCGGAGGCGTGCAACACGATCCACGGGCTGATGTACGAGCCGGAAGTCGACCGAGACACCGGACGCGTGTTGCGGTGGAAGCGGCGCCCTTCTCTCGGCGTGCGGCTGCTCGTCGTCGACGAGGCCTCCATGTTGGGGGCGGAGCTCCTCGCCGAGCTGCGCGGGTACGGGGTCAAGCTGCTGTTGATCGGTGATCACGGCCAGTTGCCCCCGGTCGGTGAAGAACGCGGGCCGATGGCGAACCCGGACGTGGAGCTTCGCGAGATCCACCGGCAGGCCGCGGGCAACCCCATCATCGGCCTGTCGGCGGAGATCCGCGCCAGCGGGCGCATTCCCGTCGGGGCGTCGCCACCGGGCATCTTGCGCATCGCGCAAGAGGATCTCGGCGCGTTCGTGCGCGACGCGTTCCCGGAACCCGCGCGCACCGACGAGACCGTCGTGCTCTGCCGCGTCAACCGCGCCCGCGTCGAGCTGAACGCGCTCGTCCGGGCGTGTGTCGGCCTGGGCGGGGCACCGCTCGTGTCGCAGGATCGCATCGTCTGCCTGCGCAACACGACCGTGGGCGGCTGGCGGATCGCGAACGGTTGGCGCGGAGTCGTCGAGACGGCGGCGCCGGACGGCGATCACTTCCTGCGCTGCACCATCCGGCTCGACGACGAAGGCCTGCGTGTGAAGGACGCCCGCGTGCCCCTCGCCCAGCTCGGTTGCGAACACACCTTCGACGCCTTCTCCGACCTGCCCGGCAACCTGCGGAGCTGGGACGAGGCAGGCATCCTGGTCGACCACGGCTACGCGCTCACCGTCCACAAGGCGCAGGGGAGCCAGTGGCGGCGCGTCGTCGTGTGCGTGCCGCCGGAGCCGGACAAGACGTGGCTCTACACGGCGGTCACGCGCGCGGAGGAGGAGCTGGTCCTCGTGGAGACGCCGCGCCTCGTTGCGCGGCGCGCCTGACGCGGCAGTCTCAGGAGGACATCGGCTCCACGCCGTTGGTCCCCACCCTCGGCGGTGGCGGGCGCGCCTCGCGGAATCGCCCGATTCACCCCCGCCGCATCGCCTTGCGCGCGAGCGTCGTCCACGCGGCGTCGGGGGCGGCGGCGACCAACGTGGTGGGGACACGCCCGCGCAGCTCGCCGGCATGCACGCTCGCGGTGATCCGGTGGTGCGTGATCCCGTGCCGCACGCTGGCCAGAACCTCCGCGCGCACCACGACCACCCCCTTGCCCAACGCGCCATCGAGCCTCGCCTGCAGCGCCGCGCCGTCCGCCACGTCGACCAGCGGCCCCGGGCCCAGCAGGTCCAACTGCCCCGCGTTGATCGCGCCGTCGGGGACGCGCTGGCCGAGGACGTTGCCGCCCGCCACGCGCACCAGCGCCACGCGCGTGCGCACGTCGACCATGGCCTTCTTCGCGGGCAGCACGGGCAGCTCGCTCTGTCTCCCTGTGCGACGGGCGACGCAGTCCGCGGTCAGCGGGCACACGAGGCAGCGGGGCGAGCGCGGCGTGCACACGGTGGCGCCGAGGTCCATCACGGCCTGGTTGAAGTCGCCGGGTCGCGCGCGATCCAGTTCGCGGAGCACCGCCTCCCGCACCGCCGCGGCGCCGGCGCTGCCCTTCACCATCGCTTCGATGCCGAAGTACCTCGCGAACACGCGCTCGACGTTGCCGTCGATCGCCGGTAGCGCGCGGCCGAAGGCAATCGAGCCGATCGCGCCGCGCGTGTAGGCGCCGACTCCCGGCAACGTCCCCAGCGCGTCTGGATCCTCCGGCACCGTGCCGCCGTACTCCGCCACGACCACCTTCGCGCCGTCGCGCAGCAGGCGCGCGCGCCGGTAGTAGCCGAGCCCGCGCCACGCGCGGAGCAACTCCTCGTCGTCGACCGCCGCCCACGCCGCGGGCGTGGGGTAGCTCGCCATGAAGCGCTGGAACGCCTCGCGCACCGCCTCGACCCGCGTCTGCTGGAGCATGATCTCCGAGACCCAGGTGGCCCAAGGGTCACCGATGTCGCGCCACGGCAGGTCGCGGCGATGCGCGTCGTACCAGCGCAGCAGGCGCGCGGCGACGCCCGGCGAGGTCACGGCGATCCGGTCACAGATCGACGTTGTCGCCGGACGCCTGCGCCAGCTCGACGCCGAGCCGCGCCCGCAGATCCGCCTCGGCGCGGTCGAGCAGGTCGTCGAGGGCGCGCGCGTCGGTGCCTTCGCCGAAGAGGTTGATCCGGATGGTCATGTCCTCTTCCGTGCCGTGCCGGATCGTGCGAGTGCTGACGCCGGGGAACCGCCGCGCGTGGTCGGCGAGCACGCGCGCGATCGCCGACTCGTCGCGCCCGCCGTACTCCACGGCCCGCGTCTTGCGCACCGACCCGGCCCCGGCTTCGCGCAGCATCGGCGCAATGTGCAGGGAGAACAGGCGCTGCATCTCCTCCGGCACGCCCGGCAGGAGGATGAAGGTCGTCCCCTTGGACTCGAGGATGCAGGCCGGACCGGCGCCGATGGGGTTCTCGAGCAGGCGCGTGCCCTTGGGCACCTGCGCCATGCGCAGTCGCGAGGGGTTCATGGCGGGATCGTGGGTCACGCCCTTGGCGTGCAAGCGGCGGAAGGCGATCTCGATCATCTTGACCGCCTCCGTGCTCTCGCCGAGCGGGCAGCCCGTGACCTCGGCCACGGCGTCGCGCGTGATGTCGTCGTAGGCCGGGCCGAGCCCGCCCGTGCAGAACACGTAGTTGGGCTTCGTGGCGAGAGCCGCGCGCAGGGCGCTGGCCATCTCCTCGAGCACGCCGTCGACGGTCTGGATCGAGCGGACCTTGATCCCCTGATCGCTCAGGCGGGTGGCGATGTAGTGCGCGTTGCGGTCGAGGACGATGCCCTCGAGCAGCTCGCGACCTACGCAGAAGATCCAGGCGGACTTGTTCTGAGGCACTGTATTGACCTCGGCTTTCTCTTGGCGTCGGTGCCGGCATCCTCGCCGGCCGTCTCGGACGACGCAACATAGCAGGCGGCGGCCGCCGCCGAGCGGGTCGTCTCAAATCGTGCGCGCCATCGCGACCGGGCGGCCGCAACCCAAAGGGTAGGGTTCGCGATCCCCGAGGTTGAAGGCCGTCCACCCCGCCGCGAAGATGCGCGTTCTCAACCGCCCACCGACCGCATGACCGAGACCACGCCGCCGCCCGGCACGCCCGACCAGCCGCAGATCCTGCTCGAGAAGGAGATGCAGGAGAGCTACCTCACGTACTCGATGAGCGTGATCTACAGTCGCGCTCTGCCGGACGTGCGCGACGGGTTGAAGCCGAGCCAACGCCGCATCCTCGTGGCGATGGACGACCTGAACCTCGGGCCGCGCGCCAAGCACCGCAAGTGCGCCAAGATCTGCGGCGACACGTCGGGCAACTACCACCCGCACGGCGAGTCGGTGATCTATCCGACGCTGGTCGGCATGGCGCAGCCCTTCACCCTGCGCTACCCGCTGGTCGACAGCCAGGGCAACTTCGGCGCCATCGACGGCAGCCCGCCGGCGGCGATGCGCTACACCGAAGCGCGCATGGCGCACCCCACGGTGCACATGCTGGAGGACCGCGACCAGGAGACCGTCGACCAGCGCCTCAACTACGACGGGTCGCGCTACGAACCCGTGGTGCTGCCGGGCCGCTTCCCGAACCTGTTGTGCAACGGCTCGACCGGCATCGCGGTGGGCATGGCGACCAGCCTGCCGCCGCACAACCTGCGCGAGGTCGCGGCCGCGCTCTACATGCTCCTCGACAACGAGGACGTGACCGTCGACGAGCTGCTGAGCGTGATGCACGGACCGGACTTCCCGACCGGCGGCACGATCATGGGCCGCTCCGGCGTGCAGAACGCCTACCGCTCCGGGCGCGGCGCGGTCATCGTGCGCGCCAAGTACCACATCGAGGACCGCGGCAAGCGCAAGCTGATCGTGTTCACGGAGGTGCCGTACCAGGTCAAGACCAACACGATCCTGGAGCGCATCGCCTACCTGGCCAAGAACGACCAGCTCGAGGGCGTCGCCGACATCAACGACGAGTCCAGCTCGCGCGTGGGCCTGCGCCTCGTCGTCGAGCTGAAGCGTGGCGTCGAAGACGAGTCGGTGACGATCAACCAGCTCTTCAAGCTGACGCCGCTGCAGAGCAAGTTCTCGATCATGAACCTGGCGATCGACCGCGGGCAGCCGCGGACGCTGGGCTTCAAGCCGTTGCTCGAGGCCTACCGGGATCACCGCCTCGATGTCATCACCCGGCGCACGCGCTTCCAGCTGCGCAAGGCCGAGGAGCGCCTGCACATCATCGACGGTCTGCGCATCGCGGTGCGCAACATCGACGAGGTGGTGCAGACCATCAAGACGTCGGCCAACCCGGAGGAGGCGCGCATCCGCCTGATGGATCGCTTCTCGCTCAGCGAGATCCAGGCGCGCGCGATCCTCGACATGCGCCTCGCCCGGCTGACCGGCCTCGAGATCGAGAAGCTCGAGGAGGAGTTCCGGGAGGTCACCGAGAAGATCGCCTGGTTCAAGCGCATCCTCGCCGAGCACAAGCTGCGCCTCGACATCATCCGCAAGGAGATGGAAGAGCTGGTGGCGCAGAGCGGCGACGAGCGACGCACCCAGCTCTCCGACGAGGAGGTCGGCGACTTCATCGCCGAGGACCTCATCGCCGAGGAGATGATGGTCGTGACGGCGAGCCACGAGGGCTACGTCAAGCGCACTGCCCTCGACCAGTACCGCAGCCAGAACCGGGGCGGCAAGGGCATCGCCGGCGCGGAGACCAAGGAAGGCGACTTCCTGGAGCACCTCTTCGTCGCCAGCACGCACGACTACATCCTCTTCTTCAGCGACCGCGGTCGCGTGTACTGGCGCAAGGTGTTCGCGCTGCCGCTGTTCGGCCGCGCCGCCAAGGGCCGCGCGCTCGCCAACGTGCTCGACATGCAGCCGGGCGAGCGGATCACCTCGGTCCTGCGCGTCGACACGTTCGAGGGCGAGCGCTACCTCGCCACCGCCACCGCCAAAGGCCTCATCAAGAAGACCGACCTCGCCGCCTACAGCCGGCCGCGCGAGAAGGGCATCATCGCGCTCGGCCTGGAAGACGACGATCGCCTGATCGGCGTGCGCCTGTGCAAGCCGGGCGACACCATCCTGCTCGGCACTGCCGACGGGATGGCGATCCGCTTCGCGGAGTCCGACGTGCGCTCGATGGGGCGCTCGGCCTACGGCGTGCGCGGCATCAAGCTCAGCGAGGGCGACTCGGTGGTCGGCATGGCGGTGCCCGCGGAGGGCGAGTCGGTGCTGACCATCTGCGAGAACGGCTACGGCAAGCGCACCGCGGCCGAGGAGTACCGGGCGCAGGGCCGCGGCGGCCAGGGCCTCATCGACATCCGCACCACGGAGCGCAACGGCAAGGTCGTGGCGCTGGCGGCGGTGAGCGACAAGGACGAGGTGATGATGATCACGCGCCTCGGCCAGATCGTGCGCACGCCCGCCGACCAGATCAGCAAGATCGGTCGCAACACGCAGGGTGTGCGCTGCATCTCGTTCAAGGGCGAGGACGACTCCCTGGTGTCGTTCACCAAGGTCCCGTCGGAGGACGTCGGCTAGCGCCGCGGCGCGACCAATGGGCAAGTTCCTCACGCAACTGACCGCCGACATGAAGGCGGCGATGAAGGCCGGCGAGAAGGACCGCCTGCAGGTCGTGCGCATGTTGATCGCGTCGATCAAGTCGGCGCAGATCGACCAGCAGAAGGACGACCTCGACGATGCGGCAGAGGCGGCGATCCTCGACAAGGCGCTGAAGACGCGCAAGGAGGCGATCGCCAAGGCCGTCGAGCACGGTCGTAGCGACATCGCCGAACGCGAGCGCGCGGAGGCGGTCCTGATCGAGACCTACCTGCCGAAGAAGTTCACGCCTGCCGAGCTGGCCGCCAAGGTGCAGGAGCTGGCCAAGGAGATCGGCTACCAGGGCCTCGCCGACGGCGGGCGCTTCATGAAGGAGTGGATGGCGCGGCACAAGGGCATGGCCGACGGTCGCGACGTGCAGGCGGAGCTGAAGAAGCTGTGAGCCGGGGAGCGCCGAGGTGATGCGCTTCCTCACCTCGACGTTCCTGCGCGGTCTCGCCACGATCGTCCCGGTCGCGGCGACGATCTACATCCTGTGGTGGCTCGGGTCGTCGGCGGAGCAGCTCGTGCGGCGCTTCATCCCGTACTCGAGCTACGTGCCCGGGCTCGGACTCGCGATCGGCTTCGCGGCGGTGTTCGCCATCGGGCTCGTCATGCGCGCGTGGCTGGCGCAGCGCCTGTTCGCGCTCGGCGAGCAGATCCTCGCCAGGATCCCGCTGGTCAAGACCGTGTACGGGTCGCTGCGCGACCTCGCCGGCTTCTTCGGCGACGGCGAGAAGGGCTCCGGTCTCAGCGATGTCGTGATGGTCGAACACGACGGCAAGAAGGTGATGGGCTTCGTGAGCAGCGCGAAGCCTGCGGCGATCACCGGCAACGACGCCGACCAGGACCTCATCGCCGTCTACATCCCCATGAGCTACCAGCTCGGCGGGTTCCTCGTGTTCGTGCCCAAGGCTTCGACCACCAAGGTGCCGATGTCGGTGGAACAGGGCCTGCGCCTCGTGCTCACCGCGGGCGTCGGTGGCCGGCGCGAGGGCGAGCGCTGACCGATGCCTTCGCCGTCCCGACGCGCACCGATCGTTGCGCTGAGCCTGCTCGCGCTGCTCGCGGTCGCTGCATGGGTGTGGCGCGCGTGGCCGGCGCCACCGGCGCCGCCCGTCGCGCACATCGATCCGGCCGCCGAGCGCGATCTCTTGCAGAAGATGCTGCAGCAGGTCAAGGAGCGCGAGGCGGGTGGGGGGGGGACGCGCACGGAGGTTGCGCTGCCGCCGCCCGACGCGCCGCGCGTGCGCGTGCAGGTCGTCGATGCCACGACCGCTCAGCCCCTGCCCGGGGCGATGGCCCTCGACGTCGCGCGCGCGGAGAGTCTGGGCGCGGCCGATGCGAATGGTGAGCTCACGACCCCGGTGCTGCCGCCGGGGCGCCTCGCTTTCGCCAAGGACGGCTACCTCACGCGCTTGGTCGTTCCCGACGGGGAGATCGCGCAGGCGCTGGCGCAACCCGGCAGCGTCGCCAAGGTCGCGTTGACGAAGGACACCTTCACGCTGCCGATGACGGTTCGCTTCGTGAGCGGCGACGCGGTCTTCGGCGGCGACGTGCGCTTCACGGTGCGTTGCCTCGACGCGGTGCCGCCGAGCGGCGGGTCGTTCCCGACCGGACGTCTCGCCCCCGGTGAACAGGTGCAGGCGACCTTGGTCGAGGCGTGGCGCGAACACACGCTCGTCAGCCAGTTGCCAGGGCTCGCCGACGAGACGTTGCACCTGGGTCTGCTGGGACACCTGCGCACGTTCGAGGCGCGCGCGGGTCAGCCGGCGTTGGTGCGCGTCATCGCGAGCGGGCGATATCGCATCGACGCGGTCGCGACGAAGCCGGCACTCGCCGGGCGAGCCGACGTCGCGGTCGACGTCGGACGCGAAGGCCCCTTCGAGGTCGTGTTGACTCCCGGCCGGATGGTGCAGGGCAGCGTCGTCGACGCGACGAGCAGCGCTGGCATCGCCGGCGCGCGCGTCCGGCTCGCCGCGGCCGACGGCGCCGCCGGCGAAGTCGAGACCGACGCGATGGGAGTGTTCACGCTGGGCCCGGTGCCGGGCGAACTCGCCAACATCGAGGTCGCGGCGCGCTGCTACGTCGACCTCGCGACGTCGGTGCCCGTCGGACGCGACGTGAAGGTGCCGCTCACCCGGCGTCCCACGCGCGTCGTGCGCGGCATCGTGCGCGCGCGCCCGACGCTCGTCCCGTTGGCCGACATCCCGGTCGAGATCCGCGTGCTCGGCGAGGTCGACGCCTCGACGCGCACGCGCGCCGACGGCACGTTCGACCTGCAGACCTGCGCCGACACCGCCCAGCTCACCATCCGCGCGCCCGGCTACCTCCCGTGGGTCGAGATGCTCTACGACCCGGTGCCATCCTACGTGTGCGATCTCTTGCCGGTGACCGCCGACGCGCGCCTGGCCGTGGGCCTCGTCGCGCGCGTGTCGGGTCGCGTGCTGCGCGCCGATGGCTCGCCGGCGGCGGGGCTGCCCGTGCAGTTGTTCTCGGACGAGTCGCACCTGCCCGAGGGGCTCGCCGGTCGCGCCATCCTCGAGGGCTACGTGATCCCGGTGATGCCGGTCGCGATCGCCGGCGCCGACGGGTCGTTCACCCTGGAGTGGCCGCACGCAGGGCCGGTCAAACTGGTGCCGACCGATGGCACGAGCACGGCGGCGGACGCGGTTGTGGTGAACCTCGCGCTGGGCCAGCACGCGCGCGACATCACGCTTCGCGCGCGCTGAGCCCCGCCATCGCGCGCCCCGGCCTACATCACCTCGGGCGCCGCCACCCCGAGCAGCGCCAGACCGTCGCGCAGCAGGTTGCGTGCGGCGAGCACCAGCGCCAAGCGCGCTCGCTTCACCGGCGGCTCCGCCGATAGCACGTGGTGCTCGCGCAGATACGCGTGCACGTCACCGGCCAGCTTGATGAGCAGCGAGGTCAGCTCGCTCGGCTCGCTCTGCTGCACGGCGCGCTCCAGCGTCGGCCCGTACTCGAGCATCGAGAGCAGCACGTGCTCGGCGTCGGCGAGCTTGGCCCAGTCGACGGCGTCGGGGGCGGGCGGGGGTTCGTCGGCCTTGCGCAGGATCGACGACAGGCGGGCCACCGCGTACTGCACGTACGGACCGGTCTCGCCGTCGAAGTTCATCATCAGCTCCCAGTCGAACTTGACGTCCTTGATGCGCGAGTTGCGCAGGTCGTTGAACACGATCGCCGACACGCCCACCTGCTCCGCGACGCGCGCCCGGTCCGGCAGCTCGGGATTCTTCTCGGCGATGATCCGCGCCGCGTTGGCGACCGCTTCGTCGAGTACCTCGTCGAGGAACACCGCGTTGCCGGTGCGGGTCGCGAACTTGGCCCACTTGCCGTCGTCGGCCTTCGACAGCACCAGGCCGAACGGCACGTGCTCGATGCGGTCGGCCAGCTCGCCGAGCTGCATCTTGCGCAGCACGGCCTTGAGCTGCTCGAAGTGCAGGCGCTGCTCGTGGCCGACCACGTAGAGCGCGCGATCGAACCGGAAGGTCACCTCGCGGTAGAAGATCGCGGCCAGGTCGCGCGTCGCGTAGATGGTCGTGCCGTCGGTCTTGCGCAGGATGCATGGCGTGTCGATGCCGACGTCCTTCAGCTCGACGACCTCGGCGCCGTCCGACACGGTCAGCACGCCGGCATCGCGCACGCGCGCGAGCGCCGCCTCCATCTTGTCCTCGTAGAAGCTCTCGCCGGTGAAGTGATCGAAGGTCACGTTCAGCCTGCCGTACGGCCCCTGGAACGCCGCGAGCGACACGTCGCGCAGGCGTTGCCACAGCCGCCGCTCCGCGTTGTCCTCGCCGCTCTCGAGCTTGCGGAAGTGCTCCGCGCTCTCCGCGTCGAGCGCCGGGTCGGCCTTGCTCTCCTTGCCGTAGCGCACGTAGATCTCGAAAAGGTGCCGCATCGGGCTCTTCGCAAGCGCCTCGTCGCTACCCCAGCGCAGCCACGCGGTGATGATCTTGCCGAACTGCGAACCCCAGTCGCCGAGGTGGTTCACGCCGTGCACCGTGTGGCCGACGTGGCGGTTGAGCCGCACCAACGCCGCACCGATGACCGTCGAGCGCAGGTGGCCGATGTGGAAGGGCTTGGCGATGTTGGGCGAGCTGTAGTCGATGACCACGCTCTTGCCGGTCTTCGGCCACGGGCCGAACGGCGCGTCGCGGCGCAGGACGGCACCGACCGACGCATCGGCGAGCGCGCTGCGGCGGTAGCGGAAGTTGACGAAAGGGCCGGCCGGCATGGCCGCTTCGATCACCGCATCCGGCGCGATGGCCTTCGCCACCTCCGCGGCGGCAGCCGGCGGCGGCACGCCGCGCGCCTTGGCGAGTTGGAAGCACGCGAGCGCCAGGTCACCGAACTTGCGGTCCTTCGGCGGCTGCAGCAGGATCGCCTCGCTCGGCACGAGCGCCGCGATGCGCTCGAACACATGCTGCTTCAGGTCGGTCATGGGGGGCGGGAGTGTAGCGCGCGCCGCGGATCATCGGTCGTGCGAAAGACGTACGCGGACGCTGCGGCGCACGCTGCGTCGGGCATGCGGCGACGGAATCCGCACGCCACGCGTCGTTATGATCCCCGCGCCTTCTCCAGACCACAGAGCACCACTCCCCTCATGATCCAACCCCTCCTTGGCCACTCGCTTCTCGGGTTGTTGCTCGCTGCCAGCCTCGCGGCGCAACCCACCACCCAATCACTGACCGTCGGCGCGTCCGGCGCCCGCGGGTGCCAGGGTCCCGAGAACCCACCCCTGCTGTCGAACGGCACGCCCGCCAGCGCGAGCCTCGGCTTCACGTACGACGCGACCACCGGCGAGCTGGCGTTGGTCGTCGCCAACACTTCGCCGGTGACGCGCGGCGTTCCCAATCCGCTCATCACCCGGATCGCCTTCAATCTTCCGCAAGGCGCGATCACCGGCGTGACGTTGGTGTCGCAGTCGGGCTCCGGCGGCGCGGCGCCCGACTTCGATCTCGAGGTCGATCACGATGTGCTCACGCCGCCGGACCTGAAGGTCGCATGCTTCGGCAACTTCGGTGTCCTGCTCTCCACCGGCAATCACCTCGACGAGATCCGGGGCGGCATCGGCAACCCGGCCGCCGACACCTGGGCTGCCCCGCCCGGCTCCGTCGTCGTCGGCCCGGTCACCTTCCGCCTGCGCCTCGCGGGTCCGGGCGTCCCCTCGCTCAGCGCGCAGACGATCGCGTTCGGCTTCTCGCGTCTGGCCCCGGCACACCAGGTCAACGCGATGTGCAAGTTCCAGGCCGGCGGAGCGGGCGGCGAGGGCAGTGGCTTCATCGGCAGCACGGTGGACAACGCCGGCTGCCGGCCGAGCGGCTGGCTCACGAACGTGCCGCGCATCGGCAACCGCCTGACCATGTGCCTCAATGGCGAGCCGGGCTGTGCCGGGTGCTTCATCGGTTCGCTCTTCCCCGGGCCCGTCCAGGTCGGTCCGTTCCGGATCCCGATCGGCCTGCCGCTGGCGTTCGACCTCTTCTTCCCGCCGCTGGGCCGCAACTCGGCGACCTGCCTCACCTTCGACGTCCCCGACGACCCGAACCTGATCGGGCGCTCGATCTACGTCGCCCTCGCGACACCGGGCACGAGCCTCGACGACCTCGTCGACTTCTCGCCGCGCATCAACATCACGTTCATCGAGTGAGCCGCGGGCGCACGGCTCACTCCGTGCGCAGGCGCCGCGCGGCGCGCAACCCGAGGTTGGCATCCGAGGTGCCGGCCACGTCGAAGAAGCGGTAGGCGGCACGCGCGTCGCCGGCGGGAAACGCGAAGCTGCCGCCGCGGCTGACCCGGCTCTCGGGCTTGGCGTCGAGGCGGAGGCCGTCGCCCGCGCGCCGCGCCGACTCGTAGGAGCCGCTGCCGTCCTCGCACCATTCCCACACGTTGCCGTGCATGTCGAACAGCCCCCAGGCGTTGGGCCGGAACGTGCCGACCGGCGCATGCACGACGAACCCGTCGTCGAACCCCGGCTCGATCGGCCACTGCGACCCGGCGCGCTGGGATGCGAGGTCGGCGAGGTTGGCGTGGCCGCGCAGCGAGCTGGCCTCGGTGCCGCTGCTCCATGGCGTCGTCGTGCCCGCCCGGCAGGCGTACTCCCACTGCGCCTCCGTCGGGAGCGCCAGCCCGTGGCGGCGGAGCAGCTCCGTGCAGTCCTGCCAGCTCACGCTCTCCACGGGATGCGTCGGTGTGATCGTGTGCGTGCGCCCCGGCTTGCTGCCCGGCTTGTAGGCGCTGGGCTCGCCGCCCTCGCTGAGACGGCGCCACTGCGCGATGGTCAGCTCGTGCTTGGCCACGAAGAACGCGTCCAACTCGACGCTGCGGCACGGCTTCTCCTGCGCCGTCGCCGCCGGGTCGTAGTTGGGCGCGCTGGCATCGTCGGCCTGCGCACCCATCACGAACGCGCCGGCCGGTACGAGCACGAACACGATGCCGGAGTCTTCGGTCATCTCGAGCTGCCGGGTCTCCGGGTCGCGCTGCGGGATCGCCTTGCCCGGCGTGCCGGAGCGCAGGTGCACGAACTCCCACAACTGCGACGACGGGTCGCGGCGCAGCGGCACGAGGTCGAGCTGTGGTTGGATGCGCAAGCCTCGATACGCCTCGCCCGCGGCGATGTCGGCGATCGCCGCCGTCCACTCGCGCGCGTACTTGTCGATGGTCTCGACCTGCACGGACTCCGCCCACTGCAGGCGTCGCTCGACGCTTGCGAGCCGACCAGTATCGGGGGCGCAGAAGGCGCGCAGGTCGTCGACGAGACGCGTGAGCGTGTCGCGCAGGAACTCTTCGGACTTCGTCGTGGAACCCGGGTCGCCGGGTACCGGTCCCCCCGGCGCCGCGGTCGCGCGCGCGCGGAGCTCGGCCAACGCCGCTTCGACGCCGGGGAGCGCCGCAGCCAGCGGGCGCCCTTGGAGTTCGAGCCACTCGCGGATCGCGCGCGCCTGCGCCGGCCACGCGGGGTACAGCTCCGCCTCGCTGGCCACCGCCTCGCGCAGCTTGACGACGTTCGCCAGCAGGTCGTAGGCATCGAGCGCCCGTCGCAGGGCCACGGCCTTGGTGTCGGCCTCCGTGCGCGCGGCGCGTTCGCCTTCCTCCGCCAGCCGGGCCTGTTCCGCCGCCCGCTCCGCGAAGTCCCGCTGGCGTTCGGCGTCGCGCCAGAACACCAGCGACGCGACGAGCGCGACGGCGATGATCGCGCCGACCGTCAGTGCGAGGATCTGCGTGCGCTTCGCGGCACGCGCGCGCACCTGGGCTTCGCGCAGGTTCTGTTCGACCGCGGTCAGGTGGTTCTCGAGGCGGGCGGCGACGTCCGTGGCGCTGGCCGGCCGCGCTTCGGGCGCCGGCGACAGGCACGCCAGCGCGAGGTCGACGAGGGCGGCATCGGCACCACAACGACGCAAGCGCTCGTGGGCGTCGTCCAGCTTGCCGCGCGCGGCGTGCCGGATCATCTCGACGGGGTCGCCGACGTACGCCGGCGACCCGGTGAGGATCTCGCACAAGATCGCCCCGAGCGCGAACACGTCGGAGCGTTCGTCCATCGCCTCGACTTCGCCGCGTGCCTGCTCCGGCGGCATGTAGGCCGGGGTCCCCATGATCGACCCGACCAGCGACTTGGTGCCGTGGTCGCCGCTGCGCACCGTCGAGATGACACTGACGTCGGGCTTGGCCTGCCGCGCGCGCATGGCGTCGGCGCCACCGGCGTGCAGCACCTTGCCCATGCCCCAGTCGACGACCTGCACTTCGCCGAAGGCCCCGATCATCACGTTGGCCGGCTTGAGGTCGCGGTGTACGACGCCACGCGTGTGCGCGTAGGCCATCGTCTGGCAGACCTGCAGGAAGATCGCGAGGAAGCGGCCGCGTTGCCCCACGGGATCCTCGCGCTCGATCAGCAGCGCGGCCATCGTGCGGCCCTTCACGAGCTTCATCGAGAAGTACGGTCGATCGGCCTCGAGCCCGAGGTCGTAGACCGGCACCACGCCGGGGTGTTGGAGCTGGCCGCCGATCTGCGCCTCCTCGACGAAGCGCTGCAGGAGCTCCGGATCCTGCCGGTACTGCTCGTGCAGGAACTTGATCGCGACCTCGCGGCCGAGGTCGGCATCGAGACCCTTGAACACCGCGCCCACGCCACCGCGCGCGAGTTCGCCCTGGACGTGGTACTTGCCGGCGCGGCGCCCCGGGCTCGACCGCTCGCTCGGGTTGGTCAATTGGATCGGGCCCAGCCCGAGCGACTCGTCGCGCAGGCGCACCCGCGCTTCGACGCCGGCGCGCGCGCGCAGCACGTCGAGCACCGAGTCGCCGGGGCGCGGCGCGGCCGGATCGGGAGGTGGGGGCACGGGGTCGACCATGGCGGCGGGATCGGGACAGCCGAGGTCGGAGAAGGTTAGCGCCGGCGGACGCAGGAACCCGCGAGCCAAGCCTCGAGCGCGCCGAGCGCGGCTTGCGCGCCGTCCCCCAGCAGGAGCACGTGCCCCATCTTCCGCCCGCCGCGCGCCTCGGCCTTGCCGTAGAGGTGCAGGTGGGCGCAGGGATGGGCGAGGACGGCCTGCCAGTCGGGCTCACCGGCGTGCCAGAGATCTCCCAGCAGGTTGAGCATGATCGCCGGCCGCAGCAGGGTCGGATCACCGAGCGGCAGGCCGCAGACCGCGCGCACGTGCTGCTCGAACTGCGAGGTCGCGCAGGCGCCGAAGGTGTAGTGGCCGCTGTTGTG
>CAYQMF010000138.1:0-16257 GCA_964418595.1 uncultured candidatus Brocadiaceae bacterium
ACCTCGCGAGCTTCGCCCACGTGACCAAGCCGTTCTTGCGCGCGCTGCTCGCGGCGCGCGCGGGCCGCATCGTCAACATCACGTCGACCGCCGGCCAGGTGGGCTCCGCGGGCCAGGTGAACTACGCGGCGGCGAAGGCTGGCCTGATCGGCGCGACCCTGAGCCTCGCCAAGGAGGTCGCCAGGCGCGGGATCACGGTGAACGCGGTGGCCCCGGGCTTCGGCGAGTCCGACATGACGAAGGACCTTCCCAAGGACAAGATCCTGCCGGCGATCCCGGCGGCGCGATTCGGCACGCCGGAGGAGGTCGCTGCGACGGTGCGCTTCCTCGTATCGCCGGAGGCGTCGTACGTCACCGGCCAGGTGCTCGGGGTGAACGGCGGATTGGCGTGAACGCGATCAGCAGCCGGGCGCCAGGCCGAACTCGACGATCAGCGGCCGATGGTCCGAGCCGACGCGGGGGCCGATGCGCCGTGCGTGCAGGCGAACCCCGGGCCCGACGAGGCAGTGGTCGAGAGGGATGCCGAAGACACCCAGCGCGGCCGGCCACGTGGGCCGCAAGACCTCGTGGGCACCGCTGTCGCGGAGGCGACCGTCGCGCAAGAGGTCCTGGAAGCGCGGCGACCACGGCGTGCAGTTGAGGTCGCCCAGCACCACAACCGGCGCGGACGGCCTGGCAGCGACACGGGCGACGGCCGCGAGCCCCTCGTCGCGAAGGCGCGTGCGGTGCCCGCCCGCGGGAGGCAGCGTGTGCACGGCGATCAGTTGGAACGTGCCCGCGGGCGCAGTCACGCGCGCGACGACGGCCGGGACCCGCGATGCGTCGAAGCGCTCGATGCGGGCCTCGCTCCACGGATGGCGGCTCCACACGGCGATGCCGAAGTTGTCGTCGCGCACCTCTTCGAGGCGGTACGGGTACTCCGCCCGCCGCGACGCGAGGGCGTCGATCCAGCGGGTGTCGACCTCCTGCAGCACGACGATGTCGGGCGCCTCCGCCTCGAGGAGGCGGAGCACGGCGCCGTGATCACGGTTGCCGGTGTACACGTTGGCGAGGAGCGCGCGGATCGGCGGAGGCGCTGGACCCGTCCATGTGGTCAGGACGCACGGCGTAGGCCACAGGGCGAACAACTGCACGCCGAGGCAGCCGAGACAGAGGAGCAGCACGAGCACACCCCCGCGCAACCAGGTGAGACCGACGACCGCCGCCACGAGCGCCACCGCGTAGTGCAGGCGAAAGTGCGACGCGAGATCCAACAGCCAGTGGGCTCGACCGAACTCGCCCGCGACGCTCGCCAATCCGAGCACCATCGCCAGCGCAGTCAGACGCGTGCGCAGGTAGCGTCGCAAACGCGGCTCGGCAGCGGCGCGACGGTCGGGCTGCGGAGGTTCGCTGGTCACGCCTCTTCGTGATGCCAGAGCCGCGGGTCTTCGGCGAGTGCCTAGAACCTGCCGCCGAACGTCAGCATGTACATGTGCGTGTCGTAGTCGAGGTCGGGCACGCGCCGGCCGCGCTCGAGGTCGCTCAGGTTGAACCCGGTGTCGCTGTACACGTACGACAGCCCGAGGATGAAGCGGGAGAACTCCACGCGCACGCCGGCCTCCGCGCGCAGGTTCTGGAACTCGGTGTCGTAGTCCTCATTCCGACCCGGTGGGTCCTCGTGCACGTTCGCGAACCCGATCCCGTAGCTCGCGCCGGTGTAGAGGACGAGATCGACGCTGCGCCCGTCGACGACCTTGAACTCCGGGCGCACGCCGACGCGCACGCCCGCGCCGCTCCAGTCGTACTCCAGGTTGGCGCGGTCGTAGTCGAAGCTCGCCGACACGAAGGTAGGGCCGACCTGGAACGGCAGCCGGATCCGATCCGAACGAAGTGGGTTCCAGGCGAAGTACGCGGAGAAGTCGCGCAGGGTGGCATCGGCATCGGCCGGGCGCAGCGTCTGGCCGTCGGAGACGGTCTGGCCCTCGAACAGGTCTCCCACCGTGCTCGCGACCTCCGAGCGCAGCCCGAAGCCGATGTTGCGGTTCGCCCAGAACTCGAGGCCCCAGTGCATGGCCGCCGCGTCCTGCTCGTCGCGTCGACCCAGCGTGCCGGCGCCGACGCTCTCACGGGCATAGCCGAACCCGATCTCGAAGCGGAAGCGCGGGTCGCGCGGCGTGTCGTCGCTGCGCGGGCGCCGCGTCAGCCGGCGCACGGTGCGGCCCTCGTCCTGCGGCAGCGCTCGCACCGCGATCGACTCCCCCTCGTCGCCGGTCTTGACCTCGCCCTGCGGGCGCTCGCCCTTGACCTCTTCGCCCTTGCCCTGCTCGCCCTGCCCTTGCCCCTGGCCCTGGCCCTGGCCCTGGCCCTGGCTCGCTTCGAGCCCTGCAAGCGCCGACCCGCCGTCGCCGCTCCGCGTCGTCGAGCACGCGGCGGCGAGCCCGATCGACGCCACGACGAGCCAGCGCAAGCGCGCCGACCGCGCGCCGACGCGGGCGAGAGACCGATCACGACGAGGAGGAAGCGCGGCAAGCGGATGGTGGCTCATGGCGGCGGGGCCCTACCATACCGCCGCCGTGCTGCGCACGAACGCGACCCTCCCTGCGATCTCTCTCGTCCTCGCGGCGTGCGCGGGCCCGGATCTCGTCACCCACGACGCGGAGAAAGTGCGCGGTCGCGCCGACGGCCGCCTGGTCGCGACGTATGCGGCGGGGCGCGAGACCTGCCGCCTCGCCGTGCCCTCGGGCGAACTCACGGTAGACGTGCTCGAGGTCGCGGTGGATGCCAGGGCCCGCACCCTCGAAGCGAACCTGGAGTGGAACAACCGTTCGGACCAGGTCCTGCGGGTCGCTGTTGCCGATCTCCTCCTCGCCTACCAGAGCACGCCACTCGGAGCCAAGCTGCCCCTCGACGTCGAGATGCCGCCGCTCCGGCCCCGGGTCCGGCAGCAGACCCGGCTCCGTTTCGACTTCGACGGACCGCCTGCGGTGGGCATCTACACGCTCACGGTGCGGCGCGTCGCGCCCCTGGATCGCGCGCTGGCGATCGCCATCCCGGTGCCCGGGCCGCGCTGATCCCACCGGCACACCGAGCGAGGGAATCGCGACGCCGTGCTTTCGCGGTGCGTCGCGTGACGGTCTGCTTCGTGCGGATGCGTGCGGTCATGGCGGCGGTGGTCTCGGTTGTGGCGCTCGGCGCGCTGCCGGCGCAGCCCGGCGGCCAGGGAGTCGCGGAGCGCGACGCGCACGACGCCGGCCGCCGCCAGTACGACCCGCTGCGCGGGGTCGACGCCAACGGCCGGATCCCGAGCGACGCCAAGCCCGCCGACCTGCCGCATCGGGACCGCTGGCGCTACATCCCCGAGGGTCGGCTCAAGCCCGGCTCGATCCTCGAGCGGTTTCTCGTGAGCAGCTTCGTCTCGCCGATCGTGTTCCACGAAGAGGACATCGGCACCGGGGGCGGCATCGCGATCACGGACGTGGACTTCCGCAACCAGCGGCGCCAGGAGTTCGCGAGCATGGTGTTCACGCACACCACCGAGGGGCAGCAGAACTACACGATGGTGTGGCGGCGCTGGCCGAACCATCGCGAAGTGGCGGGCGGCGGCGTGGTGTTCGACGAGCGCACGTTCGTGCACGTGCGCGGTGGCTACAGCAAGACGCTCACGCGGCGGTTCTTCGGCCTCGGCGACGACACGCGCGCGACCGACGAAACGAGCTACACGGCGGAGGTCTCCGAGGTGAGCGTGCTGCACCAGTGGGCCGTCCGCGAGGAAGCAGACGATCTGCTGCTGCACTGGGGTGGCGCCCTCGAACACGACAATCTCGCCCGCGGCGTCGTCGTGGGCGTGCCGACGACGGATGTCGTGCACCAGGAGCTGTTCCGGCGCGGCGACGACCGTGATCTCGCCTGGGCGACGCTGGGTGTGGCCTTCGACACGCGCGACAGCCAGCACAACCCCTATCGCGGCTTCAACGTCGGCCTGCGCACAGACGCCGCGTTCGCGCAGACGGGAGGCGATGTCGGCGCGATCACGACCGTCTCCGCCAGCAAGGTGTTCCAGGTCCCGGCGCTCCTGCACGATGGCGGGGACGAACGTGAGGAACATCCACCGACCGATGTGCTGGCGTTCGGGGGCTACGTGGCGACATCCGCCGGCGAGTTGCCCTTCTATGCCCTCCCGTCGCTGGGCGGGAGCCACACCCTGCGCGGCTTCGTCGCCAACCGCTTCACGGGCCGACACGCCTGGCACGCGGCTGCGGAGTACCGGCTGTGGGCGGTGCCGCGCGGGTTCGCCATCACCGACAGCCTCCGGGTCGAGCGGCTGGGGCTCGCGCTGTTCTACGAACTGGGCGCGGTGACCGCGGGCGACCTCGACGACCTCGACGACGCGCGCGTGCAGCAGAGCTACGGCGTCGGATTCCGCATGAGCCTGGAGCGCAACGCGCTGTTCCGCATCGACCTCGGCTGGGCGCCGCACGACTTCAACTTCAACATCGGCTACGGGCTGACGTTCTGAGCCGAGGGTCCGCGGTGCGGTCCGCGCAGCTACGGCCCCACGCGCGGGCCGAGCATGCGCTCGACGTACTTCGCGAGAACGTCGACCTCGACGTTGACGGGGTCCCCGAGCCGGGCGGCGCCGATGGTCGTGTGCGTGACCGTGTGCGGGATCAGGGCGAGGGTGAGGACCGGGCCGTCGAGGCTCGCGATGGTGAGGGACACGCCGTCAAGGGCGATCGACCCCTTCTCGACGCAGTAGCGCGCGAGATCGGCGGGCACCCGCACCCGCCAGTCTCCGCCGGCGACCGGGTCGACGGCGGCGACCACCGCCCCCACGCCGTCGACGTGGCCCTGGACGATGTGCCCCCCCATCGGCTGGCCCGCGCGTAAACAGCGTTCGAGGTTCACCTTATGTCCGACGTGCAGGTCCACAAACCAGGTCCGGCGCAGCGTCTCCTGGGAGAGCCAGAAGGTCGCGACGGTGCCGGTGAGGGCGGTGACCGTGCAGCAGACTCCGGCGAGCGACACCGAATCGCCGATCGCGATCCCCTGCGCACAGGCCTTCAGGTCGACCTGCAACTCCATCGCCTCTCCCGACTTGCGAAGCGCCGTGACGCTGCCGACACCCTCGACGAGACCCGTGAACATCAGCGCACCGGAAGCTTGATCCGGCCAGGGTCGGCCCCTAGGCTCCTCGGCCCTTTCCGCGGCGCTGTCTTCATGCTCTGCGCGATCCTCACGCTCTTTCCGGATGCCATCAGGCCGTACCTGGAGGAGAGCATCCTGGGCATCGCGCACAGAAAAGGCAAGCTGCGGACCGAGCTGATCAACTTCCGGGACTTCACCCACGATCCGCATCGGACGGTCGACGACCGTCCGTTCGGCGGAGGCCCCGGGATGGTGCTCAAGCCGGAACCGATCTTTGACGCGGTTGCAGACGCCGAGCGCAAGCACGGTTCGTTCCACAAGATCCTTCTCTGCCCACGCGGCGCGACCTTCCACCAGCGGAAGGCTCGGGCGCTGCTCGGCGAGGAGCGCCTGCTCTTCCTCTGCGGGCGCTACGAAGGCTTCGACGAGCGCATCCGGCAGGGCATGACCTGGGACGAGATCTCGATTGGCGACTACGTGCTGGCGGGTGGTGAGCTCGCAGCCCTGGTCGTCCTCGAGTCCGTCGCGAGGCTGCTCCCGGGTGTGCTCGGGTGTGACGCATCGCCCGTGCGCGAGTCGTTCGAGAGCGATCTGCTCGACTACCCGCAGTACACGCGCCCGCGCGTGTATCGCGGCATGGAGGTGCCGGAGGTGTTGACCTCGGGCGACCACCAGGCCGTGGATCTGTGGCGGACGGAGCAGGCGCGCCTGCTCACCGAATCGAAGGCACGAACCAACTGAAGCCGGACTACACGAGGCCGACGCCGAGCGGCGCGGACCTCGACAGGAAACTCGCAGCGAATACACGGAGACACAGCCATGGACCTGATGCGGCAGATCGAACTGGAGAACCTCAAGAGCAACGCCCCCGACTTCGGCGTCGGCGACACCGTGGATGTCGACTACCTCATCCGCGAGGGCGACAAGGAGCGCGTCCAGGTGTTCAGCGGGGTGGTGATCGCGATCAGCGGCACCGGCATCCGCCGCACCTTCCGCGTCCGGCGCCTCGTCGCAGGCGAAGGCGTCGAGCGTCTGTTCCCGCTCCACTCGCCGCGGGTGCAGAACGTGCGCATCAAGTCCAAGGGGCGCGTCCGGCGCGCCAAGCTCTACTACCTCAGGGATCGCATCGGCAAGGCCGTGCGCCTCTCCGCCAACTTCAACAAGCGGCGCGGCAGCCGCTCGATCAAGAACCCGACCGCCCGCGGCGGCGAGGCCCCGAAGGCCTGATCCGCATTCCCGCGCCACGGCGCGGGTGCCCCTGTCCCGCGCGCCGGCGCGGTCAGTCCTGCAGAGCAGCTCCATGGTCGAGAACGCACGTCGCCAGATCATCTTCATCGCCCTGCTCGTGAGCGGCGCGATCCTCCTGCTCGCGTTCGGCGAGACCAACCTCGGTCTCGACCTGCGCGGCGGCACGCAGCTCGTCTACGAGGTGGACCTCGAAGCCGCCCAGCGGGCGGGCGACATCCCGGCGGACGCCGATCCGGGCAAGGTCATGCAGGAGACGGCGGACATCGTCTACAAGCGCATCGACCCGACCGGCGTCATGGACGCCAACGTCGCGCGCCGCGGCTCGAACGGGTTCATCGTCGAGCTGCCGGGCCTCGCGGAAGCGGAGGCCCTCGCGGTGCAGCAGCGCATCGAGACCCTGGGTCGCCTCGAAATGCGGGTGCTGGCGACGCCCGACTACCGCGAGCGCGGCGCGAGCTTCGACCTCGAGGCGGAGAAGCGGCAGGTCCGCGAGTGGCTCGACAAGGAGGGCAACCGCGATCGAGTGCGCGCCGAGCCGCTGGCGATCAACCTCTACAACAACCCGCGCCCGCACTTGCACTGGCTGCCCGCGCTGATCCGGACCAAGGCCAGCGATGCCACCAAGTGGGACCGCGGCTACAGCGATCCGGAGGGAGTGGCGGTGTTCGACCCGGCCGAGCTGACCACGCCGCCGAAGACCAAGGAGGCGTTCCTGGTCGAACTGCTCCCCATCAACTGGATCGAGGATCACTTCACCGGTTCGCAGATGGATCCGAGCGGCGTGTATGCCGGCAACGATCCCAGCACCGGCAAGCCCGCGGTCTTCTATGCGTTCAAGGGCCAGTTCCAGGACGCCTACGCCGACTGGTCGAGCAAGTACATCCAGAAGCGCAGCGCGATCATCCTGAACGGGATCGTGGAGTCGGCGCCGACGTTCCAGAGCCGGATTCCGGGCAGCGGGATCATCACCATGGGGAACGGGACGGTCGATCACGCCGCCGAACTCGCCAAGGTGCTGAAGACCGGGTCGCTGCAGGTTCGCCCCGAGCTGCAACAGCGCACCGCGATCGGCGCCTCCCTGGGTGAGGTTGCGATCTTCCGCGGCGGGTTGTCCATGGCACTCGGAGCCGCCGCCGTCGTCATCTTCATGCTGGCCTATTACCGGACGGCCGGACTCGTCGCCGTCATCGGCCTTGCGATGAACGTGCTGCTGCTCATGGCGGCGATGATCGGCATGCGCGCCACCCTGACGCTGCCCGGGATCGCGGGGCTCGTCCTGACGCTCGGCATGGCGGTCGACTCGAACATCCTGATCTACGAGCGCATCCGCGAAGAACTCAACCGGGGCAAGGCGATCGTGCAGGCCGTGCGCGCCGGCTTCGACCGCGCCCTGCTCACGATTCTCGACGCGAACATCACCACGTTCCTGGCCGGGCTCGTGCTCTACCACATCGGCGTCGGCCCGATCCGCGGCTTCGCCGTGACTCTGATGGTCGGCATCGTCACGTCGGTGTTCACGGCCTACTTCGTGAGCCGACTGATCTACCACTACCTGCTCGAGAAGGAGAAGCTCAAGGGCTTCCGGGTCACCACTTGGTTCGCCGACATCGCGGTGGACTGGGTGAAGAAGTGCAAGGTCGTGGCCACCGCGAGTGGCCTGCTCATCGTCGTGCTGATGGCGAACTTCTTCGTCACGCCGAGCGATGTCAGCATGGGTCTCGAGTTCACCGGCGGCGCCAACCTCCAGGTAGTACTGCGGCAGCCCGTCACGAAGGCGGAGCTGCGCGCCAAGCTCGCGGCGCACCCGGAGTTCCACGCCGAGTTCCCCGACCCGCAGATCCTGAACGTCCGCGGCGTGGACGCGGAAGGCCGGAGCGACGAGTTCGCGGTCAAGCTGAAGCTCCGCACGGCCTACGCGGAGAAAGTGCGCAACGACCGGCACGCGGCGTCGTTGCGCGGCGAAGCCTACGAGCCTCCCTACCTGAAGCAGTTCAGCGCGATCCTCGCCGACAACCTGGTGGAGCGCGCGTTCGACAGTGAGCAGGTCGTCGAGGACCCCAACTCCTCGACGACCGCCATCGGCATGATCAACCTCCACTTCACCGAGCCGGTGAAGGTGGAGGACATCCGGCTGGAGACCGCCAAGGTGTTCAGGGTCAAAGACGTGCACGTCGTCGGCGACCCGAGCGCGACCGCCGGCAAGACCGTCCAGGTGGCCATCGATGTCCCCGTGGAGACCAAGGCCAACAGCCTCCTCGGCATGCTGGCCCGTCCTCTCGGCAACCTGAAGAACTCGCAGGGCGGGCGCATCCAGCTGTCGAGCCCGTTCCCGGAGGCATCTGAGATCGGCGGGCGCATGGTCGGCGAGCTGCAGGCTTCGGCCATCGGCGCCATGCTCCTGTCCTGGCTGCTGATCGGGCTGTACGTGCGCGTCCGCTTCCACGAGTACAAGTTCGGGATCGCGGCCGTCGTCGCGGTGATCCACGACATCCTGGTGACCTTCGGGTTCGTCGTACTCATGAATCGCCTGGGTCTGGTCGCCGCCGAAGTCGACATGCCGATGATCGCGGCCCTGCTCACGGTGGTCGGGTACTCGATCAACGACAGCATCGTCGTGTTCGACCGGGTGCGCGAGAATCTGGCCGACCAGGCGCGTCTCGGCACCAAGGAGACCTTTGCCGAGCTCGTCAACCGGGCCATCAACCAGACCTTCTCGCGCACCGTGCTGACCACCGGCACGACGGTGATCACGGTCCTGGCCATGTTCCTGGTCACGCGTGGCACGGGCAGCTCGCTCGAGGGATTCTCGTTCGCCCTCGTGATCGGGGTCGCCGCGGGCAGCTACTCGACGATCTTCATCGCGACGCCGATCCTGCTGTGGATGAAGGCGCGCGAGAAGCCGCCCGCAGCGGCTCCCGCCGTGGTCACGGAACCACAACCGGCGTGATCGTGCCGGCAGGCGACGCTCCCCTCCTCGCAGCGGATCGCCTGGGCGCGTTCAACCCGCGGCGCACTCCGGTCCTCGCGACCGACGTGCTGGTGTTGGGCGGCGGCTTGTCGGGTGCAATGGCTGCACTCACCGCCGCCGAGCGGGGGGCAGAAGTCCTGCTGCTCTCGAAGACCAACCTCGTCGAGACCAACACTGCGTACGCCCAGGGTGGAATCGCCGCCGTGCTGGGGCCGGACGACTCCCTGGCCCGTCACATCGAGGACACGCTTCGGGTCGGCGGCGGCTTGGCGTCACGAGACATCGCGACCCACTTCGTGAGCCGGGCCGGTCACGCCGTGGAGCGCCTCGAGTGGTTGGGGACGGTGTTCGATCGCAAGGACGGCGTCCGGCAACTCGGCCGGGAAGGCGGGCACAGCGTACCTCGGGTCGTGCATGCCGACGGCACGCGCACCGGTGCGGTGATGCAGGCAGCGCTCGTCCGCGCGCTCGAGAACCATCCGCGCGTCACCATCCGCGAGGGAGCCTTCGCACGGGACCTGGTGGTCGACGCCGGGCGTTGCGTAGGGTGCGTGGTCAACACGGAGCGCGGAGACCTCGGAGTGGCGGCAGGAGCCGTGATCCTCGCCACCGGCGGAGCCGGCCAGATCTATCGTGAGACCACCAACCCGATCGGCGCGTGCGCCGACGGCATCGCCATGGCCTACCGCGCCGGCGCGGTCGTGGCCGACCTGGAGTTCGTCCAGTTCCATCCCACGACCCTGTACATCGCCGGGGCCTCGCGCTACCTGATCTCGGAGGTTGTCCGTGGCGCGGGCGCGGTCCTGCGGGATCGGACCGGTGCGTCCGTGATGCAGGGCGCTCACCCCCTCGGGGATCTCGCTCCGCGCGACATCGTGAGCCGTGCCATCCTCCAGCGCATGGTCGACCTCGGCGACACGCATGTGTACCTGGATCTCACGTCCATCCCCTCGCCCAGGACGCGCTTCGCGGAAGTGGCCAGGATCTGCGAGGCGTTCGACATCGACATCGCCCACCAGTCGATCCCGGTCCGTCCCGGCGCGCACTACATGGTCGGCGGCGTGGTGGCCGACATCGCAGGACGTACGTCGATCCCTGGCTTGTTCGCGGTAGGCGAGACAGCCTGCACGTCCTTCCACGGCGCGAATCGACTCGCATCCAACTCTCTGCTGGAGGCAGCACTCATGGGTGAGGCTGCAGGTGAGTCTGCGGCTGCCGAAGCCCCGAGTACCGCGGTAGCGTCACTCCCCGCGACGGATGCGCCCGAGAACGGCCGGCACTCGCCGCGAATCCACCTCGACGACATGCTGTACTCCCTGAAGAGTCTCATGTGGCGGCAGGTGGGCCTGCTGCGCTCCGGCGCGGGCCTGATCGAGGCCCGCGAGCGGATCGACCTCTGGGGTCGGTACCTGCAGCGCGCCGGCGCCCACACCCGCCAGGGATGCGAGTTGGCGAACATGCTCACCGTGGCCAGCCTCGTGGCGCGCGCCGCGAGCACCCGGGCCGAGAGCCGGGGAACCCATTACCGCACCGACGCTCCCACCCGGGACGACGTCGCGTGGTGTCGCCAGCTCTCCTTCCGACGAGCCGAGACCGGCCCGCTGCTCACGCCAGGCCAGATACGCACGCCCAGCGACGTCGAGGGAGTCGGCGCGTGAGAGAGAACCTCGACCTCAGCCCCACGCACGAGCGCACGCCGGTCCTGCTGTTCGGACTGGTGCCGCACGGCGACCCGCGAAGCGCGCCGGAGGCGCTCCGCGAGTTGGCGCTGCTCGCGGACACGGGCAACTTCGATGTCGCCGGGTGTGTCATCCAGCATCGCCGGCACGCTGACCCGCACACGTTCGTCGGCGCCGGGAAGCTGGAGGAGATCCGCGAGATCGTCGCTCAGGCCGCCCTGTCGCTGGTGATCTGCAACGACTCGCTGACCCCGAATCAGGGCAAGAACATCGAGAAGGCCGTGGGTTGCTCCGTCCTCGATCGCAGCGAACTGATCCTGCACATCTTCGATCTGCATGCCCGGACGCCGCAGGCCAAACTGCAGGTCGAACTCGCTCGGCTGCAGTACCAGATGCCGCGGCTGAAACGACTCTGGAGCCACCTGGAGCGACAGCGCGGTGGCATCGGCGTGCGCGGCGGTGCCGGCGAGAAGCAGATCGACCTCGATCGGTCCGACCTGCGCAACAAGATCGCCCAGACGGCGCGCCGCCTGAAGGACATCGAAGCTCGCAAGGATCGTGAGATCCGTCAGCGTGTCGATCAGTTCAGCATCGCGATCGTGGGCTACACGAACGCCGGCAAGTCGACGCTGATGAACCGGTTGACCACGGCCAACGTCCTGGCCCAGGACCGACTCTTCTCCACGCTCGACACGAGGGTCAGGCCCTGGCGACTGAGCGGCGGACGAGCGGTCCTGCTGTCCGACACGGTTGGTTTCATCGACAACCTCCCCCACCAACTGGTCGCCAGCTTCCACGCCACCCTGCAGGAGGCCCTGTCCGCCGATCTGATGTTCGTGATGGTGGACGCCTCGAGCCCTCGCTCGCGCGAGGAGCTGAAGGTCGTCATCGACGTCCTCGAACACCTGGGCGCGGCCGACATCCCGCGGATCGTGGTGGGGAACAAGGTCGACCTGGTCGGCGATCACACACAACTCGCCCCCCTCCGGCTGGCAGCCCCCGACGTGGTCTTGCTCTCGGCGGTCACCGGCGAAGGCCTCCCCGACCTGGACGTCGCACTCCAATCCCATCTGGCCGGGTTCGAGCAGACCGTCGAGATCCTCGTGCCCCACAGCGCCGGGCACCTCCTGGCGGCGGTGCGGACCGGTACGACCGTCCTGTCGGAGCTGTACACGGACCAGGGTTGCCTTCTGCAACTCCAGATCAGCCCCCGACTGCTGGGCCGGCTGCTGGCGCAGGGCGCAATCCGCACCCCGGAGTAGCGGACGCCCGCAAGGGGACGTGGGCGCGGGTGGCCACTCAAGCCATCCGCGTCCAAAGCCCGATACCACGGCGGTGATCGCGGCAGGAAGGACAGACTGCCCACCCCGGTGGGACGACCGAGCGGTCGATCGCCTTCTTCTCTGTGCAGTGTGCGCAGCCGTCCTCCTGATCAGCTGGCGCCTGCGGAACGTGTACCCCGACGACGCCCTGATCGTGCTGCGCTACGTCACGAACCTGCTCGCGGGCGAGGGCTGGGTCTACAACGTCGGTGAGCACGTCAACGCGACGACGTCGCCGCTGCACACGATGACCCTGACCGTGCTGGGCGCCGCCCTGGGTGGAGACTTGCTCACGGCGCAGACGCTGGCTTTCGCTCTGCCCACCGCGGCGACCGCCTTGATGGTGCATCGCGTGCTCCGTCCCTGCGGTCGCATGCCCGCGTTGCTTGCCGCCGTCCTCGTCGCGTTCGGCCCGAATCGCTACAGCACGCTCGGGATGGAGTCCGCGTTGCTGATCGCCCTCTCCGTCGGGACGCTGCTGGCCTACACCTCGTCCCACACCCGCCTCGCATCGATCCTCCTGGGCCTCGCCATCCTCGCACGGCCGGATGCGATCCTTCTGGCTGTCGTCATGGCCACCGATTGCCTCCGTCGACGCGCGCCGCGGGAGATCGTCATTCTCGGCCTCGGGTCCGCGCTCGTCGTCCTGCCCTGGGCTGCCTACGCCACGTGCGTCTTCGGATCCCCGTTCCCGAACACGCTCGCGATCAAACTCGCGCAGCGACACCTCTTCGGCGAGGGGCAGATCTTCCTGCTAGGCGCCTGGCGTGAACTCATCGCCACGGATGTCCGTGGCGTAGGCCTCGGACCCGCCGCACTCGCGACGATCCTCCTCCTGGCCGTGGCAGTCACCGCAGCGCGTTGGCGGACACATCGCGTCCCCACCCTGTTCCTGCTCTGGGCGACCGCACAGTTCGGCGCCTACGCCTCCGTCGACCTCCCCCCCTATCACTGGTACTACGCTCCACTCCTCTTCGGTTGCATTCTCGGCCTCGCGGTCCTCTTCGAGACGCTCTGGAACGCTCGACGGGCACGCGTTCCCCAGATGGGCGTCGCAACGGCGCTCGCGTCAGGGATCCTCGCCGTGTCCTTCCCCGAAGTCGTCGCGCCCCAACCAACCCTGCCACACTATCGTCAGGCCGGAGCCTGGATCGCCGACAACCTCCCCGAGCACGCCTCCCTCGCCTGTGCCGACATCGGGATCGTCGGCTACTTCGCTCATCCCCGCACCATCATCGACATGCAGGGCCTCGCGACGCCAGGCGGGGCAGCCTCGATCGCGCGCGGTCACACCGCATGGTGGTTCGATAGTCACCGCCCCGACTTCATCCTCACCCATGCCATCCCCTGGGCGGCGTTCGAAGCCCCGGTCGTGGCGAGCAGCCTGTTCCAGTCGCAGTACCGTGAGGTGCCCCTGCCTGGCGTCCGTGGCCTTCGCCTGTTCGCACGACGCACGGAGTGAGGGCGGGGGCACCCATCATCCCTCCAACCCCCGGAAACGAAGCCAGCCCCGCAGGCTGGTTGCCTGCGGGGCTGGTGGAATGAGAAACCCGGCACTGACCTACTTTCGCCCAGGGGACTATCATCGGCCCCGCCTGCTTAACTGCTGTGTTCGGGATGGGAACAGGTGTTTCCAGGCGGGTATGGGCACCGGGAAGATGCGCATGTGAAGAGGGTGGAGTGAGAGTCAGGCCGAGCGAAGATCTCGGGTGAAAAAGAGGTCAAGCCGTTCGACTGGTTAGTACCGGTGAGCTGAGAGCATTGCTGCCCTTACACCTCCGGCCTATCGACGTGGTAGTCTTCCACGCGTCTTTTGGGACAGTCCGTCTTGGAGTTGGCTTCCCGCTTAGATGCTTTCAGCGGTTATCCGTTCCATACATGGCTAACCTGCAAGTACCGCTAGCGCGATAACAGGAACACCAGAGGTAATGTTCTTTCCAATCCTCTCGTACTAGGAAAGAGTCTCCGCAACTGTCCTACACCCACACCAGATAGGGACCGACCTGTCTCGCGACGGTCTAAACCCAGCTCACGTACCGCTTTAATGGGCGAACAGACCAACCCTTGGGACCGCCTTCAGCCCCAGGATGCGATGAGCCGACATCGAGGTGCCAAACCTCCCCGTCGATATGGACTCTTGGGGGAGATCAGCCTGTTATCCCCGGAGTACCTTTTATCTGATAAGCGATGGCCCTTCCACACGGAACCACCGGATCACTAAGGCCTACTTTCGTATCTGCTCGACTTATAGGTCTCGCAGTCAAGCACCCTTCTACCTTTACGCTCTACATGCGATTGCCAACCGCATTGAGGGTACCTTTGCGCTCCTCCGTTACGCTTTGGGAGGAGACCGCCCCAGTCAAACTACCCGCCTAACACTGTCCCCACGCCGGATCACGGTCGCAGGTTAGACTCCAAACATGACAAGAGTGGTATTTCACTGATGACTCCCTGGAGGCTAGCGCCTTCAGATCGACGTCTCCCACCTATGCTACACATGACATGCCTAGAGCCAGTATTAGGGTGTAGTGAAGGTTCACGGGGTCTTTCCGTCTTGGTGCAGGTATGTGGCATCTTCACCACAGCTACAATTTCGCCGAGTCCCTCGTTGAGACAGTACGGGAGTCGTTACGCTATTCGTGCGGGTCGGAAATTACCCGACAAGGAATTTCGCTACCTTAGGACCGTCATAGTTACGGCCGCCCTTCACTGGCGCTTCGGCTCCCAGCTTCGCTTGCGCTAACCAGTCACCTTAACGTTCCAGCAGCGGGCAAGCGTCAGTCTCTATACGGCGTCGTTTTGACTTTGCAGAGACCTGTGTTTTTAGTAAACAGTCGCTCCCGCCCCTTTGCTGTGGCCACCTTGCGGTGGCACCCCTTCTTGCTAGCTTACGGGGTTATGTTGCCGAATTCCTTAACGAGGGTTCTCTCGAGCGCCTTGGGATACTCGCCCTGCCTTCCTGTGTCAGTTTAGGTACGGTCGCCATTTTGACTTCCGAACGAGGTTTTTCTTGGACGTCCTGCTGAGGAGTTCGCCTCGAGGGCACCTCCCGCTTCGGAGATTGCGCCAGCGGGTTTTCCTACTGGCCTCTCCTCGGCAGCAACCGGAATCTATTGACCGGATCCTCTTTCAGACGCCGTCACCCCACGGTGCAAACGTCGCATGGCGGTGCAGGAATGTTGACCTGCTTCCCATCGACTACGCCTTTCGGCCTCGCCTTAGGGACCGACTAACCCTGGGCGGAATGACCTTCCCCAGGAAACCTTAGGCTTACGGCGAGGGAGATTCTCACTCCCTTTATCGCTACTCATCCCGGCAGAATCTCTTGTGCGCCGTCCAGTCGTAGTTACCTTCGACCTTCAACCAGCGTACAACGCTTCCCTACCAATCTGCGCGTTCACCACGCAGATTCCAGAGCTTCGGTTCCAAGCTTAGTCCCGTTAATTTTCGGCGCAGAGTCGCTCGACTAGTAAGCTGTTACGCACTTTTTAAATGGTGGCTGCTTCTAAGCCAACATCCTAGCTGTCTTTGCAACCCCACTTCCTTATCTACACTTAGCTTGGATTGGGGACCTTAGCTGCTGATCTGGGCTGTTTCCCTCTCGACCACGGAGCTTATCCCCCGTAGTCTCACTCCCGTGCTTTGCACCCACGGTATTCGGAGTTTGTCTAGGTGGGGTAGGAGGTGATCCCCCCCGACCAGAACAGTGCTCTACCCCCGTGGGCTAACACACAAGGCTAACCCTAAAGTTATTTCGGGAAGAACCAGCTATCTACAGGTTTGATTGGCCTTTTACCCCCAACCACAGGTCATCCGAGAATTTTTCAACATTCACCGGTTCGGACCTCCACGGCTGTTTAAAGCCGCTTCATCCTGCCCATGGTTAGATCACCTGTTTTCGGGTCTAGTCCACGTA
>CAYQMF010000139.1:0-15850 GCA_964418595.1 uncultured candidatus Brocadiaceae bacterium
CGCGGATTCCCGAAAACAGCGTCAAGAAGGCCCAAACTGCGGAAGCTGGGCTAGCGCGCACACCGGGTCGGAGGGTGGCGAGAAAGTCCGGGGTCGCCGGGCTACGTTGCCGCGCCATGGACATCGACAAGGCGCTCGAGACGCAGCTCGGCAACATCCAGAAGAAGACCGGCAAGACGCTGGACCAGCTCTACGCGTGGCTGAAGAAGACCGGGCTCGGCAAGCACGGCGAGCTGCGCGACGCGGCAAAGAAGGAGCTCGGCCTGGGGCACGGGGACCCAACACGATCGTCACCTTCTACCTGCGCGCGACCGGTGCGACGACGGCGCCCGCGGCCACCGCGGACGCCGCGCTCGGCGAGATCTACGCCGGCCCCAAGGCGGCGCTCGTGCCGCTGCACACCAAGGTGATGCAGGCGATCGGCAAGCTCGGCGCGTTCGAGATCGCACCGAAGAAGGCCTACCTGAGCCTGCGCCGCGGCAAGCAGTTCGCGATGGTCGGACCGGCGACCAAGACGCAGATCGAGATCGGCCTCAACGCCAAGGGCCTGGCGGGGAGCGCGCGCCTCGTGGAGCAGAAGCCGGGCGGGATGTGCCAATACAAGGTGCGCGTGAGCGAGCCGGCGGAGGTCGACGCCGAGTTGCTCGGGTGGATCAAGGCCGCGTACGACGCCGCCGGGTAGCATCCCTCGCTCCCGATGGTGTTCTGCAGCACGCAGTTGGCCGCGCGCATCGAGCGGGCGGAGCGGTCGCTCGTCGAGGGTGCTGCGCTGCGGATCCGCGGCCGCGACCCGAGCGTGACCGTGTGCGAACTGGCCGGCGGCGCCGGCGTGTTCACGGGGCCCGGCTCGCCGCTGAACAAGATCGTCGGCGTGGGTTTTCAGGGCGATCCCGACCCGCGCGCGCTGGCGGAGGTGGAAGCCGCGTTCGCGGCGCACGGGGCAGCGGTCTCGGCGGAGGTGTCGACCCTCGCCGATCCCGCGGTGTTGCAGTTCTTCGCTGCGCGCGGATACGCCCTCCGCGGTTTCGAGAACGTGCTCGGGTTGCCACTTGGCGTCGGATCACCGTCCCCCGCGCCGTCGTCGACCACCGACGCGGTCGTCACGGGCCTGGGCGCCGGCGAACTCGAACTCTGGATCAACACCGTCGTGACGGGGTTTGCCACGCCGGACACCCAGGGCGTGGCGTCGACCGAGACCTACGACCGGGCGGTGATCGACGCCATCATCCGCGACTTCGCGCAGGCCGGGTCGATGCGCCAGTACCTGGCGTGGCGTGGCGACGCGCGCGTGGGTGGCGCGAGCATGCGCATCGCGGACGGCATCGCGCAGCTCTGCGGCGCAGCGACGCTGCCGGAACACCGGTGCCGCGGCGTGCAGACGGCGCTGCTCATGCAGCGGCTCGCCGACGCCACCGCAGCCGGCTGCGACCTCGCGGTACTCACCGCGCTGCCGGGTTCGAAGTCGCACGAGAATGCTCAGCGTCGCGGCTTCCGGTTGCTGTATGCGCGCGCCGTGCTGGTGCGGGAGCCAGCGCCAGGGGGCTGACCGCGGGCACCGGATTGTTGCAGCGGCCCGGCGTCGCGCGCGGTGATGATGGCGCCCCGAGGAACATCATGCGCACCATCCTGCTCGGTTGTCTTCTGGCTCTTCCCGTCGCCGCGCAGGACGCGGCCCCGACGCGGCTGCTGCGCGCCGAGGTCGCCGGCCCGGCGGCGTGGCACATGCGGCTGCGGCCCACGAACCTCGGTACCGTGCTCGCGTCGGCGGAAGGCGAGGCGTTGTGGCGGCCGTTGGCGGAGCAACTCGGCGGGATGCTGCAGGGGATCCTCGGCGCCGACGGCGACACGGTGCCGCGGGGCTGGCTGCAGTACGGCGGCCGCGTGCGGGTGGAAGTGTTCGGCCGGGCGGGAGAGGGGGGTGGCGATCCCCTGGTCAGCGCGCGCGTGGTCTTTGCGACCGATGCGGACCAGGACGTGACGGCGCTCGCGACCTCGACCCTGCGCCTGTGCGCGCCGCTCGTCGGCGTCCAGTTCGCGCCCGCGTTCGAAGGCTCCGACCTGGGAGTGGCGCGGCTCGGCGAGTGGGTCGTGACGATGCCCAAGGCCGGCGATGGCGGCGCCGCGGTCTACTTCGGCAACGACGTGGCCGGCGTGCGCCGGCTGCTGGCGACGGATGTCCCGACCGCCGACCCCAGGTCGTCCGGGCTCCCGCCGCTGCTCGACGTCGCCTTCGACCTGCACGCGGCCGAGCGCCTGCGCGTGGCCAGCGGCGGCGCCGAGCAACGCGAGATGGCGGCGCTGGGCTTTGGCAGCCTGCGCACGCTCGGCGTGACCGTAGGTGCGCGGGGACCGCACGTCGAGGCCGAGTGGAGCCTCACCTTCGGCGACGAGGAGCGCGGCGTGTTCGCGGGAGTGTTCCCCGCGACCCAGGGCGTGCCAGATCTGTTCTGGGCGGTGCCGGAGGACGCGCGCGCATGGAAGGTGGGCCGCCTCGACTGCATGGCGATCTGGCACGCGGTACTGCGCGCCGTGGCGAGGGAGAACGAGACTCCGGACGAGAAGGCTGCCGAGGCGAAGAAGGAGACCGGCGTCGACATCGAGAAGGAGCTGCTCGCGCACCTCACCGACGAGGTGATCTTCGCGTGGAACCCGAAGCGCAACGGCGAAGACGAGGCCGACGACATCGGCATGCTGCTCGCGCTCCGCCTGCGCGACGAGGCGGCGTTCAAGGCCGCGTTCCGCAAGCTGCTCGCCAACAGCGACGAGATCGACGTGCGCGACGTCGACGGCGTCCTGCGCGCGGGGCAGGCGAAGGCCTGGTTCATCCCGGCGTTCAGCTTCGCGGTGGGCAACGGCGTCGCGGCGGTGGGGGTCGGCGACCACTGCACCGAGATCGTCGACGCGATGCTGGCGCGCGCGGGGCGCAAGGTGGAGATGCCCGCGGACTTCGACGTGCTGGCGCGCTCCGCCCCGGCCGGCTGGAACAGCGTCGGCCAGGTCGAACTGCGCATCCTGCTGCGCGAGTACCTGAGCACGTTCCTGGATGTCCTCGAGGTGCCGACCGGCGCGGCGCGGGATGGCGTCGGCGAGACCCTGGAGACCGGCATCCTGCCGATGCTCGCCACGCATCGCCTCGACCGCGTCCTCACCATGACCGGCTGCACGGGGTCGGCGTGGCGCTTCCGGGTGCTGTGGTGAGATCTTCGCGCAGGTTTTCCTGACCTTGCGCGCACCCTTTGCCCTCGCCCGCGGACTCACCCCGCGTGCGTTTCGCGATGGGTAGCTCCGCCTCGGCCAGACCCGGTCCGCTCGACGTCACGGCCCTGGTGCGCGCGCACCAGGCCGGGGTGTGGCGGTACCTGCGGGCGCTGGGCTGCAGCCCGAACGAGGCAGAGGAGCTGGCCCAGGACACGTTCGTGACGGTGCTCCAGCGTCCGTTCCAGGAGGTGAACGCGAAGGCGACGGCGGGCTACCTGCGCACGGTCGCGCGCAACCTCCTGCTCAAGCGGCGGCGCGCCGCGGGGCGGACCCTGTTGTTCGACGGCGACGCCCTCGATGCCGCGATGGCGCAGGCCGAGGGCAGCGACGGTGGCGAGACCTGGCTCGCGGCGCTGCGCGCCTGCGTCGCGGGACTCGACCCGCGCGACCGCGATCTCCTCGACCGCTGCTACCGCGATGGCGCGTCGCGGCAGGCACTCGCCGCGGCGTTTGCGCTCAGCGAGGACGGGATCAAGAGCTGGCTGCGGCGCACGCGCGCCGCCCTGCGGGCCTGCGTGGAAGGCAAGGTGCAACGATGAACGGACGCGACGACGACGACATCCAGGGCGCGGAGGACCGGTTGCTCGCCAGCATGCTCGGCGAGGTGTTGGGTGGCACGACGCCGCCGGACCTCAGCGCCGCAGTGGTGGCGCGGCTGCGGCGAGAGAGGGTCGCGCCGCGCCGCCACGCTTTCTTCGGGCGGCGTGCGGCCCTCGGCCTCGGCGCCCTGGTCGGCGCGGCCGCGGCCTGGCTGCTCTGGGCGGCGCCGGAGTGGCTCCCCGACAGGTCGGAGACGCCGACCGTCCCGTTGCGCGTGGTCGCGGGATGCTTGCGCTGGGAGCACGCCGCCACCCGCGTGACCGCGGCGGCGCCCGCGTCCGTGGCCTGGCCGCTCGCGCCGCTGGACCGGCTCGTGGTGTGCGCCGACAGCGGCGCGGTCACCGATCTCGCCGACCTCGGTCGGCTGCACATGGACCCGACGACCGAACTCGAGGTACGACACATGGAATGGAAGCCCTTCGTCACCGGTGCCGTGCTCGGCGCCGTCACCGTCGCCGTCATCCACGGCGCCATCACCTGGACCAGCGGTAGCGACGTCGCGCGCGCTTCGACCGGCGACAGCATCGAGCTGCGGGGCGGCGCGCCGGCCGCCGCGCAGACCATGGCGGCGCTGAACGCGCGAGTCGGCGAACTGGAGAAGGAGCTGCAGGAGGAGCGCCGGCGCTACCTCGCGCTCGAGATGGCCAGCGGGCGCAAGCCGGTGACCGCCGATCCGACCGCCAGTCCCGCGCCGCCGACGGAGGAAGAGAAGGTCGCGGCGCTGCGCCATGCGATCACCTACGGCGGCTTCGAGACCGCGCTCGACGCGATCGACTGGAACGCCACCGGCGAGGCGATGTTCAAGATGAGCAGCCAGCTCGAGGCATTGGTCAAGGCGATGAAGGAGGGGGACGACGTGCCGCTGGCGGCAGTCGGCGAGATCCAGAGGCTCAACGCGGAACTCATCAAGCAGGCCGAGGCGATCCAGAAGGCGAAGGTCCCTGGCACCGGCATCAACGGCGCGTTCACCCATCCGGTGATCGCCGCGAACCAGATCTTCGCCGCGCTCGAGAAGGGCGGCATGCCGCTCAGCGATGCGCAGCGCGACGGCTTGCAACGGCTCAGCGCCCTGATCGCGGGCGAGGACGAGGTCCGCCGGAGCAAGCTCGGCGCCGAGGCCATCGGCCTCGAAAGCCTCGTGAGCGAGATGGAGATCAAGGATCGGTTCTACGCGGAGGCGCGGCGACTGCTGACGCCGCAGCAGGAGCAGGCGCTCTACCAGCCGACCGTCGACGGCACGACGTCGAGCCTGTTCAGCACCGGAATCGCGTGGGCGCAGTTCGGCAAGCCCGTCGAGGCAGCGGATCGGGCCGACTACGCGGCGCAGGTGTCGGACACGCTGGTGCGGCAGGTGGGCCTGGGCGACGATGCCTCGCCACAGCTGCGCGCGATGGTGGAGACCTGGGCGAAGTCGGTGCCCGACGCGGCGTTCAGCAAGGGCGGCGGTGATCCTCGCCTCGCGGCCATCGGACAGTCGACGGCAGCGGTGCGTGAGGCGGCGAGGCGCCAGGTGGATCTGTACCGCGAGATGCTGAAGACGCTGCCCCTGACGGCGGAGCAGAAGGCGAAGCTGCGCAAGGCGTACGCGGTGATGGTTCCGTACGGGCGGGGCTGAATCGACGGCTGCAACCACGGGGTCGGGCTCCGTTCCCTTCAGGGCGCGAGACGCGCGACCTCCCAGCGGCCGTCACGCTGCGCGGTGAAGGAGAAGCGATCGTGCAGGCGGTGGTCCTTGCCCTGCCAGAACTCGAGGCGGTGCGGGGTGAGGACATACCCGCCCCAGTGTGCGGGGCGGGGCACCGCCTTCCCCGCGAGGCGCGCGTCGAGCGCCGCCTTCTGCGCGGCGAGCGCGGCGAGGTCTGCAACCGGTCGGCTCTGCGGTGAGATCGTCGCCGCCAACTGGCTGTCGCGCGGGCGCGTGGCGAAGTACGCATCCGCCTCCGCGGCATCACCGCGGGACACCACGCCCTCGACCCGCACCTGCCGCGCCAGCGGCCGCTGCCACCAGAAGGTCAGGGCCGCGCGTGGCTCGTGCGCGAGTTCCCGGCCCTTGTCGCTCTCGTAGTTCGTGAAGAACCGCAGGCCCGCGGCGTCGAGGCCCTTCAAGAGCACGATGCGGCAGTGCGGGGCGCCGGCGGCGTCGACGGTGGCGAGCGCCATGCCGTTGGGTTCGCTGGTGCCGGCGGCCTCCGCGGCGGCGAGCCACGCCCGCAGCAGGTCGAGGGGGTCGGCGCCGAGGTCGGCTTCCGTGAGCGGGCGCGCGCCGTACTGGATGCGGAGGTGCTCGAAGTTCGGAGTGCTCATGACTGGGCGAGGTGTGGCGATCATCGCGCCGGCGCGGAGCCCGGCCAACGGTTTCGCCCTTGCCGCGCCCGCGCCTTCCCGCTTCGCTGCCCGCGATGACCGGCACGCCCGCACGCCGCCAGCGCATCCTCTCCGGCGTCCAGCCGACGGGATCGCTGCACCTCGGCAACTACTTCGGCGCGATCCGCCAGCACATCGCGCTGCAGGCGGAGGGCGAGTGCTACTTCTTCATCGCCAACTACCACGCGCTGACGACGGTGCGCGATGCCGCGGCGCTGCGGGCGCAGACGCTGGACGTGGCGGTGACGTACCTGGCGCTCGGACTCGATCCGACGCGGACGGTCTTCTACCGGCAGAGCGACGTGCCGGAGGTGACGGAGCTGACGTGGCTCCTGTGCGCGGTGACCAGCATGGGGCTGCTGGAGCGCGCGCACTCCTACAAGGAGAAGGTCGCCAAGGGGATCACGCCCGGCGTGGGGTTGTTCGCGTATCCGGTGCTGATGGCGGCCGACATCCTGGCGCCGCGCGCGGACCTCGTGCCGGTGGGGCAGGACCAGGACCAGCACGTGGAGATGGCGCGCGACATGGCGGAGGCGTTTCACGCGGCGTTCGGCAAGGAGGTCTTCGCGCTGCCGAAGGCGAAGCTGAGCCCGGCGGCGCGGGTGACGGGGACGACCTTCGAGAAGGGCGCGGTGCTGCAGGTGAACGTGAGCCTGCGGGTCGACGCGGGGTTCGACACCGACGGGTACGTGGAGGGCATGCGGCGGTTGGTGGGCGAGCTGCTCGCCTCGGCCGGGCCCGACGCGCACAAGACCACGGAGGAACTCGAGGCGGCGTTGGGCGCGGCGCACGCGCACCGCTGGATGGGGCTCGAAGTCGTGGCTCGCACCCTGCGCACGGTGGCGGAGATGCCGACGAGCGGCGTGGTGACCAGCCGCGAAGCCGGCGTGACGACCCTCGAGTTCTACGTGCCGATGGACCGCGTCGTGTTCGTCACGCGGCAGGGCAAGCGGCAGGCGGCGAAGATGTCGAAGAGCTATGGCAACACGATCCCGATCTTCGCCGAGGGCAAGGCCCTCAAGAAGACGGTGATGGGGATCGAGACGCGGCTCGTGGATCTGCAAGACCCGCTGGATCCCGACGAGGACCTGGTGATGGGGCTGTACCGTCTGTTCGCGAGTGAGGCGGAGGTGGCGGAGATGGCGGGGAAGTACCGCGCCGGCGGGTACGGGTTCGGGCGCAGCAAGACGGCGTTGCTCGAGAAGATCGAGGCACACTTCGCGCCGTTCCGGGCGCGGCGGGCGGAGCTGTTGGCGGATGCGGGGTACGTCGAGGACGTGCTCGTGGCCGGGGCGAAGAAGGCGCGGGCGGTGGCGCGGGAGACGCTCGACGCGGCGCGGGCGGCTTGCGGGCTTTGAGCGCGGGAGAGGGGAGAGAGCAGGACGGGGACGGGGAGAGAGGGGCTGCTGGGCTCGGGCGGGCAGCGCCGCCGCAGCACGGCGGCGCTGCAGGCTCGGGCTCGGGGGGACGTTCGACGGGGTGGGCGGGGCTTGCGGGGGCGGAGCGTGCCGGCGTGAGGGGGGCGGGCGCGTGAGGGGAGTGGGCGTGCGGCTGGGAGTCTTCTACGCGGCGCACTTCGCGGTGCTGGGGGTGCAGGCGCCGTACCTGCCGCTGTGGTTGCAGGCGCGGGGGTTGTCGGCGGGGGAGGTCGGGATCGTGGTGGCGGCGGCGGTGCTGTTGCGGATTCCGAGTCCGATCGTGGGGCGGCTGGCGGATCGGCGCGATGGACGGCGCGGGCTGCTGCGGCTGCTGGCGCTGGCGTCGGTGGCGTGCGCGCTGCTGCTGGCGCAGGCGCGGGGCTTCTGGACGGTGTTGGTCGTGTTCAGCGCGTTCAGCCTGGCGCAAGCGGCGATCCTGCCGCTGGCGGAGAGCATGCTGGTGCTCGCGGAGCGGCGCGGGCTGACGCGGTACGGGCCGGTGCGCAACGTCGGGTCGGTGGCGTTCCTGGTCACGGCGCTGGTGGTGGGGGCGTGGCTCGCGACCGTGGATGCGACGCACGTGGTCGAAGCGCTGGTGGTCGCGGTGGCGATGGTGGCCGTGGCGGCGGTCGCGATGCCGGAGGTGCGGGCGCGGGTGGCAAGCGATGCGCCGCTCGTGCCGTCGACCTTGACGCTGCGGGCGCTGCTCGCGCTGCCGGCGTTCCGGTGGTTCCTGCTCGCGGCGGGGTCGATCATGGCGAGCCACGCGGTGCTCCACGTCGCCGCGCCGCAGCACTGGAAGGCCGCGGGCATCGACGCCGCGGGGGTCGGGCGGCTGTGGGGGATCGGCGTCGCGGTGGAGATCGCGCTGTTCGCGTTCGGCACCCAGGCGCTGCGCCGGCTCGGGCCGTTGCGGCTGCTGTGCATCGCGGCCAGCGCGGCGATGGTGCGTTGGAGCATCGCGGCGACGACGGTCGACTTCGCCTGGCTGTGCGGTGCGCAGGCGCTGCACGGGATCACGTATGGGGCGGCGCACCTCGCGGCCATGCGCTTCCTCGGCACCGCGATCCCGGCGCAGCTCGCGTCGTCGGCGCAGAGCCTCTACACGGCGCTCGCGATGGGCGTGCTCGTGGGTGGGGCGAGCCTCGCGGGGGGCGCGATCGCGGAGCACTCGACGCCGGTCGCGTTCGCGGCGATGGCGGGGCTGGGGCTCCTGGGGTTGCTCGCGACCGTTGCGCTCGCGCGGCGGTGGGAGCCCGGCCGCGAACTCGCGGTCAGCCCGCCTTGAAGCCGGCGAGCAGACCCACCGCGCCCATGCCTGCGGCGGGCAGGCTGCCGGTGACGAAGGTCTTCATCGAGTCGAACTGGTTCTTGAGGTTGGCGACCATGCCGTCGAAGTCATGGCCCATCGCATCCCAGTTCACCACGAGGTAGCCGAGGTACGAGGCGCCGTAGAGCAGGGCGAAGATCACGCCGCTGGCGATGAGCGCGAGCTTGAAGAACTTGCGGGCGGCGTAGCCCATCGCGAAGCACACGAAGAAGCTGAAGCCCATCTTGAGGAAGCCGGGCGCCCACGGCGACTCCTCGGCGCCGTTGCCGTCGGTGAGGCCAGCGCCCATCGCGCCGATGCCCTGGGGCGGGTCGGGCTCGACGAGCTTGAGGCCGAGACCGGCGAGGAGCACGATGCCCGCGACGACGGCGATCACGATCGGCCACTTGGGCTTCTTCGGGTCCTGCGCGGGGATGTGGGGGGGCGCCGGCGTGGCGCCGGGGGCGACTTCGACCATGGGGAGAAGGTGTACTCGCGGGCGCGTGCTCCCGCAACGAAGTGGGGGTGGGGCCTTGTTTGTCTCTCTCCCTCGCTCTCTCTCTTTCTCTCCGTCCCTGTCGAGTAGGCCCGGAGCTTCAAGCATTCAAGCTCCGGGCCTACTCGACAGAGACGGAACCAGAAGCAGACCAAGAAAGGCAGGCACCCCGGCAGGTCGATGCCCCGCGCAACCAAGTGGGTTCGGAAGCCAACCATGACCGACCTCACCTTCGTCCCCGCTCCCCACCTCCTCTCCCTGGTCGCCGTGCTGTCGGTGGCAGCGCCGGCGCAGACCCTCGCCGGGTCGACGGTGAGTCCGGCGCACTTCGAGGCGGGGGAGGGCAACACCAGCCTCGGCCATCCCTTCGGCACCGACGTGCTCATGCGCTACCTGCAGATCCACGACGACCTCGCGGGCCGGGCGCGCGTGTTCCGGGGGCTCGCGGTGCGGCCGGACGGCTTCTTCCCCGGCACCGCGGTGGCCGACTACACCGTGACCTTCAGCCTGTGGATGTCGAGCGCGGCGCGCCGGTCGGACAACATCCAGCCCGTGTTCGAGGACAACCACGGCGCCGACAAGACGCGGGTCGTCGACCGCCGCACGTTCAACTTCCCCGGGCGCGGGGTCCCCGGAGCCCTGCCGCGCGGATGGATCAACCCGCTGATGTTCGACACCGCGTTTGCGCACCCTGGAATCATGGGGCTCACCTGGGAAGCGGAGACGCACGCCGCCACCCTCAACAGCCTGAGCCTGTTCCACGACGCGGCCTCGGGCTCCGACCAGAACCCGATCCCGCAGAACCTCTTCGTCGGCACGGGATGTCGTGCGACGGGGCGTGGCTCGGCGTTCAGCCTCAACCGCACTGCGTCGTTCAACTGGGTGAACGGGACGGGATCGCTCACCCTCAGTGGCAGCAACGCGCCGGCCAGCGCGCCGGTCTTCATCATCCTGGGTGCGAGCGACCGCATCTGGAACGGCATCCCCTTGCCGTTCCTGATCCCCGGCTCCGACGTCAATGCGTCGGGGCCGTGCTTCGCGTACACCGATGTCCTCGGCACGCTGTTCACCGGTGCGAACGCCAGCGGCGCGGTGGCGGCGCAGAACGTCCCCGTCGGTCTGCACCCCGGCCTGCACGGTCTGAATCTCATCGCCCAGCTCTGGGCGCTCGACGCCAACGCCGCCTTCGGCATCGTCACCAGCCGCGCCGCGGTGACGCACTTCGTCGCGCCCTTCGGCGTCGTGCCAGTGAGCAAACTGTCGCAGACGACCGGCGGTTCGCCTTCGATTGCGCAGGCCTTCAGCCTGGTGCTGCGCTTCGACCACGACTGAGGGTTGGTGTCGCCGGATCGCGCGTCGCGCGTGCGCGGCGTTCGCCGAGTCGGGTCTCCCGCACGAGTCGCGATGGAGGCACGGGCGAGCGCGCCTCGCACACCCGACACCGGGCGATACGATCCCTGGCCAGTGGATCCCGCGACCGAAGCCGCCCTTCGCGCCCTGGCACGAGCCGAGCGTGAGGACCAGGACAGCGGACGGTTCCCGTTGAGCGAGGAGTACCTGGCCGCGATCCGTGCCGTCGAGGCGCGACTCGAGAACCAGGACGGCAGCGACAAGATCTGGAACTGGCCGGCCTACGAGTTCTGCCGCCGGCACTTCCTGGAGTTCGAGCCCACCTGATGGATCCGTTCTTGCGCGTGGTGGCCGCGCTGAACGATGCGGGTGTCCGCTACCTGGTGATCGGGGTGTGGGGGCCGAACTACTACGCGAAGGGCACCCTCTTCGTGACCAGCGACCAGGACCTCTTCATGCCGCGCGATGCCTCGAACCTGTTGCGCGCGTGGCAGGCTTGCGAGGCGCCGGGCCTCGATCGCCGCGCCGTGCCACCGCGCCGCTGACCGCCAGCGTGCAAGGGCCCGGCGCCGTCAGAGCCGGATCACGTTCCTGCGGCCGGGCGCGAACTGGATCGCGCGCCGCTCCAGCCTGCCGTCCCTCCGTAGCAGCACGATGCTGGTCACCGAGTCGCTCACCACCGCCGGCTTGGTCCTGCCGTCCTCGCCGATCTCGAGCACCTCACGTGCGCCGCCGATGTTCGGGTTGTCACCTTCGATGTGCACGGCGCGATCGTGCGCGTCGCGCAGTTCGATGCTGTGCCAAGACAAGTTGCCCTCGAGCTGGAACTCACAGGCGCTCGCGAGCACGACGTCGAGCGGACTAGCCGACCAGTGCAGCATGTCGACGCGGTGCTCGGTGTAGCCCACTTTGCGGAAGTGCAGCGATCCTGCGCGCATCACCCGCCGCACCCGGTAGTGGCCCCGCGCATCGGTGCGACCGAGTTCGACCGTGATCCCACACTCGCCGCCGAAGCCCCGGTCCTTGATGCAAGCGAGGACGACGTCCGCGTCGGCCAGCGGAACGCCGTGCCGGTCGCATACGGTTCCTGCGACTTCGAGAGCACAGTCGCCGTTCGCGAGCACCACCTCGACTTCGGAGCCCGCGTGCACGACGCCGGTCGTCAGCACCAGCCAAGAGTGGTCGCAGACGCGCAAGCGGTAATCGCGGTCGAGCAGGCCCGCCAGCTTGAAGCGGCCTTCGGCATCGGTGCGCGCGATCGCGCGCCGGCCGCCCAGCCCGGCGCTGATCTCGGACGTGTCGGCCGGCAGCGCCAGGTCCTCGGGAGTGCCCAGCTCGCCGAGGTCCTCCGTTCCCCACGGGAACACGAGCAGGCCGGCGCGCGGCTCGCCACTCTCGCTGCGCACGCGGCCCGTGATGGCCAGCGGCGCATCGCCAAGGCGCAACTCCACTTCGATCGCGCCGTCCCCGGAGCGGCGCAGTCGTTCGACGGCGTCGACGAGCAGCGCGGTGCACATGCCAGGCTTGGCGGCGAACAGCGGCGGCGCCGTGCCGGGCAGGTGTTGCGGGTCGAGGGTAAGTGCGAAGCGGCCGTCGGCGTCGGTTGTGGTCGAGAGGTCCTTCTGGAACCCCACCAGCGCACCGGCAACCGGCGCATCGCGTGGGGTGAGGACACGGCCGGTGATCCTGCACGCCGGCAGCGGCACCTTGTCGAGAGTGACGTGCAAGCGGCGGTCGTCGCGCCAGACCTTCGGCCACTTCGCGACCTGCAGCATTCGCGAAATCGAGAGGTCGAGGAAGAACGAGTCTGACCACGGGCGCGCCGCGGCCGGAGCCTGGATCGCTCCGTCGCCGGCAAGGCAGACGGTGCGCGGCAGGAACCCAGCTCGCGTGAACCGCAGCTCGATCGCAACTGCCGGAATCGCGCACGCGTACTGGTCGCTGCCCGTCGTGTTCCAAGTCAGGCACTGACCGTCGCGAGATGGTCGCCGCACCTCGCTTGTCCCGTGGCTGACCACGACGAGATCTGGCAGCGGCGTCAGCTCCGCCATGGCCGGCGCGCGCGTCGACCAGTGGATCTCGACACCACCCAGCGGCCGGCCTTCCTCGTCGCGCACCTCACAATCCAGTTGTACTTCGGGTGCCAGCACCAGCACGACTTCGCGCGCTCGTCCACCGGCGTCCCGTGTGCCGGCGTGCAGAACGTGATAGCCGACCCCGACGAACTGCAGGTGACCGAGCGACCCGTCGCGGGCGAGAGCGAAGCGACCCTCGCCGTCGCTGATCACGCGCTGGCCCGCCAACGAGAACTCGACGTGCGGAATCGGGCGCCCGTCGCCATCGACGGTGCGGCCGAGGGTGGTGACCGGTGCACGCCCCGACGGGGTCGGCGCCGCGGCCTTGGTCATGGAGTCGTTGGCGTCGGGAGGGCTCGCGCTCCCTGGCTGGACCGACGCCGACGACTCTTGCTCGACGAACGGCTCGGGCCAGAGCCCGACCACGACGCCACCTGCTAGGAGACAGACCACCATCGCCGTCGCCAGGGTCTTCTTCACCGCGATCACCGATCCTGGTGCAAGTGGCGCGAGGGCCGAGCGCCACTCGCCGCCGAGATCGCCCGCCAGTCGCCCGCGGACCATCGCGAGCCCGCGCTCGATGCGCTTCCGCACGTTGGTCTCGGTCGTGCCGACGCGCCGCGCGATCACGCGAGCGGGCACCTCGTCGTGGAAACGCCAGAGCAGCGTCGACCGATAGGGCTCGGGCAACGCGAGGACCGCTTCGGTCACACGCCGCGCCAGCGCCAGTCGCTCCAGCGTCGCATCCACGGCCGGCAGAGCCTCGGGGCGTGCAGCCCCCCGCTCGCGCACCGCGCGGCGGCGCTCGCCGTGCTGTCGGCGAAGCGCGAAGTGACGCACGACGCGGGCGAGCCACGCGCGCAAGCGGAGAGCGTCGCGGGGCGGCGCCACGAGCGCCGCGACCATTGCGTCCTGCACGACGTCGTCGACATCAGGACCGGCGACGACACGCCCCGCCAGCGCTCGCAGCCAGCGTTCGTCACGCAGCAACTCCTCAACCGACAGACGCGTTGGCTCGGACATCGAACCAAGGATCCTGCAACGCAGCGCTCGTGACAAAGAATGTACGCGCATCGCAGCCGGAGCTTGTCGAGGCGCTCCGTTGCGCCGGCGGGGGACGCGCACCCCCGCGTTCGGCCCTGCTGCCCGTTCCCCTCGCTCCCCCGTTCCCGTCCCCGCCCGCCTACGACCCCACGGGCACGGACCGCTCCCCGCCCCGCGTCTTCCGCGCCGTCGCCTGGTACTCCGCCGCCGTGAACGAGTCCACCTGACACACGTCCGCGCGTGCCTTCTCGCTGCGCGCCACGAGATCCACTTCCTCCGGCGACAGAACCCCCTGCACGAGCGCCTGATCGAGCAGGTCCGCCACCCGCCCGCGCGGGAGCTGCCCGCCGCGCACGGCGACCCTCACTTTGCGCATCACCGCCTCCGCCTCGACGACCAGCGCCATGGCCTTGTCCAGCGCGGCGAGTTGCTCGCGCTCGTCGCTCGGCAGGAAGATCCCGCTCGTCAAGGTCTCGCGGTACGACCCCGTCCGCTGCGCGAGCTGCGCGACCGCCGCGGTCATCCGATCGCTCGGCGCACTGCCGAACCGGTTCATGCGCGACCACATCGCCACCGGTCCGCGCAACAACCACGAGAGCCCGGGCAATGGCAGGTTGGCGAACAGCCCGTCGAACGCGACCTGCATCCGATCGAACGCCTGCGCCATCGCCCATTCCAGGAGCGGCACGTCGTCCTTGCGCTGCCCGTCGTGCACGAACCGGCGCAGCGTCGCCGTCGCCAGGTACATCCACGAGAACACATCCGCGAAGCGCCCCGTCAGCTTCTCCTTGCGCTTGAGGTCGCCGCCCAAGGTCCCCATGGCCACGTCCGCCCAGAACGCGAACGACGCCGACGCCCACGCCAGCTTGTGGTAGTGCCGCGCCGCCGGACCGAGCACCGGGACCTTCACCAGCGCGCCGCGCGTCATGCTCAGCACCAGCGCCCGACACCCGTTCTTCACGACGTGGCCCACGTGCGCCCAGAACGCCTTGTCGAAGCCGCGCACGTCACCCTTGCCCAGCGCCGTGATCTCCGCGAACGCGTGCGGGTGGCAGCGGATCGCGCCCTGGCCGAACACCATCAGCGTGCGGGTGAGGATGTTGGCGCCCTCGACGGTGATGCAGATCGGCAGCGCCGTGTAGATGGGCGCCAGCAGGTTGCGCGGGCCCTTGGCGATGGCGTTGCCGCCGAGCACGTCGGTCGCGTCGGTGACCGCGGCGCGGGCCAGCTCCGTGAACTGGTACTTGCACATCGCCGTCGCCACCGGCGGCTTGATCCCGACGTCGAGGCCGCCGCAGGTGAAGCGTCGCGTCGCCTCCAGCATGTATGCGGTGCCGGCGATGCGCGCGAGCGGCTCCTCGATGCCTTCGAACTTGCCGATCGACACGCCGAACTGGCGGCGCGCGACGGCGTGCGCGCTCGCCACGCGCAACGCGAGCTTGCTGGTGCCGGTCGAGACCGCCGGCAGCGAGATCCCGCGCCCCGCTGCGAGGCACTCCATGAGCATGAGCCAGCCGCGCCCGGCACCGTCCTTGCCGCCGATGATCGCGTCGACGGGCACCACCACGTCGCGGCCGGTGGTGGGGCAGTTGTAGAACGGCGAGCCGAGCGGGTCGTGGCGACGGCTGACGTCGACGCCGGGCGTCGCGGTGGGCACGAGCGCGCAGGTGATGCCCGGGTGTTCCCCCTTGCCGAGCAGGTCGTGCGGATCGCGCAGCTTGAACGCGAGGCCGAGCACCGTCGACACGCCGGCGAGCGTGATGTAGCGCTTCTCCCAGTTCAGCCGCAGCATGAGCGCGCCGTCGTCGGCGCGGAACACCTCGCCGCTCGCGGTCATCGCGCCGGCGTCGGTGCCGGCGCCCGGCACCGTGAGCGCGAAGCAGGCGACGAGCTCGCCGCGCGCGAGGCGCGGCAGGTAGTGGTAGCGGGGCGCCCG
>CAYQMF010000140.1:0-15804 GCA_964418595.1 uncultured candidatus Brocadiaceae bacterium
GCTACGACCTGAAGTTCGCGCTCGAGGCCAAGCCGAACGAGCCGCGCAGCGACATCTACCTGCCGACCACCGGCGCGATCCTCGCCTTCATCGCCACCCTGCAGCACCAGGAGATGGTGGGCGTGAACCCGGAGGTCGCCCACGAGCAGATGGCCGGGCTCAACTTCCACCACGCGGTGGCACAGGCGTGGGACGCCGGCAAGCTGTTCCACATCGACCTCAACGACCAGAACTACGCGCGCTACGACCAGGACCTGCGCTTCGGGTCGCAGAACCCCAAGGCCGCGTTCTTCCTCGTCAAGTTCCTCGAGGACGTGGGCTACGCGGGGCCGCGCCACTTCGACGCGCACGCCTATCGCACGGAGGACGTCGCCGGCGTGAAGGCCTTCGCGCGTGGCTGCATGCGCACCTACCTGATCATGAAGGCCAAGGCGGCGGCGTTCGCCGCGGACCGCGAAGCGAGGGACCTGCTGGCCGCGGTGCGGGCGCGCCAGGACGACAGCTCGGCGTTGCTCGGGGCCTACTCGCGCGAGCGCGCCACGGGCCTCAAGGCGTATCCGTTCGATCGCCGGGCGCTGGCGAGCCCCGGGCTCGAATACGAGCGCCTCGACCAGATCGTGATCGACATCCTGACCGGCGTGCGGGGGGAGGCGTAGGGCCATGGGCAAGCCGATGGACAAGCCCGCGCTCGAAGCGGCGCTGCGTCCCCTGGTCGAACTGCTCGCGGGTCTCGACCTGCGCGATCCCAAGGCCGCGGCGCGCCTGCGCGCGCTCGCGCCGATCGACAGCCCGCTGGTTGCCGGGATCCGGGCGATCGCGGAGGCGGGCGCCAAGGCCGGCTGGCTGTTGCCCAAGCAGAACGGCGCGGTGGCGTTCGGCCGCGTCGCCAAGGACCTCGACGGCTTCAGCGTGGATGCGGTGCGGATGTCGACCCCGGGGCCGGAGCACGTGCACCCCAACGGCGAGATCGACCTGTGCTTCGCGCTCGACGGCAAGCCGCTGTTCGACGGCCAGCCGCCCGGGTGGGTGGTGTTCGGACCCGGCTCTCGTCACGTGCCCACGGTCACCGGCGGCACGATGCTGATCCTCTACTTCCTGCCCGGCGGGGCGATCGAGTTCCTGCCATGCTGAGCCTTCGCAGCAACGTGGCCCTGGGGCTCGCCGCCGCCGTCGGCCTCGGCGCGGTGCTGGTCCGACCGCCGGCGACGAACACGGCCGCGGTCGAGCTGGCCGACTCGGCGAAGCTCTTCGTGGACATCCTGACCCCGGAGCAGCGCGCCAAGGCGATGCTGCCCTTCGAGGGCGACGAACGTCGCGCCTGGAACTTCGTGCCGCGCGAGTACGCCGGCGTACTGCTCGGCGACCTGGCCCTGCCGGCGCGCCGTGCCGCGCACATGCTGCTGTCCCGCGCGCTGAGCAACGCCGGCTACCTGAAGGTGACCGCGATCATGGCGCTCGAGGGCGTGTTGCGGCAACTCGAGGAGACCGGTGGGCGGCAGGCACCGCATCGCGATCCGGAGCGCTACTGGTTTGCGGTGTTCGGCGATCCCGCGCAGAAGGCGCCGTGGGGGATGCGCGTGCAGGGGCACCATGTGTCCCTCAACTTCAGCGTCGACGCCGCGAGCGGCTCGGTCGCGGCGACGCCGTGGTTCGTGGGCGCCAACCCGCACGAGGTGCGGGTCGGGGCCAAGGCCGGCAGCCGGGTGCTCGGCGAGATGGAGGATCTGGCGTTCGCACTGCTCGGCGCGCTCGATGCCGACCAGCGAGCGGCCGCCAGCCTCGATGCACGCCCGCCCGCCGACGTCATCCTGGGTCCGACGCGCGCTGCCGACTTCCTCGGGGCGCCGCGGGGCGTGGCGTGGGCGTCGCTCACCGCCGCGCAGGCGGAGTTGCTGCAGCGGCTGATCGGCGCGTGCGTGAACGACCTGCGACCCGACCTCGCACGCCGCGAACTGGACGCGATCGCCGCCGCCGACAAGGCGCACGTGTGCTTCGCGTGGCTCGGCGCCACGGAGCGCGGCAAGCCGCACTACTTCCGCGTGCACGGACCGGCCTTCGCGATCGAGTACGACAACGTGCAGAACGAGGCGAACCACGTGCACGTCGTGTGGCGGCAGGTCGGCCGCGACTTCGGCGCGGACTGGCTGGCGGCGCACCACGCCGCCGAGCACGGGCGGGGCAAGTAGCCACGCCCGCGCCGCTCGCGCTTACTTGCCGTCGGCGGCCGCCGGCACGATGCGCACGATCTCGTCGCCGAGCACGAACGCCACCGACTCACCCAACGCCAGGGTCGCGCGCAGGTCGGTGTGCGCGAGCAGGAGCGTGAAGTACTCCGGCGAGAACGCCACGACGGAGCGGGCCTGCTTCTCCCAGTCCGCCGGGCAGGCCTTGTCGACCCACGTCGTGCCCGCCAGATAGAACGCCCGCGCACCGACCGTGCGGACGCGCGCGTCGAGGGCGTCGCGGGCCTTGCTCTTCGCCTCGCGCCGGGCGCCGCCCAAGAAGAAGTCGTCGCCGGAGCGCAGCGCCTCGCTCTCCTCCACCGCCTCCGCGCCCGCGTCGGCGCGACCCAGACGGTACAGGCGCGCCTGGCCACCGGAGGGACCGGCCGTGGCGGGACCCGCGGCGCCCGGCAGCGCGAAGCCGAGCCGCACGCCCTCCTCGAGGATGAGGTGCGAGGTGAACGGCGTGACGATGCCGTACTCCTTGGCGATCGTCTGCAGCTCCTTCATCAGTTCCGGGTTCTGGCCGTGCAGGCGGATGGCATCGAGGAGCTGGCCCACCTTGCGCTCCGCCCAGAACACCGGCACGAAGTCGTGCCCGGAAGCCTGCGCCGGGAACTCGCCCTCGTACACGAACTCGCGCTGGACCCCGTCGAGCACGCCGCGCAGTCGGATCGCCCGCTGCCCCTCGCCGTGGTAGCGACCGAGCGCCACGAGCTGGCTCGTCTTGAACAGATCGGGCATGCGCTTGGGGAAGGCATCGCTCGTCTCCATGCCGTCGATCTTCACCACCACGTCGGTGAGCACCGGGTGGCTCAGCTTGGTGAGCAGATCGCCGGTCTTGACCTCCAGGTTCTCGTCCTCGCGCACGTAGTCGCGGGCGCCGCCGTTGTCGTCGGCCAACTGGTCGAGGAGCTTGGCGTTGACCTTGTTGCCGACGCCGAACACGAACACGCGCATGCGCTGCTGGTTCTTGTCGCGCGCCAGCGCCAGCAGCTTGTCCTTGTCGGTGGAGCCGACGGTCGGCTCGCCGTCGGTGAGGAACACGACGATCGGCACGCTGCCGCCGGCGGGGGGCGATGCGCTGAGCGCGCGCAGGAGCGCGTCCTCGATGTTGGTGCCGCCCCGGGCTTCGATGCGGTCGATCTTGGCCAGCGCCTGCTCGACCGCGTCCTTGCCGGCCGGTGTCGGCTGCTCGAAGAACGGATTGGCGTCGGTCGCGAACGGGATGACGTTGAAGTGATCCCCCGGGCGCAGCGACTTGACGAAGAAGCGCATCGCCTCCTTCGCCTGCTCGATCTTCTTGCCCTGCATCGAGCCGGAGGTGTCCAGCACGAACTGCACGACGCGCGGGGCATGGGTGGACTCGTCCCACTCGCGCTTGGGCGCGAGCATGAGCATGTAGTAGCCGGGCTCGCCGGCTCGCCGCCAGGTCAGCAGGTTGAGGCCGAACTCGCGCTCGGAGAGGCTGTAGAGGACGCTCGGGTCGCGGGCGAGCTGGTCGTTCTGGTCGAACTCGAGGCTGGCGCGCGCGTGCGTCTCGCCCTTGCGCACGATGTCGACGCCGGCGAGCGGGGAGAACACGTTCTTCAACGGCTTGCTCGACGCGAGCTGCAGGTCGATGCTCGTCCGCTCGGCGCGCAGGCCGTTGGCCGCGACGGCGCGCAGCGGGAACGTCCAGACGTGCATGCCGCCGGAGTCCGTGAGCATCTGGCGCCAACGCACCTTGACCTTCACCTCACCGAGCCCGGGGATGGGGAAGATGCGCGCGCGCAGGCAGCCGTCGCCGAAGTACTCGAGCAGGCCCGGGTCGCGCCGCTGCCGGACGATCTGTTCGTAGATCGCGCGGGCGCGACCGGCATCGAGGACTTCGCCCGCCATTTCCTTCCCTGCCACCGTCATCGTGAACCCGTCCGCTGTCGCGCCGTGCGGGAGGGGCAGCACCCAGGTGGCCTCGGCGTCGCTGCGACCCTCGTTGCGGATGGTCTGCTCCAGCTCCGTGGTGGCGATGCCGTCCTGGATCTGGGCCCGCACGATCAGGCTCGGCACGCGCAACCACCCGTGCCATCGGGTGCGCTCCTCCGGCGGGGTCGGCTGCAGTTGCGCCGTGGCCACGGCGAGGAGTGAGAACAGGGACAGCGCCGATGCGGCGCTACGCGACATTCGATGGATCATGCTCGTCTCGGGGAGCGGAGTGGTTCGACAGCGGCCGTCGGCCGGACGGCGGTCGGTGCCAGGAGTTCCCGCGCGCAGACGAGTGGGTCTCGGCCTACTCGAAGTCGGAGTCGGGGTCGTAGCCGCGGCGCGGCGGGCCATCGTCGTCGTGATCGCGGCGCTTGCGTCCGCCTTCGCGATCCGGGCGACGGTAGTCGTCGTCGTTGGCGCCGCGCTTGCGCATGGGCCGGCTGCCGCCGCCGCCGCCGCCCGAGAAGCGCGGGCCGGAGCCGTGGTCCTGTCGCGGCCGAGGTCCATCGCCGCGCGGCGGCCCTCCTCCGCCGCCGGGGCGCGGGCCAGCACCGGGCCCGCCCGGACGCGGCGGGCGGCGGTCTTCCGCCTCCGTCACGCGCATGTTGCGGCCGTGGATCTCGAAGTCGTTCATCGCCTCGATCGCGTCGCGCGCGGCGTTGTCGTCTTCGATGTCGACGAACGCGAAACCGCGCGAGCGCCCGGTGTCACGGTCGAGGACGACACGGCAGGTGGCCACTTCGAATCCCTTGCTTTGGAAGGCTTCCAGGAGGGACGCGTCGTCGACCTGAAAGGGCAGGTTGCCCACGAACAGTCTCTTGCTCATCGGGGGAGGTCAGGTCCGTCGCGGCGAGAAAACACGGCCGCACCGCATCCGGCAAGCTCCCTCTTGGCATTTCCGGCGGGGCGGGTTGCGGCGGCGATCCGGGGGAGGGGACAGGTGAGTGGCTCAGCGAACCCCAGGCGAAGGTGAGCCCAGCGTGGCGTGGAGGAACGCCCATTGGTCGGTCGCAGCGGCGATCTGCATGTGGGTCGGCTTGCCCGCCCCGTGTCCTGCCCGCGTCTCGATGCGGATGAGGACGGGGGCTGGGCCGGCTTGCGCCGCCTGCAGGGCCGCGGCGAACTTGTAGCTGTGCGCCGGCAGGACGCGGTCGTCGTGGTCGCCGGTCATCACCAGCGTCGCGGGGTAGTGCGTGTGCGGGCGCAGGTTGTGGAGCGGTGAGTACGCGCGCAGCACGGCGAACATCTCGCGGTCGTCGGCGGTCCCGTACTCGCTCGCCCACGCCCAGCCGATGGTGAAGCGGTGGTAGCGCAGCATGTCGAGCACGCCGACCTCCGGCACCGCGGCCGCGAAGAGGTCTTGGTGCTGGGTGAGCATCGCGCCCACGAGCAGGCCGCCGTTGCTGCCGCCGCCGATGCCGAGGTGCTGCGCATCGGTGTAGCCGTTGCGGATCAGGTAGCGCGCCGCGGCGGCGAAGTCGTCGAACACGACCTGCTTGCGCTCGCGCATGCCGGCGCGGTGCCAGTCCTCGCCGTACTCGCCGCCGCCGCGGAGGTTGGGCTGCGCGAACACGCCGCCGCGCTCGAGCCACGCGATCACCGACGGCGCGAAGGCCGGCGAGAGCGACACGTTGAACCCGCCGTACCCGTAGAGATAGGTGGGGCTTTGGCCGTCGAGGCGCAGGCCCTTCTTGTGCACGACGACCATCGGGATGCGCTGGCCGTCGAGGCCTTGGTAGAAGACCTGCCTGGCCTCGAACGCGCCCGGATCGAAGGCGAGCTCCGGGCGCCAGTGCTCGCGCAGCTCGTCGTTGCCGAGATCGAACCGGTACAGCGACGCCGGCTGCAGGAACGACGTGACGGAGACGAACACCTCCCGATCCGCCGCGCGGCCGTCGACACCGCTGACGCTGCACGGGGACGGCAGCGCCCACTCGGACAGGAACGTGCCGTCGAGCCGGTGCGTGCGGACCACGTTCGCGGCGTCGCGCAGGTACGTGAGGACGAGGCGGTCGCCGACGCGACTCGTGCCCTCGAGCGTGTCCTCGCCGTGCGCGATGAGCTCGACCTGCTGCGAGCGCTCCGGCTGCGCGAGATCCAGACCGACGACTCGGCCGCGCGGCGCATCCAGGTTGGTCTGGAAGACGAAGCGCGTGCCTTCGTTCGTCACGAACACCCAGCTCGCATCGAACTCCATGAGCAGCGGCACCACCGCGAGGTCGGGGTCGGTGAGGTCGACCCAGGCGATCCGGTTGCGGGAGTCGGTGCCCGACCAGATGTGGATCACGAGGAAGCGCCCGTCCTCCGTGACGAGGGGCGCGAAGCCCCACGTCGGTTCGTCGGGGCGCGCGTACACCACGCGGTCGGTCTCCTGCGCCGTGCCGAGACGGTGGTAGCAGAGGTCGGGGGCGAGGTTCTGCGCCGCCATCACCTCGCCTTCCTTCGGCGCCGGATAGCGCATGTAGAAGAAGCCCTGGTGGTCGTGGGTCCATGCCGCGGATGTGAACTTGGTCCAGCGCAGGCGATCCTCGAGCACGCGCCCGGTGTCGACCTCGAGCACCTGCCACTCGGTCCAGTCGCTGCCCGCCGCCGCCATGCCGTACGCGAGCCAACGCCCGTCCTCGGAGAACACCGTCGGGCCGAGTGCGACCGTGCCGTCCTTGCTCATGGTGTTGGGGTCGAGGAGCACGCGGCCCGCTCCGCCGGGCGTGTCGCCGATGCACAGGACGGCCTGGGCCTGCAGCCCGTCGTTCCGGTGCCACGCCCAGCGTGCGCCGGCCCGCTTGGGCGGGCTGCGTCGCTCGTAGTTCCACAGCTCCGTGAGGCGCGCGCGCAGTGCATCCCGGCCGGGGATGCGCGCGAGGAAGGAGTCGGTCGCGGCGTTCTGGGCCGCGATCCACGTGCGCACATCCGGCGCGTCGAGGTCTTCGAGCCAGCGGTAGGGGTCCTTGACGTCGACTCCGTGGTACGTGTCGACGACGGCGACGGTCCGGGTCGTGGGCGGCGGGAGGATCGGCATGGGGGCGGGGGTGGTCGCGCACGCGGCGAGCACGAGGGCGAGGAACAGCAGGGACACGGCTAGACTTCGCCCGGGGGACAGCATGGCGGCACAGAACCTAGGCGCGTGGTCGGCGCGACGCCACGTCCGTCGGCGTGGTCGCGGCGCTGCGAACGAGATCACGCGCTTCCCCTCGCGCGCCCTTGACCTCCGTCCGATGGGAGCTAACGTTCGCGCCTCCTCCGGGCGACCGGAGGGACTCCCCGATAGCTCAGTTGGTAGAGCAAGTGACTGTTAATCACTGGGTCGTAGGTTCAAGTCCTGCTCGGGGAGCCATCTTGGCTCTGGCGTGAGAACCGCGAGCGCGCGGAGGTGAACTGCCTGGGGCGCGGCCAGCGGTCGGCGTGATCGCCAGGAACCGCCCTGTTGGCGCGGTGTGCGGCGAGTGGGGGCGGTGACGGTCCGGCTCTCGGTTCGCGACGATGCGGACGGTTGCCCGACCTGAAAGGGTGTCGTTTTCTTGGTGCCCGGGTCGGACGGCTCTCGAACTCTCTGCAAGTGCAGAGAGTCGGGAAGTGTTTAACTGGTTGCTCGGTGGGACGGAAGTGGGATGCGGGGGAGCGGGTACTCTCTTGGTAAACAGGTCCCCCCGATCGGCGGGCGTCCCGCGCCCGGCCACGCGACGCTGGTGACCTTTGCGGTGGGCGCCGCGGCGCCGCCGACGTCGAGTCACGCCCCGTCGCGCTCGAGCTGCGGTTGAAGGCGGTGAGGAGGGGGAAACGCAGAGAAGGGACACGCCGCCGTCAGGGCCACACGACGCGGGTTGCCGGCGAGCGCTCGACCGCCGTCGCGTCCCGTTGGCCGACTGCTGCTCCTTGCGCCGCTCGTACTGACTGGCGCCGCGGTCTTCCAGCGCCCGGTCGTCGTCGAGGGCGCGCGAACGGCTGCTGCGCCGATCAACGGTGCCGACGACGAGGATCGGAGTTGAACCCGCCCCTTCCCCGACGCCGCCGCCACGCCGCCGACGACGCCGAGCAGCGCGCCCGGGCGGGCACCGCCGGCGTTCGTTGCGCCTGGCGCCGCCAGCGTCAGCTTCGCGACCTCAGCCGCGATCGCGAGGACGGGCAAGAGCACGAGGCGAGCCGCGCTTCGGGAAATGGATCCCACCCCACCAGGCGACGAGCGCCGTGACGAGGACGATGAGCCAATTGCCCGGAAGCTGAAACGGGTGAGCAGAGACCCCTGCGGCCATGCCTACGATTGCGGGGGAAGCACATCGCGAACGCGGGGAACGAGCCGAACACGATCCACTCCGTTCGGACTGTCGTTCGCGGCGGAAACGACCGTCCGCTTGACTCGCTTGCGCGGAGGCTTGACTGTCACCGACCAGACGAGGGCGGAAGCGGACAAGCGTGACGACGTCACAACGTGCGCCCGGCCCCTCGTTGTCGACGTCGAGAATTGCCGGGACGGGCGTATCTCGCTTGGCGTCGCACTGAGGCTGGACGTAACATTCTGCCGAGGTAATACCCAATCATGGCAGCCAAGAAGACCAGTCCCGACTCGATGAAGTTCATCGTCTCGGCTCTCCAGAAGAACAAGAACGCCGTCTACGCCGACATCCGCGCGAAGGCCGAGAAGAAGGGCCTCACGATCTACCCGATCATGTACGGGCGCGCGAAGGCGCTGCTCGGGCTCGTGCAGACGGCGAAGCGCGGGCAGGGCAAGGCGAAGAAGGCGGCGGCGAAGCGGGCGGCCAAGCAGGCGGCATCCGGTGCGGCGCCCAAGCGCGGACCCGGCCGGCCGCGCAAGGTCGAGAGCGCGGCGGACTCGATCAGCTCGGTGATCGCGGCGCTGCAGGACGGCGGGCGGGAGCGGGACCGCTACCGGAAGGCGATCGAGCAGATCCGGGCGATCGTGGACGGGGTGGCGTAGAACGGACTGCATCGGGCCGGCGAGGTCACAGTGCGCGCAATGTCGCGGCGGCCGCCGGCCGACAGAGGGGTATGGCGAACCGAAGACTCACAGCGACGGAGCTGGCCGCCGCGAACGACCTCCTGCGCTCGGTGCGCGAGGAGTTGGCGCGGCTGAGCGCCGACGATCCGTCCCTTCTCTGGGCACTCCGGCGGAAGGTCTACAAGGCTACAAGGAGCTCACGTACGACGAGCGTGGTAAGCCCATGCATCGCCGGAAGCTGAAGGCGAGGAAGCGTGCGGAGCAGGATGGGCGCTGCTCGGAGTGCGATCAGGCGCTGCCCGAGAACTACGCCGTGCTGGACCGTCTGGAGGCCATGGGAGGCTACACCGAGGCCAACACGCGGCTCATCCACCAGGAGTGCGACACCGCGGTTCAGCGATCGCGCGGGTACGCGTAATGCGGGGCGCACGGGGAGGACGATTGCAGCACGCGCGCCAGTGGTACGACCACCCAAGGCATAGCGATTGGGCATGTGTGGCGGGGCGACTGGGTGCAGCCGCGAGCTGCTGCCGCTACCCCAGCGCCTCGTCGACCACCTCGATCACCCGCCGCACCGCCCCGCGCAGCCGCTGGCGTTCCTCGTCCGCCTTCGCCACGAACTCGCGGAGCAGCCGCTCGACCTCGTCGGCGCGGGAGCTGCTCGCCGGCGCCTGGCGGCGGCGGGCGACCGGTCGATCCTCGGCGACCGCGAGGTTCGCGGCGTCTCGCTGCTCAACGGCCTCCAAGGGCTCGTCCGCATCCTCGACTTCCCGCACCCGCACCGCCGGCGGCGGCGACAACCCCAACGCCCGGCGCCCGGCCATCAGCGACGCTGCCGTCACGCGGATCCCGTGCATCGCCGCGCGTGCTCTCATGTCGTCGAGCGAGACGTCCACTTCCTGCTGCAGCGCGTGGATGCAGATCAACACCGACGCGTTGGCCTTCGGGAAGCGCGCGCGTAGCCGGGCGAGGTCGGCTTCCCAGGGGTCGGGGGCGGCGGGGGCGGGAAGGGGTTGTGTGTCGAGGTCGGTCATTGGGGTGGGTCTTGCGCCCGGACGTCGAGCGCAAGTCGAAACGTCGACCTGCCGCCCTCGCGTATGACGCGAGTGGGCGGCAGAGTCAGGTGACGCGGGCGGGCAACCACCGCGTCCGTATCATACGCGCGGTACGCACCAATCAACAGTACGTCCCGGCCACGGCTCGTGCGCAGGATCCTCTCGGCGAGGATCGTGGCGCCGCGGACCAGGATGGCGCCTTCCGCGGCCTGGACCATGCGTTCCCCGACCTCCAGCGCCGCCCACGCCGGGCCGACGTTGGCGAGGAGCGACAGCCCGGCGTCGCCGGCGGCCAGGGTCGCCCGCACCTCAACGCTACCCAGCCGGGCGTTGCCCTCGCCGCGGACGTCCGCCCGCCCGTGCGCGACGATCGGTTCGTCCGTCGGGGCCGGGATCGCGCCGCCGGCGACCGCCAGCAGCGGGTCGATCCTCGCCAGCACGAGCAGCACCGGGTCGAGGTCGAGCGGCTCGGCGTCGACGTGGAGGTCCAGCACGAGCCGGCCCTGGTCGAGGGTGCCGGTCCCGTGGACCTGCACCGGGTGGTGGTTGGCGATGCCGGAGAGCGCGAAGGTGAGGGTCGTGGCCACGACCGCATGCTTGCTCGGCGGGCGGGGGGAGATCCAGGGGAGACGGCGATCTCCGATGCGTCAGGTGCGCGGCAAGAGCGGGATCTCCATGACCCCCTCGCAGATCCCGCCCGGCTCGAGGGTGACGGGGAACGGCTCCGCAACCAAGAAGGCCCGGTCGATGTGCTGCAGTGGCCCGAAGGGAGCGCTGGCCACATGCTGGTAGAAGGCGCCGCTGGCTATCGACGGGTTCAACGTGAACACGACCAAGCCGATCCAGTCGAAGGTCCAGCCGGGGCCGAGCGCCTGCTTCTTGCGCGCGATCTTGGCGTCTTTGACTTTCAGCTTGGTCCGCAGCAGCTCGATGGCCTGCTCCAGAGTGAAGTCCCGCGTGACGGGGTTTTCCCGGCAGAGCCGTTCGAATGCGGCCGTTGCCCATGGCGGCGCCGGGACCGAGTGATCGTGCCCTCCGTCTTGGAGCGCGCTCCTGATGCGGTGCACGTTCGTCTTCTGCTCCTGCTCGTCCACCAGCTCCACGACCTCGAGCCCGACGACGGCTCCTTGGTGATCGGTGGCGCGAAAGTCCGGTGGGTCATCGCCTATAGTGGATTCGCGGAAGTTCTCTGGTCGCAACAAATTGACACGCCGTAGCAACCAGGACTAGCAGACAGACCGCCGCTGTAAGTGCACGCGGGCTGTCTCCGCGTCGCTTGTTGTTCTTTGCATCCATGATTTTACTTGTGGACACGTGGACGTCGTCCGCCACTGGTCCGAATGAGAGCTCCACGATAACGGGATGGCAAGAGGCGATCGGATGAAGTCCCGCAGAGGGCGCGGCGACCCAAGGGGTGTGGGTCCGGCATCGAGCAGAGCGACATGAGCGCGCACCTGACTGGATGCCGCCGAATAGCGACCAGAAGTATGGGTGAAGAATTCACTTGTACAAGCAAGCGCCCCTCCGAGGGCACGCCGGGCAGGTACTTCACGATCGCGGGCGAGATCGTCGCCGAGCGTTCGGTGTACCGCCAAGTCGGATGGGCGACGGGCCTCGACCCGTTCCGACGGCGGTCCGGTGCCTGCAGCCGGGACTGGCTTCCTCTGACCGCCCAGCAGAGCGAACGACGTCCAGTGGGTTCCGTCGCGCGAGGCGGAGGATTCGGTCCTGTCCCGCGCTCTCTGGAGGAGCCGCCGGACCGGTCGCGGTCGGCGACCCCAACCCACGATAGACGACCCCGCCGACCTTCTGCGGGGAGTCGCGAACGCAGGCGCGCGAGTTAATGCTGGAGCACGAGTTCGCGCGCGCACTCCTGCGGCAGCACGATCGCCATCGAAGCGATAGTGGTCCCGTCCCGCGCGGTGATGGAGCGGCCGCAAGTCCGTCGAACCTCTCGGCTCAGGGCGTTCGATGGAAGAGGCGCAGTCGACGTCGCACGGTACCCAGGAAACGACGGCGGGTCGGCTACCTGCAGCATCCGGTCCCCGCGCAAACGGCGGTCCCCGGCGCCGAGTTCTTCGTGCAGGCCGCCGTCCTTGACCGCCCGGCGAACGCGCTGGGGCTGGCGGTGTGGCGGTGTCGAACGGCGGCGTGGCGAGGGTGGGGTCGCGGTAGCGGCCAACGGCCAAAGACAGAACAGCGACGATCGGAAGACGTTCTGGTTTCGAGTCCCGACGCGCGGGCGGCAAGGTCGTTCTCGCCGACGATTGTCCCGACGACCCATGCGCCCGGAGCGAAGGCTGGATTGTCTTGCCGAAGGAGCGTTCCCTGTCGGGGCTCGCGATGTGAACGCCGGCTCGACTACGGGGGAGTAGCATCGCCACTTGTGGTTTCTGCCCCCGCTTCGCGCACAGGATCTGCCGGTCGGGTTGAGGATGTCGGCGCAGCCTTCAGCGTGTAATGCTTGTCGAACTCCGTCATGATGTTCGGGTTGTAGAACTCCTTCTTGCCGCTCTTTGGATTCTTCGGGTCGAGGTAACGGCAGTGGAGGTACCGCTTGTCGCTCATGAGGGACTTCTTGAGCGCGTGGAACTTCTTGTTCTCCCGGAAGTCCGAGTAGCGGCGCGGCAGCCTCTTCCTGAAGTCCTCGTAGGTCCATGGGAACGTCTTGCGGATGTCGTCCTCCGTGACGAACACCTTCTGGGCGGTGGGATCGTTCGTGAGAGTGAACTTCGGTGCTCCGTCCCTCGCAGGGTTCCCCGTGGTCACCTTGTGGAACTTCACTTCGATCTCGAGCGCCACACTGAAGGTGGCATCCTCTTCCTGATGCGCAACGACGGTGTTCAGGTAGGCAACTAACCGCTTTTCATCAGGGTCTGTGGTGATGGCGGATGCCGTAGTCGAAGTCGCAAGGAATCCGATCGGCATGAGGTAGAGGTTGAGTCGGGACAGGTCGCGCTTGAACCACTGCTCAGCGAGCCTGAGGTAGTTCCTAACCGCAGCCGTTCCCACTTCCAGTACCCGCTTTCGCAGCTCGAAACTCGGGTTCACGAAGTGGGTCGCGGACAACGGCGCGGGGCGCCGGAGGGCGGCTCCGGCGGTTCCTCGTGGCGGAGGACGGAGCCATTCGGTTCTACGCCGGGCGGATCAGCCTGACCGCCTCCCAGGTGGATCGCGAGCGGGTGGCATCGGCGTTGATCGAGGCAACGGCGCTGCTGCAGCGGGGGTTCCGAGTCGCGTCTCCTTCGGCTCGGCGCCGGCGAGACGAAGGAGAGCACGAGGCCGCCGGGGTAACCGGTTGATGACAGATGGGTTCTCGTCAAGAAGAGATGTCAAGTATCGTCCGGCCAGTCACTTAGGAGTGTTTGGACAAGTGTCCATCCGGGAGAATCCCCTGGACACGGACGCATGTCAGCGACCTAGCGCGGAACCCGCAGGGCGCCGGCCTCTGGAACGGCAATCGGCGGCGAACCACGCCCCGGACCGGATCATCGCCGCTGCATCGGGGGTCCTCGAAGTCTCCTGGGGGATTCGGCAAGTGTCGCCGTCCGCGACGTGCTCGACGACCTACGTGCGTTCAAGCTCGCGTTCACCCGGTACGTCGCCCGGAAGAACCTCTCTCCTCTCGAACGGGCGAACGCGATTCCGCTGGCGAGGCGACGCGGGATGACGGGAATGGACATCGCCGCGGAGGTTGGGCTGTCGGAGAAACAACATCGGGCGCTACCTTGCGCCTGACGTTGGGCCAAACACCTGCCGAGGTGCTGGCGGCGATCGATGGGGGCGATGCCGCAGATGGACGGCTTCACGGTGATGGCGGCGCTGCGGGACGCGCTCCTCGCCGACGCGTTCGTGCCGGTCGTGATGCTCACGGCCGACAAGGATCCGAACACGCGGCGCCGCGCGCTGCAGTCCGGCGCCAAAGACTTCCTCACGAAGCCCTTCGACGCGGCCGAGGTCACCCTGCGCGTGCGCAACCTGCTCGAGACGCGAGCGCTGTACATGGACGTGCGGCGCCGGAACGCGGCGCTTTCCGCCGACTTGGCGGAGCGCGCGGACGCTGAGCGCCGCACCGCCGAGGAGCGCCGCGTTCTCGTCAGGAACAGCTTCTAATTGCCGTAGGGCTGTTCACTTGGGACTATTCGGACAAGGGTCCATCCGGGAGAGGGCCCGGACGATGCGGCCACGCGTCGGCGCCTGCCGCCAGGATTGAGGGGGATGAGCAAGGCTGCGCCAACTGCCACAGCGCCGCCGAAACCCGTTCACCACACGGACGGGACCTCGCCTTCGCTTGAAGCGCCGGCAGGTCTCGGTCAGGCTCCGGGGTTCCACTCCAACTTCTGCGACTCTTGAAGGCCTCCGTGATCCTGGCGGCCTGGCGGGGTATTAAAGGTGTGCACGGCTTGGCTCCGTCGTGCCGGTTGATGAACAACTGCATCTCGCACCAAGGGGCCGCACCGTACTCGGCCATCAGCGTACTCGCGACCGCAATGACCCAGGGCACCTCGAACTTACGATTCCGCTTCACGCATGGCCTCGGCGACGTAGTGCATGCGTGCCACGCGCTTCAGCTCTATGCTCGCCGTGGCTACGCGGTGACGGTTCAGGCCGAGCCAAACAAGCTGTGGGTTTGGCGCGTCGCGGGCATCTCGACCGTCACGGGGAGCGACTTCCCTGAGCACTCCTACCAGTACCCAGCGGGCTTTTGGGACGCCTCTGCCCCGGACTGCGAGGCGAGCAAGATCGCGCACTTCTTCGAGCATCCCGTGCTTCCGCGGCTGGCCGCCAAGGACGTCGTATGGCGCGAGCTCCGCGACGTTCGCCTTGACGCCCGTCCGCATGTTCGACCGGAGTACACGGATTGGATCAAGCGCTTCCTCGAGGGGTTGCCGCGGCCGATCGTCCTGTTGCACAGCAAGGGAACCACGTTCCGCGAGCAGAAATCGTTGCCCGACGGCTTGGTCGTAGAACTGATCGTCGAGTTGCTGCGGCGCCCGGACTTCAGCGGGTCCATTGTCACGCTCGATTTTGACTCGCGCGCGGCCACCGTCGGCCACGCACGCGTTCGGCCGGTTGTCCCGCACTGGCCGGCGGTGGACGCCGAGCGGATCTGCGCGCTTTTCTTTGCGGCCGACTTGCTGGTCGGCGTCGACTCGGGACCTCTGCACCTGGCAGCGATGACCGACATCCCGGTACTCGGCGTGTTCCGCGACATACCACCGAACCACTGCTGCCTGCCGAACCCGCGGACCACCTATCTCGCCCGCGGCTGCTACAGCAAGGCGTGGGACGCTCGCAGGGACTCGTGGCGGATCGCGACGTACGCCGGGCAGGAGCCGACGGCTAGCCGTATCGCTGACGAGGCCCTTCGGATCGTCGGTGCGCGCGCCGAGCCGTCACGCGACGATGTGAGCGTGAACATCGACAGCGGACCGTTCTTCAACGGCATCGGCGATGCGATCGTGCTCGCGTGGGCAGCGAACGGTGGGCGAGCGGCGGGACAGCGTGTGACGCTGCACTCGTCCAATGCGAGCCACAGGCAGTGCCTGGAGTCGCTAGGCCTCAGACCAGCGTGAAAGTCTGCGTTCTTTCTCGAAGAACGTAAGCC
>CAYQMF010000141.1:0-15421 GCA_964418595.1 uncultured candidatus Brocadiaceae bacterium
CCGTGACGGTGACCGCGGCCGTCGTCCTCGCCGCCGCGCTCGAGCGGCTCGCGGCGCGCGAGCGCGCGCGCGCGCGCGCCGACGCGAAGTTCGCCATCGAGGCGCGCCTGCCGGCGCTGCTCGCCTTCGAAGGCGATCCGGAGCAACGCCTGCTCGCCGCGGTACGCCCCGAGAACCTCGGCTACCTCGCCGACCTCGACGCCCTGGTCGCGCTCGAGCCGGACGACATCCCGACCCGGCTGTGGCGGGCGGCGCTGCGCCTCGACGACGGAGATCACGAAGGTGCCGCCGCCGACCTGCAGAGTGTCGCCGCGCAGGCCACGACGCCCTACCTCCGCGCCGTCGCCAGCCGCTACGCCAGCGCCGCGCGCGATCGGCGCGGCACGGAGGCCGTCGATCTGCGCGACCTCGGTGCGGAGCCGACCTCCACGGCCGATTGCTTCGTGGCCGGCTTCCACGAGCTGCGCAATCGTCACGTCACCGGCTTCGCGGGGCGCGCCGATGCGCTGCTCGCGCGCGCGGCCGACGACTACCTTCCTGCCCGCGACCTGCGCCTGATCGCGCTGCTCGCGCGCGGTGACTTCGAGCGGAAGCCGGAGTGCTCGGCGGCCGCGATCGCGGAGTCGCTGCGACTCGAGGGCCTGTACGGGCGCGCCACGGCGCGCACCACTGCCGTCCGCGGCGCGGCCCTCGTGTTGCTGGGTCGCTACGCCGAAGCGATCGCGCCGCTCGAGGAGTCGCTGCGGCTGCGCCCCGACCGCCACGGCCCGCTCCAGAACCTCGGCATCGCCTGGCGCCGCCTCAACGACCTCGCCAAGGCCGACGAGTACCTCGCCCGCGCCGCCGCGGTGCGACCGTACTTCTGGAACACCATCTACACGCGGGCCCAGGTCCTCAAGGACAAGGGCGACTTCGCGGGCGCCTGGGAGCTGGCCGCGGGCCTCGCCGATACCGGCGCCGCCGGCGCCGAGTGGAAGAAGCCGTACCTCCTGGCCAACATCGCCGTGCAGGAGCTGTGCGAGCTGTGTCGCGCCAAGGCGGAGCGCGCGCGCTTCGACGCGGTCGCCGCGCGCGCCCTCGAGCAGTTCGATCTCGCCGCCGCGCGGGCGAGCGCGGGCCTGCAGCCGCGCATCGCGGCGACCCGGGCGCTGGCGCAGGCCCTGACCGCCGGCGACACCGACGAAGCCGCCGCTCGCCTGCTCGCCCAGCTCGCCAGCGAGCCGCAGGATCCCTTCCAGATCGGCAACATCGTGGCCTTGCTGCCGAGCGTTGGCCTGAGCGGACGCGCCACCACCTACCTGCGCCTGTACCTCGCCGCGCTCGCGGTGAAGCTCGCGCCCCAGGATGAACGCCACCAGCAAGACCTGCGCGACGCGGTCCGCGCCGTCGATCGCCTCGAGAAGATCACTCAGGACGTGCCCCCACCCGGAACCGGCCGATGAACACCACGAACGCCACCTTCGCCACCCTCGCCCTCGCCGCCGCCGCGGCCGGCCAGTCGGTCGCGCCCTTTGCCGGCGCGCCGATGCAGATCTCGCTCACCGGCGCCGCGGGTGCCCCCAATGCGCTGCTCAAGTGCGAGGGCTTCGCGGTCGCGCCCCCGATCGTGTGGCCGGCCGGATCCGGCCCGCGCTTCGACCTCGACTGGGCGTTCCGCAATCTGCTGAGCGTCGGCTGCAGCGTCGCGGCCGCGGCGCCGGTCCCCGACGTCGACGCGATGAGCATCGGCCTCGACTGGGTGCTCGCCGACGCCACGGGGCACGTGCAGGTGCCGGTCGGACGCTGGGGCGCGCTCACCTTCTCGGTCGCCGCCACGGCCATGGGAACCAGCGGCTCCGCGGTGGCCAACGAAGCCGCCGGCCCCGACGGTCCGGGCGGCGCGATGTTCTCGTACCTGCTGCCGCAGAGCGTCGCGCCCGCCTACCTCGTGGGGCGCACGCGCCGGGCGATGGCGCAGGCGGAGATCGGGTTGCCGCCGGCGCGTGGCGACGTCGATGGCCTCGACCAGTTCATCCCGCTGTACCGGCTGGATCCAGCGACCGCGTCGCCGACGCGCGGCGTGCCCGCGCAGCCGACGCTGTACTTCTCGGTGAGCAACGCCACGCTCGCCCGCGTGCCGGCGAGCTGGTGGGGCAACACGCCTCCGAGCGGCGCCACCGTGTTCATGACGACGTGGGTCTCGACCGCGCAGCGGTGGGGCTGCGTGTCGGTGTGGAAGTCGTTCCGCGACCTCGGCCTCGACCAGTGCGAGGATGTCGACGCGCTCGCCTACGACGCGGCGCAGTCGCGCCTGCTGTTCTCGACGCGCATCGACCGGGCCTGCCGCGCGGTGCCGCGGCCGCAACTGCTCTTCCTCGATCCTTCGACCGACGCCGCCGTCCCCACCGAGTACGTGACGCAGACCGGCACGCCGGTGTCGGACGCCGCGGGTCTGCTGCGCTCCGACGAGGTCGACGCGGTGTGCTCGCTCGACCCGTTCGCACCGCTGCGCGGCAGCAACCCGCCGAAGATGAACACCATGCGCGTCGCGTACGGGACCCCGGAGATCCCGCTGACCTTCGGCGGGATCCCGCGCACGCTGGAGGGCTCGTCGTTCCTGGCGTGCTGGCCTGGCGCCGGGCCGGCCACGCTCACGTCGTACGGCCTGGGCTGGCCGGGCGCGGGCCCCGCTCCCGGTTTCGCCGCGGCCTACGCGACGTTCCCGGGCTTCGCCGTCCCGCCGATCCTGCTCGGTGGCTTCGTGCGCAACCCGGCATCGGTGTTCGAAGGCGATCCGCTGTCGGTCTCGGTGCCGATCCCGGCGGCGGTGCGCTTCCTCACGCCGGCGCTGCGCATCGGCGTCACCTGGGTCGCGATCGAGATGGGGACCAACCAACTCGGGCAGGCGCACCGCGTGGGGATCGACCTCTGATCTGATCGCCCGCGGGAAGACTCGCCGTCCTGAAGGAGATCGGCTTCGCGACCGCCGACACTAGTTTCGGAGCTTTCCCGTTCTGTGCAGGAACTCCCGGACGCCCTGTCTGCGCTCCTCGCGTCGCCGGTGAACGGCCTGGTCGGAGGCGAAGTACTCGGGGTGAACGGCGCGGTAGAACTGGATCACGCGCCCGGTCCCCGGTTCTGCGCCACCAATACTGACGTACTGCCGGTCCTGCTTGTCGCCCGTATACGAATCCAGGATGCGCGAGACCGTGGCCTTGAGAGCATCTGGGTCGCTGGACAACGGATACGAATCACACCGGCCCTCGAGGATTGCCTGGGCAGTCATCGACAGCTTGAGGTGAATCCGCTGGTACTCAGCCCGACCCACCGCCGCACGAAACGGCTCGTCGGCCAGACGGAGCTGACTCAGCTCGGCCTCCTCCAGCGGAACCCGGGCGAGTTCTCGCAACAGTCCTTCGAGCTCAGCCTGCCCAATGGACAGATACCTCTTGCTCGTGGCGCTGGACTCGTCGTCCAACTCCTTCAGTACCCCATTCAGGTGGTCCAGGCCCGGGTCGCGGGGGAAGAGAGGTGTTCGACTCTCGGCACTCGGCCTCCCTGACGCCACACTGGCCACGCGCGATCCTGGACGCGAGCTGAACGCCCCCTCGGTCGCGGCGTCACTCGTCAGAGAAGCTGCCGGCAGCACCGGCGCGACACTCGGGGCCGCGGTCGGCGAAACCAGAACCAAGATGATGCCGAGCGTCGCTGCGAAGGCCAGCGCCAAGATCCCGATTCGGGTGAAGCCTGGACCCGACGGCATCAGAAGCACGAGGTACAGGTCAGCTCAACGAAACCGACCAGCGCACCATTGAACGGATCCTTGTAGTAGAACGCGTCCTGTCGCCCGCACGTCACTGGATAGCCACGGAAGAACTGAGTGATGGTCCCGCCGCTGGCCGGGGGAGACTCAGCACACGGTGGAATCGGCAGGCCCAGCGTGCCTACCACGCAGATGCGGATGCTGAACCACAGGAAGCACGGCGGATTGACAACCACGAAGACGTCGAAGTTGAACTCGCAGTTGTCGTCCGGACCACTTCCCGGTGGCGGATCGCATGTGCCGTTGGCGTGAGGCGGCTGCTCAACTATGATGACCACGTCGTTGCATGTGCTGGTCCCGCCCGAACCCGCGAAGATCTTGTGGCAATCTCCGGGGCACTGCGCCTGAGCTTGCGTCGCAAGCGAAGCACACAGCAGCAGGATCCCACGGATGGAGCTTCCGAATACCGTGGCGCGACGCCAGATGTCGAAGGGGTTCAATGGACAACCTCCTGGCGCGCCGAAGTAGCGCGCCGAAGTAGCGCGCCGAAGTAGCGCGCGACCCGACGCTCACGACCTTCCGTGTACCAGGCGGACGCCAGCGTGTCAAGGGACGGTTGCAATCGCTGCAATCGCTTTCGGTTTCGTCTTGCCATCCGATTGGATGGAAGGCGCGCGCCTGGCGCGTGCATCCGCGTTGAATCGGCGAGACGGTGCACGACCAGGCCGTCACCCTCACAGCCCGAGCTGCTGCATCGCCCACATCGTCTGGATGCCGGAGCCGAGGATGCTCTCCTGGCCAACCGAACTCACCGGCAGCATGAGGTTGCGGTTGTTGCCGCGGAAGTCCGGGTTGAGGCGGCCGGTCATCGCCATGTGCGCGCGCAGGAGCGGCAGCTCGTTGTAGGTCCCGAGCGCCCAGCGCTCGTAGGGCCCGCCGCTCATGTTGGCGTACGGTCCGGTCTTGATGCTGGCGGGCACTGCGTAGTTCGTCTGGTCGAGGCGGACGTACTCGAGCCCGATGTGGACGCGGCTGCCGTTGACGGTCGAGTACCCGCCGTCGAAACGGTCGCTGTAGGCGCCGACCATCTCGCGATCGATCGCGTTGAGGATCGTGCGCGCCTCCGGGTCGAGATCGGACCCCTGGTAGGCCTTGGCCACGCTCACGACGATCATGTTCCAGATGTCGGCCTGCCAGCGCAGGTCGACACCCTGCAGGTTGAAGTCGTTCGGACCGACGCTCCTGCTCAGGAGCTGCGAGAGGTACTGGCTCACCTGCGCGCGCAGACCGGCCTCCTCCGCGGCGTTGAAGTGGCGCGTGTCCGGTCCGTACAGGCAGCCCATGTAGCCGTTCGGCCGCGCCACACGCGCGACGATGCCCGCGAGCTGCCGGCCCATGATCGAGTCCGACTCGCGCCGCGGGCGATGGAACATCGCCTCCGCGTGCAGCCCGAACGCCTCGTACGACCGCCCGCCACCGCCGGATCCCGGCGGGGCGTTCAGCATCCCGAGCAGCGAGCTGCCGTACGAGATGTGCTGGTACTGGCGGCCCGGCTCGCCGGTGTAGTAGCTGAGCGAGCACAGCATCTCCGCCGCGCCGTCCATGTAGATGCGGCCGAGGTGGTCGGGGTTCATCTTCCACAGCGCCTCCATCACGTGCGTCACGTAGCGCTGGCTGTGCTCCGTGTCGTGCGACTCCAGCAGCTCGTCGTAGGGCACGTTCCCCTCCGCGACGTGCGCGAGGTACGCGGGCGTGCGCTTGTAGTCGAGGTTGGGATGGAAGAGCGAGCGGGTCTGGTTGCCGCTGTTGAAGAAGTAGGCGCCGCCCAGCATGCGCGCCTCCGGGATGCGCTGGCTCGCGGGCGCCGACCACATGCGGTAGCGCATCTGGTCGAGGCTGTTGGCGGTGCCGTCGGACAGGAACATCGTGTCGATCGGCTGCCGTGTGAGCGCGGCGCGCGCCATGAGCAACGCGGTCTCGATGGCCTCCACCTGGTAGACGGAGTTGGCGTTGTAGGCGAGCACCACCGCGCCGTTGCGCGGCATGATCGCCTCGTCCACGCCCGACGTGCTGCCCGCCCAGGGTCCGAAGCAAGGATGCGGGAAGAGCCACGGCGTCCGCCCGTCGGTGCGGAACAGCCAGCCGTTGGGCACGTACGACGCGAAGGCGCGACGTGCGTTGTCGTTGATGCCGGTCGGCCGGTTCCACGCCGTCTTCCAGTCGGCCATCATCCCCTGGTAGCGCAGGTCGGGGATCCCGGCGCCGCGCGAGAACATCTGGTCGAAGTAGTTCGCGCCGAGGCTGCGGTCGCCGAAGAACTGGGTGAGGTACACGCGCAGGTTGTCGGCCGCGCGCTCGAGGCGTTCGCCCGGAGCGCCGAACTCGGCGAACATGCCCGTGTTCCAGAGGAACGAGCCGCTCTCGCGCAGCCGGTTGTGCTTGCCGCCGCCGAGCGACGGCACCAGCGCGACGCCGCCGGTTCCCGAGCGGTCGATGCGGTAGACCTCGTACGACTCGCCCTCCGGCCGGTAGTTGTGCGTGCGGAGGTACGCGCCGGGCACGTGCAACCGCATCTCGTCGAAGATGAAGTCGCCCGCGCCCTCGAAGCGCGAGTTGCTGGCGAGCACCTTGACGTTGAGGAAGGTCTCGCCGCTGTAGGCCTCGACGACGATGTTCACGATCGGGCAGTGCTCGATCGCCACCGGGCTCGTGATGCTGCCCTCGGGCCGCATCGTGCCGCGGTAGCGCAGCACCTTCACGAGCGGACCGTCGATGAGGATCTCCTGCGGCCGCCAGAAGTCGCAGTCGAACACGTAGCGCCCACTGCCACGCGCCGGTGTGGCGTGCAGCGCCAGCGTGATCGGGCGGACCATCTCCGGCTGCACGCGGAAGCGCGGCGGCGTGACCTGCGCCGCCGGCACGGCGTGGATCTCCAGGTTCTCGTAGTACGGTCCGGTGGCGCGGGTCTTCTTGTTCTGGAAGTAGCCCACCACCTCCTTCACGACGCGCTCGCCGTTGACGGTCTCGAGCCAATGCGTCCACGGCGTCACCTGCATGTAGCGCGTCTCGCCGGTCTCGGGATCGCGCAGGACCAACTGCTTCAGGCCGCGCATGTATTCGAGCGCCAGCGCCCGCGGCAGCGGGATGATCACGGAGTTGATGAGGTTGTGGATCTGGCTCGGGTCGCGCACGACGGTGTACGCGCCGCCGACGATCCCGACGCTCGTGGGCGCGTTCGCGGCGATGCGTGGCACGCGCGCGCCGCCGTCCACGACACCGGAGAGGCCCCAGAAGAACGGCATCGCCTCGAGCGAGAAGATGCACGGCGTCGGCGCGTCGCGCAGCGGGATCGCGAAACTCCCGGCGCCCGACGTCAGCGGGATGCGTGTGAGGTCGGCAACCGTGAGGCGGGCGAGGTCGTTGCCCGCCTGCTCGCCGATCAGGTACACGTACGGCGTGAAGGGACTGCCGCGCAGGTACGGATCGAGCGCGGTGCCACTCACGCCACCGATGCTGAGCGAGTACTCGACCCGCGTCGGCACCGGCGAGAAGACCGTCGCGTCGAACGCGAAGTACTGCGCCTGGGCCGCGGGCGCGGCATGCAGACAGGCGGCGAGGGCGAAGATGGAGACAGAGCGGCGAATGCGCATGGTGCGGAGCAAGGAGTGAGCCGCGAGGGGGGCACCTCACGTCGAACCTGGAAGCGGGCAGTGGCAGTGGCCAGGCTCTGAGGCGCCTTGCGTGACCTCGCCTTGCGGGAGGCCAGCCCCGCGGAGTTCGCCACCGGGAGAGAGCCGGCGACCTCGACGAGAACAGCGAGCAGTCACTGCCGTACGCGACTCGAGGCGCGGTTCACACCGAAACCCGTCGTCGTGTTTGTCCCCTCTACGGGCCGGTCGCAGCGTGCGGCTCGTGCGTTTCTGCGAGGTTCGCCATGCGATCGCGGTTTCCGCGCCGGCTTGCGTCCGGAAGTAAGGCGCCAGTTCCCGGATGCAGCCTCGCAACGACCTGAGAAGCAGCCGAAGATGAGCGCCGGCCGAAAGCGCCGACGATGCCCATGCACCTCACTCCTCTCGTCCTCGCAACTCTCGCGCTCACGCTTCCGATCCCCGCCCAGAACATGGGGCTGCGGCTCAGCAACGGCGTCGACGCCTATCTCGACGTTCCGCACGACCCGAGCATCGTTCCGCGCAGCGGCATCACGATCGAAGCGTGGGTCACGTACGACGAAACGACGCTCGGCACCGGCTACCGCTGGCCGACCATCGTGCGGCAGAACCCCAACCCGGGCTCGGAGGTCTACATGCTGCGCGTCAACGCCGGCAACGCGCGCAGCAACTCGCTCGGCTGGTCGGTGCTCACCGCGGGTGGGCGCTACTCGACGAGCTGGACCTTCGCCGCCGGGCAGTTCCTCGCTTGGACCCACATCGCAGCGACGTACGACGGCAGCGCGGTGCGGCTGTTCGTGAACGGCACGCAGGTCGCGAGCACCAACGCCCCGGGCGGCGCGATCGTCAACACCGTCACTCCGCTGCGCATCGGTAACGGTGACCTCTCCGCCCCCGGCATCGAGGAGTGGAACGGCGACATCGACGAGGTCCGCCTCTGGCCCTTCGCGCGCACCGCCGCCGAGATCCAGGCGACCATGAACTACGAACTCGCACTCGTGCCGGGTGAGGTGAGCACCTGGAACCTCAACGGCTCCGGCGCCGACTCGTCGTGGACCAACGCGGCCGCGCCGGTGAACGCGCCGCTCTTCGCCGCCAACTCGCTCACGATCACGCCGCTCGGCACGTTCGGCGCCACCGCCTTCGGCACCGCCACCGCCGGCTGCCAGGGCACGCCGCGGATGGTGATGGGCACGTTCGGCAAGGTCGGCAGCCAGGCCTTCGCGCTCGGCACGATCCGCTCGACGTCCACCGGCAGCGGTGTGTTCTGGCTGGGCACGCGCAACCTGAACTCGCCGGTCAACATCCTCGGCGTCGACCTCTGGGTCGATCCGTCGCAGCCCAACGTGCTGACCCCGATCCCGGGCGGGCCGCTCGGCTTTTCGCGCATCCCGCTGCCGATCCCGAACATCCGCTTCCTCAGCACCCAGTCGTTCGTGGTGCAGACGGTGTGGGCCGAACCCGGCTGCTCCGTGCCGCTGTTCTCGAGCAATCCGCTGCAGTTCAACATCGCGTTGTGAGCCGCGAAGGCCGCTGACCCTACGCTGCCGCGCGTGGACGCCGACGGTCACGCCCCGGGACTCGATTCCCAAGCCCCATCGCCCCTGCGGCGCGCGGTGGACCTGCTGCGGGCGCGCTTCGGGCACGCGGGCTTCCGCGAGGGCCAGGGCGAGGCCATCGCGGCCTGCCTCGCCGGCGAGGACGTGCTGGTCGTGATGCCGACGGGCGCCGGCAAGTCGCTCTGCTACCAGCTCCCCGCCCTCTGCGACAACGGCTACTCGCTCGTCGTCAGCCCGCTCATCGCGCTGATGAAGGACCAGGTCGACGCGATGGCGGCGCGCGGCATCGCCGCGGCCACGGTGCACTCCGGGTCTCCCGCCGGCGACCGACGCGCCGTCGCCGCCGGCCTCGCCGACGGCAGCCTGCGCATCCTGCTGGTCGCGCCGGAGCGCTTCCGCAGCGCGCGCTTCCTCGCCTACGTGCAGCGCTTCCCGCCGGCGCGCTTCGTGGTCGACGAAGCGCACTGCATCAGCCAGTGGGGCCACGACTTCCGGCCCGACTACCGCCGCCTGCGCGGCGTGCTCGAGGCGCTCGGCAACCCGCCGGTCACGGCGCTCACCGCCACCGCGACGCCCGACGTGCGGGAAGACATCGCGCGGCAGCTCGGCCTGCGCAACCCGCGCTCCGTGCTCACCGGCTTCGATCGACCGAACCTCGCCTTCGAGGTGGTCGCGGCACCGACGCGCGCCGACAAGCTCCGGCTCACGACGCAGCTCGTCGCCGACACGGCCGGGGGCACGCGCATCGTGTACGTCGCCAGTCGCCGCTCGGCCGAGGCGGTCGCCGACCATCTGCGCGAGGCGGGCCTTCCCGTCGCCGTGTACCACGCGGGTCTCGGCGACAGCACGCGCACCGAGGTGCAGGACCGGTTCATGGCCGCGACCGACACGGTGCTCGTCGCCACGAACGCCTTCGGCATGGGCGTCGACAAGCGCGACATCCGCCTCGTCCTGCACTTCGACCTGCCGGGGTCGCTGGAGGCCTACTACCAGGAGGCGGGTCGCGCCGGCCGAGACGGTCTGCCGGCGCGCTGCGTGTTGTTGCGGCACGGCGGCGACGAGCGCCTGCAGCGCTTCTTCATCGACCAGGCCAACCCCTCGCCCGCGCGCCTGCAGAGCCTGTGGGTCGCGCTGCGGCGCAGCCGCGAGCCGCAGATCGTCGACGACCTGCGCGGGATCTTCGCCGGCAGCGGCGACGGCGAACTCGACACCGCCCTGCGCATGCTGCAGGGCAACGGCGCCGTCGAGGTGAACGACGACGCAGTCACCGTCCTCGACCCGACCCCGGCGCGCGTGCCCCTCGACCTCGCGGCGCTGGCCGAGAAGCGCCGCCGCGACGAGGTCCGCCTCGACCAGATGCTCGGCTACGCGCGCCTCCAGCGCGGCTGTCGGTTCGACGAGCTGCGCGCCTACTTCCTCGGCGAACCGGGGCACGCCTGCGGAGCCTGCGACCTGTGCACGACCGACCACGCCGCGCAGCCGACGGACGCCGCAGAGTGGAAGGTCGTGCGCCACGCGCTGCGCACGGTGGGCGCGCTCGACTTCCGCTTCGGGCTCGGCCGGGTCCTGCAGGTCCTGCTGGGCAGCGAGACCGACGAGGTCACCCAGCGCGGGCTCCACGACCTCGACACCTTCGGGATCTTCGCGGGATGCGCGGAGCGCTCCGTGCGCGAGCTCCTGCAGTTCCTCGAGGGCTGCCAGCTCCTCGAGCGGCGGCCGTTCCGCCGCCGCGACGGCACGGAGGGCGGCTCCGTCGTCGGACTGTCGGCCGCCGGGCGCGACGCGCTCCGTCGCGAAGCGCCGCTCGACCTGCCGCCGGTGCCGATCCCGAGCGCGGGGACGCCGCGCGCGCGCAAGCGCACGCGCGGCGAGGCCGCGCGATCCTCACGCGAGGCCGGACCGAGCGCCCCCCTGGAGGCCGCGGCAAGCGCGCGCGCCGACACGCTGCGCCGCCTGCGCCTCGAACTCGCCGCCGGCAAGCCGGCCTACACCGTGTTCTCGAACGCCGTGCTCGAAGAACTCGCGCGCCGTCGCCCGCGCAACCGCAACGCCTTCCTCGCCATCAAGGGCCTCGGCACCGCCAAGTGGGAGCGCTTCGGCGAAGTGGTCGTCGCGGCACTCCGGGAGTGAGCGCCCCCAAGCGAGAGAACTGGGCGACGCCAACGGCCGTCGGCGAACCCACGGCGCCGTCCCGTCCCTCGCCGGCCCGTCCTACCGCACGATCCGCGTGTCGAGCCAGTTGGTGAGCCGCGGCGCCAGGGGTTGCGACGCACTCACGACTGCGGCCTGCGCCCAGATGCGCCGGCCGATGAGCCAGGGCGTCGTCGGCACCGGGATGGACAGCGTGTGTGACCAGGCTGTCATCGGCACCGCCGGCAATGCGACGAGGGACGCGGGGTCGAGGCCGAGCGTGCCGAGCGACCCGAGGTCGGTCGCGACGTGCCCGCCGGCGAGCACGGGAACAACGAAGTCCTGCGGGCGGGCCCAGAGGGTCATGCGCCAGGTGCCGCCGGAGGGGACGGTGGCCTCCGTGAGGACGTGGCGGGTGGTGTTGAGGAAGACCCCGAACGAGTTGCTGAGGTAGTAGTTGTTGGCGCGGACGACGACGTCGAGGTCGCCGTCCTGATCCATGTCGCGGACGAACATGTTCGCGGCGCTGATGCCGGCGAAGAGCTGCGCGATGCCGCCGGGCACCTGCACGAAGCCCCGCCCACCCTGGTTGAGGTGGAGCTCCATGTGCGCGGGCGGCCCGACGAAGGAGGTGATCACGAGGTCGGGCCAGCCGTCGCCGTCGATGTCCCCCGCCACGACCTCGAACGCGCGCAGGATGGTCGCGACCGAACTCGTGGCGTCGAAGAACTGACCGCCGCCCATGTTGATCCAGTACTCGGACGCAGCGTCGGGGTTGCCGAACACGATGTCGGGGAGCCCGTCGCCAGTGAAGTCGGCGACCGCGGCCGACGAATGGGTCTGGAGCGTCGAGGCCAACGGCTGGTACGTGAAGCGTCCGCCACCCTGGTTGAGGAGGATCGCGTTGTTCTCGCGGCGCCCGACGCCGTAGCCCTGGGCGAGCACGAAGTCGACGTCGCCGTCACGGTCGAGATCCACGGGCTGGATGTCGGCGACGGTCGCGCTCCACAGCGGCAGGTGCGTGGCGGAGATGTCGACGAAACGGCCGGTGCCGTCGTTGCGCCAGAGCTGGCTCTGGTAGTTGGTCACCGCTCCGATGAGCAGGTCGTCGAAGCCGTCGCCATCGACGTCGGCCGCGGCGACGCGCCAGGCGGAGACGGGACTGCCCGGGAAGCGGGTGTTCGCGGGGGCGAGGGTGAAGTCGGCGTTGCCGTCGTTGAGGAGGAGGATGGGTTCACGGCCGTTGGCGACCGCGATCACGTCGAGGTCGCCGTCGCGTTCGACATCGAGGACCGTAAGTCCGAGCCAGATGGCTTGGGGAACGATCTGGACCTGGAACGGGCAAATGCCGTTACCGCCGTTGCGGAAGACCTGGAAGAACCCCGAGTTGACCAGCACGGCGTCATCACCCGGCACCCGATCGAACGGCGCGACTTTGAACGTGTCTTGCGTCTCCGACACGGTGTCGGCGCTGTAGCGGACGTGGGCGGTCAGTAATGGCGTGGTCGCCTGCCCGGTCGTCGTCTCGGGAAGTGCACTGAGCACCGAGACAATCAGCGCCAGAGGAATGCCCGACCTCATGGCTACTGGCGCCTTCTCAACAGTTCCTGGACCGAACGCCCGTGCCGGAGGGCCGACTCCGGTGACATCCCGTCGCCGGCACCGACGGCTTCGATAGGCGGAACGCCGTCGACGCTGAGGAGGGTCTGCATGTTTCTGAAGGCCCCGGCCGTGTGCCCCTGGAAGTTGAAGCGCCGCCCGCGGAGGCCGGGTGCGACCGGCACGAGGTCGGGACAGTTCGCTCCTGCATCCCCGAGGCCACGCGCGTCGACATTGTAGATCGTCCCGGCGCCCGCTCGGCAGGGCGTGACGGGCGTGAAGAGCGGCAGCACCGTGTATGGCAGGCTGAGGTACCACAGCCCGGTCCCGGTCGGGAAGAGGCCCGTCATCGGTGGGTTGATCGTGCCGCTGATCACCGCAGTTCGCGGCATGTTGAACGGTGTGGCGGCGCCGACGATGTTGCTGCTTCCATGCACCGGCCAGAGCGCCACGTTCCAGTTGTCGTAGAGGGTCGCGTTGTCGTGTTGGAAGGCTGGCCCTTGATCGGGGGCGTCATGCCACCACCAAGGATTGGCCGCGTAGATGTCCGGCACCTCTCCTGGAAAAGGCTGGAACCCCAACGGCCACATCGGGTGCGGATCCGGAAGGAGGTGCGGCGAGAAGTCGCAGAGCAGGTTCCGCATGAAGAGCGGCTTGAGGAAGGAGTTGCGAAGGAACGCTCGCCGCGAGTTCGGCACCCCCGCGGTGTAGTTCGTCCCCGACGCCCCGTCCGGCGCCGCCTGCACGTGGTTCCACCACGCGTACGTCGGTCCGTCGACGGTGATGTGCCACGGCCGGTCCCACACGCGCGTCGTGTCCGCGACGTTGACGAAGAACAGTCGCCGATGGTCGGTCACCGCCGGTGCGTTCGGCACGAACGACGACAGGATGCGCGTGCCGTTGATGAAGCCCGCGATGATCATCTCGTCCATCTCGTCGGCGCCGAGGTCGATGGGTGTGTCGCCGAGGTTCGGGTTGCCCGTGAACGGGAAGTCCGAGCGGATGACTACGCGCGGGTTGCCGAAGCCCTCGGCGTCGAGATCCCACGGGTGGAAGACGGCGAACATCTCCGGACGCGGACCCGGCGCGCTCTCGACGACACACAGCGGACTGAAGCTGACCGCGGCCATCCGGATCCCACCGATGCCACTCGCGTGCCCGTTGTGGGTGCCCATGTAGATGCCTCGGTTGACGAGAGGGTTGAGCCCGGCCGGGAAGGGCGGCGGAGGAGCTGCGTTCTGACTGACGCTCGGAGCGAGGCGGTAGTCGTGCGCCGAGTACTCGGCGGTACCCGCGAGGCCCGCATTGCGAAGGAGATCGTTCAGGAAGAGCGTCCCGCGGACGCCGGTCGCGACCCCGGTGTAGGGCGTGATGTCGACGCGAGGGGCGGGGTAGGGCGGCAGGAACGGGCCGGGAAGCGCTGGCGCCGGCCAGTTCGGGAGTGCCGCGGCCGAGTTCTCGCGCCCTGCCTCCCACGCACAGAACGAGATGGGTGGCGTGATCGTCGTGTAGTTGGTGCTGCCGCCGATCTTGATCCCGTCGACGGTGATGTAGTCGGGGTGGATCCCCACGAAGGGCGTGGTGGCCGCGGGCAGCACGTCCGGCCGCCACGAGTCGAAGATGTTGTTGAGGAGGATCGGCGTCGCCCAGCCCTCGTTCGGCTCGAGGAATCCTCGGCTCCCGTTCCACAGGCCGATCCAGTTGCGAGCGAACGTGTTCCCGATGACGAACGGGAAGTTCTTGAGTGCCTCGCTGGGCGGATTGTCGATGGCCAGTCCGACGTGGTTGTCGACGAGGAAGCAGTTGCTGATGGTGACGCCGATCTGCGTGCCGCGTTGCTGCGACTGGATGGGCTGCGAGCTGATGTAGATGCCAGCGCCCGCGGCGCTAGACGCTACGTACGAGGCGCCGGAGCGCGCTCCGCGGATCGTCAGCGAGTCGATGATGGACTCGCGGTGTGACAACTGGCTGAGCTGGTCGGCCTGCACGATGATCACCGCGGTCTCCGTCCCCCGCGCGTCCATGATCGTGTCGAGAGCCGACGTCCCCTGGAGAGACCAGTACCACCGCAGGGTGAAGGGCCAGTTCTCGCCGTTGAACGGCAGTCCAGAGCGCGGGTCGATGTTGCTCGGGATCCCGGGTACGAACAGCGGGCCGTAGACGCCAGGCAGGCAGTGGATCACGGCGAGAGCCGACTCGCCCTGGAGGTAGTTGTCCAGAGCGTTGAGGTATGCCGCCACGCCGCTGGTACCGGTCAGGGTCTTGAACGCGTAGGGCGCGTGCCGGACCGTCCCCTGCGGCACGTCGTTGGGGAACTGCGTGGGGCCGGCGTCGGCGTGCTGCGAGAACGGGGCCGGCTGCGGCGTGTTGAGGTCGACGTCGGGGTTGTTCGCCGTCGCCTGCGCGTTGTCACCGAAGGTCGGATCGACGTAGACGTGGAGCACCTTCGAGTAGGTTTGAGCTACCAGACACGGCGAAACCGTGGAGATCAGCGCAAGCAGCGCCGGGATCGTGCGCGCTCTCCTCTCCTCTCCTCTCCTCTCCTCTCCTCTCCTGACTCTCTCCGGAACATGCGAGTGACCATGGTCTTCTCCTTCGGGTTGAAGTGTCCGGGCCGCCAACTGCGACCCGAGGCGAGGATGCTGTGCGGGGAAAGGCGCGGCGTCAAGGGGGGGACTCCCCACCGTTTTGCAAGTGGGAAAAGAGTGCGCCGCGGATGGTAG
>CAYQMF010000142.1:0-15099 GCA_964418595.1 uncultured candidatus Brocadiaceae bacterium
CCGGTGATCGCGTGCAGGTCGATGCCCATCTCGCGGGCGCGGGCGCGGGCGGCCGGCGCGGCGAGGACCTTGCCGGGCTCGGCCTGCTCGAAGGCGGGGGCGGGCGCGGGCCGCGGGACCTCGACGGGCTTCTGGGCCGGGGCTGCGGGGGCAGCGGGCGCAGCCTTGGCGGCGGGCGCGGGCTGAGGCTCGGGCTTGGGCTCGGGCTTCGCGGTCGGCGCTGCGGCGCCGACCTCGAAGATCGCGATCACCGCCTCGACCGGCACCACGTCGCCTTCCTTGAACTTCAGCTCCTTCACGACCGCGTCGTAGGGCGACGTGATCATCACGGTGGCCTTGTCGGTCATCACCTCGACGAACTCGTCCTCTTCCTTCACTTGCTGGCCGGGCTTGACCTTCCAGCTCACGATCTCGCCTTCGGCGATGCCCTCACCGATGTCGGGCAGACGGAATTCCTTGATGGTCATGGGGTCGATCCTCTCGGTCACCAGTTGAAGGTCTTGTCGATGCCTGCGAGCACGCGCCGGACGTCGGGCATGTACAGGTTCTCGAGCGTGTACGGGAACGGCGTGTCGAAGCCGGCGACGCGGACCACGGGGCCCTCGAGCGAGTCGCACACCTTCTCGGCGACGATCGCCGCGATCTCGGCGCCGTAGCCGCAGGTCTTGGGGGCCTCGTACACCACCACACAGCGGCCGGTCTTCTTCACCGACTCGAGGATCATGGCCTCGTCGAGCGGCACCAGCGTGCGGGGATCGATGATCTCGATGCTGCGGCCGAGCTTCTCGGCCTCCTGCGCAGCCTTCTCGCACACCGACACCATTGCGCCGTAGGCGACGACGGTGCAGTCGGTGCCCTCGCGCACGATGCGCCCTGTGCCCAGCGGCACCACGTGCTCGCCGTCGGGGACTTCACCCTTCACCGAGCGGTAGATGCGCTTGGGTTCGAGGAACATGACCGGGTCCTCGTCGCGGATCGCGGCGATGAGCAGGCCCTTGGTGTCGGCCGGCGTCGAGGGAATCACGACCTTGAGCCCGGGCGTGTGGCAGAAGTACGCCTCGCTCGACTGGCTGTGGTAGTGGCCGCCGCGGATGCCGCCGCCGTACGGCGAGCGGATCACCATCGGGCAGGTGTACTCGCCGCCGCTGCGGTAGCGGAACTTGGCCGCCTCCGACACGATCTGGTCGAAGGCCGGGTAGATGAAGTCGAGGAACTGGATCTCGGCGACGGGGCGCAGGCCATAGACGGCCATGCCGATCGCCGTGCCGATGATCCCGCACTCCGACAGCGGCGTGTCGAAGCACCGGTCGCTGCCGAACTCGTCCTGCAGGCCGGCGGTCGCGAGGAACACGCCGCCGCGGCGGCCGACGTCTTCGCCGAACGTGACGACGCGGTCGTCGTTCCGCATCTCGGTGCGCAGGCCGTCGGTGACGGCCTCGAGGAGGGTCTTCATTGCCATGGTCGGATTCTCATCAGAGAGGGAACGCGCCCTCGTGGTCGTTGGCCGGTCCGCCGAGGCTCAGCAGCTCGGCGCGCTGCTCCTCGAGCTGCCGGGTGAGGTTCATGTAGACGTCCTCGAACAACGTCTCGGCCTTGGGAGCCGGCCGCGTCTCCGCGCGCTTGATCGCCTCGTTGAGCGAGTTCTTGGCGGTCTCGTTGACCTCCTGCTCGAACGCCTCCGTCCACAGCTTGCGCTGCTGCAGGTAGCGCTTGAAGCGCTCGATCGGGTCCTTCTGCGCCCACGCCTCGACCGAGGCCGCGTCGCGGTAGCGGGTGGGATCGTCGGACGACGAGTGCCCACCCATGCGGTAGGTCACGGTCTCGATCAGGGTGGGCCCGCCGCCGGCGCGGGCGCGGTCGACGGCCTCCTTGCACACGCGGTACACGGCGAGGATGTCGTTGCCGTCGACGCGGACGCCCGGCATGCCGTAGGCCTCGGCCTTGATCGCGATCGACTCGCTGGCGGTCTGCTGCGAGAGCGGGACGGAGATCGCCCACTGGTTGTTCTCGCACACGAACAGCACCGGCGCCTTGTAGACGGCGGCGAAGTTGAGGCCGGCGTGGAAGTCGTTGCTGCTCGTGCCACCGTCGCCGAAGTAGGTCATGAAGACCGTGTCGTCCTTGCGGATGCGTGCCGCCATCCCGGCGCCAGCGGCGTGGCTGATCTGCGTGCCGATCGGCGAGCTGATGCTCACGAAGTTGGCGCTGCGGTGGCTGTAATGCACCGGCATCTGCCGGCCCTTCCCGACGTCGCCGTCGTTGCCGTACCACTCGTTGACGATGTCGTCGAGGTCGACGTCGCGCAGCAGCATCACGCCCGGCTGCCGGTAGGCGGGGAAGATCCAGTCCGACGCGAGCAGCGCGGCGGCGGAGCCGATGTGGCTCGCCTCCTGTCCCTTGCTCTGCAGGTAGAAGCCGATGCGGCCCTGGCGCTGCAGCGCCAGCGCCCGCTCGTCCATGATCCGCGTCGCCACCATCACGCGGTACAGCTTCTTCAACTGCTCCGGCGGGAGGTTGGGGTCCTTGTTCTTCGCGGCCTTGCCGTCCTTCTCGATGATGGTGAGCAGCTTGGTCATGAGATCGTCTCCGCAGCGGTGGCCGGAGTGGTCGCGGCCGCCTCGGCACGGCGGCGCAGCATGTTCTGCAGGAAGTACTCGCCGGCCTTGTACGAGGAGCGCACCAGCGGGCCCGCGGCCACGTACAGGAAGCCCTTGCGCATCGCGCGTTTTTCGAGGGCGACGAACCGGCCCGGCGAGACATGCTCGCGGACCGGGAGATGCTTGAGGGTGGGGCGGAGGTATTGACCGAGGGTCAGCACGTCGACGCCGTGGGCGCGCAGGTCGTCCATCGCCTGGTCCAACTCGCGATCGGACTCGCCGAGACCGAGCATGATCGACGACTTGGTGACGACGTCGGGTCGGATCGCCTTGGCCCGCTCCAGCATGTCGAGCGAGAGCTGGTAGTCGCAGCGATGGTCGCGCACGCGCGGGGTGAGGCGCTCGACCGTCTCGACGTTGTGTGCGAAGACCTCCGCGCCGCCGAGCAGGCAGGTGCGCAGTTGCTCCGGATCGCCGGTGAAGTCGCCGACCAGGGCCTCGACGAGGATGTCGCGGTTGCGGCGCTTGATGGCGCGGATGGTGGCGGCGACGTGCTCGGCGCCGCCGTCGGGGAGGTCGTCGCGGTCGACCATGGTGAGCACGACATACTTGAGTCCCATCGCCACGGCGGCGTCGGCGACCTTGTCGGGCTCGTGCGGGTCGACCGGCAGGCCGTCGGCGTGGGTCTTCACCGCGCAGAACCGGCAGCCGCGCGTGCACACGTCACCCAGCACCATGAAGGTCGCGGTGCCGCCGGCCCAGCACTCCCCCATGTTGGGGCAGCGCGCCTCCTCGCAGACCGTGTGCAGGCCGCGCCCGCGCAGGATCCCGGTGAGCCTCGACACCTCCGCGCCGGCCGGAAGAGGGACCTTCAGCCAAGCGGGCTTCTTGCTCGGGGTGATGCGGCGCGGGTCGATCTTCACGGCGTCCGTCGGTGGCGGGGGGCGGAAGGTTAGCTGTGTGCCGGCGCCGGGAAAGAGGTGAGTAGTTCAGATACCACGCAGGATGTCAAAATGGGATGCCGCATGGTATGTCAACGAGACTGAAGTCCTTGTTTTGCAGTGAGCTGAAGTTCCCATGGCCAGACCCAAGGATCCCCGTCTCCGCGGTCGGATCGTGACCGCCGCCGCGCGCGAATTCGCGACCCGCGGCTTCCGTGGCGCGAGCCTCGATCGGATCGCCCGCCGGGCCGGGGTCACCAAGGGCGGCATCTACTTCCACTTTCGCAGCAAGGAAGACCTGTTCTTCGCCGCCCTCGACGAGCAGCGCGCCGGCCGGCGAGAGGTCGTGCCCGGCGAGCGAGTGAGTTCCGGGTCGGCGGCGGGTGCGCTCGAGGCGTTCGTGGCGGCGTTCCTCGAGTTCCACCTGCGCCAGCCGGAGTCGCACACGCTGGTGCGGCTGCTGCACACGGAGCTGCGCGCCGGGTTCACCACCGAAGTCCGCGGCGACGCCCGGGCCGAGATGCGCGAGCTGCGCGGCCGCCTGCGCGAACTGCTCGCCCATGGGCAGCGGGACGGGAGCCTGCTCGTGGAAGACCCGGCCCTGGCGGCGTTCCTCATCGCCGGCACGCTCGAGGGGGTGCTCGACCAGTGGCGCGTGGCGCCGCGCGACGCCGAGCCGTTCGGCGGGCCTGCGTCTCTGGCCGGGGCGATCGTCGGGCCGTACGTCAACGCGCGCCGCTCCGACGCGGCCACGCTGCCCGAGCCCGACGAGGACTTCCAACCACCGTTCTGACCGGGCCTTCGTGGCGGCTATCCTTGGCGAACTCGCGGTCCAGCCGCCCGGCGGCCGCAGCCGATAACAGGAGCTGGACGGCCGCAGGCCAGCGCCACACCGATGTCGACCACCAGCATTCGCACGTCGAGGCAGGAGCCTCGCCAGGAGCCCCCGCGGTCGAGCGGCAGCCAGGAGTTCGAGGTCCGCTGGCGCAACCCCGAGCGCGCCCTGGTGGACTACGTTTCGGCGCTCTGGGTGCGAAGGGTCTGGATCGTCATGGCGGCTGGGCTCGCGATGATGATTGCGACCCTCTTCGCGCTCACACAGCCGAACGTGTACTCGTCGTCGGCGAGCGTGTTGGTCGGCGGCAATCGTTCCGGCGCCAATGCGGCCGAGATGGCGGTGAACATGCTCCGGCTCGGCAGTGTCGGGCAATCGCAAGTCATGTCGGCGCTCGAAGTCGTCAACTCGCATGAGGTCGCGCTGCGCGTGGTGACGAATCTCGGCCCGCAGGAGATCCTGCGGCCTTACCAGCCCCGCCCGATCGCGGACCCGGAGCGCGAGCGGATGGGGTTCGTCGACATGGTGACCGACGCCATGCATCTCCTGCAGGCGAGCTGGTTCCAGTCGGGATCGGACCCGAGCAAGGCGCGCGCCGACGTCGCGGTCGAGGTCTTCCGGCGCCACTTCGTGGCGTGGGCCGACGAGCGCGCCTCGATGCTGAAGCTCCACTATCGCGCCGGCAGCCCCGAGTTGGCGCAGCGCATCCTCGACGAGGCCGTGAAGGTGTCGATCGAGCGGTACCGGCAGGTGACGGCGCCGGCGGAGATGCGCGAGCGTATCCGGAGCCGGACGGAGGGCATGCAGGAGGCGTTCGACCAGGCCAAGTCGGCCTACGACGCGTTCATCGCCGAGCACGGGCGCGTGCGGTTTGCGGAGGAGATCCAGTCGCGCACGCGCTCCCTCTCCGGGAACGAGGCCGGCCACGATGCCAAGGCGCGCGAGCTGGAGAGCGCACGCAAGGCGCTGGCGACGTTCAGCAGCAAGCTCGCGCAACTGCGGGACCGGATCGAGCAGACGGTGGCGGTCACGGCCTCGCCGGGTGAGCTGCTCTCGCAGCTCCGCATCCGCAAGTTCGACATCGAGCAGCGCAAGATCGACGCCGAGGCCAAGAAGTCGCCGGAGGCGCTGAAGAACGACAGCGACTACAAGATCCTGGTCGCCTCGCTCGAGCACGCCGACCGCCAGATCGAAGCGGTGCAGCGGCCGCAGATGCAGACGATCGTCGTCGAGAACCCGGAGTACCGCGTGCTCGACGAACGGATCCGGCAGCTCACGCTGTCGCAGACGCAGCTCGAGAGCGAGCTGCCCGGCATCGCCGCGGACATCGCGAGCGAACGCGAGGACCTCGCGAAGTACTACGCCCTGCAAGATCAGGCCGACCGCATCGTCGAGCGCTACACCTTGGCGAAGGCGGAGATCGAGCGCTGGAAGGCCCTCACCGACACCGCCGAGTTCTCGGCGCAGCTCGACTCGCTGGGGCTCTCGGGCCTCCAGCCGGTCGACCCGCCGACGATCCCGGTCGAGAAGGAGGGCCCGCAGCGCGGCCGCCTGATCCTGCTTGGACTGGCGGCGGGCCTGCTCGGTGCCCTCACCTGGATCCTCGTGCAGGTGCGCATGAGTCGCGCCTTCCTGCGCACCTCGGAGGTCGTCGTGGCCTTGGGACGCAGCGACGTGGTCGGCATGCCCTGGCTCGACCGCAGCAACGTCGAGCGCTACCACACCGCGCGCAAGCGGGGTTGGGACTGAGAGCATGGCCATCGCACCGGATCACACGTTCCAGCTCTACACGTGCCGCAACAGCCGGCTGGTGCGCAACCTCGGCTGGTTGCAGCCGTTCGCCGAAGACCTCTGGAACCGCCTCGTCGTGTCGTGCGCGGAAGAAGGGATCGAAGGGCGACCCAAGCGGATCGGGGTCGTCGGCGTGTACGAGGGCGATGGTGCGACGACGGTGGCCATGGGGCTCGCGTTCTATCTCGCCGAGAATCTGGGTCTGCGCGTGTGCGTGATCGAGACCGACCTGCGCAGCCCGTCCGTCCAGGCCGACGGCATGGCGCCATCGGGTTCGATCGGGCTGAAGGGCTACCTCAGCGGCGAGTGCGGCATCGACGAAGTGATCTTCCACGTCGATCCGCTGGGCGTGCACGTGCTGCCGGCGGGGCCGGGCGTGACGAGTCCGTCGGCGCTGCTGGACAGCAAGGCGCTGGCTTCGACGCTGCAGGCCGTCGAGCGGTTGTTCGACGTCGTGATCGTCAACGCGCCCGCGCTCAACATCGCGCCGGAGGATCGCGTGATCCTCGCCGCGACCCAGGCCAACGTGCTCCTGCTGCGCAGCGGACGCGCGCTGCCGTCGCAGGCGGCGTACTGGATCGGCAAGCTGCAGGAGTACGGCGCCAAGCTCGGGGCGATCTGTCTCAACGGCGTGAAGTTCGGCCTGCCCTCGGCGCTGCGCCGGCTGCTCTGACGCGCGGCCGTGTCAGCGCCGCCGCTCGCGGTGCCAACGCAAGTGGCCGAGCGCGAGCGGGATCGCCATGCCTCGGGCGTGCAGCGCGTACGCGAGCGCGTGCGTGAAGCGCTCGGTGCGCCCCCGATTGCGCAGCGCGATGCGGAGGAGATCTGCCAGCGCGAGCAACCCCGCCACCAGCAGCAGGCGCGCGTCGACGAAGGCGCCGAGCGCGACGACCACGGCACCGAGGATCAGCACGGCGGCGAGGCGCAGGGTGCGGCTGCGCCAGATCGGCTGCCGCCCGCGCGCGCGGAACGAGACCTCGGCCATCGACCAGCCGCTGAGCACGTTGCGGCGCCAGTAGGCGCCGAACGAGTGGAGGTCGATGTCGTGCCACGCCATCAGGGCGTCGAGTTGCAGGATGCGGTAGCCCCGGCGGCGGATCTCGAGCGCGAGGGCCGGGTCTTCGCCGGTGCGCAGCGAGGTGTCGAACCCGCCGGTCTCGTCGAGGCAGGCGCGCCGGATCAGCACGATGCCGCCGAAGGTGTTCACCTCGCCGGCGACGTGGGGCCAGTCGAGATCGGCGAGCCGGTTGTAGATCGACGCGTCCGGGTAGCGTTCGCGGAAGCGGCCATACACGGCCCCCACGCCGGGGTCGGCCATCGCCGCCGTCGCGTGCGCCACCCAGCCCGGCACGAGTTCCGTGTCGCCGTCGACGAAGTGGATGCAGTCCACGTCGGTCAGGCGCCGCCAGCCCGCGTTGCGCGCCTTGGCGGCGCTCGGCGTCGGGTCATCGAGGACGTGGATCGCGACGCGCGGGAACGCCTCCGCGATGGCGACGGAGCGATCGGTCGAGCGGCTGTCGACGTACACGACGGGGCCGTCGGCGGCCTGCGCGACGACGGCGGCGAGGCAGCGGCCGAGGTTCTTCTCCTCGTTGCGGCCGATGACGACGAAGCCGATGCGCGCGGTCATGCCGTCGTGCTGCGGGCGAGCGCGCCAGCGAAGAGATCGCGCAGCGTACCGGCTTCCGTGGCGGCGCGATGGCGGGTCTCGACTGCCTGTCTGCCGGCCCGACCGAGCGCGCTGAGTGCGTCGCTCTTGGCAGTGAGCGCGCTGCGCAGCGCGTCGGTCAACGCGTCGACGTCGCCGGCGGGGACGAGCCAGCCGTTCTCGCCGTCGCGCACGAGTTCGGGGATGCCTGCCACCGCAGTGCTGATCACCGGCCGGCCGAGCGCGAGCGCCTCCATGAGCACGACGGGGAGACCTTCGGCGAAGCTGGGCAGGACCATCACGCGTGCGCCCAGCAGGTGCTCGCGCACCTGGGCGCCGCTCGCCCAGCCGGTGATGCTCACCCGCGCGCCGAGGCCGTGGTGCGCGATCCGCGCTTCGAGCATGGGGCGCAGCTCGCCGTCGCCGACGAGGACGAGTTCGAACTCGAGGCCCTCGGCGTGCAGGCGCGCCGCGGCCTCCAGGAGGATGGCCTGTCCCTTCTGTTCGCACAGGCGGCCCACGCAGACGAGGCGTCGCGACCGCGCGTCGATGGGAGTGGGCTCGGCGTCGAGCCAGGCGTCATCGACGGCGCAGCGCACGACCTGGACCTTCGACCATTGGTCGACGCCGCACCAACGGTAGAGCTGGCTGCGTCCGAAGCTCGAGATCGCCACCGCGAACTCCGCGTGCCCGATCTTCTCGCCGAGCGCGAGCGCCGTGGGCGAGTCGAATTCCTCGGGGCCGTGCACCGTGAAGCTGAAGCCCGGTCCGCCGAGGATCCGGCACAGCATGGCGACGGTGGCGGAGTTGGTCCCGAAGTGCGCGTGCAGGTGGTGCAGCCCCGCAGTTGCGAGCCAGCGCCGGAGCCGCACGGCCTCGAGCAGGTACGCGATGTGCCGCGGCGCGCCGCGATCGGAGCGGCGGCCCAGCCGCAGCGCCATGCGGAAGGCGCGCAGGAAGCGCAGCGGTCGCGTGCAGCACTCGCGCACGCCGAGCGCCAGCAGGCTCGCCACGCCGCCGGCCAGCACGACGCGTGTCCGCGCCGCTTCGGCGAGGTCGCTCGCGTCGACGAGGCCTGCCGGCGGCCGCACCGTGAAGCGATGCACCTCGACCCCATCCGCCTCCAGCGCCTCGATCTCGCGGCGGATGAACGCGTGGCTGACCTTGGGGTACTGGTTGACGAGGTAGCCCACCCGCACGCGCGGCGGCGCTGCGGACGAAGTGGCAGCCTCACCTGCGGCGGCGCGATCGATCTCGGCGAGTCTTGCGTCTCTCACCAGCGGTTCTCGGGAAGACCGCGTCCGGCCTTCCGCGCGCCGGTGGCGCGTGGTGCGGTCGCGTTGGGTCAGCTGCCGCCGCCGCGGATCACTTCCTTGACGGTCTTCGCCATGATCTTCATGTCGAGCGCCAAGTTCCAGCCGTCGATGTAGGCGAGATCCATCTGCATCCACTGCTCGAAGCCGATGGAGTTGCGACCGGAGACCTGCCAGATGCAGGTGAGCCCCGGGCGCACCGACAGGCGTCGCCGCTGCCACCAGTCGTACTGCACGACCTCCGAAGGGATCGGCGGGCGCGGCCCGACGAGGCTCATGTGACCCCAGAGCACGTTGAAGAGTTGGGGCAGCTCATCCAGGCTGTAGCGGCGCAGGAAGCGGCCCACGGTGGTGATCCGCGGGTCGTGCTTCATCTTGAAGACCGGGCCGGCCTGCTCGTTCTGTCCCACGAGCTGGGCGCGCAGCGCTTCCGCGTTCTTCACCATGGTCCGGAACTTGAGCATGGAGAACAGGCGCCCGTTCATGCCCACGCGCGTCTGCCGGAAGAAGATCGGGCCCTGGCTGGTGAGCTTGATCGCGGCCGCGATCAGGAGCATCAGCGGGGTGAGAAGCAGGAGGCCGATGCCGGAGCCGACGACGTCGATGAGGCGCTTGGCCCACAGCGACGACTGCTGACCGAAGCCCCCGACGATGGCGTAGGTCGGCACGTGGCCGATGTGCTGCACGACGCTCGACTCTACGGGAATCCCGAAGCAGTCGGGCGCGAGGCGCACGCTGATGCCGGTGGTCTGGGCGAAGCGCAGCAGCGACTTCACCTCCGTGGCCCACACGCAGTCGGACGGGCACACCACGATGTCGTCGATCGCGTGCTGGCGGAGCACGTCCTGCATCTCCGCCACGCCGCCGAGGTCGGTCACTCCCGCGACCGGAAGCCGGGTCTCCTCACCCGAGAACGTGAGGGCCCCGACGATCTGGATCCCGTAGTCGGGGTGGCTGAGGATCGCGCTGGCGATCCGTTGGGCCGAGTCACCGCGCCCCACGAAGAGGTAGCGACGGGTGTTGAGGCCGCGGCGGCGCATGGCGCTCAGCGCTGGGCGTACGGTCAGGCGCACGCCAGCCGTGCCGCCGAGACCGATCCCGGCGAGCAGCGCGAGGTCCAGGGTCGGCGGCAGGCCGACCAGCACGCGCGCCATGAGCGCGATCCCGGCGCTCAGGCCGAGCATGCAGACCAGCAGCCAGACCTCGGTCAACAGACTGCCGGTGCGGCGCGAGTGGTAGAGGCCCGCGCGGCTCGACAACGACAACCAGACGATCGCTGCCATCGAGAGTTCGATGACGGTCGCGGCGATGTCCGACCAGTGGGTGGCGGGGCGCGGTGCAGCCAGCGCGACGGCGCCCACCACGACCAGCAGGTCGAGGAGGCGCATCGTGTTGGAGAACGCGCGACGGTGTTCGGAGAGCATGGCGTGGCCCGCTCGGGGCCGGTGGACGGAGGGGTTATCGAACGGACCGGAGGACGAACCGTTGGCCCTGCCGTGTTCCCCATGGAACCGGCGCCAAGGTACGAGACCCCTAATCCGTGCAAGGAGCTGGGAGGTGGTGGGAAGAAACAGCTCCGGGCGAGTCGGCAGATCGTAAGTCGCCGGTCCGCTTCTGCAAGCGGCGCGACGACGGCGCTAATAGCGTCGTGAGTGTCGGAATGAGACCGCTTCGCCAGCGATTTTCTTCGCCGCTCGCGGCGCGCGGTTGCCGCCTCTGCCGCCGAGGCGAATGATGCCCCGCCCCGTGCCTTCCTCGCGTCCGAAACCGCCGCTGCGTGTCGCCCTTGTCGGCGCCGGTGGCATCGGCCGTGCGCACGCGGCGGCGCTCCGCGAAGTCCATGACCTCACGCTCGCGGCGGCGGTCGACATCGACGAAGGCGCGCGCACGGCTGCGGCGGATGCGTGGGGGGTGCCGACCTTCGCGAGCGTGCGCGAGATGGCGGAGGCAATGCGGAGCGAGCCGCCGAACGCCGCGATCGTCGCGACGCCGCCGGCGATGCACGAGGACGCCGGCCTGCAGTTGCTGGGACAGGGGGTGCACGTCCTGTGTGAGAAGCCGCTCACCACGAGCGGCGCGGCCGCGACCCGCATGTTCGCGACGGCGTCACGCGCGGACGCGGTCCTCATGATGGCGTCCAAGTTCCGATACCTCCCCGATGTCATCGAGGCCCGCCGCCTCGTGCGCGAGGGGTTGCTCGGTGACCTGGTCTGGCTCGAGGTCTCGTTCTGCCAACCGAGAGCGATGCAGGGGCGCTGGCACGTCGACCCCCGGGTTTCCGGCGGCGGGGTCCTGATCGACCAGGGCACGCACGCGGCCGATCTGGTGCGTGGCTTCCTTGGACCGATCGTCCGCGTGTTCGCCCACCTGGGGCGGCGGGTGCAGCCGGTGCCAGTCGAAGACTCGGTGCTGGTGCACATGGAATCCGGCGCCGGGGCGTCGGCGCTTGCACGCTTGTCGTGGGCGATGGATGCCGCCGCGGAGCACTTCCTCCAGGTTCACGGCAGCCGGGGCACGCTGCAACTCGGCTGGCTCGGGGGCCGGTATCGCCTGCGCGGCGAGGAGGCGTGGACGACGTTCGGCACCGGTTCCGACGAGACCGGTGCGCTCGCGCGGCAGCTCCAGGACTTCGCCTGGCTCATCACGAAGCCTGGGCACGAACCGCTGATCCGCGCCGACGACGCCATCGACTCCGTGCGCGTGATCGAAGCCGCCTACCGTGCGGCGCGCGTGGAGCGTTGGATTCCCGTGCAGGGCTACGCCGGGGAGTTCGCGTGAGCGCCGCGCGCATCCATCCGACGGCGCTCGTCGAGGCCGGCGTCGAGATCGGCGCGGGCACGGCCGTGTGGGATCACGCGCACCTTCGCACCGGCGCGCGCATCGGGCGCGACTGCATCGTGGGCGAGAAGACCTACGTCGCCGGCGGCGTGGTGATCGGCGACCGCGTCAAGATCAACGCGTGTGTCTACCTCTGCGCCGGCGTCCACCTCGCCGACGGCGTCATGGTCGCCGCGCACGTCGTGTTCACCAACGATCGCTTCCCGCGCGCCACCGACCCGGACCTGCGCGCGCTGCTCAGCTCGGCGCCGGGACCCGACACCGAGTCGACGTTCGTCGGGCGCGGCGCGACGCTGGGTGCCAATGCGACGATCGGCCCAGGGGTACGCGTCGGCGACTACGCGATGGTCGGGATGGGTGCCGTCGTCGTCGCGGACGTGCCCGCGCACGGTCTCGTGCTCGGCAACCCCGGGCGCCTGGTGGGGCTGGTGGGGCGGGATGGTCGACCGGTGCTGCGTCTGGCTGCAGGCGAGTCCCTGCCGGAGCGCGCGGTCATAGCATGCCCCGACGGCGGCAGGCTCCGGGTCGAAGCGGGTGCGGTGCGCTGGGAACCTGGCGCCTGACTAGCGCCGGTTCTCGCTGAACGCGATCGCGCCGAGGACGCCGCCGATGCCTTCGATCGGCAGGACTCGGCGGACCCAGAGGTCCACGAAGTAGGCGACGTCGCCCCCCACGGAGGTCTGCACGTACACGAGGTCGCCCGGCAGCAGCGGGAAGTCCATCGACTGGCCGTAGGCGATCGCGGTGAGGTTGGCGCGGAACGTGCGCGGCTGTAGGGTGCCCGGCTCGGCGCGCGTGATGTACACGTCCGACGGCTTGGCGGTGACGATCGTGCCGCCGGTGCTGGCGACGGCCTTGGCCAGCGACATCTGCTCGTTCCACGGCACGGGGCCGGGCTCGCGCACCTCACCGAGCACGTACACCGACTTGATGTTGGGCGTGGCGAGGGTCACCGTGACGCTGCCCGGGTTGGTGCCCGTGCGGCTGTAGGTGTCGATCACCTGCTGGCGGAACTGCGACATCGTCTGACCGCCGGCCTGCAGCGCCTGCGCGAGTTGCGGCAGGCTCACCGCGCCCTCCGCGCTCACCGACACCCGGTGCGCCGGCGGTGTGACCGACGGGACGTAGATGTCGAGGACATCGCCTGCCACCAGGACGTGGTCCTGGTTCATGTAGGCGACCCACTCCTGCACGACGAGCTTGGTGTCGATGGGCGGAGCGGAGGAGCAGGCGGCGAGGAGCGCCAACGCCAGACAGGCGAGTCGCGGACGTCTCATGTCGGGACAGTTCGGCCGGAAGCGGGTCGGAACTTGAGTCGGCCCGACGCCACGAATGCGGTGGCATCGCCCCGACCGTTGCGCGGATCATGCCGCGCATGACTGCCAAGGGTCCATGGGTGGTGGCTCTTTCTCTGGCGACGCTCGCGGCGGGGTGTGCGGTGGGGCCGGACGTACAGGGATCCGGTCTGCGCCGCGCGATCTGGGTGACGCGGTGGGACTGGCGCAGCGCCGACGACATCCGCGCCGCGATCGATCGCTGCGCCGACCTCGGCGGCACGGCGGTGTTCTTCCAGGTGCGCGGCAACGGCACGGTCGCGTACGGCTCGCGCATCGAGGTGTGGAGCGAGGCGTTCCGCTTCGCCGACCCGGGGTTCGACCCGCTGCGCGTGGCCATCGAGGCGGGGCGCGCGCGCGGGATCGCCGTGCACGCGTGGCTCAACGTCACGCCGGGCTGGCGCGGCAAGGACGAGCCGAACGATCCGCGCCAGCTCTATCGCGCCCGCCCCGATTGGTTCCTGAAGGACCGCGACGGGCGACGCGAGCCGATCGAGCGCGCTGGCTATCTCGGTCTCAACCCGTGCCTGCCCGAGGTGCGCGTCTACCTCGTCACCCTGTGCGAGGAGATCGCCGCCGTGCCCGGCCTCGCCGGCCTGCACCTCGACTACATCCGCTTCACCTCGGGCGATCACGACGGCATCGATGCGTTCCCAAACGACGCGGTGACGCGCGGGCACTACCGTTCGGCGGGCGGCCGAGACGATGGGGCCGAGGCGTATCGAACGTGGAAGGTCGGTTGCGTCACGGAGCTGGTGCGTGCGATCCGTGCGCGGGTGAAGGCGACTGCCCCCGGCCTGCAGCTCAGCGCGGCCGTGCTCAGCGATCCGGCGCGCGCTCTCGCGTCGGGTCAAGCGTGGCCCGCGTGGGCACGCGAGGGCCTTGTCGACGCGCTCGTGCCGATGGCATACACCGACGACGACGAGGCGTTCGTGCGGCAGCTCGCGACCTTGCGCGCGCAGGCGGGGTCGTGCCCGCTCGTGGTTGGCGTCGGCCTCTACAAGCACGCCGACGCGACGCAGATGGAGCGGCAGATGCAAGCGGTGGCGCGGGCGCGCGTCGCGGGCGTGGCCTTGTTCTCGCTCGGCGAGCTGAGCAAGCCCGAGCGTGCCGACATGGTGTCGGCAGTGCGCGCCGCGTGGGCGCGCCGGTAGGGCGTCAGTCGCCCTTCTTCTCGCGCTTCTCGATCGCCACGCCGTCGGCCATGAAGAAGAGGATCTTGCGGCCCTCCGTGACCTTGGCGGCCTCGGCGTGCTTGCCCGCGTCCTCCAGGTAGTGGCGCGTCTGCTCGACGGTCTCCTGGCGCACGGTCAGCGTGCCCTCGACGATCGCGGTGCGACCCGACGCGTCCTTCGGCACGAAGAACGCGTAGTCCTTGAACTTGACCATCACCGGCTGCGCCTCGCTGCCGAGGTGCATCCAGCAGCCCTTGGTCTGGCACACCGCGGTGATCGCTCCGCGCACGCGGATGGTGCGGCCGACGAACTGCGCGGGGTCGGCCTTCACCGCGTCGACGTCGTTGGTGGCCCCTTCGAGGATGCCGGCGCCGAAGTGGTCGTGAGTCTTCGCGTCGAGCCGGGTCGCGGTCTTGCGGATCGCCACGCCGCTGGCCAGGAACGTGTAGATCTTGCGGCCCTCGGTGATCTTGGCGGCTTCGTCGTGCTTGCCCGCGTCTTCGAGGTAGTGGCGGGTCTGCTCGACGGTCTCCTGCTTGAGGCTCAGCGTGCCCTCGACGATCGCGGTGCGGCCCGACGCGTCCTTCGGCACGAAGAACGCGTAGTCCTTGAACTTGACCATCACCG
>CAYQMF010000143.1:0-15095 GCA_964418595.1 uncultured candidatus Brocadiaceae bacterium
TGTAGCGGCGCGAGAACTCCTGGCCCGCTTCGAAGTGATTGACGATGTCCGTGAGCCCGCTGCCCTCCGGGTCGCGGTTGCTCGACAGCCACTTCACGTAGCGCTGCATCGCCATGAGCACCGCGCGCTTCGTGTTGCGGTCGGGATGCATCTCGTCGAGCGCCTCGAACCCTCCGCCCCAGTCGGCGTGGTAGAAGTCCGTGCCGGTCATCGAGGTCATGTAGACGCGGCCCGGCACCATCCCGTTCTGGCGGATGTTGTCGAAGAACACCTTGACGATGCCGCGACCCAGCGCCGCGTCCTGCAGCCAGCGCGCCTCGCGCATCAGCGCCGGCGCGCTGTACGAGATCGGCTCGTGGAACACGCCATTGCCCTCGCACAGCGCCGGGCTCGACATGTTGCCGGCGCCGTGCGGCATGCGCAGGAGGTTCATCAGCTCGAAGCGGTGCTGGACGACGCGCTCGAGTTCCTTCCACTCGCTCTGGAACTTGGGGACGTTCGCCCAGTACGCGTTCCAGCCGTTCTCGTCCTTGGGGTCGGGACGGCGGGCGCGGAACACGAAGCCCTTGCCCTTGAAGATGATGTTCGCCTCGAAGCGATGGTTGAGGGGGGTGCCCGCCTTCACGGCCACGTGCCGGAACAGGCCGATGTAGACCTTGGCCTGCGGGAGGATCGGGCTCGGCTTCTCCATCGGCCGCTTGGCGCGCGGCGTCGGCAGGTCGGCCATGTCGAACCACGGCGTGTGTCGCCAGTCGAGGTCGTCGGCACCGCCCTCGCAGAAGAACGCCTGCAGGCAGCGGGCGCCCTTGCTGTCGGGGCTGTTCCAGTGGATCTCGACGGGGATCGGTGGGAAGTCGTGCGTCTGCAGGTTGCGCCGGATGCGCACGCTGTCACCCTCGAGCGAGACGGCCTCGCCCTCCGGATCGACGAAGGTCCACTGCACGATCGTGAGTTGGCGTTCGCCCTTGGCGGCCTTGCCCTCGAGCTTCAATTCGAGCTGCGACACGTAGCGGTCGTCGGCGGAGACGAAGCGCGTCTCGGTCATCACGAAGCCGTTGCCGTCGGTGAAGTCGAGGATGAGCATCCCGTCCTTCGGCTTGCACGACGTGCAGGTGAGATCGAGCGGCAGCCCGTTCTCGAGCACCGTCAGCGCATAGAGCGGTGCGAAGCGCGCGTTGAAGATGTGCACCTCGTCGACGAACCCCGGCCGCGTTTGATGGCGCGGATAGCGGGGCGCGGAGATGCAGTAGCCACCACCTGACAGTGCGTATGGAGTCGTAGCCGTCATGCGTTCATTCCTCTGACAGTCGATGCGTCGGGGCTCGAAGGCTGCGGGCCGCTCGCGAAGAGGGCGGGGACACGGCGCGCGGGTTGTTGTCGACGCGGTCGTTTTTTTGCGTCGCGGGCGCGCCGGACCGGGCCCGGGAGCGGGTTTGAGCGGGTTGGCAGGGCTCCGCCGCCGGAGCCATGTTTCGCCTGGGCGAATGTGGTCGTTGCCCACCCCAATCCCCTGGAATCAAGCTACTTATGTGCGGACCTCGGGCGGGATGCCATGTCGGCCCCCGGCAGAACGTCCGGTGTTGTCGTAGCCCTGCAGGCCTCAAGTTGGCCGCATCTTGGAGCGGGTCTCCGGGGTGTCAAGCTTCTTCTTCCCCGCCGGGGTGATGCACCCCCACAGCCTTCCGCCAACCCGCGGCGTGCGACACCATGCACGCACATGCCATCGCTCGTCCCGGCGCCGCGTCCGCGAGACCGTGACCGCCGAACCCGCGCGCTCGCGCTCGCCCTCGGTGCCACCCTCGCTGCATGTGCTCCACCCCCCACGGGAACGCGCGGCGGGGCTGCCACGCTCGAGCGCCGGGACGTGACGCTGGTGACCGCGACGGCGACGCCCCTGCGCGACGTCGTCGTGGCGCACGGCGCGCTCGCTGCCGACGACGTGCTCGACCTCTCCTTCCAGCACGCCGGCGAGCTGGCGGAGGTGCGCGTCGATCTCGGCACGCGCGTGAAGACCGGGGAGCTGCTCGCCCGCCTCGACACGTCGAACTTCGAGCTGGCGATCCGCGTCGCCCAAGCCGCCGTGCGGCAGTCGCGCGTCCGCCTCGGGCTCCCGGCCGAGGGCGACGACGACGCTGTGGTCGCCACCGACACGCCCGCCGTGCGCCAGACGCAGGCGACGCTGACGGAAGCGCGCACCAACCTGGGTCGGGTCCAGGAACTGATCGAACAGAGCCTCGTGCCGGAGGCCGCGCTCGACGCGGCGCGCGCGGTGCACGACGTGGCCGAGGGACGTCTGCAGCAGGCCTTCAACGACGTGCGCGACCAGCAGGCGGCGCTCGCGCTGCGCCGCGTCGAGACCGAACAGGCGCGCCGGCGCCTGATCGAGTCGACCCTGCATGCACCCTTCGACGGCGTCGTGCAGGAGCGCTACGCCACGAGCCCGGAGTACGTGCGGGCGGGCGATCGCGTGCTCACCCTCCTGCGCACGCAACCGCTGCGCCTGCGCCTGCGCATCCCGGAGCGCGACGCGAACCGGCTGGCGCTCGGTCAGGTCGTCGAGTTCAGCGCGGAGGGCACGGCCGGCGAGCACGCCGGCAAGGTCGTCCGGCTCAGCCCCCAGATCGACGTCACCACGCGCACGCTCCTCGTCGAGGCGGAGGTCGACAACCAGCGCGACCTGCTCCGGCCCGGGCAGTTCGCACGCGCCGCCATCGAGATCGGCGCGCCGCGACCCTGCGTGACGGTGCCCCTGGCCGCCGTCGTGTCGTTCGCCGGCGTGGAGAAGGTCTTCGCCGTGCGCGACGGCGTGGCCGTGGAACGAGGAGTGCGCACCGGCCGCCGCACCGCGACCGTGATCGAGATCCTCGAAGGCCTCGCCCTCGGCGACGCGATCGTCGCCGAGCCCGCCGACCTCGTACACGGCCAGCCGGTCGCGGTGGTCGGGAACTGACCGATGCGCGACCTGGCCGCCATCTGCGTCCGCCGTCCGGTGTTCGCGACCATGTTGATCGCCGCGCTGGTCGTGGCGGGGGCCACCGGCTACGGCAAGCTCGGCATCGACCGGTTCCCGCACGTCGACCTCCCCACCGTCGGCGTGCGAACCTCGCTCCCCGGCGCGTCGCCGGAGGAGATGGAGGTCACGATCAGCCAGCCCATCGAAGAGGCGGTCAACACCGTCGATGGCATCGCGGAGCTGCGCTCGATCTCGTCGGGCGGCGGCTCGCTCGTGATGCTGACCTTCGAGCTGGAGCGCGATGTCGACGACGCCGCGCAGGACGTGCGCGACCGCGTGGCCAGCGTCGTGCGCCGCCTGCCGCGCGACACCGAGATGCCGGTGGTCTTCAAGATGGACAACGAGTCGTCGCCGGTGCTCACCGTCGCCGTCACGGGTCCACGCAGCCTGCGCGAACTGACGGAGCTGGCCGACAAGCGCGTCCGCCCGCTGCTCGAGCGCAGCGCCGGCGTGGGCGAGGTCCAGCTCGTCGGCGGGCTCGAGCGCGCGATCAACGTGTGGGTCGACAGCGAGCGCCTCGCCGCGTACCGGCTGCCGGTCTCCGCCGTGCGCGAGGCGCTGGCGCGGCAGAACTCCGACGTGCCCGGCGGCCTGCTCACGGAGGCAACGCGCGAACAGACGGTGCGCACCATGGGACGGTACGCCGACCCCGCGACGTTCGCCGACCTGGTCGTGGAGACGCGCGGCGGCGTGCCCATCCGAGTGCGCGACATCGGCCGCGTCGAGGACGGCACCAAGGAGGAGCGCAAGGCCTCGCGGCTCGACGGCCATCCCACCGTCGTGCTCGAGGTGCGGCGGCAGGCGAGTGCGAACACCGTGGCGGTCACCGACGCCTGCAAGGCGAACCTCGCGCGCGCCGCGCAGGGCCTGCCCGGGGACGTGCGCCTCGAGGTGATCGTCGACCAGTCGCGCTACATCCGCGCGGCCCTGCACGAGATCAACGTCCACCTCCTGCTCGGCAGCCTGCTGGCCTCGCTGGTCGTGCTCGTGTTCATGCGGAACTGGCGCGCCACCGTCATCGCCGCCGTCGCGATTCCGACCTCCGTGATCACCACGTTCGCGGTGATGTGGGCGTTCGGCTTCACGCTCAACGGCATCACCATGCTGGCGCTGGTGCTGATGGTGGGGATCGTGTTCGTCGACGCGATCGTCGTGCTCGAGTACATCTTCCGCTTCGTGGAGGAGAAGGGTCTGCCGCCCATGCAGGCGGCGCGCGAGGCGACCGCCGAGATCGCGCTCGCGGTCCTGGCGACGACCTTCAGCCTGGTCGTGATCTTCGTGCCGGTGTCGTTCATGTCGAGCATCTCCGGCCGCTTCCTCCTCCAGTTCGGGATCACCGCGGCGGCGGCGGTTCTGGTGAGCCTGCTGGTGTCGTTCACGCTCACGCCGATGATGAGCGCGCGCCTCGTGCGCGTTCGCAAGGATCACACGGGCGGCGCGGCCCGCTCGCGGCGCGGGGTCTACGGCCTGCTGGAGCGCGGCTACCTCTGGCTGCTGCGTGGCTCGCTGCGCCACCGCTGGGCGGTGCTCCTGCTGTGCGCCGCCACCGTCGCGTCGTCGGTGCCGCTCTACCGACTGGTGCGCCAGGACTACATCCCCTCCGACGTCGACGAGGGCGAGTTCGAAGTGCGCGTGGCCGGTCCGGAGGCGGCGAGCTTCGCGGCCATGCGCGACGCGATGCTCGCCGCCGAGGCCGAGATCCGCGCGCTGCCGCGCGTGCGCTCCGTGCTGACCCAGGTCGGCAGCGGGTTCCTCGGCGGCGTCGCCAACGGCTCGTTCTACGTGCAGCTCGCGCCGCACGCGGAGCGGCGCTTCTCGCTCGGCAGATTGTGGGACGAGACGCTGGCCGGCCAGCCGTTGGCCGCGTTCCGTGGCAACTACGCCCAGCGCGAGGTGATGAACGAAGTGCGCCAGCGCCTGCGCAAGTTCCGCGAGCTGCGCTGCTCCGTGCGCAACGCCCGCTCGTTCAACATCGGCGGCGGCAACTTCGACATCGACTTCGCCCTGCTCGGTCCCGACTTGGCGCAGCTCGTCGAGTTCGGGGACGCGTTGAAGGCCAAGGCGCGGCAGATCGAGGGCATCGTCGACGCCGACACGACCCTGCGCCTCGACAAGCCGGAGCTGCGCGTGGCGATCGACCGCGACCGCGCCGCCGACCTCGGCGTCGACACGGAGGACATCGCGAGTGCCTTGCGCCTGCTGGTCGGCGGCGATCCGGAGGTGTCGCGCTACCGCGATCCCAGGCTCGACGAGGAGTACGATGTGCAGGTCCGGCTGACGGACACCGACCGTGACGATCCGGGCAAGCTCGCCTCGCTCCTCATCCCGCGTCGCAGCGGCGAGCCCGTGCGCCTCGACAACCTGGTGCAGGTGCTGCCCGCCACGACGCCGTCCCGCATCGACCGCCTCGACCGCCAACGACAGAACAGCCTGCGCGCCGGCGTCGCCCCGGGCTTCGCGCTCGCCGACTCGATCGCGGCGCTGCGCGGCGCCGCCGCCGAGCTGGAGCTGCCGCCGGCCTACACCACCAAGGTGTCGGGGCGGGCCAGGGAGCTCGAGCGCACCTTCGGCGAGTTCATCGTCGCCTTCGCCCTGTCGCTGGCGTTCATGTACATGATCCTGGCGTCGCAGTTCGAGAGCCTCGTGCACCCGCTCACGATCCTGGTGTCGCTGCCGATCACGGTGCCGTTCGCGCTGGTGTCGCTCTGGCTCAGCGACGAGTCGCTCAACCTCTTCTCCGCCCTCGGCATCCTCGTGCTGTTCGGGATCGTCAAGAAGAACGCGATCCTCCAGATCGACCACATCAACGGCCTGCGCGCCGCCGGCGTGCCGCGCACGGAAGCGATCGTGCGCGGCAACCGCGACCGGCTCCGCCCGATCCTCATGACCACGCTCGCCCTCATCGCCGGCATGCTGCCGCTGGCGCTGGGCGCCGGCCCGGGCGCGGAGGAACGCAAGGCGACCGCCGGCGTGGTGATCGGCGGGCAGGCGCTCGCGCTGCTGCTCACGCTGCTCGCAACTCCGGTGGTGTACGAGCTGCTCGACGACCTGGGCGCGTGGTGGCGGCGCCGCCGCGGCGGCAGCCGGTAGCGCGGCGACCCAGGTCGGCGCCGGCCTGGTCCTGGTTTCCGATCTCGACCGCGGCCGCGCTCGCTCCGATCGGGCCTGCGGGGTCGAACACGATGCCCTGTGCGCTCAGCGACGTTCAGCCAGGGAGCGCTGCTCCGGGAGCGGAAGACGGGCGCGGGCGGGCCCGCCCGCATCGCCGGGGTCCGAGGGATCCGTTCGAACAGGACGGGCGACACCATGGCGCGTCGCTCGCACGAGCGCAGTGGCTCATGATGCGTGCGGTAAGGAAGCAGCGCGTGGCTTCGCGCCGCAGGAAGTCGCGGGCGAGCGCTTCTCGCGAGCGATGCGGCCTGGGATCGTGTCGGTCATGCTGCGCGCCCCGCTCACGTTCCTGTGCGCCCTCGCGTTCGTCCCGGCCACGCCTGGCCAGGTCCACTACCACCCCGACGGCCAGCCGTGGTCGAACCGGGCAGGGCGCGGGCCCGACGCCGTGGTGCCGGGGTGGTTCTACAACCTCGGCATCACCGGCCTGCGCGTCGAGCTGGTGGCAGAGGCGCCCACGCACCTCGTCGTGCGCTACGTCTTCGCCGGCACGCCGGCCGACGGCAAGGTGCGGGTCGGCGACCACATCGTCGGTGCCGGTCGGGCCGCGTTCACGGAGCCGCACCGCAACGGCTACGGCATGGAGGTATTCGGCGCGCACGGGCCGATCGGGGCATTCGCGATCGCGCTCGAGGCAAGCCAAGAGAAAGGACAGGGCAAGCTCGCGCTCGACCTGCGTCGCGGCGACAAGGACGTCGGCGTGACGCTCGCAGTCGGCACGCGACACGGCGCGTTCGGACCCGACTTTCCCGCCGACTGTCGCAAGAGTGCGAAGATCCGTGCCGACCTGCTGGCGTGGCTGCTGGAGCAGCAGAAGGACGACGGCTCGTTCGGCAACCCGGTGCACGACACGTTCGCGCCGCTGGCGCTGCTGGCGTCGGGCAAGCCCGAGCACCGCGCGGCCGTCGAGCGCAACGCGCGCCGCCATGCAGCCACGACCGCGGCCCGCGACCAGTCGTCGCTCATCAACTGGCGCTACATGGCGGCGGCGATCGTGCTGAGCGAGTACTTCCTCGCGACCGGCGAGCGCTGGGTACTGCCCGAACTGGAGGAGGTGCGCGACTTCCTGTACTCGTCGCAGTACCTGTCGCTGGCGCAGGTGAACCCCAAGGTGAAGGAGTCGCATCCGGACTCGTACCCCAAGAGCGAGCGCGATCAGCACGGCGGCTGGGGGCACAACCCGGGCTTCGAGGGCTACGGTCCGATCGCGATGATCACCGGTCAGGGGGCGCTGGCGTTCGCGCTGATGGCGCGCTGCGGGATCGAGATCGATCGCGAGCGGCACGACGCGGCATACGCGTTCCTCGCGCGCGCGACCGGGCGCAACGGCTACGTGTGGTACGAGGACAAGGTCGCCGGGCACGACCGCTGGGCCGACCCGGGGCGCACGGGTGCCGCGGGCATCGCCAACCGGCTGAGTCCGTGGCCGGGCGAGACGTACGCGGAGCGCGCGCTGCGACACGCGCAGATGCTCGGCGCGCACCCCGAGAGCTTCCCCGACACGCACGGCTCGCCGGTGATGGGGATGGGCTACGCGGCGATGGCGGCGGCGGTCGACCCGGCGAGCTGGCGCAAGCTGATGGACGCCAACCGCTGGTGGTTCGCGCTCGCGCAGTGCGCGGACGGGACCTTCTACTACCAACCCAACCGTGACAACGCGGGGTACGGCGACGACGCGCGGATGTCGGCCAGCGCCGTGGTGGCCTTCGTGCTGTCGGTGCCGGACCACAGCCTCGCCGTGACCGGGCGCGCGGCGAACAAGTGACAGCCGCGCAGCACGCCGGCCTGATCAGCGCTTGGGCCCGGGCCCGAACCCGCCGCCGGCCTGGTGGCCGTAGCCCGTGATCCGCGCCTTGTCGACCTTGGGCTGCAAGGGCCGCGAATGCTCGCCCGGCGCGCAAGATCTTGGCGAGGCCTGCAATCCGCCAAGCCCGTTGAACTCGCCACGCCCGAGCGGCCCTGGAAGCCCCAGACGATTGCCATCGCCGGCGGCCCTCTCTGGCGTCGCGCAGCGACGCATCAACCCTTGGGGTTGCGGCCGCCGGTTGCGATGGGCTTGTTGGGCGTGCTGAACCAGGTCTCGAGGCGATCGACGACCGCCTCCTTCACCTTGTCGAGCGTGCCCTTCTCCTTGGCGATGCCCTTGGCCTTGTCCATGCCCGGGATCTCGAGGCGGCTGTCGTGGATGAAGGTGCGCGCGCGATCGAGCACGGGCTCGATCTTCTGGACGAGCCGCTCGACGTCGAACACGAAGTTCGGCGTGCCATAGTCGCCGACGGCGAAGTTGATGATCGTGCTGTGGTCCTGCACGCACAGGAAGTAGCAGCCGAGGATCGGGCTCACCGAGAACAGGTCGAGGTTGAGCGCGCCCAGGCGCAGGGCCTCGTTGGCGGCCTTGCACTCCCGGTAGTCGCGCACGTACTCGATGATCGTCTGGAAGATCTCGGCCAGCGTCTCGAGCAGGCCGACCACCGGCCCGGTGATCGCACCGCCGTCGGCGAACGCGCCCAGCGCCTTGCCCGTGCACGCCACGGTGTGGACCGTGGCCTTCGCGCTCTTGCTGACGATCTCGCGCTGCAGGAGCGTGAGCACGGCGTCGAACGCGGCCTCCGGATCGCCGGGGGCGATCGCGAAGCGACGGTTCTCGGTCGCGTGCTTGTCCCACGCGGTCTTGATCACGCCGCCCCAGCCGATGAGCGCCTTGCCTCCCGACGAGATCGCGCCGACGAACGGCGCCAGTTCGGTCGCGAACTTCTCGACGCTGTTCAGGCCGATCGCCGAGAAGATCGCGTTGGGGTCGACGTCGGGGCAGAGCTGCTTGCAGAACTCGGTGACCTTCTGGCGGATGACGGAGAAGTTCTCGCTCATCCCCGCGCTCGCCGCGGCCTTGCCCGCGGCCGCGCCGGACTGACCCACGAGGTTGATGCCCTTCACCAGATTGTTGGTCTGCTTGGCGATGCCCCCCGCGGTCTTGGCGCCACCGACGACCGAGCTGGCGCCGGTCTTGAAGCGCTCCCACTTGGTGCCGGCCCCCTGGGCCACGCCGACCAGGGTCGACGCCTTGAACTTCAGCTCCTTGCCCTCGAACTGCTTCGCCAGCGCGCGCGCCTGCTCGTGCGCGATGTAGCGCATGGCCTCCAGCTCCTCCGCCGAGAGCTTGCGCCGGTCGAGGTCGTTGAGCGCGCGGAACAGGCTCGTGCACGCGCCCTTCTGGTTGCGCACGCTCTTGCGCCAGTCCTTGCCCTGCTTGCTCTGCTCGAAGCGCCAGCGATCGAAGGCGGTCTTCAGCGCCGCCTTGTCGGGCTCCGACTTGGACTTGTCGTAGGCCTCGAGCGCCGAGTCGACGGCCTTGAGGAAGTCACTGCGGGGGCTGGTGAGGGAGAAGGTGTCCTTCTTCCACTGCGCGAACGAGGGGATGGTCGCCATCGATGAGTGGGCTGCGGGTCCGAGGAACCACGCCGCGCGAGAGGCGCGGGCACATGCACGCCTCAAGTGTGCGGACCTGGCCGCGCGTGGCGAAAAAGAAACCGATCAGCGCGGCGTCATGTGGCTGCTGCCGTACGGGTACACCCCGAAGATCGCCTGGAACGGCAGCGTGGCCACGTCCCACGCGACGGCGACCGGCATGCCGAGGATCGTGACGCCGGGCTTCAGGATCGCGGCCGACACCTCGCCGTGCGGCTCGTCGATGGCGGAGGTGCCGTTCCAGCCCCAGCGGGCGAGGTTGGTGGTGGCGCAGGAAGGCAGCGCGAGGAGGAGGAGAGCGGCGGCGAGGAGTTGCTTGCGGCGCATGTTGCGAGGTCAGTTGTTGCGAGGCTGCGTGTTGCAGACGTTGCGAGAAGGCCCGCAGTATCACCGCATCGCGCGGATGCGACAGGGGGGGGTGCCGCCGCATGCGGTGCGCCGTTCGCTACCGCCGGTGCCAGGCTTCGAGCAGTGCTCGCTCGCGTTCCGCGGTGAGTCCCGCGCGCCAGCGATGGTCGGCGGGGCGCGTCGCCTGCCACGCGTACGTGTCGGCAATCGTCGCTGCCACCGGGCGGAGGATCAGGCCGCTGGCGAGCGCCTTCGACACATCGAAGTGGCCGCGCTGCCCTTTGGGCAGCCACAGCGGCAGATCGCGGTAGGGCACGACCCGCTGCTCGCGCAGGAAGACCTCGTCGGCCCAGGTGAACGAGCAATCCGTGTTCAGGCCCACCTTGCAGCCGGCCAGCAGCTCGCCGAGCGACAGGCGCCCGCGGAAGCCGATCGCGTTGAACTCGCCCGCGAGGCGACGCGCGGCGAGGGCGAAGCACCAGGCGCCGAGGTCGCGCACGTCGATGAACTGCGTCTCGGCGCCAGGGTCCGCCGGCGCGAGCACCTCGCCCCCGCGAGCGATGCGCGCGGGCCAGTACGTGAACCGATCGCTGCTGTCCTCCGGTCCGACGATGAGGCCGGGGCGCACGATCGTCACGCGTCCCGGCATGGCGTTCTCCGCGGCGCGCTCGCACTCGGCCTTCATCGGCCCGTAGTTCGCCGAGCCTTCGCGGATGGTGGTCGCCGCTGCGATCGCCGCCGCGTCGAGACGGCTGGTCGGCGTCTGCTCGTCGACGTTGGCCGCGGACTGGTCGGGATACACCGACACCGTCGACACGAACACGTAGTGCGCCACGTGGTCGCGCAGCAGCTCGCACGCCTGCTGCACGTGCAGGGGCGCGTAGCCGGAGGTGTCGACGACCGCGTCGAACTTGCGTCCCTTCAGGCCGGCGAGGTCACCGGTGTCGCGGTCGCCCGCGATCTGCTCCAGCTTCGCGAAACGACCGGGGTTCGAGCGGCCGCGGTTGAAGAGGGTCACCTCGTACCCCGCGGCCAGAGCGGCTTCGACGATCGGGGGACCGAGGAAGCGCGTGCCGCCGAGCACGAGGAGCGTGCCGGCGCGGCCCCTGGGCGGCGGCGGAGGTGGCACGAACGGCAGGGCGAGACCGGCTCCGAGCAGGGAGCGACGCGTGACGGCGACCATGGCCCGGTTCTACGCGCCGGCGCACATCCGCGTTGGTCCTCTTTGCGCCGGTCCGACCCGCGCCCGTCGTTGCTTTCCGTCCCGCGCGCTTCATAGTCCGACGCTCCTTCGCCGTGCAGATCGTCCACCGCAAGCTCCTCGTCTTCGGCCTGCTCGGCGCCTTCGCCGCCCAGGGCGCGCTCGTGTACGGCGACCGCAAGGCCGCCGACCACCCGCCGCTCACCGACCTCGAACGGGCAGGGCGCGCCATCTACCTGTCGCGCAACTGCGCGTCCTGCCACCAGATCTTCGGCTTCGGTGGCTTCCTGGGGCCCGACCTCACCAACGCCGCGCAGCGCGTGCCGCGCGCCCGCCTCGCGGAGCTGCTCAGCAAGGGCAGCCGGCAGATGCCGGCGTTCGGGTTGCTGAGCGAAGACGTCGACGCGGTGGAGGCCTACCTGCGCGCGATCGACCGCGCCGGGATCGGCGTCGCGCGGCACCGCCTGCCGCCGGACATCGCCGCGGTGACCGCCGCTGTGCAGAAGGCCGTGCAGGCGGTCGCCGCGGCGGGGGAAGGCAACGGCGACGTCGGCCGCGGCCACCAGTTGTTCACCACCTTCTGCGCGAGCTGCCACGTGCCGCTGCGCGCCAATCCCCTGGGCCTCGGCGTCGCGCCCGACCCCACCGGCATCGCGGCGCGCCTCTCGCCTGCGCAGATCGACGACGTGCTCGTGCACGGCCGCATCGCGCGCGGCATGCCGTCGGCGCCCCTCACCCCCGAGCAGAGACCCGACGTGATCGCCTTCCTGCAGTGGCTGCACGGCGCGCGCGCCGCGCTCGTCGCCGCGTGCGGCGAAGGCACGCCGCTGGATCTGCCCTGGTGGGAGTTCAAGTGAGCGACGTCGACCGGATCGTCAGCACCCAGCTCCGCCTCGCGCTGAGCTGCCTGGTCCTCGCCCTCGCCGGCGGCGCGCTCAGCGTGCTGCACTACGTGCCGGCCGCGTCGCTGTGGCTCAACGACCTGGGGCTCGCGATGCCGCGCGTGCGCCCGGTGCACACGACCTTCATCACGCTCTGGATCTACGGCGCCGCGGTGGCGGTGGTCTACGCGTGGATCGCCCGTCAGGGTGAGGGCCTCACCGCCGGCGACCGGCTGCGCTTCAAGTTCCACACCGTGTGCTGGGCCTCGGCCGGAGTGGGGATCTTCGTCACGGCCCTGATGGGCGTCTCGTCGGGGCGCGAGTACTTCGAGTTCCCTCCGGTGTTCGCGATCCCGCTGCTGGCGGGCTGGCTGGCGTTCGCCTGGTCGTTCTGGAAGCGCGCGTTCCGCGGCTTCTGGGGGCAGCCGGTCTACATCTACATGTGGACCGTGGGCACGTGTCTCTTCACCTACGCCTTCGTCGAGGCGCAGGTGTGGATGCTGCCGACGGTCGGCGACAACCCGCTGCGCGACCTGCAACTGCAGTGGAAGTCGTGCGGCACGCTGGTCGGCTCGTTCAACTTCATGGTGTACGGCGCGATCGCCTACGTGCGCGAGCGCATCACCGGCCATACCACCGCCGCGCACACGCGGTGGACCTTCGCCCTGTTCGGCGTCGGGTGCCTCAACTCCTTCACCAACTACGTCCACCACACCTACCACGTCCCTCAGGACGAGGCCGCCAAGTGGGTGGCGTTCCTGGTGTCGATGGCGGAGGTGATCATCCTCTGGCGCGTCCTCATCGACGTCGTCGCGAGCCTGCGCGCCGCGGCCCCCCACCATCCGTCGCTGCGCTTCCTCGCGTCGGTACGCAACTGGAACGCGTTCAACCTGACGATGTCGATCGTCATCTCCGTGCCGGTGTGGAACTCGCTCATCCACGGCACGCACGTGGTCGCGGCGCACGCGATGGGCGCCGAGATCGGCATCGACTCGATGGCGCTGTTCGCGGGCCTCACCTGGCTCCTCCTCGATCGCCGGCCCGACTTCGCGGCGCGGCTCACGGTGCCCGGCAGCCTGCGCGTCCTCAACTTCGCCGCGATCGCCCTGGTCGGCTGGTTGCTGGCGATGGGCACCGCCAACGGCTGGACGCGCTTCCACGGCGAGACGCCGCCGCAGTGGGTGACGTCGGGGTTCTGGGTGTTCCCGGTGCTCGGGGTGACCTTCGCCGTCGCGCTGATCACGCTGCTCGTGCGCTGGTTCGCGGCGATCCGCGATGCCTACGGCGACGTGGCGTCGCCTCAGAGCAACGCCGACGCGTCGCCGAGCGCCCAGGCGTCGTCGACGACGAAGCCTTCGCCCGCGCGCGCACCGATCCGCAACCCGTAGAAGCGGTCGCGCAGGTCGACGCGCTCGAGCGGGCCGAGCCGGTACACGAAGTGCGCGTTGTCGGCGCCGTCGATCTGGCTTTGGTAGCAGCGGATGACGTCGAGCTTGCGCTCCGCGACCGCGCTGATGTCGACGACTACCTGCCCTCGACGAGATCCTGGCCGGCGACGTGGTCGGGGTGGAAGTCGCGGCCGTGCGGGGCGAGCAGCACGGCGGGCCGCTGTCGGCGCAACAGCTCGACCAGCGCACGCGCCGACGCGTCGTCGTCGCGCACACCGGTGTCGGGCAGGCCGAGGTTCTCGCGCGCCACCAGCCCGAGCGCCTCGACTGCCTTGCCGCGCACGCGATCACCGACGCCGACGTCGCGCGCCTCGTCCGCGCCATCCGCACGCGCGTGCTCCGGTTCCTGCGCCGCACCGGCAGGCTCTCCGAGGAGCACAGCGTCGAGCAGGAAGGCCTCGATGCGTCGGCCCACCACATCCTCGGCGCCGCCGTCGTGCAAGGTCGCATCGCGTTCGGACCAAACGCGGGCGCACCCGTGCGACGCGTCGGCCAGGACTCACAGCCCCTGCGCGAGTTCCACCGCGGGCCGCTGTGCGCGGCCATCGACGGCTTCTCGCTGCATGCGGCGGTGCGCGTCCCTGCCGGCGCGACCGAGCGCCTGGAGAAGCTCTGCCGTTACGCCGCGCGCCCGCCGATCGTGCACGAGCGCCTGTCGCTGACGCCCGACGGCAGGGTGCTCTACAGGTTCAAGCGCGCGTTCCGCGAACGGCTCGTCGCACGTGGTGCTCGATCCGCTCACCTTCATCGCCAGGCTCGCCGCGCTCGTGCCGCGGCCGCGCGCCCACCTCGTCACCTACCACGGCCTGTTCGCGCCGGCCGCGCCGCTGCGCAGCCGGGTGGTGCCACCGCCGCCGGAGGACGTCGCGGCGCCGGCCGTTCCACCCGCGACTTCGGTGCCTTGCACACACCCATCCCTGCCCGGCAACGCCAGACGCAAGCCTCCCGCCCAGAAGCGCCACCGCTACTCCTGGGCTGAGCTGCTGCGCCGGGTCGACGTCTTCCTGTGCGAGAGCGGCGGCCGGCGCCGCCTGCTCGCCGCCATCCTCGATCCCGACTCCATCCGGCGCATCCTGCTCCACCTCGGCCTGGCAGCGGATCCCCCCGCCGTCGCTGCGGCGAGGCCACCGCCGGCTGCGCCCCTGCCGTCGTTGGGATCCGACTGAGGCTGCGCTGCGCAGGGATTCCTGTGCGGATGGGGGAGATCTGTACCCCGACGGCCAATCCGGCAACTTCACCGCGCTCGAGCACCTTCACCGGCGTCCGCCAACGAGTCGCGAAGGGGCGAGGCATCCAAGCCACCCACGCCGGGGGAGCGCAACACGCAGCTTGTTCGACCACGCGACACGCAGCTTGTTCGACCTATGGCTGGAAGGTCAACGCCGCGCAGGTCGGCGACATGCCGGGCTTCGGGCCCACGATGCGGATGGCGCACGACGCGCTGGCCGCGTGCGACGCGGCGCTCAAGCACGTGATCATCATCTCCGACGGCGACCCGCAGCCGCCGCCCGCTCTGCTCGCGAGCTACCAGGCGTCGCGCATCACGGTGTCGGCGGTGACCGTGTTCC
>CAYQMF010000144.1:0-15062 GCA_964418595.1 uncultured candidatus Brocadiaceae bacterium
GCGAGGTGCAGGCCGAGGCCCACGACGGGGATGCCGCCGTGACGGTGCGCCGCGCCGCGGGCGAAGCGGCCGAAGATCGCCTCGCGCTCCGCCGGCGCGACGCCTACGCCGTGGTCGCGCACGCCGACGGTGACCACCCCGTTCGCCGCGCTCACGTCGACCTCGATCGCGTCGCGCCCGTACTTGCGCGCGTTGTCGAGCAGATTGAGCAGCGCCTGGTGGAGCGCCGCCCCGTCTCCCGCCACCCACGCGCGGTCCACCGTCGAGGTCACCCGCAGGGCCAGCCCCGCCCGCTCCACCAGCGGCGCGAACAACGTCGTGGTCTCCGCGACGAGGATGTTCACGTCGAGCGGCGCCGGCGCGTGCGCCCGCTCACCGCGCTCGAGGCGACCGAGGTCGAGCACGTTCTCGATGAGGAGCCCGAGCCGCGCGGCCTCCGCGTTGAGGCGGACGAGCCACATGGTGCGCTCGATCGGGTCGGTGACGTGGCCGTCGGCGAGCAGCTCGCCCACCAACCGCACTCCGGCGAGCGGGGTCTTCAGCTCGTGCGTCACCATGGTGAGGAACTCGGCGCGCGCGCGCAGCGCGGCCGCCTCGCGCCGCTGCGCGCGGAAGGCCATCAAGCTGCCCGCGCCGCACAGCAGCGCCAGGGCCACGATGAGGACGGCGGTGCCGGTGGCGCCCGAGAAGGGTCCCGGCGTCGGCAGCGGCGGAGGCAGGAGCGCGAGCGCATCGGCGACGACGGGGACCGCGCCGGCGGGGATGGGGAACGTCGCTACTTCGCCGGCCCCGGCCGCCACCAACTCCGGGCTCACCGGGAGCGCCGCCTCCGGCGCGAGCAGCGCCCCGGTCGCCTCGTCAGGCCGATAGAGAAGCACACCACCCTCCACGCCCCGCGCGATCGACGCCGCGGCCGCGGCCGGCGACGGCGCCAGCGCCTCGACCCGTCGCAGCACGTCGCGCCGCTGGGCGGCGTCGTTTGCCGCGGTGCGCAGCGCGCTCACCGGCAACGCGAGCGCCTCCAGGCGGTCGCACAGCGCGCGGGCGGCGTGCACCGGCGCCCGGCGCACCACCGCCTCCGCGCCCGGCGGCAGCGCCGCGGCGCGCGTCGCCGCCAGCAGCAGCGCCGACGCCGACGCCAGGGGACTGGCGCCGTCGACCTTCGCCAGCACTGCCTCACACTCCGCGTCGAGTCCCCCGCGATGCGCGCGCCAGGCGGCGTCGGCACACAGCCACGCACGCGTCGCCGCCGGCAACGCCGGGTCGTCGAGGAGCGGCGCCAGCTCCGCGAGACCGGCGGCAGCATCGTCGGCGCGATGCGCGCGGCGCACACGCTCCGCGGCGAGCGCATCGAGCTGCGCATCGGGGGGGGCCGGATCGGTGTCGAGCGGGAGCAGGTCGTCGGGCACGACCACGCGCCCATCGCGCAGGGTGAAGCGCACGGCATCCGGCACCCGCCGGAGGGTCGCCGGCGCGAGGAACGCCGCATGCAGGTCCTGGGCATCGCGCTCCGCGTCGCGCTGCGCCTGCGCGCGCGCCCGCGCGGCCTGCGCGTCGACGGTGCGCTGCAGGTCGCGGACGACGAGTGCCGCGAGGGCCACCGCGGAGGCGACGACCACGGCGAGCCAGGCGAACGGGGGGAGGTGCAGGGGACGGGCGATCGGCAGAGCGTAGGTCGAGCGCGCGAGCGACGGTCAAGGGACGGTCAAGGCCGCGGCCCTGGCACTCCGCGGCCTCCTCCAGATTCCTCCGCCCGTGCCGGAGTGGCACGTCGTGCTGGGACGCCGATGCCAGCGACGAGGCCGTGTGGAAGAATGTGACGGCCCTCGAAACCGCTCTCTGGGGCAGCCCTGTTCCGTCATGCCAGCGAGGTCAAGTGAAGCTTCCGGATAGCTGGGACGACGCGTGCGCGGCGCTCGATGCGATGAGCGACGATGCGGTGCGTGCTCGGATCGCCGACATCGAGCTTGCTCTCGCCGGTCGCAACGATCTCGAACGCTCCCCGACGACGCGCTGGACGGCACGCCTCGAGACCGAGGGTGTCGAACCCCGGCTCCTCGCGTGCCGCGTGCTCGGCGTGGCTGCGGACAACTTCGATCGCGCACTCGCGTCGACGGACGTGGCGCAGATCCGGACCCTTGCGCTCGTCGGCCCTCTCGACGCCAGACGCGTTCCGGCACTGGTCGCCCGCCTGACGCGCATGCAAGTGACGCATCTCCAGGTGCGCGGCGAGCTCGGGGCCGGAGTCCAGCCCCTGTTCCAAGTCCCGAAGCTGGTAGCGCTCGATGCCGGATCCTGCGGGCTCGGGCGTGGCGAGCTGGCGAAGGTCGTCGACGGGTTCGCGTCCATCACGCCGCGGGACCTGCGCCTGGGCCTGAACGATCTCGTTGCCAGGGACGCGGCGGACATCGTCCGATTGATCGGTCTGGCACCGGTGCGCCGGCTGGCGCTCGGAGGCAACAAGTTGCAGGGGGACGGCGTGGAGACCCTGATGACCGGCCCGGTCGGCTCCCTGGAAACGCTCGATCTCGAAGGGACCTACGCCCAGCTCGCAGGTGTCGAGGCGATCGCGAGGGCCTCGCTGGCCAGGCTGGGCAGCCTGTCATTGATGGGCTGCGACATCGGCGACGCCGGGGCCCGAACCCTCGCGACCGCGCCGTCGCTCGTCGGCCTGCACACGCTCGACCTCCGGTCGAACATGATCACCGCCGCTGGTGTGTCGGCAGTTCTCGGTTCGGCAACGTTGCGGGGACTGCGACGGATCGACTTCACGCTGAACGAGATCGGCGACGAGGTCGTCGAGGTCCTCGCGAAGAGCTCCGCCGTCGCGCGCCTCAACGGGCTCACGATCGACGACAGCTACCTGAGCGACGAAGCCCGCGACTCGCTCGAACACCTGCATCCGGGCGTGGTCGAGATCTATCGCGTACGTGATTGGTGACGGCCCCGCTCCTGGTGTCTCCGGCACGTCGTGAAGTCGAAGGCGCGCGCGAGGAGCAGCGAACCGGCGTCTGTGCCGCTCAGCGGCGGCGGCTGCCGCCGTCCGCTGCTGCGGCTGGTTGGGCGGCCCGATCTCGCAGACGCTTGAGGAACGGGTCCTCGATCTCCTGGGAGACGAGCCACTTCAACTGCTCGTCCAGGGTCATGCCATTGATCTCAAGGGAGATCTTGTCTCTGGCCGACCGCATCATCGCGACAGCATCGAACTTCTTTTCATTGTTGGTCATCTGACAGCACCTCTCGCGGGGTTCGGATCTCGATCATCGATCATCGGATAGCCCTGGCGCAGGTTCGCAGAGTTATAGCCGTGGATGCGCTGCAGGTTGACGATGTGTTTGAAGTTCCAGCTCACCAGCACGTCAACCCGTCCCACCGTGGCGATGGCGATGTGTTGAGCGTCGGCCCGCATCTTTGGCGTGAGCACGCCGGCGGCGAGGTAGGCGTCCGCAAGCTCCGCAGCCTCAGCGCGAAGCTGCAATGCCTCGATGTGCGCTTCTGGGACCTCCGCAAGTCGCCGACGAACTCCTGCAGGTGCTCTCGTCAGCTCCTGCACGGTGAGGCCAGACAACACCAGGACTCGGTCACCACGCACGAAACCCTCCGGGTGGAAGGAAGCGAGTCGACGAACGTGCCGTCGAGGTCGAAGAGCACAGGAGGCGGGGCCATGGGAACCGAGGATCAAACGCCCGTCGCGCTTGTCGACCAAGTTGCACGTCGTTGTGCGCGCGCGGCTTGTCGACCTGCTCGGACCGGCGGGACGCGCGACCAACGCGTTGCGCATGACCAGGTTGTGAAGGCTTCGGTCGCCGCGGGGCTCACTCCTTCGCCGTGTTCGCTTCGTCCTGGTAGCGGGCCGCGTCGGCCGGCCGAGACCGCCGTTCGTAGAACTCCCGCAGCAGCTTACGGATCGAGGGGCGGCGCGGGTCGAGACCGAGTGCGGCCAGTAGCGATCGTTCGGCGTCTTCGTGCCGACCGACCGCTTCGAGCGCGGTCCCGAGAAGGGCGTGAGTGTCGGCCATCGCCACGGTCGCGGTTTCCGGCGTCGCGGAGTACAGCGCTATTGCCTCAGTGAGCGGGGCAATCGCGTCGTCGGCGCGGCCGGCGCGCCACAGGGCGCCCCCCAGGCTGCAGAGCGTGTTCAGGATGTCGCGATGGCCGGCCGGCAGCTTCGCCTTGCGAATGCGCAGGGCCTCTTGCCACGCGGTCACTGCCGCGGGTGCGCCGTCGCGGCGTTCGAGCACGTTGGCCTGGACCTCGAGGTCCATCGCGACGCGCGGGTGCGAGTCGCCCAGGCGCGCGCGGTCGAGGCGCAGCGCTTCGTCGATCGCCGCGGCCGCCGTGGCGAGGTCGCCGAGGCGCAGCTCCACGTAGGCCAGCGAACTGAGCGCCGGGCCGAGGGCGTCCATCCCCAGGGCATTGATCCGGCGGCACGACGCAACCGCGTCGGTGAGCAGCGGCCGAGCCGCGGTGAAGTCGGAGTCCGCGATGGCGAGGCGTCCCAGGTTGACGCGGGCCTGGATCGTGAGCGGATCGTCCTCGCCGAGGATGCGCGCTCGGATCTCCAGCGCTTCCATCAGGTGGCTTCGCCGGACGGCGGACTCGGGCTCCGAGTTGGCGAGGTTGTTGAGGCTCTCGGCGACCAGCACCGGATCGGCGCTACCCTCGCGGCGCAGCCGAAGCGCCTCACGGTGCAGCTCCAAAGCGCGGGCTCGATCCCCGCAGGCGCGCTCGGCGGCGGCGAGGTCATTCGCGGCCGCCGCGACGTCGGTGTGGACGTCGGGCGCGCACGCCTTGTGCAGGCGGTAGCAGTCGGCGAGAAGTCGGCGCGCCTCCGGGAAGCGACCCTGTTGGTATCGCAGCCGACCGAGACTTGCGAGGCTCAGCGCGTACTCCAGGCTCTCGGCACCCATGTGTTCGGTACGGATCCCGGCGGCTTCTTCCAGCAGCACCTCCGCTTCGGGGAAGGCGTCGACTTGGGCACAGGCGCGGCCCAGGGCATCGAGCAGGTTGGCGCGCAGATGTGGCTGTTCCGCGTGCTGCCGGCGCACCTGCGCGGCGCGCGTGACCATCGTCGTGCGCACCCTGTCGCGCATCGCAGGATCGCTCACGAACTCGGTCGACAAGAGCGAGTCGCCCAGGAACGTGGTCACGATCCGACTGGAGGTGGCTTCGATGCGGGCGTGCCCCATCTCCTGCTCGATCCGCACCCGCGCCGCATCGGCGGCGTCGCGTTCGCGCCGGGCCACCGTCGCCATGTGCCAGGTCGACGCGATGCCGCCGAGCAAGGCGATCGCCAATGCCAAGGCGGCGCCGACGGCGATGCGATTGCGCGCCACGAACTTCGCGACCCGGTAGCCAAGGTTGCTCTCGCGCGCCACGATCGGCAGGCCGCGCAGGTGGCGATCGACATCGTCGACGAGTTCCTGGCAGGACGCGTAGCGAGCCGCTGGATCGGCGGCGAGGCACCTGCCGACCAAGCAGTCGAGGTCGCCGCGCAGCGCTTTCGCCAACTGCCGGGCGCTGGTACCGCGCGCCTTCGCTCGCGCCTCGCCCGCTGCGTCGCTGTCTGCCGCGCGCTTGCTCGGCGCTCCCTGCGGAGGTAGGGGCCGCACCCCCGTGAGCAGTTCGTGCAGCACCACGCCGAGCGAGTAGACATCCGACGCGGTGCTCGGCGGCTCGCCGCGCGCGTGTTCGGGACTCGCGTACTCCGGCGTCAGAGGGTGGTTCCGGATCGGCGCGCCACTCGACTCGATCACGCTCTCGAGCAACGCAGCGACGCCGAAGTCGAGGAGCTTGGGCACTCCATGCTGGTCCACCAGGATGTTGCTCGGCTTCAGATCGAGATGCACCACCAGATTCTGGTGCGCGAAGTGCACAGCACGACATATGGTCGCGAAGAGGGCGAGGCGGGCCCGGATCGGGGCTGCGGCCTCGTCGCAGTGCCGGTCCAATGGGAGCCCATCGATCAGCTCCATCGCAAAGAAGGGTACGCCGTGCTCGTTCGTGCCCCCGTCCAGCAGGCGTGCGACGTTCTGATGGACGAGGCGCGCCAGGGTCTGTCGCTCCCGGGCGAAGCGCTCGTGCAGTTGGGCGTCCACCCGTCCCAGCCGCAGCACCTTCACGGCGACATCCTGCTGGAAGTCGCCATCCACGCGCGCGGCCCGGTAGACGGATCCCATGCCGCCGTCAGCGATGCGTTCGACGAGCCGGAAGGCGCCGAACCGTGCCCCGAGCAGCGGATCCTTCCCCCGCAGGAGATCGATGGCCCCGTGGTCGAGGAGGTCGTCGCTGCCCTCGGCGTCGGCGCCGAGGAGGCGATCGACGGCGCCGCGGAGGACGACGTCCGCGCCACACGCGTCCGCCAGGAACGCGGCGCGGGTGCCGTGCGGACGTTGCACTGCGGCATGGAAGAGGGACTCGATCTCGCTCCAGCGCTCACGCGTCCAGGTCATGGCCCCCGCCCCGCGCGCCGAGTTCCGCCCGCAGGAACGCCGCGGCGATGCGCCAGTCGCGCGCGACCGTCCGCTCCGAGCGGCCGAGCAGGACCGCCGCCTCCTCGACGGACAGGCCGGCGAAGAACCGCAGCTCGACGAGCCGTGCCTTCTGCGGATCGAAGGCCGCGAGCTTCATCACTGCGTCGTCGACCGCCAACAGACGTTCGTCGGCGCACGGCGCCGTCAGGCTGTCGGCGTCCAGGTCGCGGCGGGCATGTTCGCCGCCCCGCTTCGCGCTCGCCTTGCGCCGGCTGTGTTCGACGAGGATCCTGCGCAGCGTCGTGGCCGCCGCGGCGAAGAACTCCTCGCGATTCTCGAACGTCGGCTTCGTGGCCCCGAACAGCCGCAGGTAGGCCTCGTTGGCCAGCGCGGTCGGCACGAGCGTGTGGTCGCCCCGCTCGCGCCGCATGCACGAGCGAGCGAGGCGCCGAATCTCGTCGTAGAGCGCGTTGATGGCGATCTCGTCGGGTGGAGACGAGTCGCCGTGCAGGTCCCTGAGGAGGCGCGTGAGGTCGAGCATCGAGGCCCTGGCGTCCCAGGGCCGGGACGCACCCCGAGCATGATGGCGCCTCGAAGGGTTGGATGGCAGCCCTGCGATCCATCGCCGCCGACGCAGCCGACGCCTGTCGTCGAGACCTACTGGACCGTGCACTGCAGCGCATTGGTGGCCGTGAGCCCCGCCGGGCCGGTGGCGTCGAGGAGCCAGGCCTGGCTGTACAGGTTGGTGCCCAGCGCCATCCCCGCCGGCAATTGCGCCGCGATGGTGGCGAGGCCTGACGGGTCCGTGGCGTGCAGCAGCAAGATGTCTGGCGCGGGCACCAACGTCCCGCCAAGGAGGGGAAGGTCCACGCGTGTCGCGCCGAGGCACAACACCAGCGGCGTAGAGGCACGTCCTTCGACCGTCCACGCGACCGGGGTGGCGGACCGCATCGCGCCGCGACCGAGCAGCGTCGGGACACCCTGCGTACCGCCGAGCCCGCGCAGGCGATTGCGCCACGCGGGCTGCGTGCGCCATTCGGCCAGGTTGAGGGTCGGCCGACCGCCCGCGTTCAGGATCGCGCCACTGGCGAAGACGCTGGCCGTTGCCCGATCGGCGAACAACAGCGTCGGCAAGCCGTCGATGCCCGTGCCGAGCGGCTGCCACACGTTGTTCTCGAACTTCAGACAGAGGCCGCGCGGGTCGCCGCTGATCCCGGCGTAGAGTGCACCGTCCAGTTCGGCGAACGCATCCGCCGAGTAGCCGCTGACTGGGGCCGTCATCGCACGCCACACCGCTCCGTCCCACCGCGCGATCAGGTTCGCTTGCACCCCCTGCACGCGGGTGAACCGACCGCCGATGACGATGTCGCGGCCGTAGCCGCCGATGGCGTGGATGAAGTCATTGGCGGTACCGATCTGCTGGAGCTGTGAACCGTTCCAGGTGTGGATCGCGTGCTGGAAAGCAGAGCCTGTCGTCACGTAGAGGAGGCCGTCGCTGTGCGACCACGCGTCGCTCACCACGCCGGTGACTGGGGCGACGACGGTGAATGCGCTGCCGTTCCACCGTTGCAGGCCGGGGCCCCCGAGCCCGTACAGATCACCGGCGTGGGCGAGGAGTCGGTAGGGTGCGAGCGAACCGAAGGCCTGCCAGCGGGTGCCGTCGTAGCGGGCGATGCCCGGGAAGGGTTGCCCATCGATCGTCGTGAAGGCCCCCGACACCACGAGGGCGTCCTGATGGATCGCCGCCGACCAGACGGGACCATCCAGAGTCGCGACCGCGTGCCAGCGATCGCCGTCGTAGATGGCGAGCCCGCCCGTGGCGACGGCCCCGGCCTCGGCAAAGCCGCCCGCGGCCACCCAGCCGCCTCGCCAAGGCAGCAGGTGGTCGGCGGGGCGGCTCAGTCCCAGCCCGCCGCCCAGCGAGCGCCAGCCCGCCGCCATGTCGAAGGCGATCACACACGCCGAGGCGGTCCGCAGTGCTCCCGCGGTCGGCCCGGCGCGCGTGAACTGACCGCCGACGATCAGGTCCGACCCGTGCTGATGCAGGCTGCGGACGCTCGTCCCTTCGACGCCGTTGAAGATGCCGGCGGCGACTCCCTCCGTCGTCCACGCCGAGCCATCGAAGCGGACCAGGGTCGCGCCAGCATCCGCGTAGAGGTGCGTGCCCACAGCGCAGAGCGTGGTCACCGGCACGGTCGGGGCCCCGGCCCCGAGTTCACTCCACGCGGATCCATTCCAGACAGCGACCATCGCGACATTCGCCCCGATCTGGAACTGGCCCGCGGCGACCAGCGAGGTGCCGAGACTCTCGAGCGACCAGACCGTGTACGACGCCCCAGCCCCGAGGGCGGCGAAGCTCGCGCCGTTCCATGCCGCGATGTTCCTGGCGACCACCCCGCCCGCGCGGTCGAACTCGCCGCCCACGATCAGCATCCCGTTGTGCACGTGCAAGCTGCGCGGGAAGCCCACGGTGTTGTTGATCGACACCATCAGGCCGCTGCCGAGCGGACGCCAGGTCGTCCCGTCCCAGCGGGCGATCCCGTTTGCGGGCTGGCCACCGGCGAGGTCGAAGTGTCCCGCCGCGTACAGCTCATTGCCATAGACCGCCAGCGCGCGGACGTCGGCCTCGTCGTACGTCAGTTGCAACCCACCGCCGAGCGGGCGCAGGGTCGTGCCGTCGAAGCGGGCGATGTAACTGGCCGGTGCGCCGCCGGCGCGATCGAAGATCCCGGCGAGGATCAGCTCGCCGTTGTACACGGTCATCGCCCGGACCCACGGCCCGAGGTACGGGTAGCTGTAGTTGACCAGATCGATGCCCGTGCCGACCGGATGCCACTCCGAGCCATCGAAGCGGGCGATGCCGCGGATGACCCCACCCTTCGCCGCGAACCATTCGCCACCGGCGTACAGTTCGTTCCGGAAGGTCTCCAGCCGGTACACCGTTCCGCCGAGGCCCGCGGTCGCGAACTCGGGCGACCATGACGGGGTCTGGGCTGCGGCGGACGCCACGAGCAGGCAATTGGCGAGCAGGCTGCGTGTGCGTCGAAGCGTGCGGGAAAGGTGACGTGGGGACGTGGTCATCGGCGGCGGTGGCTTTCGGTCGGGGAAGGGAAGACTGAGAGCTGTGCGCCAGGGTCGCGACGTCGACTGCCAGGAATGTGGACTGCGATTGGTCCGCGGATTCCTGGCAGCCACGGGCCTGCGTCTCGCGCATCGAGTGTCGGAAACCATCCGCATGCAGACGACCCGCGCCCGACACCTCCCCGCCCGCCCTCGCGGCGGCGCCCTCTCCGCAACAACCCGTGCCGCCGGAGCCATGCTCGCGCTGGCCCTCCCCGGTCTCTCGACGGCCCAGAGCGGAGCCTGGGCGACCGACACCGCCGCACCCGGCCTCGGCGGCCGGGTCTTCTCGTTCGGTTCCTGGCGGGGCGAAGCGTACGCCGGTGGCTATCCGTTCGCCGCCAAGGACGGGGAGATCGCCTGCCTGGCCCGGTGGGATGGCACCCGCTGGCGAGCCGTCGGCACCGGCGTCGACCTGGTGGGGGGCTGGGCGCCCTTTGCCACGCCGACGGTGCGGTCGATGTGCGAGTTCAACGGCAGCCTCATCGTCGCTGGCACGTTCGATCTCGCCGGCGGCCAGCCGCGCAACAACATCGCGCGCTGGAACGGCACGACCTTCGACGCTCTCGGTCAGGGCCTCGAACAGATCGCGTGGGACGCCGACATCCGCGCGTTGGCGGTCTTCCAGAACGAGCTGTACGCGACCGGGACGTTCGACCTGGCCGGCGGGCAGCCGGCGAACGGCATCGCCCGGTGGAACGGTACGGCGTGGGCTCCCTTGGGCGTCGGCCTCGGCGGCTTCGGCGCGGGCCAACCCGGCTACGGCGAGTCGCTCCTCGTCGTCGGCACCGAGCTGCTCGTCGGCGGCGACTTCTTCTACGCGAACGGAGTGCCGGCGCAGGGCATCGCGCGCTGGGACGGCACGACCTTCCGGCCGATGGGTGCTGGGTTCGATGGGTCGGTGAGCGCGCTGGCGGAGTACGGCGGCCGGGTCATCGCCGGTGGTCCGTTCTCGTTCTCCGGGACCACGCCGATCTACGGCATCGCCTCCTGGAACGGCGTGGCCTGGCAGGCGATGCCCGGCGGTCCGACGTCGACCATCAAGGCGCTGCGCACGGTCGGCAACGTGCTCTACGCCGGCGGCACCTTCACGTCACTGGGGCCGTACGTCGCCCGTTTCGATGGCACGAGCTGGACGAGCGTCGGTGGCGTGGCCGGCGTGTTCAGCGGCTCGATCCCGACCACGGTGCTCGCCCTCGGTGTGCATGGCACCGACCTGCTCGTCGGCGGCGAGTTCACTCGTGCCGGGCAGCCACCCGAGGCGGGGACCGCGGTGGTCTCCACCAACGTCGTGGCGTTCGACGGCAGTGCCTGGCGGCAGATGGGCAGCGGTCACGGCGTGCACGGCAGCGGCTTCCGCATGATCGAGTACCGCGGCGACTGGCTCGTGGTCGGGGCCTTCGACGAGATCGGGGGCGTGGCGGCCCGTGCGATCGCGCGCTACGACGGCGACCAGTGGCGGCGCTTCGCCACGTTCGACGGCGCGGTGGAGAACGCCCTCCTCTGGAACGGCGACCTGATCGTCTCGGGATCCTTCACCCACATCGACGGACAGGCGATCGCCGGGATGGCCCGCTTCGACGGCACGACCTGGACGCCGTTCGGCGGCGGCATCCCGCTCGCCATCGCCGTGTATCAGGGTCAACTCTACGGGAACGGTCCCTGGGCCCTGCGGGTGTGGAACGGCACGGCGTGGGTGGTGGCCGTCAGCGTCAACGGCGTCGTCGACGACCTGCACGTGCATCGCGACGGCTATCTGTACTTCACGACCGCCGCGTTCGGCGCCTATGGGGTTCATCGCTTCGATGGCGCCAACGCGACCGTCATCGGGACACCCAACGACTTCACGGACCACCTCGCCAGCTTCGGCAACGACTTGGTGGTGGGTGGCCGGTTCACGGCCATGGGGTCCACGCCGACGAACATCCTGGCGCGGTGGAACGGCACCGCGTGGTCGAGCCTGGGCAGCGGCCTCATCGGCTACTCCGTTTACTCGACGTGCGAGCTGGAGGGCCAGCTCTATGCCGGTGTGAGCGGCGACCCGCGTGGCTTCCTGCTGCGCTTCAACGGGGTGACGTGGCAAGCCGTGCCGGGCGGTCTGGACGGACTGCCGATCTGGCTCTCTCCCGATCGCGCGACGTCGAGCGTGCACGCGTTCGGCGGCATCCACTCGGCGGGAGGCAAGCCGGTCTGGAACTATGGCATCTGGCACAACCAGCCCCGCTGGCGGAACCGACTGCACGGGCTCGCGGGTGCCGCGGGTGTGCCGTTGCTGCGTGGTTCAGGTGCGATGCGCGCCGGCACTCCGTTCGCGCTCACCATCGAGGGACCGGCGGGGAGCCTCGCGGCCCTGGCGCTGGGAGCCTCGCGCCTCGACCTGCCCCTGTTCGGGGGCACGCTGGTGCCCGCCCCGGACCTGCTCCTGCTCCTGGTCGCCAACGGCAGCGGGACGTCGAGCTTTGCGACGAGCTGGCCCGCGGGCGTACCCGCGGGCCGGGACGTCTTCACCCAGGCATGGCTCCTCGATGCCACCGGCCCTCAGGGCTTCACCGCCACCAACGCCCTTCAATGCACCACGCTATGAGCGCCTCTCGCGTTCAGGATCGCCACGCGCGTGTTCGCCGAACGCACACGCGGGCACCGCAAGCCGCTCGGCATCCTTCTTGCCCCAATCAGCCCATGCGACTCCCCGTGCACCCCGTCGCCCTCCAGAGCGCGCTCCTCGCCGCCGGCCTGGCTTCTGGCCTCGCTGCGCAGACCTACACGCCTCCGGTCCATGTTCCGGGCGACGAGGCGATCGCGCCATCGCCGGGCAATCAGGCGAACCCGCAGATCGCTCGGGGGGCGGCGAGTGCGCTGGTGGTCTGGCAGGACGATCGGTCGAGCCTCATCGACAGCGTGTTCGGTGGCCAGGCCGCGGGATCGTCCGTCCCCGGCAACTTCGACATCTATGGCGTGCTGGTCGACTTCAACGGCCGGCCGCTCAGCACGACGCCGATCCTGATCAATGCCGACAGTTGGGATCAGATCAATCCCCGGGTCGCCTGGAACGGGGTCGAGTACCTGGTCGTGTTCGAGAGCACGAGGCCTACGGCGATCTACCGTTCGACCGGCATCTATGGGACGAGAGTTACCGCCGCGGGGACGGTGCGCGACGCCACGCCAATCAAGATCTACGACGACCCCGACGCGGATGAGCGATTCCCCGTGCTCGCCTCCGCTGGTGGCAACTGGCTGGTCGGGTGGACGAACGTGTTCGCGTCGTCATCGCTGGAGGGCGCGGTCGTGAGCGCTGCGGGCGTGGTCGGGAGCAAGCGCGTGCTCGTCCCCGCGCCGGCGGGCTCGCCACCGACGGGTGCACAGATTGCCAGCGACGGGACGCGCTATCTCATCGCCTACTCGGTCGCCTACAGCCCGCTCGCCGAGATGCGTCGGCTCGACGCGGCGGGCAACACGCTCGGCACCGCGGTGACCCTGACCACGACGCACGGTTTCGTGCCCGCGGTCGGCGCACACGCCGGTGGCTTCTACGTGGCGTGGGCCGGTGCCGGTGAGGTGCGGGGAACTCCCGTCGACAGCAATGGAGTCATCGCCGTACCGGGAGGAGCGCTGCTCGGCACAGCGACCGCCAACGCGGTCTCCGGCTTGGGCGTAGCGTTCGATGGGCAGAACTGGACCTTCGCCTACGACCAGAGTCCGAGCGTCTACGCCGGCAAGGTCGCGGCCGGCGGCACGGTGCTCGTCGCCGGCCGATCCATCTTCAACTCAGCTCGTGCCGTCGGCCAGGTCACCGCGGCGAACGGCGCTGGCCGGACACCGCTGTTCTGGTCCGACCATGGCCTGTCGAACCCGTACGGGGCCGACATCGCGGACATCTTCGCGACCTCACTCGATGCGTCGGGCTCCGCGCCTGCGCCGTCCGCCGTGAGCGTCTCGCGGCCGAGCCAGATCTACCCGCGCATGGCCGGCGCTCCTGCGACCGGCTACCTGATCGTGTACGTGAGCACGACCTCGGGCAGTCGCCGCATCGTTGCCCGGCACGTCGACGCCTGGGGCCGACCCAGTGCCGCCGAGCCCTTCCTCATCCGCGCCGGCGACCACGCGATCGGCTTTCCCGACGTTGCCTGCAACGGCCGCGAGTTCCTCGTCACCTGGCATGAGATCCAATCCAACGCCACCAACGGCCCACCGCCGCTGATCTTCTTCCGGCGCTGCCTCGCCGACGGAACCCTGCTCGACGCAGCTCCGGTGTTGGTGATGGAGGGTGGGGCACCGCGCACCGACGCGGTGGGCGATGTGTTCCTGATCGGGGCTCGGTACCACCATCCGACGCAGCAGTCGACGGCGGTGATGCGCTTCCGGCGGATCGATGGAGTCGGTGGGGGGTTCCTCGATTCGGGCCCGCAGGCCGCGCAGCTCGGCGTGAGCGGCATGACCGATGTCGTGGCGCTCGCCGATCGCTGGCTGCTGTTCTGGGGCAACTTGAATGGCGCGGCGGTGCTCGCGGACGGCAGCCCCCAGCCGGTGTTCTACGCGGCGGACGTGGCCGCCTCGACGACGCGCTTCGCCGTCGCCGCCAACGAGGCGCGGGATCAGGCGGTCATCGCCTACCAGTACTACTCCTCGCTGCCGCATCGGACCGACGTTCGCATGCGCCGGATCAACGGCGACGGCACTTCCCCCGACCCGCTCGCGGGCCCGATCGTCTCGGCGGCAAACCAGGCGCAGCTCCGCCCGGCCATCGCGGCCTTGGAAGGGGAGTACCTGGCGATGTGGGCGGACCACCGCAACCACCTCGACTACGAACCCGGGATCGGCGACGTGATCGCGGCTCGACTGGACATGGCTGGGTCCTTGCTCGATCCGACCGGCGTACCGATCCACGACGATCCGACCGGCGAGGGTGCAGTGGTGTTGGAACGGACGAGCCGCGGGCGCGCTCTCCACGTCGCGTCCGACCTCGATGGCGGTGCGTACCGGCTGGCGCTCGGCGTCTACCGCGGCGCGGGCGCGCAGGCGTGGTCCGACGTCGGCCGCGGTGTGCCTGGGCTGTCTGGCATTCCCGAGATCGACGGGCACGGCACCCTGCGTGCGAACACGCCCGTCGACCTGCGGCTCGCGGGGATGCCCGCCAGCGCCGCCGGCGCACTGGTGTTGGGGACCGCGGCCGTGAACGTGCCGCTGTTCGGGGGCGTGTTTGTCCCCCGTCCCGACGTAGTGCTCGCGGTCGCCGGCGACGCGCGGGGCGCGTGGTCGCTGCCCGTGCAGTGGCCGGCCGGGGTGCCGGCGCAGACCTCCTTCTACTTCCAAGGTTGGGTGATCGATGCCGCTGCACCGCAGGGTCTATCGGCCAGTACCGGCTTGCGCGCAGTCACGCCGTGAGTCCCGCGGGACGAACCGTCCCTGAAACTAGTACTAGTCCTCAGACCAGCGTGAAAGTCTGCGTTCTTTCTCGAAGAACGTAAGCCC
>CAYQMF010000145.1:0-14799 GCA_964418595.1 uncultured candidatus Brocadiaceae bacterium
GCGCGCGTTCGTCACCGGCATGGAGTACTTCAACACGTTCGGCGGCAACCCGGCGTCGTGCGCGATCGCCAACGCCGTGCTCGACGTGCTCGAGGCCGAAGGCCTCGCCGCCCACGCCGAGCGCGTCGGCGCCGAGCTGCGCGCACAGTTGGCAGGGCTCCAGACGGAGCACCCGCTCATCGGCGACGTGCGCGGCGCCGGTCTCTTCCTCGGCGTCGAGATGGTCACCGACCGCATCACCCGCACGCCGGCCACGGCGCAGGCCGCCTACATCGTCGAGCGCATGCGCGACGAGCACGTGCTGCTGAGCACCGACGGCCCGCACGACAACGTGCTCAAGATCAAGCCGCCGCTCTGCTTCACCGCCTCCGACGCCGCGCGCCTCGTCGAGACGCTGGCGATGGTGCTGCGCGAAGACGCCGCGCGCCCGGATCGAGCGCGCGGCTGAGCGGGATCCCGGCATCGACAGCACGCGCGAAGTTGATCCGCTCGATTGCATCGACGGGCTTTCCTCGGGATCCTCGACACGCATGCGGATGCGTGCGAGTCGGTTCGTCCTTCTTGCCCTGGTCGCCAGCCATTGCAGTTGCGCCGGTCCCCTGGCTGCGCGCCACGTGCCCCAGCACCTGGAGGACGTCGTTCGCGCCAACGGCTACCTGCCACTTCGCCCGGCGCGCTCCGACATCCTGCCCGCGTGCCTCGTGGAGGTCGGCTCGCACCCGGAAGCACCGACCGTGCGCGCCTACCCGGACAACCTCTGGGGCGGCGCCGTGCCGTCACGCGAGCCTGCAGCGGCCTTGTTCTTGACGCGGTGGAAGCACTCCGACAGCGTTGCGGCCGGCATCGACGTCCTGCGGGACTTGACCGGAGCGACCAAGGACCTCGTCTCGATCAAAGCGGGACTGGAGTCCTCGCAGGTCGTGGACTTCAGCATCGAGATCGGCAGGGCCAGCATCCGCGCCCTGAGCACCCAGGACATCCGCGACCGCTGGGACAAGATCCCCGGCAACCTGCAGGTCGAACTCCGCCAAGGAACTCCGCTCGTGATGGAGGCGCTGGTCGTCGAGGACGTCCGCATCGGCTTTCGTGATGCGACGGGGAAGAGCTTGTCGGTCGGGCTCACCGGCGTGCTGGGCCTCGACGCGAGCTACGTGAGCCGCACGGAGAACGACGGCGAGTTCGAGATCCGCAGGCCGGTGACCATCGGCTACAAGACGCAGAAGTACGCGGGACCGGACGAGGTCAAGGTCGTCGACGACGACCACGAACCCAACGACTCGCTTGCAGCGGCCAGCGGGTTGAGCGTCGGCCACCAGGTCTCGGGACGCGTCGGCGAAGGGAACGACGCGGAGGATTGGTACGTGTTCACGCCGGAACGCGACGGTCAGTGCTCGGTGCGCATGGTCAACACCATGCCGAAGAACGGCCGCGGACACGTGAGCTACGAATTCGTCTCGGCGGAGGGCAAGCGACTCGAAAAGCCAACGGAGTCGATCGGTCCCAGTCGCGACCGCGACGGGTCGCCCGTGGCCGTCTCCGCCGGACGGCGATACGCGGTTCGCGTGTTCTCCGGCAAGGGTCACTTACCTGTGATGTACTCGCTGACGATCGTGGCCCGCTGACGCCCCGGTCGCCGCGTGTGCAATGTGCGCTGAGCTGTCGAGTCAGCGGCGCGAAGACGCCGCGCGCCCGGATCGGGCGCGCGGCTGAGCGCGTCGCCCGCCTCACCGCAGCGGCAGCGCCAGCGCCGTCCTGGTGCGCGCGTCGAGATCCTTGCGCTCGACTTCGAGCTGCGCGAGGCGTTGCTTCAGCGTCGCCACCTGCGGCGCGGCACCGGCCTTGGTCTGCAACGCCGCATCGAGCTGGCCCGCCAGCTCCGCCTCCAGGTTGTCGAGGTGGTCGTACTGCGAAAGGATCTGCAGCAGCCCGCCGACCGCGGGGTCGGGGTCACCTTCGTACGCCTGGGTGATGTGCGCACGCATCGTCGCCCACAGTGCGCTGAGCGGTCGCCCGCTCTCGATCGGCGTGATCTCGCCGCTGGCGCGGCCGAGCACGAGGTGCGCCGCCTGCGCGCCGGCGAAGATCGCGTGCAGGGGGTGATCCTCGTGGCGCACCGCGTCGGACACGCGCACGCAGCGGAACCACTTGCCAAGCAGGATGGTCTTCTCGTTGGCGAGCTTGCGCCCGATCTCCGACTCCTCGCCGCTGCCGCAGTGCCAGCACTCGCGCAGGATGAGGAGCGGGCGGTGGTCGCCCCGTGCCACGCTCGCCACCGCTTCGCCGAGCGGCAGGGCGCGCGGGCGTTGCTGCGCGACGGTGATGCCGTCGGCCGGGGGCTTGATGACCTTGGCGTAGTCCCAGTCGTACGTCAGCAACGACAGCGCGGTGCGCTCGTGCGCGAGCTGCAGGGGTGCGCCGTAGCGGCGCAGGGCCTGCGCGATGTGCGCGGGCACGTAGCGCAGCGCCTGTGCGCGCGGCGCGGGAGCGGGCGCGCCCGGGCGCGCAACCACCGGCGCCGGGGCGGCGGGGCCGCTCGCGAAGGGGCCGAACACACTGACATCACCGGGGCCGCTCCAGACCGGAGGCGGCGGAGGTGGGGCAACCACCTCCTCGACCGGCGGCGGTCAATGCTGGGCGGGAAGCGCGGCGGCGACGAGCAGCAGCGCTGACGAGCGGAGCAAGGTCTTCATCGGGATGGTCTCGATAGGAACAACGGGGACGGATCAGGACTTGGGGTAGTTGCGCTTCACCCAGGTGGCCCACTGCGCGTCGAACTGCGCGGGGGTCCAGCCCAACACCGCGGCGAGCGCTTCGGTCTGGCGGGCCTCGACCCGCGCCGGGGTCGGGACCGGGGGAACGGTGTCGGGGTCGGGCCCCTTGAGCGCGCGCGCGAAGAGCGGGAAGGCTTCGGCGTGCGCGGTGAGCAGGAAGTCGATGCGCGACCACGCGGCGAGGTGATGGTCGAAGGCGAGGCCGTCGTTACGCACGCGGAACAGGTCGGCGGCGGCGATCGCGTTGCCGCGTTCGAGGCGCGCACGCACGTTGGCCCCCCAATCCTCCGGCGACGGGTCGCGCGGCAGCAGGGCCGGGCGCACGGCGAAGCAGGCGCGGTCGGGCTCGACGCGCTGGCGCAGCCAGTGCCCCACGCCCTCCTCGAACCACGCCGGGCAGTCGTGCCAGTACGAACGGTACGCGTCCACGAACATGTGGCCGGCGTGGTAGGCGACGGTCGCGTGCAGGCTCGCGTCGTCGCGGTGCGTCTCGTCGGGCAGGTCTTCGGCGGCCAGGAGGAGGAGCGAGCCCGGCCCGGCGAGGTGGTGCCGCGTGGTCGTGCGCGGCGCCGGCAGGTCGAGGTAGTTGCGCGCGTAGGTGCCGAGGCTCGCGCCGCTGCGCGCGAGCACGACGAGGAACCGGCCACGCTGGCCGAGGTGCGGGCCTTCCCCCGCGTAGTCGAGCGCGAACGCACCGCCGGGCTTGCTGCGCGCCATCGCTGCGGCGGACACGCCGAAGCGGGTGGCGAACTCGGCGTAGGCGGACTCCAGCCGCTGCGCGTACAGGTGCAGGCGCAGCCACGGATCGACGGTGCGGGCGTTGGGGTCGACGCCGGGGAGGCGGGCCTTCAGGCGGACGAGTTCGTCGCGGAGGCGGCGGCGGTCGGCGGCCTCGGCCGGGACGGGCATCGCCAGGAGCGACGAGGCGATCCGGAAGTGCTCCGTCTCCACGAACCGGAACGGCTCGTGCCCCATGAGGCCCTGGATGCCGACCGTCGTGTGGTCGTCGGTCCACGGAAAGCGCTGCAGCGCCGTGACCCCCGCCCGCGCCATCGCCGCCGGCTCACCGCGGGTGTAGGGATCGACGGTCGCGACCTCGTCGTCCTGCCCGGGGAGGAGGCCAGGAAGGCACGCCGCGACGAAGAGGAGCGCTGGGCGATGGAGCATGGGAGCGCCCTTCGCACACGCCGTGCCACACGATGGCAGTTCCTGGCGGTGCTCGAACAATGACGCGCATGCGCCGCCCCGTCCCCCTCCCCCACGCCTACCGCCTGCTCAACCACGGCCCCACGACCCTGATCTCCTCCGCGCACGGCGACCGCCGCAACGTGATGGCCGCGGCATGGGTCATGCCGCTGGACTTCGCTCCGCCCAGGCTCGCCGCGGTGCTCGCGGCCGACACGTGGACCCGCGAACTCGTCGACGCGTCCGGCGAGTTCACGGTGAGCGTCCCGACTTCCCTGCAGGCCGACCTCACGATGGCGGTCGGCACCGTCAGCGGCCGCGACCTCGACAAGTTCGCGCGCTTCGGCATCGGGGTCGAGGCCCCGTCCGTCGTGCGCGCCCCGCTCATCGCCGGCTGCGCCGCGCACCTCGAGTGCCGCGTGGTGCCGGAGGCGGGGATCGCGGAGCGGTACGACCTGTTCGTCGCCGAGATCGTCGCGGCGTGGGCCGAAGACGCGCTCTATCGCGACGGCGAGTGGCGGTTCGCGGCGGACGGGCCGCGCACCATCCACCACCTGAAGGGCGGGCTGTTCTTCACCACGGGCGAACGGCTGCGGGCGGCGAAGGCGTGAGGGCACGCCGGAGCGGGCGTCAGAAGAACACCTGGCACGCCGCGCGCGCTCGGCGAACCGCGTCCTTCGCCTTCTCGAGCCCGGGGTAGACGGCGTAGGGCAGCGAGTACGCGACCCTCGCCGTCTTCGCCCCGCGACCCCACAGGTCGTCGGGCGACACGCCGACTTCGATCACCCCGCTTTCCCCCTTGCCGGAGTCGATCGCTCCGGACGACAGGTCCGGAGCCGAACGCACCTGGTCTGCCGGGCACCGGTTGGCCTCGATCCGGAACTCGTACTCCCTGTCCACCAGTTCGTGCACGAGTCGCTGGGCTTCCGCGCGCGACGCGGCATCGAGATCGCTCCGGATCGAGGCGAGGTACTTGTCGCGCAGATCGAGGTAGCACTGGCTCCGAATCGTCTCCAACTTGGGCTCGACGAACTGGAGGACGAAGGCCTCGCGCTGCGCCGGTGTCGATGGCGCCACGACCGACGAAGGCAAGACCGCCGGGACGGTGACCGCCGTCACCGCCTCGGACTCCGTGCCCACCGCGCTTCGTCGAGCGCGCTCGGTCTCGGACGTCGGCCCGGCCTCATCTTGCACTGGCACGCCGACCTCGCCACGGAAGCCAGCCTCCGGACCTGGGATCTGCAGGACGGGCGCTGTTCCCTTCGGAGTGGTGTCGGATCCCGAGATCTCTCCCATCGCCACGAGGTACACCACGATGCCTCCCACGAGCCCGAGGAACGCCAGGGTCGCGCGCAGCGGAAGACTCGAATCTCGACGCACCGCGCCAACTGTATCGGGACCTGGTGCAGGTCGCGCAGCGTGGGCCGGCGAACGACTGCGCCGCGACCGGGAAGAGTAGACTGCCCGCCATGCTCCGCCCATTCGCCTTCCTCCTCCTTGCCGCCGCTCTTCCCGCGCAACAGCCCGCGCTCGATCCCGACGCCGCGGGGCCCGCGCAGCGCATCTGGTCGCAGGACATGCAGGAAGAACAGCAGCTCTGGTTGCGCCGGCGTTTCACGCTCCCGGACAAGGTCACCTCCGCGCGCCTCGTGTTCACCTGCGACAACGAGTGCGTGGTCTCCGTCAACGGCAATGAGGTCGCGCGCGCGGACGACTGGGAAGAGGTACACGTCGTCGACCTCGAAGGACTCGGGCGCGACAACGTGATTGCGATCGAGGCAACCAACACCGGCGGGCCGGCGGCGCTCGCCTGCTGGCTGCTGTGGACGGACGCCAACGGCACGGCGCAGGAACTGGTGACCGACCCGCAATGGCGCGTGAGCGCGACGCCCGCCGACGGGTGGGACAAGCCCGCCTTCGACGACAAGGCCTGGCAACCGGCGGTCGCCAACTTCACCTCGACCTACGGGCTCAACCTCTACAACGGCACGCCGCGCCGCGTGCGCTTCCACAGCCGCTTCGCAGTCGCCGCGGACGCGATCGTGCAGGCCACCGCGGCGCTGAGCGGCGCGCGTTCGCGCGAGGCGGCGCTGGAGGCGCTCGATGCAATCGAGCGCGCGGTGATGGAGGCACGCCGGAGGTTGTGGGCGGAGAAGGACAGGGAGAAGGAGAAGGAGAAGGAGAAGGCCGAGGGTCGCGGGCGGTGAGCCGTCGCGCTGGCTCCACGCCGGCGCCGCGTCACCCTGCCTCGTCTTCGCCTTCCCCCGCGAGCCGCGCCGCCTTCCGCAGCAGGTAGCGCTGCTCCACGGCGTTGGGTGCACGCGCCGCGCTGGCGCGGAAGCTCGCGATCGCCGACGGCAGATCGCCGAGCCGTTCGAGCAGATGCGCACGCACGGCCTCCAGCCGATGGCCCGACTCGAGGCTCGGATCCCGATCGAGGTCCGCCACCAGATCGAGGCCGGCGCGCGGCCCGTGTACCATCGCGACGGCGACGGCGCGGTTGAGCGCCACGACGGGGCTGGCCGTGAGCCTCAGGAGCACGGTGTAGAGCGCGAGGATCTGCGGCCAGTCGGTGGCCTCGACGCTCGATGCCTCGGCGTGCAGGGTGGCAATCGCCGCCTGCAACTGGAAGGTGCCGACCGCGCCGCGTGCGAACGCGGCCTCGACCAGCGCGCGTCCCTCGGCGATGGCCGCGCGGTCCCACCGGTTGCGGTCCTGCTCGTCGAGCGGCACGAGGTCGCCCGCGACGTCGGTGCGCGCGGCGCGACGGGCGTCGGTGAGGAGCAGCAGCGCGAGCAGCCCCTCCGTCTCGGCGTGCTGCGGCAGGGTCGCGCGGAGCAGGCGCGCGAGCCGGATCGCCTCCGTGGCGAGATCCACACGCAACAGCGCCTCGCCGCCGCTCGCCGCGTGCCCTTCCTGGAAGATCAGATAGAGCACGTGCAGGACCGCGCCGACACGTCGCTCGCGCTCGGCCACACCGGGCAGCGCGAAGGCACCACCCGCCGCCTGGATCGTCTGCTTGGCGCGGCTGATGCGCTGCGCCATCGTCGCCTCCGGCACGAGGAACGCGCGCGCGATCTCCGCGGTGGTGAGGCCGCCCACCGCGCGCAGGGTCAGGGCGATGGCAGAAGCGTCGGTGAGCGCCGGGTGGCAGCAGGTGAACAACAGTGCCAGCGTGTCGTCGGGCAGCTCCGCGTCGAGGTCGACGCCGGCCGGCGGCGCGGCTTCGCCCCAGCCGGCCGCGACCTCCGCCTCGCGCCGTCGGCGCGCCCGCTCCGCGTCGCGCTGGTCGGCGGCGCGGCGCACCGCGACCTGGAACAGCCAGCCGCCCAGGTTGTCCGGCACGCCCGACCGCGGCCAGTCGGTCGCCGCCGCGAGCAACGCGTCCTGCACGGCGTCCTCCGCCGCGGCGAAGTCGCCGCACCGCCGGGTGACTGCCGCGACGACGCGTGGGATCGCTTCGCGCAACCGTCGCTCGACGTCGGGCCCGAGCACGTCACATCTCCGGCGGACAGCCGACTGCGCGAAGTTCGATGGGAATGCCGATGGGCGCGCCGCCCTTGCCCGGCGCCGACGACGCCTTCGCGGCGATCGCGACCGCGCGTTCCGCCGACACCACTTCGACCAGCCAGAAGCCGGCGAGGAACTCCTTGGTCTCCGCGAACGGACCCTCCGTCACGACGGGCGCATCCGCGCGCTGCGCGCGCACGATCTTCGCCCGCTCCGGCATCTCGAGGCCCTCGGCCAGCACCAGCTCGCCGGACGCGGTCAGCTCCGCGGCAAGGTCCATCATGAACCGGATGTGCGCCTGGATGTCCGCCGGAGCCCACGCGCCCATGGCCGCGAAGTCGCTCTGGCGACCCTGCATCAACAACATGAACTTCATCGCGCCTCCTTACTTGCCCTGGTGTGCGCGCTCCAGCGCGGCGACGTCGATCTTGCGCATCTGCAGGAAGGCCGCGGCCACGCGCCGCGCCCGCGCCGGATCGGGGTCGGCGAGCAACGGCAACGCCACGCTCGGCACGACCTGCCACGACAGGCCGTACTTGTCCTTGAGCCAGCCGCACTGGTTTTCCTCGCCACCGTCGGCGGTGAGCTTCGCCCAGTAGTGATCGACCTCTGCCTGATCGGCACAGGACACGAACAGCGAGATCGCCTCATTGAAGCGGTGCATGGGCCCGCCGTTGATCGCCATGAACTCGCGGCCCGCGAGCCGGAACGTCGCCGTCATGAGCGTGCCCTTCGGCACGGGGCCGCCTTCGCCCCACCAGGTCTTCGTCACCAGCTTCGCATCGGGGAAGATCGAGGTGTAGAAGCCGATCGCCGCCTCGGCGTCCCCCTCGAACCACAGGAACGGAGTGATCGTGGGCGCTTGTTGCATGGCCAGGGTGACGGGGGAAGTCGAGGGCGTGATGAGGGCAGCCAGGGGAAGGATGGCGGCACCGGCCGCCGCGAGCGAGAACAGGTAGGTTCGCATGCCCAAGAGGCGGCGCGACCGCAGCCGTCTCGACATCGTCGCCTGGGTTTTTCTGATCGTCGCGATATCGCGGAGGTGCGCGCGAGGCGCTGGCCGCGATCGAACGCGCGTTGCGCCTACCGTCCGATCCGATCCCGCAGCCGGCGGGCCGCGACGAGGTCCTCGTGCTCGTCGGCCACGCCGCGGAAGCCAGCGAAGAGAGCGTCGGCCCGCGCCAGGGACTCGCGCGCCGCGGCGGTCTCGCCGCGCGCCGCGAGCACCTCGGCCAGACGGAGGTGCGCGCGCCCATGCAGCCAGGCGAACGCACTGCTGCTCGCGAACATGGGCAAGGACTCACGCAACCGCTGCTCGGCGGCGGCCGCATCGCCGCGGGCCCGCGCGGCCGCCGCGAGGCCGAGCAGGGGCGGACCGAGTTCGGGGTGGACGGCGTCGGCCCCGAAGCGCTCGCGGTAGATGGCGAGGGCGGTGACGCCGCCGCGCTCCGCCGCCTCCGTCGCGCCGAGCCGCAGGTCCAGCTCCGCGAGTTCGTACAACGCCCAGGCCGCGTTGACCGTGCGCTCGCCGTGCACCTTCTGCGCCAGCGCCACGAGGTCGGCGCGCAGCGCGCGCGCCCGCGGCAGGTCGTCGCGGTCCATCGCGAGCTGCGCCTCGGCGCCGAGGACCAGCTCCATGCTGCGCTCGCCGACGCCGCCCGCGGTGGCCAGGTCGCGGGCGCGCTGCAGGAACGCGGCCGCCTCCGCGGGCCGTCGCAGCAGGCGTTGGGCGCGGCTGGCCGAGACCAGCGTCTGCACCACCTGGTCGGGTTGCGGCACCGGCTGCCGCGCGAGAGCGGCGAGCAGGTCTTCGAGCAAAGGCAGCGCTTCCTGCGCGCGCGACGTGCGGAGCATGAGGATCGCGAGGTTGGCGGCGACCGTGCGACCGAGCGCGGAGTCGGCCTGCGCGGCGCCGGTCAGGATCTGCCTCGCCCGGACGTAGAGTTGTTCGGCGCGCGCCAGCTCGCCGCCGAGCTGCTCGACGTTGGCGAGATGGTTGATCGTCTCCGCGAGATCGGGGTGATCCACGCCGAGCCGCGCCTCCTGCGCAGCCAGCGCGTCCGCGAGCAGACTGCGGGCGTCTTGCACCTCGCTCAGGCCGCCGAGCACGCTGCCGAGCTTCATCAGGAGGCGGGCGCGCTCGGCGGGCAGGTCTGCGAGCTGCGTGCGCACGCGCCCCGCGGCTGCCTTGAGTAGGTCCGCGGCGCTCGCGGCGGGGCCGAGTTCCTCGAAGTCGGCGTCGAGGAACACCTGCTCCAGCACCAACGCCAGCGTGCCCGCGTCCCGCCGGCTCGCCTCCGCGGCGTCGGCCTGGGCGCGGATGTTCACGTTGGCGACCAGCAGGCCGATCGGCGTGCCGAGCAGGAGCAACGTGCCGAACGCGATGGCCGCGGTGAGGGCCGGGTTGCGGTGCATCCGGCGCCAGGCGCGAGTGACGGCGCGCAGCGGGCGCGCGTGTACGGGCGCGCCGGCGAGGAAGCGACGCAGATCCGCGGCGAACCCGGCCGCGCCGGCGTAGCGGCGAGCGGGTTCCTTCTCGATCGCCCGCTCACAGATGCTCGCGAGGTCGCGGGGGATCCCCGCGTTGAGGGCCTGCGGCCGGGTGGGATCGCGCTCGATCACCGCGCGCAGCACGTCCTGGGGACTGCCGCCGCGGAAGGGCGGCTGCAGCGTGAGGAGCTCGTACAGCGTCACGCCGAGGCCGTACACGTCGGTGCGGGCGTCCACCGCGCGCCCGCGCGCCTGCTCCGGAGAAACATAGTGCGGCGTGCCGAGGAACTCGCCGGTCAGGGTGAGCGGCGCGCTGTCGGCGCAATGCGCGAGCCCGAAGTCGAAGAGCCGGACGCTTCCGTCGCGTCCGAGCATGATGTTGGAAGGCTTCACGTCGCGGTGCAGGACGCCTTCGGCGTGCACGAACGCGAGCGCGTCGGCGACCGCGAGCGCGAGATGCGCCGCGGCCGTGGGGTAGTCCACGGCGGCACCCGCGGCCGCCAGCGTGGCGCCCGACGCCGTCGTGCCGATGTCCGCGGCGCGCAGCAGATCGTGCGGCGTCAGGGCCGACGGATGCGCACCGGCTCGGCGCAACGCTGCCAACGCATCGGCGATCGTGCACCCCTCGACGTACTCCATGGTGAAGTACGGCGCACCCTCGTGCTCGCCGATCTCGAAGATCGGCACCATGTTGGGGTGGTGCAGGCGCGCGACCGCGCGGGCCTCGCGCCCGAACCGCTCGCGTGCCCCCGCGCTCACGTGCGCGTGCGCGGGAAGCGTCTTCAGCGCCACGCGCCGGCCGAGTGCGGTGTCGAGCGCGAGGTGGACGACCCCCATGCCGCCCGCTCCGAGGAGGCGCAGGAGCCGGTGCTTGCCCACGCTCTTGTCGCTGCCGGCCGCGGACTCGGCCGGACGCGGCAGGAGGCCGAGGCGCTCGAGTTCGTTCACCCGCTGGCGCAGCGCGGCCGCATCGTCCCGATGCTCGGCACAGAACGCGTCGATGGCGCCGGTGCCTTCGGTCTCGATGCGCTCGAGCAGCATCGCCAGCAGCGCCTCGAACGCCTGCGCCATCGCGCAGGAATATACTCTGCGCGTTCCATGCCCCACTCCGCCGACCGCGGCGCATCGCTGCCGGAGCAGTTGCAGGCGCAACTGCCCGCGCTACGCGCCTACGTGCGGCTGCGGGCCAGCCCCGACCTGCGCGCGCACGAATCGTGTTCCGACGTCGTGCAGTCCGTGTGCGTGGAGATGCTCGGCGAGGCGGCCCGCCTCGAACTGCGCGGGCCGGCGGCGCTGCGGCGCTGGCTGTTCCGCGCGGCGGAGCGCAAGCTCGTCGACCGCGTGCGCTACTGGCGAGCCCAGAAGCGCGCGGCCGCGCGCGTCGTCGATGCCGCGGACGTGCTCGAGGGCTATGCCACGCTGTGCACCCCCAGCCAGGCCGCGGCGGCAACGGAGGAGGTGGCGCGGATCGAGCGGGCCTTCGATGCGCTGCCGCCCGACTACCGCGACGTGATTGCGGCCACGCGCCTCCTCGGGCTCAGCCACGCCGACCTCGCCGCGGAGAGCGGGCGGACGCCGGGGGCGGTGCGCACCCAGCTCTGCCGGGCTCTGGCCAGGCTCTCCGAACTCCTCGCCGCGGGGGGATAGGCGGAGCCATGCCCGCGCCTTCTCCCGCGAACGCCCGGTGTAACACGCCGCCGTTCCTTCCGCTGAGTGTGGATGGACATCCTGCCATCCGAACCCAGCCATGACGCGACCCCGCTTCTTCGCCCTGTCGACCTGCCTGATCGCAACCTACGCCGCGGCGCAGCCCGCCGCGCCCAGCGGCCCGCAGCGACCGGGACCGTTCCGCACCGCCGACGAACTCGCCGCCAGCGACGGTCTCACGGCCGCCGCGCTCGGGCTCGAACCCGGAGTGCTGGCCCGCTTGCACCGCGACCGCGCGCTCACCAACCACGCCATCCTCACGATGCCGGCGGCGGCCCTGGCACGCGCCGTCCGGCGCGTCACGTCACCCGCGTCCGATCATCCGCAAGAGTGGGCGCGATGGCGGGCGCGAGCCTGGGCCGACGAGAAAGGGCAGGTCGCGAGCGATGCCCTGGCGCGCGCGATGGCGGACGCCGAGGCCCTGCGCGCGATCGATGCGCCCGGCGGGCTCTCCGCTGCCGGCTGGCAGGACCTCGGGCCCAACAACATCGGCGGGCGCGTGCGCGCGCTGGCGATCCATCCCGCCGCCCCCGACACCATCTGGGCCGGCGGGGTCGCTGGCGGGGTCTGGCGGAGCACCAACGCAGGCGTGACGTGGACGCCGGTCGCCGACGCGCTGAGCAACCTCGCCGTGAGCACGATCGCCCTGCACCCCACCAACCCGCAGGTCCTGTGGGTGGGCACTGGCGAGGGGTTCTTCAGTCCGCTGTCGGACGGGTTCTTCAACGGCGACCCGACGCAGGGCGCGGGCATCTTCGGCACGACCAACGGCGGCGCGACCTGGACGCAGCTCCCCAACACGCCGCTCGGTGCAACCGCGTTCCAGTGGGTCAACCGGCTGGCCCTGTCGCCCAACGCCGGCACCCTGCTCGCGGGCACGCGCGGTGGCATCCGTCGCAGCACCGATGGCGGCGCGACCTGGAGCACGGTGTTCCCCAACGCCGGCCAGACGAGCGTGCACTGCTACGACGTCGACTTCCACCCGACCGACAGCCTGCGCTGCGTGGCCAACGTGAAGTACGTCGTCGGCACGACCACGTTCTCGACGGTGATCGTCAGCACCAACGGCGGCGCGACGTGGACCAACGCCAACGGCATCAGCACCCTCTCGGACGGGTTGAGCGGCCGCATCGAACTCGCCTACCACCGCGGCTGGACCGGCGGGCTGCAGGGCTGCGTGTACGCGTTCAAGGACCTCGGCAACGGCACGCTGTATCGCAGCCTCGATGGCGGCGCGAACTTCACACAGGTGTTCGTGGCGAACGTCAACCCGATCATCGCCGGACAGGGTTGGTACGACCTCGCCCTCTGGGTCGACCCCACGGATGTCGACGCCAATCCGTTGAACGACACGCTCCTCGTCGGTGCGCTCGATCTCTGGCGCGCCCAGGGCAACGGTGGCACCGCGTTCGCGCAGGTCAGCTCGTGGTTCCAGTTCGGGAGCGTGCACGCCGACCAGCACGCGATCATCGACCGCCCCGGCCAGGCCGGCCGTGTGTTCATCGGCTGTGACGGCGGGGTGTATGAGGGGGCGAACGCCTACGCGCCGAGCATCGCCTGGCAGAACCGCAGCCAGGGCCTGCGCATCACGCAGTTCTATGGTGGTTCGCGCCGAGGCAACGGCGTGCTCCTTGGCGGCACACAGGACAACGGGACGCTCAGCCTGCAGACGGGTGCCGGGACCACGTGGACGTCGGTGGCCGCCGCCGGCGGCGGCGACGGGGGCTTCTGCGCCTCGGATCCGAGCAACCCGCTCGTCCACTACGGCGAGTACGTGTATGGCCGCGTGCACCGCAGCACGGATGGCGGGATCTCGTCCGACTACATCTGCGGGCAGGTCGGTCTCTCTCCGGTCTGGAAGAACCCGCCCTACCGCATCACCGACGCCATGCCGGGCGTGAGCGGTCAGGCGCCGCGGGCCAACTTCATCGCGCCCGTGGTCATGGATCCGACCAACTCCAACCGGCTGTATGTCGGCTGCGAGCGCCTCTGGCGCACGAACGACGCGCAGACGGCGAACACCGCCACCACCGGTCCGTCGTGGACACCGGTCACGTCGACGCCACTCGTTCCCGGCCAGTACATCTCGGCGATCGCCGTGAACCCTGCCAACACCAACGAGATCTGGATCGGCTTCAACAACGGCGACCTGTTCCAGAGCAGCAACGGCGGAGCGAGCTTCATCCAGCGCGACAGCGCCGCGGTGCCCAACCGCGTCGTGAACCGGATCCGCTTCGTCCCCAACACCACGACGCAGCTCATCGCGACCTTCGGCGGCTTCGCCGGCAACAACATCTGGCGCTACACCGGATCGACCTGGTTCTCGATCCCCACCTCGGGGATCAGCGCGCCGATCCGCGACATCGCATTCCACCCCACCGATCCCACCTGCATGCTGGCCGCGAGCGAGGTGGGGCTCCTGACGTCGGCGAACTCCGGCTCGACGTGGTCGACGGCCGCCTCGCCCATGGTCGTGCCGATCGACGAGATCGTGTACTCGGCGGGCTACTTCCACCTGTTCACGCATGGCCGCGGTGTGCTGCGCCAGTCGCCGTTCCCGCCGCCGCAGGTGGTCAGTGTGGGGTCGCCGTGCGAGGTCACGCCCGGTGGCGGTTCGCCGTCGCTCGCGATGACGCTGCCGTACCTCGCCGGGAGCACGACCGTCACCCTCACCAACGGCCCACCGGGATCGCTGGCCTTCCTGTTCCTCACGATCGTGCCCGCCGTGCCGATCCCGATCACTCCGCTGTGCTTCGCGTGGATCGACCTGAGCACGCCGCTGACACCGCTCGTGGTCCTGCCGGTGAGCGCCGCCGGCACCGCGGCGATCGCGTTCCCGATCCCGGACGACCCGACCTTCGTCGGCGGTTCGCTCGCGCTGCAGGCGGCGACCATCCTGGGCGCGGGCGTCGGCGTCAGCAACGGCCTGAACCTGACCGTCGGCTATTGACCCGCCCGCGTCGCCGCGCGCAGGGTGGCGGCACGGGCGTGCGCGCGTGCGGCCGCCTCCGCTCATGCGCGCGCGTCCGCTCATGCGCGCGCGGTTCCGCAGGGGCGACGTTCCTGCGTGACCTAAAAGCGGCGCTGCCGCACATCACTGGCGTCAACTACGTGAAGAAGGTCCGTGCGCGGGCCG
>CAYQMF010000146.1:0-14479 GCA_964418595.1 uncultured candidatus Brocadiaceae bacterium
AGATCGAGCACTGGCACAAGACGTACGGCGCCAACAACTTCCCGTTCCACGACCTCACCGCGATCATCAAGAAGGAGTGGATCATCGGCTTCTGCCAGGAGCTGGCGAGCCGCCCGTTCCACAAGGACATCGTCTGGCAGTTGCCGTCGGGCACCCGCGTCGAGGTGATCGACGAAGAGGTCGCCTCCTGGCTGGCGCGCGTGAACGGCAAGTCGCTCAACTACGCGCCGGAGTCGGGCAGCGCCGAGACCCGCAAGCGCATCCGCAAGCAGATGAAGGACGAGTCGCTGCTGCGCGCGGTCCGCGCCGCGGCGAAGTACAAGCTCAACGTCGCCACGTTCTTCGTGGCCGGGTTCCCGGAGGACACCGTCGCCGACCTGAAGCAGACGGTGAAGCTGGCCCGCAGGCTGGCCTTCCACGGCATCTCGGACATGGCCTTCGGCTTCTTCTTCCCCATCCCCAACACGTTCCTCTACCACCAGTTGAAGAACGAGGGTCGGATCAAGCTGGACGACGACTTCCTGCTGACACCGATCTTCGCCAACGAACCGCGCGTCCGGGACGAGAACAACTACTCGTACCACCTCACCAGCAAGCAGCTCACGCGCTGGCGCTACTGGACGCTGCTCAACTTCTACGCCGTGTCGTACGGCATGCGGCCCTGGCGCATCGTGCGCACCATCTGGAACTCCCTGCGCGGGCGCGAGAGCACCAAGATGGAGACCTACCTGATCGACGTTCGGCGCAAGGTCCGCGTCACCGCGAAGGCGATCTTCACGGGCCGGCGCAGCAAGAAGAAGGACGCCGCCGCGCCGATCGCGTAGGCCCGCGGCTCGTGATCAGCGCACGACGGTGCGTTCGAGGCGGCGGGATCCGACCGAACCCCTGGAGCGCAGGGTCACACCGCCGGGCGTCCGCGCCACCTCGATCGGTCCGTCGCTCAGCGGATCGGCGAGTTCGAGCATGGGCGCCTGCGCGTGCCAGGCCACGGCGAGCCGCAGGAGACGCACGGCGGTGAGCGCCGACCGCAGCGAGCGCTCCGCGGCCTCCCAGCTCACCATGGTCACCTGCAGCATCGGGTTGGCGCGCACGCGAGGATCGACCATCGCCGCGCGCAGGTGGCTCTGCCGCCCAAGCCACGAGGTCTCTTCCGAGACGGCGAGTTGTGCCTGCGCGGCGATCTGCTGCAGCACGGCGTCGGCGCCCGCCCAGCGCACGGACCAGGCGTGCCTCCAGTCGGCGAGCGACAGGGCGGCGTCGTGGACGAGGGGTTCGCGCGTCGACTCGTGCATCAGCGTGTGCGCCCAGAGCAGCGTCTCGCCTTCCCACGCCACCGTGGTCGGGCAGCGAACATCGAGCTGTGCGAGGCCGGTAGCCAGGCGGGCCAGCGAATCGGCACTCAGCCGGCGCAGGTCCTCGTCGCGCCACATGTCGGCGGTGACGACCACGAGGATAGCCGTGCCGATCATCTGATCGACCACGACCGGTGAGTGCAGGACGTCCGCCGCGTGGGTCGCGGCGTCGAGCGACAGGTCGACGGCGGCACCGTCCTCGCCCCGGGCCAGTCGCCGGCGCACCTCGATCATGGCGGCATGCGCGAGGTGGCGCATGGGCAGCAGCAGGGCACGCGCCTGCGAGTACCCACCCTCCCACTTCATGGGCGGGCGCGCATCGGTGAGGTGGGCGCCGCGCTGGAGAGCAGCGAGCGGCTCCGCCCAGCGACGCGCGAAGTCCGCCGCATCCGTCGCAGACACCGACGACTGGCGCTCGCGCAGGTCGCGCAGGAGGACCTGGTCGCTCTGGCCAAGGACCTCCGCCAGCGCGCCGGCCTCGGCGTAGGCCGCGAACGCCGACCCGGCGATGCCCTGCCCGGTCACGGGTTCCCGCGTGAAGTCGCGTGCGTCCCAGCGCCGCGCCGCGGCGTCCGCCCAGGCCGCCATCACCCCCCACTGCGCATTGCCGATGGTGGAGACGGCCGCGACGCCACCCAAGGTGACGAGCGCGACGAAGATCCCCAGACCCACCCAGCGCCGCGAGTTCACCGGGGACTCTTCGGCAGGATGGCGGCGAGCCGCGACGCAGACCGGGTCGGCCCGATGGGATGGGGCCGTCAGACGATCGCGGGCGTCAACCCAGGGCCGACTCCCGCTCCTTCCACTTCGGCCGCCAGGCAAGCCCCAGGTTCAGGATGCGCTGGATCAGCTCCGGGTACGGGTAGCCGGCCGCATCGCCGCCGCGCGCGAAGTCTTCCCACCGCGCGAGGTCGGGATTGGCGTTCGCCTCGATCACGTAGACCCTGCCGTCGTCGGTCACGCGCAGGTCCATGCGGGCATAACCGGAGAGCTCGAGCACCTTGTAGACCTGCCGGCAGATGCGTTGGATCGAACGCTCCGTCGCCGGGTCCAGACCCTCGGCGGCGTCGGTGTACACCTCGCGATCGACCTGGTACTTGCGGCTCCACTTGACCTTCTCCGTGGCGATGCGGGGCGCCCCCTCCGCCCATTGGCCGAAGCGCATCTCCCACACCGGGAAGGTCTCGACCCGCTTGTTGCCCATCATGCCGACGTACATCTCGCGACCCTCGATGTACTCCTCGGCGATCGCGTCGGTGCCGATGCGGTCGTGCATGAACTCCACGCGCTCCGCGAGCTTCTCGTCGCTGTGCACGACGGAGGCCTGCGAGATCCCGAGCGACGCATCCTCGAAGCTCGACTTGACGATCAGCGGGAACTCGAGGCGCTTCGCCCGCTTGACCTTGCCACCGCGGGGAAAGAACGCGGCGCGCGGCGTCGGGATGCGGTGGTAGGTGAGGATCTTCTTGGTGAGCAGCTTGTCGTGGGCGAGGACGAGCCCGCGGGGATTGCAGCCGGTGAACGCCTGCCGCATCAGCTCCAGGTAGGAGATGACCGCCTGCCCGTACATCGTCACGCCGTGGAACTCCTCGAGCACGTTGAAGGTGATGTCCGGGTCGAAGCGCCGGATCGCCTCGCGGATCACGCCGAGGTCGTCCAGCACGCCGAGCGGCCGGGCCTCGTGACCGAGCTTCTTCAACGTGGTGAGCACGTCGTTCTCCGTGCGCCACTCGTAGATCTTGTCGTCGATGTCGTCGGGCAGCTCTGCCGGCGGCACGAGGTCTTCGTGCATGAGGACGAGCACCCTGAGCGACCGCGTCATCGTAGAAGCCGATGGTAGCCGCTGTGCACGTAGTTCATGGTCTGGATCGTGAGCATGATGGTCGCATCCAGCAGCGAGGCCCGCTCGTCGTTGGTCACGATCAGGTCCAGTTCCTCCGCGCGCTCGATCAGCTCGCCGAGCACCTGCTTGACCGTGTATTGGAACTCGCCGGTCCAGCGGGCGACGGCGCGCAGGATCTGCGGCTGCACGGTGCGCAAGAATCGATGCGCGCGCAGTCCCTTCTCGCCGGGCCTGCGCTCGCGGAACAAGCGCCGCAGGTCGCGGTCGTAACCCGAGGGCCGGTCGCGACCGTAGTGCGATCGCTTGCGCCGATAGTACTCGCCGAGGCGCATGCGCAGCGACGCCACGGAGTCGGGCCGTTCGCGGCTCTTGACCACCGGCGCCGCGTCGCCGATCTCGCGCATGAGCCCGTCGATGTACTCGAGCTTCTGCAGCGCGGGCCACTCGGCGTAACGCTTGCGCCAGCGTGAGCCCGGATCGAGCCACACGGCGAAGGTCTCCGCGTAGTCCTCCGCCGGATGGCTCTGCGCGTACCAGTTGTCGAGGTGCACGACGAACCGCTTGCTGTAGGGCTTGGGGTGGTAGTACGAGCGGTACGGCAAGCTGAAGCGACCGAAGGTCGCGCGCCAGTCCGGCCGCTTGTGCAGCCGGTAGGCGTTGTCGATGGCGTGTCCGGCCTCGTGCCGGATCAGGCGCATGAAGGCGCGGTTCGTGCCGCCCTCCACCCATTGCATCTGGCGGCGTTCCAGCAGGCGGAGGCGCGGGTGGACCACGAAGAACGGCACCGCGATGCCCGGCACGCCGTCGGGCGAGAACCAGTCGGTGGAGATCCAGACATCGGGCTGGAACACCAGTTTCTTCCGGCGCAGCTCGTCGCGGAGTTGGTCGATGCGGGCCGCGATCGGCGTCTTCTCGATGCTCAGCGCGAGGTCGCAGAACCGGCACTCGAGCAGCTCGGCATCCGTGAGGTCGACCCACTCCGGCCTGGTCCAGCGCACCCGCTTGCGGGCCTTGGCACGGGGGCGCGGACGTCGGGAAGGCGATGCCATCGGACATCTTCTATGGATTCGGCGGGGGCGAGACAACGCAGCACCAGGACCGTCCGCGACGCGACCGGGGCGCCAGCGCCCGGCCAGGGCTCGCAAACGCCACCGACCTGGCCCTTGAGGCCGACGCGCCCGAGGTTATTGGTGGGGCCTCGCCGGCGCCCGGCAGCCTTCTCCTGCCCCGCCGGCCCGATTCCCATGACCACGACCCTCAGCCTCGACATGACGATGGCGGACATCCTGGACCAGTATCCGGGAGCCCGCCGCGCCCTCTTCCAGAAGTACCACATCGGCGGCTGCAACTCCTGCGGCTACAGCCCGGACGACACGCTGCGCAGCGTGCTGCAGAAGCACGCGGTCCAGGCCCCCGACGAAGCGGTGCAGACCATCCTGAAGTTCGACGAACTCGACCGCCGGATGCAGATCCAACCGATGCAGCTCGCCGAGCTGCGCAAGAGCCGGACGGCGATGCGCCTCGTCGATGTCCGCTCCGAGGAGGAACACGCGTTCGCCAGCATCGCCGGCGGAGAGCTGCTCACCCAGGAGCTGTTCGACGCGCTCAAGGCGGCACCGAAGGACACCTTCATGGTGTTCTTCTGCCACACCGGCGTCCGGTCGCTGGACGCAGCGGCGTACTTCGTCGGGCACGGCTTCACCAACGTGAAGTCGCTGACCGGCGGCATCGACGCCTGGTCCGAACAGATCGACCAGGGCGTCGCGCGCTACTAGGGAACGCGCGAGAACGACCTCGCACGCCAGTGCAGGAGCTGACGCGCCCGAAGGCGCCCAGCCCAGCGGCACCCAGCCCAGTGGCACCCAGCCCAGTGGCACGAGGTCTGGTTCCTGCGGCGAGGGCCGAGCACGCCCGGCCCTCGCGCCCGACCCCCGCTGGCCCTACCGCCGCACGGGCGGGTTCAGGATGCGATCGATCCGGGCTTTCTGGCCGGGATCGCGCTCGGCGAGCGCCGCGAGTTCCTTCTTGGCGCGGGCGACGATCGCCTCGTCCTTGTCGCGCAGGAGCAAGCCCCAGAACGTGATCGCCTGCCGATCGGACGGGATCCGGTTCGCTTCGACCATCGCCTTGAGCTTGTTCGCCAGCTCCGCCTGGGCGGCCTGGGCCTCCTCGGCGGTGCGAGGACGCGGCGCACTCGACATGACCTTGGCCATTTCGAGGTCGATGATGCGCGGGCCGATCTCGGCCTTCTGCTCCGCGGTGAGCTTGCTCTCGAACCCGGCCAGTTCGGTCTTGGCCGCGTCCAGGTCGACCTTGCCGAGGTCGATGCGCGTGACCAGGAGCTTCATCGAGTCGGCCGGCGTGAGCTTGCCACTCTTGGCCTTGGCCGCGAGCTCGGTCTCGGCCGCGAGCGCGGCGTGGACGCGCTGGAAGCCATCGACGCTACGGTCGATCGACTTGGTGAGGACTTCGCCCTCGGCGTCCATGTAGCACAGCGTGGGGAAGCCGGTGAACTTCTTCTCGGCGAGAAGGTTGCCGTACGGCTCGTCCTTCACGTGCGACGTATTGTGCAGGTACAGGACGACGTTCTTGGCGAACTCGGGGAAGGCAGCGTCGGAGAGCGGACCGCTCTCCAGGGAGTTGCAAGGCGGTCAATTCGCGTAGCTGCGCGTGAAGTACGCAAAGATCAGCTTGCCCTCGGCCTTGGCCTGCTTGCGGGCGGCGTCGTAGTCGAAGCTCCAGGGCGCGAGCTTGAACACTTCCTTCGCGAGCTTTTCCTCGCGGAGCTTGACGAGGTCCTCTTGGGACGGTTGTTGGCGCTGGGCAGCGAGTGGCGCAGAGAGCGCCAGGGCCGCCAGCACCAGGGCGGAGACGGTCTTCATGGGTTTCCTTGCTTGGGGGGGGGAAGGTCACCGCAGTGTCGCGCCGAAGGCACCGTAGCGGAAGGGCGGCGTCCTTGAATCGCCCCGGGGCCGAGGCATCCTCGCCCGGGTGCCTCTCGTCGCCTGGGTGTTCCCTCTCCTCGCCACCGCCATCCTGCCCGCGCAGGCCACGCCGACCGAGGCGCAGGGCAAGATGACCGCGGCGACCTTCGCCGGTCTGCCGCTCCGTCCGATCGGGCCGGCGCTCTCGTCGGGCCGGGTCGTGGACCTGGCGGTCGATCCGGCTGACCCGGCGCGCTGGTTCATCGCGGTGGCGTCGGGCGGCGTCTGGCGCACCACGAACAACGGCACGACATTCACGCCCCTGTTCGACGCGCAGGCGTCGTACTCGATCGGCTGCGTGCGCCTCGCTCCCGACAACCCGCACGTGGTGTGGGTCGGCACCGGCGAGAACAACAGCCAGCGCGCCGTGGCCTTCGGCGACGGCGTCTACCGCTCTCGCGACGACGGCCAGCACTGGGAGCGCATGGGCCTCGAGGACTCCGAGCACATCGGCATGATCGCCATCGACCCGCGCGACGCCGACGTGGTGTACGTCGCCGCACAGGGTCCGCTGTGGCGGTCGGGCGGGCAGCGCGGCGTGTTCAAGACCACCGATGGCGGCAAGACCTGGACGCCGAGCCTGACCATCAGCGAGCACACCGGCGCCAACGAGGTACACCTCGACCCGCGCGACCCCGACGTGCTGTACGCCACCAGCTACCAGCGGCGCCGACACGTCTGGACCCTGATCGACGGCGGCCCGGAGTCGACGATCTACAAGTCGACCGACGCGGGCGCGACGTGGCGCAAGGTCGAACACGGGCTGCCGGAGGTCGAGAAGGGCCGCATCGGGCTGGCCGTCTCGCCGGCGAATCCCGACGTGCTCTACGCGATCGTCGAGGCGCAGCTCGGCAAGGGCGGAACGTATCGCTCGACCGACCGCGGCGAGACCTGGACACGCCGCTCCGACAAGGTCGCCACGAGCCCGCAGTACTACAACGAACTCGTGTGCGACCCGCGCGACGTCGACACAGTCTACTGCCTCGACACGATCACGACCGTGTCGCGCGACGGCGGCGCGACGTGGACCGCGCTCGGCAACCTGCATCGCCACGTCGACGACCACGCGCTGTGGATCGATCCGCGCAACACGCGCCACCTGCTCATCGGCGGTGACGGCGGGATCTACGAGACCTGGGACGGCGGCGCCCACTTCGACTTCAAGGAGAACCTGCCCGTCACGCAGTTCTATCGGGTCGCGGTGGACCAGGCGTTGCCCTTCTACAACGTGTACGGGGGCACCCAGGACAACAACAGCCTGGGCGGGCCGTCGCGCACCAACCGCCTCGGTGGCATCACCAACGACGACTGGTTCGTGACGGTCAGCGGCGATGGCTACGAGGTGCAGGTCGACTCGCTCGACCCGAACCTCGTCTACACGATGTGGCAGTACGGCGGCCTCGTCCGCCTCGACCGCCGCAGCGGTGAACTCGTCGACATCAAGCCGCGCGAGGGTGCGGGCGACGCACCGCTCAAATGGAACTGGGACTCGCCGCTGCTGCTCAGCGCCCATGCGCCGACGCGGCTGTACTTCGCCGCGAACAAGCTCTTCCGCAGCGACGACCGCGGCGACACGTGGCGCGCCATCAGCGGCGATCTCACCCGCGGCCTCGACCGCGACCAGTTGGAGGTGATGGGTCGGGTGTGGGAAGCCGACGCGGTGGCCAAGAACGCCTCGACGTCGTTCTACGGCAACTGCGTGTCCCTGGCGGAATCGCCCCTCGACGAGCGCGTGCTCTTCGCCGGTACCGACGACGGCCTCGTGCACGTCACGAGTGACGGAGGCGCGTCGTGGACGAAGCTCGACACCTTCCCCGGGGTCCCGGAGCGAACCTACGTGAGCTGCCTGATGGCGTCGCGCTTCGACCCGAGCACCGTGTATGCCGCGTTCGACAACCACAAGAACGGCGACTTCAAGCCCTACCTGCTCCTGAGCCAGGACCGCGGGCGCTCGTGGACCTCACTGGTCGGCGATCTCCCGGCGCGCGACACGGTCTACACCATCGTGCAGGACCACGTGCGCCGCGACCTCCTCTTCGTCGGCACGGAGTTCGGCGTGTACTTCACCCTCGACCACGGCGCGCACTGGATCCGCCTGCAGGGCGGCATGCCCACCATCGCCGTGCGCGACCTCGAGCTGCAACGCCGTGAGGACGACCTCGTGGTCGGGACGTTCGGGCGCGGGATCTACATCCTCGACGACTACTCGGCGCTGCGCGGCGTGTCGGAGGCGACGCTCACCGCGCGCGCGCACGTGTTCCCAGTGCGCCGGGCGCCGCTCTACGTGCCCGCCAACCGGCTGGGCATGAACACGGGCCTCGGCAGCCAGGGCTCGACCTACTTCGCCGCCGACAATCCGCCGTTCGGCGCGCTGATCACCTACCACCTCGCGAACAAGATCGAGACCCGACGCGAGCAGCGGCTCGCCGCCGAGAAGCGCGCGCGGGAGAAGGGCGAGCGCGCGCCGTACCCGACTGCGGACGCGCTGCGCGCGGAAGACCAGGAGGTCGAACCGCAGGTCCTGGCGACGGTGCGCGACGCGCAAGGACAGGTGGTGCGGCGCGTGCCCGCCTCGCGCGAGGCCGGCCTGCACCGCGTGGCCTTCGACCTGCGCCATGCGCCCCTGCACCGCGTGGAGACCGGCCCGCGCGCGCCCGGTCTGTTCGAGACGCCGACCGCCGGGCCCCTGGTCCTCGCCGGCAGCTACACCGTCGCGCTCGATCTCGTGACCGGCGACGGCGTCACCCAACTGACAGGCCCTGTGCCGTTCGAGGTCGTGCCCCTCGACCTGCAGACGCTGGCCGCGGAGGACAAGGTCGAGGCGCTCGCGTTCCAGCAGAAGGTGGTCGACCTGCGCCGCACCGTGAACGGCGCGCGCGCCATCGCCGACGAGACAGGGGCGCGGCTCGCGCAGATGCGGCTGGCGGTGCAGCAGACTCCGAAGGCCGACCTCGCGCTGCTGGGCCGCATCGACGCGCTGGCCCAGCGCACCGCCGCGATGCTCGTCGAACTGCAGGGCGACACGACCCGCGCGCGCCGCGACATGCCCACGGTCCCTTCGCTGCAGAGCCGCGTCGACCTGATCGCCGACGCGCTCCCCTACACCACCGCTCGCCCCACGCGGACGCAGCGCGACAGCTTCGCCGTCGCTGACGCGACCGCCCGGCGGGTGCTGGCCGAGCTGCGCGCGCTCACCGACGAGGCGCTGCCCCAGATCGACGCCGAGCTGGAGAAGGCGGGCGCGCCGTGGACGGCACGGCGGATCCCGCGCTGATCGCCGCGCGGGTCGGGCCTCGGGCAACGTGGGGCACACGCGCACGACGCTCGATGGCATGATGTTGGCTCGATGCGTGCCACGTTCGTCGCCCTCGCGGCCCTCTCTTCCCTCACCGCACAGATGCCGACGCAACTGCGCGACGTGAACGCAACCAACAGCCTGGAGGGCGTCGAGTACGACCTCGCCCGCACCGGCAACGCCTGGATCTTCCGCGGGCGGGCCGCGGGCAGCGGCGACGAGGTGTGGGTGAGCACCGTGCCGAGCTACGCCACGTCGCTGCTCCGCGACATCTACCCGGGACCGAGCGGCAGCGGTCCGGACCACCTCACGGCCGCCGGCAACAAGGTGCTCTTCGTCGCCGACGACGGCACGCACGGCCTCGAGCTGTGGGTCACCGACGGCACGACCGCGGGAACGACGATGGTCAAGGACATCCGACCCGGATCGAGTCCGGGCATCGTCCTGAACGCCTCCCGCCGCCGCGTGCTGACCGCGGTCGGCAACGATGTCTACTTCGTCGCCGACGACGGTGTGACCGGCGCGGAGCTGTGGCGGAGCGACGGCACGCCTGCCGGCACGCGCCTCGTGATCGACCTGGCTCCTGGCGCAGCGTCCGCCGGGATCCACGAGATCGCGAGCGCCGGCAACCGCGTGTTCTTCAACGGGCGGTCGGGCAGCAACAACTTCTGGGCGACCGACGGCACCGCCGCGGGGACCATCCCGCTCGGCGCGTTCTACGCCGCGCCCTACGCGCTGACCGCGCTGGGCAACACGATGTTCTTCGTCGCGTCGCAGGCCGGCGTCGACTACGAGCCGTGGAAGTCGGACGGCACCGCCGCCGGCACCGTGCTCGTGAAGGACATCCATCCCACGGGCAGCTCGTACCCCGCGGGCTTCACGCCGTTCGGCTCCCGCATGTTCTTCGTCGCCGACGACGGCACGCACGGTCTCGAGCCCTGGATCTCGGACGGCACGCCGGCGGGCACGACCCTGCTGAGGGACGTGGCGCCGGGCGCCGCGAGCAGCATGCCCGGCAACTACCTGCAGGAATGGGTCGTGCTCGGGGGTCGTGTCGTGTTCGGCGCCCATGACGGCGCGTCCGGCGCGGAGCCGTGGGTGAGCGACGGCACCACCAACGGCACCACGCTGCTGCGCGACGTGCGGCCCGGGGCCGGGTCGTCGCTCGCTCTCAGCGGGTTCTCCATCTGGCGTCGCGCCCAGGGCGACGGCGCGCGCGCGTGGTTCGCGGCCGACGATGGCGTGGCCGGGCGCGAGCTGTGGACCACCGACGGCACGACAGCCGGCACCGTGCTCGCCGCCGACCTGATCGCCGGGGGCGGATCTTCGTCGCCGGCGCGCATCGTCACCGACGGGAGCGGCGGCGCGCTCGTGCTCGCCGACAGCCCGACCGCCGGAGCGCTGTGGCGTGCGACCGCGACCGGCGCGAGCCTCATCAGCACCGCGGCCAGCCGGGCACCGCACTTCTCGCGAGACTCCAACGCCCGCGAGTTCACTCCGCTCGGGAGTCGCTTGTTGTTTGCCGCCGACGACGGCACGACCGGGCACGAGCTGTGGGGCACCGACGGCACACCTGCGGGCACCGCGCAGGTTCGCGACATGGACCCCGGCGCCGGCTACGGCTTCCAGCTCGGCGACCCGGAGATCTACTACCCCGGTTCGTTCCGCGCGACGCGGCTCGGCAACGAGCTGTTCTACGCGGGCTACGACGCGACCCTCGCGGTGGGCCTGTGGAAGACCGACGGCACGCCCGCGGGCACGGTCAAGCTGCGGGCCCTCGATCGCACACCCAACGGACACGGCTATTTCATCGAGGGCGACACGCATCGCGATCGCCTGTTCTTCACCGCGTTCGCGAGCGGCTACGGCTGGAGCCTGTTCTTCACCGACGGCTCGAACGCAGGGACGTTCCGCCTGCACTCGCGCCTGGGCGGCGACTACGCGAACTTCAGCCGCGTCGTGCGCCTCGGCAATGCGATCCTATGGTTCGCGGGGAGCAGCAGCGGTGGCATCGTCCTGTCGCGCATCGACACGACCACAGGTGTGCTGCAGCAGGTCGCGCTGGTCGCGAGCGCGTCGCGAGGCGTGCCGCTGTCGCCGGTCCGCCTCGGCAACCGGCTCCTGTTCCTCGTGCCAACCAACAACGACAACGCGGCGCTGTGGGCCACCGATGGGAGCACGGCGACTGCGCTCCTGCCGGTGGTGGGCGCCGGTACATGGGCACGACGCCAGCTCGTGCGCTTCGGTGACCATGTGTACTTCATGGCCGGCTCCACTGCCGCGGGGGTCGAGCTGTGGCGCTCCGACGGCACGCCGGCCGGCACGACGCCGTTCGCCGATCTGATCCCCGGCGCCACGGGCTCGTCGCCCCGCAGCTTCGCCGTCGCGGGCGATCGGCTGTACTTCGGCGCCGACGACGGCGCCAACGTGGCCCTGTGGGGTAGCGATGGGACCGTTGCCGGCACGACGCGCATCGCGTCCTTGCCCGGCAGCGGCTACGCACCGCCGGACATCCTGTACACCACCGCCGTCGGCAGCCGACGCGTCTACTTCTCGCTCCTTTACGGCGCCGAGACCGGCAGCGAACTCTGGCGCAGCGACGGCACGCTGGCGGGCACCGCGCTCGTGACGGATCTCTATCCGGGCACGGGGGGACCGCCGCCGCGAAGCCTCACGCCGCATCGCGGTCGCCTCGTGTTCGCGGCCGACGATTTCTGGGGCGGCATCGAGCCGTGGGTGCTGCACCCGGGCGCAACGGCGATGGCCCATGGTGCCGGCTGCGCGGCGAGCGGGTTCGACCCGGAGCTGCGGGCGACCGACCCCGTGCTCGGCGCGTCGCTCACGTTCGCCGTGCGCGACGCAGTCGCCAACGCCGCCGGCGTCGCGCTGTTCGGCGCGCCGAGCTTCCCGGAGCAACAGCTCGGGCGCGGCTGCGCGCTCGCGGTCGTGCCGACCGGGAGCGTCGGCGTCGCGTTCACGACCGACGCCGCCGGGCGCTTCACGGCCCCTCCGCTCGGCGTGCCGAACGACCCGGCGCTGGTCGACGCACAGCTCGCGCTGCAGGCGGCCATCGGCCCGACGGCAAACGTGCCCTTGCCGGTCGACTTCAGCAACGGCGTGCTGCTGACCTTCGGCCAATAGAGAGCGCGCCAGCGCGATCCCCGGCGTTTCCTCCGCGCGGGGGCGGCCATACACTCCGCCCCCCCATGTCCGAGCTGCCGAAGAACTACGACCCTGCCGCGATCGAGCCGGAGATCACCGCCCGTTGGCTCTCGGCGAAGGCGTTCGCCGCCACCCCCGACAGCCGGGAGCGACGCTACGTGATCAAGATGCCGCTGCCCAACGTGACCGGCGCGCTGCACATGGGGCACGCGATGGACAACGTCATGCAGGACCTGCTGACGCGCTGGCACCGCATGCAGGGCGACAACACGCTGTGGATGGCGGGCACCGACCACGCGGGCATCGCCACGCAGGCGGTGGTGGAGAAGCGGCTGAAGGAACTCGAGGGCAAGACGCGCCACGACCTCGGGCGCGAGGGGCTCGTGGCCCGCATCCAGGAGTGGAAGGGGCAGTACCAGCAGCGCATCGTGAAGCAGCAGCAGGCGATGGGCTGCTCGTGCGACTGGGACCGCCAGCGCTTCACCATGGACCCGGTGTGCGCGCGGGCCGTGCGCTGGACGTTCTTTTCGCTGTTCCGCGACGGCCTCATCTTCCAGGGCGACCGGCTGGTGAACTGGGACTGCGAGCTGCAGACCGCAGTCGCCGACGACGAGTTGTACAAGGCCACGGTGCAGGGGACGTTCTCGTACCTGCGCTACCCCGTGATCGACCCGCAGCCCGGTGAGCCCGCGCACGTGATCGTGGCGACCACGCGGCCGGAGACGATGCTCGGCGACGTGGCGGTGGCCGTGCATCCGGAGCCCCGCGCGGCGCTCGCCGAGGCGATCGCCCTGCAGAGCAAGAAGCTCGCCGACGCGCCCGACAAGGAGCGCGCCGACGCCGCGGCGGAGCTCGATCGCCTGCGCGCGCGTGAGCGCGAGATGCTGCCGCACCTCGAGCGGCTCGTCGCCATGGCCAAGGCCGGACGCCGCGTGCGCCTGCCGCTCCAGGAGAAGGCGATCCCGATCATCACCGACACCTGGGCCAAGCCCGAGCTCGGCAGCGGCTGCGTGAAGATCACGCCCGCCCACGACCCCAACGACTACGAGGTGTGGCAGCGCCACAAGCACATCGGCACGGTCAACATCCTGGCGCCGAACGGCACCCTCAACGGCAACGCGCCCGCGCCCTTCGCCGGCATGGATCGCTTCGCCGCGCGCAAGGCGGTGATGGCGGCGCTCACGGAGCGCGGCTGCGTGGAGCGGGTCGAGGACCGCGTGATCGAGATCGACCACAGCGACCGCAGCAAGAGCATCGTCGAGCCGCTGCTCAGCAAGCAGTGGTTCGTGCGCATGGCCGACGTGGACGGCGGCGTGGTGCTCGGGCGCGGCACGCCACACGAGCACAAGGCGCCCGGCCTCGCGCAGGCGGCGATCGACGCCGTGGGCGCGGAGTACGCCTCCCCCACCGGGCGACGCGTGGCCTTCCACCCCGACGGCGATCGCTACGCCAGGATCTACCTGAGCTGGCTCGGCGAGAAGCGCGACTGGTGCATCAGCCGGCAGTTGTGGTGGGGCCACCGCATCCCGGTGTGGCGCGGCAGCGTGCCGCGCATGGGGCTGCTGAACCTCGAGGGCATCCTGCAGGCGCAGGACGAGCGCGACGACCTGTCGGCGTGGGTCATCTTCCCCGATGGCCGTCGGCTCGCGCCGATGGCGGCGATCGCGCTCCTCAAGTCGGATCCGAGCCACGCGTCGGTGGAGGTGCACGTGTGCCTGCGCGACGAGGCGACGGAGACGACGCTCGGCCCGGCGTTCGCCGCGTTCGGGCTCACCCAGGACCCCGACGAGCTGGACACGTGGTTCAGCAGTGCGCTGTGGCCGCACAGCACGCTCGGCTGGCC
>CAYQMF010000147.1:0-14429 GCA_964418595.1 uncultured candidatus Brocadiaceae bacterium
GCCGGGCCCACTTCTGAACATGCTCGGCGGGCTGGGGCGGAGCCCCGTTAGGATCGGTCGCCGCATGTCGCTCCGCCTCGCATTGCTCCTGGCCTCGGCCACCCTCGCCCACGCGCAGACCCATGCGGTCCCGCCGGCCAGCCTCGCGGAGCGGCTGGTGACCCGCGCCCTCGACGAGAACCGCGCCCACACGCTCCTCCGTGACCTGCTCGCGCACGCACCCCGGCGCGTCGCCGGCTCCCCCGGCATGCACGCGGCGAACGCGTGGGCGCTCGCCACCATGCGCGACATCGGAATGCGCAACGTGCGCCTCGAACCGGTGACCGTCTCGCAGTGGGTGCGCGGCAAGGTCGCGACCCTGCGGGCGGAGGGTGCGACCGGCACGACGAGCTACCCCATCACGGCGCTGGGCGGCAGCATCGGCACGCCGAAGGAGGGTCTCCGCGGCGGCGTGCTGATGGTCCGCTCGTTCGAGGAACTCCGCGCGCGCGCGCCCGAGGCGAAGGGCAAGATCGTGTTCTTCAACCGCCCCATGCCGCGCGTGCTCCGCAACACCTTCCAGGGCTACAGCGACGCGGTGCCACAGCGCGGGTCGGGTGCCATCGAGGCCGCCAAGGCGGGTGGGATCGCGGCGCTCGTGCGCTCCGTCACCACGGCCATCGACGACCATCCGCACACCGGTGCCATGCACTACGAGGACGAAGTGGCGAAGGTGCCCGCGGCGGCGATCAGCACGCGCGGCGCCGAGGCCCTGGCGGCGCGGATCGAGGCCGGCGAGCCGGTCACGCTCACGCTGACCCTCGACTGCGCGATGGGCGATCCGGTCGAGGGTGGCAACGTCGTCGGCGAGATCGTCGGTGCCTCACGTCCCGACGAGATCGTCCTGTTCGGCGCCCACCTCGACGCCTGGGACATCGGCGAGGGCGCGCACGACGACGGCGCGGGCTGCGTGCACTGCCTCGAGGCCGCCCGCCTCCTCGTCGCCGACGGCTTCGCGCCCGCGCGCACGCTGCGCATCGTGCTCTTCGCCAACGAGGAGAACGGGCTCGACGGCGCGCGCGCCTACCCGCTCGCCCACGCCGCCGCCCTCCCCCACCACGTCGCCGCACTCGAGACCGACAACGGCGGCTTCGAGCCCAAGGGATTCGGCGCGAACCTCGACGCCGCACGCCGCGAGGCGCTCGCCGTCCACCTCGCGCCGCTGCGCGACCTCGGCATGGGTGCCCTCATCGAAGGCGGCGGCGGCGCCGACCTCGATCCGCTGCGCCCCTACGGCGTACCGCTGTTCGGCCTGGTGGTGGCCAACCACCGCTACTTCGACGTGCACCACAGCGCCCTCGACACGCTCGACGCGGTCAACGAGCGCGAGCTGGCGCTCGGCGGCGCGGCGCTCGCGTTCTTCGCCACGGTGCTCACCGATCCGGCGAAGTGGCAGCGCTGACCCTCGCCTACTCCCGCGGCCGACGCCCGACGGTGAACGACACGAGGCCCGACGCGATCCAGGCGCCGGCCGCGTCCATCGCGAAGAACTGCGAGTGCCAGGCGCTGCCGTTGAGCTGGCATGCCAACGGCAGCGGCACGGTGAGGTCGGGGAGCGTGCCGGCGACGGGGACCACGACGAAGGTCGGCGCCGCGGGGTCGACGAGCACCTCCCCCTCCGGGCCCAGGAACAGGCCGCCGACGCGGTAGCGATCGGCCAGCGCGAGGAACAGGCTCTGCACCGGGCGGTTCGGCTGCACCCGGTACGCGAGCGCGGTGTCGCCCACGAACGGTGACCGCAGGAGCGACGCGGGCATGGCCCGCGTGCCCGGCCAGGTCATGAGCAGGTCGCGCGACGAGCGACCGATCCAGCTCACCGCCGGGATGCGCGCGGTCCGGGCCAGCACCAGGGTCAACGCGTTGGTGGCGTTGTCGGCACGCACGACCGCGCTGGCGCCGGGGGCGTCGTGCGCGAACCAGTAGTCGCCCGCGTCGTCGACGCTGAGCGACGTCGGCGCGATGCCGGGCATCGGCGCGTGGTACGCCAGCGCGCCGGCGAGCGTGTAGCGCTGCAGGAGGCCCAGCCCCGGGTTCGTCGGGTCGATGCCGACGACGACGATGCGGCCGGGCACCGTCGAGGGCACCGGGTCGTACACCATGTCGGTGGGCGCGATCGCCGGCCCGCCGCCGAGCCGGATCGGGTTCCAGGTCATCGCAATCGGATCGACGACGTGCAGGACGGCGTCGCTGTCGACGACGTACACGATGCCGGTCGCGTCGTTCACCGACACGAAGCCCGCGCTCGCCGTCGTCGACAGGATCCACAGCGGTCCGGGGCCGGACGACGCGCCGCGCTGCAGCACGAGGCGCGCCGGTGTCGCCGACGTGTCGAGGTACACGAACCAGAACGCCTCGTCGGCCTGGAACACCTGGTCGGCCTTGATGTCGGTGACGACCCACGCCGAGGGGAAGTCGAAGCGCGTGCCCGGACAGTTCTGGAAGCTCCCCGAGCGCAGGAACGGGCTGAAGAACGAGTACAGCGTCGAGCGCGAGTACGGCGGCGAGGTGGTGCTCTCGCGCACGAGCACGCGCAGCAGGCCGCGCGCGAAGCTCTCGCCCGGCTCGATCGCGAGCACCGTCCCGGGGCCCGTGCAGATCGCGAAGCCGGCGCGAACGAAGCCGGTCAACGGGCCGGGCGAAGTCTGCCGCTCGATCGACCAGTCGCCGGCGCCGACCGCGGGATTGGCCACGAGCAGGTCGCGCAGGCCGCACTGCCCGGGCAGGAGCGCGGCGAACAGGATCGACGGCAGAAGAGTCGCGACGCGGACGCGCACGGTGCGGAGATGCTAACGGGTAGCCGGAAGCGCGCGGCGCCCGAGCATGTGCCGGAGCGCACCTTCGAGGTCCTCGTGGCGGAACGTGTGGCCGCGCGCCGACAGCACACCGGGCAGCGCCCACGTCGAGGCCAGCAGCAGCGGTTGCGCCATCTCCCCCGCCACGAGGCGCAGCGCGAACGCCGGCGCGGGCAGGATCGCGGGTCGCCGCAGGACACGCGCGAGCGTGGCGGTGAACGCGGCGTTGGTGACGGGCGAGCGCGTCACCGCGTTGACCGGCCCGCGCACGTTCGGATCGACGATCGCGCGGTGCAGCACGTCGAGCAGGTCGTCGAGCGCGATCCAGCTCATGACCTGACGCCCCGAGCCCAGCCGCCCCGCGAGCCCGAGCCGGAACAGGGGCAGCATCTTGCCCAGCGCCCCACCGCGCGGGTCGAGCACGATCCCGATGCGCGCGTGTACCACGCGCACGCCCGCGGCCCGCGCCGGCTCCGCGGCCGCCTCCCACGCAGCGCACACCTCCGGCAGGAAGCCCACGCCCGCCGGCGATGTCTCGTCGACCACCGCGTCGCCGCGGTCGCCGTAGTACCCCGTGGCCGACGCACACACGAACACCGCCGGCGGCGCAGCGCACGCCGCGAGCGCCGTCGCCAGCGTCCCCGTGCCCTCCACGCGGCTGCGCAGGATCTCGGTCTTGCGCGCCGCCGACCAGCGTCGATCCGCGATGCCGGCGCCGGCGAGGTGCACCACGGCGTCGAAGCCGGCGACGCACTCCGGGGCGAGGGGCTGCCGCGGATCCCACCCCACCAAGTCGGGCGCCGTCGCCCGCGTGCCGCGCACGAGCCGCACGACCTCGTGGCCGGCCGCGGAGAGGAACGGCACCAGCGCCCGCCCCACGAGCCCCGACGCGCCGCTGACCAGGATGCGGCGCCGCCGATCGCCGCTCACCGCGGCGAGGTCGGCGGCGACCGTCGCATGCCGATACGCGAACGCCTGCGCGAGCCGCCGGCGCACGGCGCCACCCAGGAGCCACTGGGTCAGCGGTGCCCCGGGCAGCGCGTAGCGGATCGCGTCGACCATCCGGCACGACGTCGCCGAGACGGGCTCGAAGGCGTGGCGGTGCTCCCACTGCGCAAACGGCCCGCGCTCCTGGCGGTCGGTGAACGAGCGACCCTCCACCTTCTCGCCGTGCACCGCGAGCCAGCGGCGCGCGAACGGCCCGGCGCGCAGGCGCAGCTCCACGCGCGCCCCCGGCTCGATGCCGCCGTGCTGCGACACGACCTCGATGCGCTGCCACGGCGGCAGCAACCGGGCCAGCGCGCCGGGCCGCGCGTGCCAGGCGAACGCGACGTCGGCGGCGACGGGCAGGGTCGTGGCCAGCTCGAAGCGCTGCTCGGTCATCGGCGGCGAGGGTAGCACGCGAGCGGGTGATCCCCGTGCCATCGCCCGGGCTGCGACCGCGCATCGCCCCCCCGCGTCATCAACGGACTTCCCAATCCTCTGAGGACGAGGTAACCTCCGGTGCAGTCCCTCGCGTCCAAGCCCTGTGATCCGCACTCTCCGTTCCCTCGCCCTCCTGACCTTCGCCCTTGCGACGCGGGCCACGGCGCAAGGCCTGCCCCCGGTCATCCCGCCGTTCGAGAATCCGATCACGACGGCGAAGACCCTGCTCGGCAAGACGCTGTTCTGGGACGAACAGTTGTCGAGCGACGGCACCGTCGCCTGCGGGACCTGCCACCAGCCGCGCGCCGGCGGGGCCGACCCGCGCACGGGTCGCCACCCCGGCCCCGACGGCCTGTTCGGCACCCTCGACGACATCCTCGGGTCGCCGGGGATCGTGCGGTCGCGCGCCAACGGCACCTACGAGCCCGCCACCCACTTCGGCCTGCGCGTGCAGGTCACCGGCCGGGTCACACCTGGCAACCTCGGCGCCGCCTACTTCCAGGCGCTGCGCTGGGACGGGCTCGCCGCGGAGACCTTCATCGACCCGCAGACCCAGCAGGCGCGCATCCTGCTCGGCGCGGCGCTCGAGAGCCACGCCGCCGGCCCGCCCGTCGTCGACGTCGAGATGGCGTACGCGCAGCGCTCCTGGAACGACGTCGCCGCACGGCTGGCGACGGTGCGACCGCTGCGCCTCGCCACCAGTCTCCCGCCCGACCTCGTCGCGGGGCTGGCCGGCGTCACTTCGTACGGCGAGCTGATGCAGCGCGCGTACGGCGATCCGGCGATCACCGCCCAGCGCGTGATCTACGCGCTCGCGACGTACCAGCGCACGCTCGTCCCTGACCAGACGCCGTGGGACGCCTTCGTCGCGGGGAACAACGCGGCGTTGACCGCGGACGAGCAGGCGGGACTCGCCCTCTTCAACGGGCCGGCACGCTGCTGGCAGTGCCACACGCCGCCGCTGTTCAGCGACCAGAGCTTCCGCAACCTGGGCCTGCGTCCGCCGGCGGAGGACATCGGCTGGCAACTGGTGACGCGCGATCCTTCCGACCGCGGCAAGTTCAAGGTTCCGACGCTGCGCAACGTGGGCCTCCGCACCCGCCTGATGCACACCGGCGGCCTCGCGACCCTCGCCGACGTCGTCGACCTGTACGACCGCGGCGGCGGGTCGTTCCCCGACAACAAGGACGTCCTGCTCCGGCCGCTGGGGCTCACCACCGTCGAGAAGGCGCAGCTCGTCGCCTTCCTGTCGCACGGCCTCACCGACCCGCGCGTCGCCGCGGAGCAGGCGCCGTTCGATCGCCCGGTGCTGCATTCCGAGCGGGCCGCGCCGCCGTTCGGCGACGTGCAGGCCGGGACCGGCAACCTCGCGCCGCGGCCCTTGGCCGACGCGCCGCTGCACCCGGGCAACGCCACGTTCCGCGTCGGTGTCGCCGATGCGCTCGGCGGCACGACCGCGGTGCTCGCGTTCGGATTCGGCCGCGCCCCCGGGCAGCGCGTCGGCAGCCTGCCGGTGAACCTGGCGCTGGTGCCCGCGCCGTTGACCGTGTTCGTGCCGCTGGCCGGCACCGGCCCTGGCCAGGGCCACGCCACCGTCGCCTTCGCCCTTCCCACCGACCGCAACCTGATCGGTTTCGGCCTCTACCACCAGTGGTTCGTGGCCGATCCGGCCGCGCCCGCCGGCGTCGCCGCGAGCCAGGGTGCCGGTGGCGTATTCTTCTGACGCTTCGAGGCCCGCCCCCTCCCCCTCCTCCCTTTCCACGCCGATCCACATGCGATCCTTCCTTCTCGGTGCCGGGGCGCTCACCTCGTTGCTCGCGCCCTCTCTCGCGGCCCAGTCCACCGCCCATGTCAACGATGCGCGCTCGCACGGCGCGGTCGCCGACGCCTTCCTCTCCCTCGACGAGGCGATCCGGCTCCTCAACGAGGACCTGACCGTCGCCCAGCTCTCCGCGGCCGAACTCGCGCAGATCACCGGCACCGGCCCGATCCTCGCGGTCGAGATCGACGCCGCGACGGTGCCAACCATCACGCTGCAGGGTGAACTCACCGCGATCGATGGACCCGCGTCCCACGACCACGTCGAGGTGCAGGCGCACGGCGCAACCCATCCCGTGCTCGTCGCGACCGGGCAGGCGGTCGGCCTGCGGGTGCGCACGAACCATGCACACCTGCACGGGCTCGTGATCCGCGGCGGCCAGATCGGCGTCATCGCCGAGACCACGGCGCACATGCACGCGGGCGAGATGCTCGAGCTGATGGAGCTCCACTTCGAGGCGCAGACCGTGGCCGGCCTGCGCATCCAGTCGACGTCCGACATGACCCACGTGATGCTCCGCGACGCCGCGTTCGAGCACCTCGCCACGGGCATCGTGGTCGATGATCGCACGACGTCCACCGGCGTCATGCTGATGGGGTGGAACGTGAGCTTCGACGACGTGCAGCTCGGCGTCGACGTGTACTGCGCGGCCGACGGCGCGACCACCATGGCCCGACTCGACTTCGCCAGGATGACGGCGAGCGGGCAGTACCTGCGCTGCCGCCGCACGCCGCAGAGTTCGCAGCGGATCATGATGATGCTGGTCTCGTCGCAGATCGCGACCACCGGCGACGCGGTCGACATCCAGGGCAACGCCATCGGCGAGACGCTCTTCCACCACCACCACAGCGACATCCGTCCCGGCCAGGGCCGGCGCGCCATGTACCTCTGGCCGCAGGACACGCGCTTCGACTGGCACGGCAGCGAGAACGTGGTCTACGGCGACATCGAGATCTCCGCCGGTCGACTCAACCGCCGCCTCTGGGCGTGGAACTCGGTCTTCCGCGACGGCACGTTCACCATGTCGAACACGGGCACCCGGCCGAGCATGCGCTGGAACCGCTTCGAGAACTGCACGATCCGCGCCGCCGCCACCAACAGCAGCCTGTTCGCGATGTCGTCGTCGGAGTTCGTCGGCTGCACGCTGGACGGTCAGTCCGCGTTCGGCGCGATCAACCTGGAGAACTGCTGGCTCGACCAGACCGCCAGCACCGGCACCGTGCAGATCAGCAGCCCCGCGCCCACGCGCTGGCTCGCGAACAGCAGCACCACGACGCCGGAGCCGTTGATCGGCACGCACATCGATCTCACCCTCGACCTGCCCCCGGGCATGGCCGGGGTGTGGCACATCGGTCTCGCCGAGCCCGACCCGCTGCTCACGGAGGAGCCGTGGCGCTTCTACATGCAGACGCCCACGCTCCTCCCGCTGCCCGGCGTGTTCGTGGGCTACACCACGCTGCGCCTGCCGCTGCCGAACGTGCGGAGCATCGCCAACTACCGGTTCTACGCGCAGCCGGTGACCGTGCCGTTCCTCGGCCAGACACACGTGCCGGCCTTCAACCTGCCGCGCGGCGTGCACATCACACCGCGCAGATAGCCGCCGCGCGCGTACGGCGCGCGAGCACGGTCCCTATCATCCCGCCGTGCTCATCGACTGCCACGTCCACCTCAACAACTACCACGAGTCGTCGCGACGCCCGACGGCGGAGAACCTCGACGACCTGTTGCTGAAGATGGGGCAGCACGGCGTCGACCACGCGGTCGTGATCACGTCGTACAAGGTCGACCTCGACCGGCCGAGCGTCGAAGACCTGCTCGACCGGATCGCCGGCCACCCCCGCCTCACGCTGGTCGAGGGGCTGCGCTGGCGCGGCGAACACCGCACCGACCTGTTCACCATGGAGGAGCGGATCCGCGACGGGCTCGTCAAGGGGATCAAGCTCTACCCCGGTTACGACAAGTACCCGATCGACGACCCCTCGCTCGAGCAGGTGTTCCGCATCGCCGGCAAGTACGACGTGCCGGTGATGATCCACACCGGCGACACCTACGCCAAGCACGCCAAGGTCCGCCAGGCGCACCCGCTGCTGGTCGACGACGTGGCGGTCGACTTCCCCGACGTGAAGTTCGTCGTGTGCCACCTCGGCAACCCCTGGTTCCAGGACACCGCCGAGGTCCTCTACATGAACGACAACGTGTACGCCGACTTCTCCGGGCTCACCCTCGGCGAGTTCAGCTACGAATTCGAGCGCTACATGGTGCAGCGGGTGAAGGACATGCTCATGTACATGGGCGATCCCGGGAAGCAGATCATGTACGGCAGCGACTGGCCGCTGGTGCGCATGGGGCCGTACGTCAAGTTCCTCCAGAACCTCGATCTGCCCGCCGCCGCGCGCGAGAACATCGAGTGGCGCACGGCCGCCCGCCTGTTCCGCATCGACGTCGCAGCGATCGAAGCCGCGCCGCCGCTGCCCAAGCCGCCGGCCGCCGACGCGCCCGGCGAAGCACCGGTCCAGCCTACGCGGTGATCCCGGGCGTGCCCGGCATGCCGAAGAACGCCAGAGCCACCGCCGTGCTGCGCTCCGCCACCAGCTCGCGTGCTTCACCGCGACACTCCGCCACCGCATCGAGCACCCACGGCAGGAACGCGGGCTCGTTGCGCGTGGTCTTCGGCCGCGGGCGCATGCTGCGCGGGATCAGGTACGGCGCATCGGTCTCGATCATGAGCCGATCGGCCGGCACGTAGCGCACGAGTTCGCGCAGGTGCTGGCCGCGCCGTTCGTCGCAGATCCAGCCGGTGATGCCGATGTGCAGGTCGAGGTCGAGGTAGGCGCGCAGCGCGCGCTCGTCACCGGTGAAGCAGTGCACGACGCCGTGTGCGAAGCGCGCGCGCTGCGGCGCGAGCAGGGCGTGGAACCGGTCGTGCGCGTCGCGCTCGTGCATGTAGAGCGGGAGCCCCACTTCGCAGGCCAGCTCGATCTGCGCGGCGAACCACCGCTCCTGCACGTCGCGCGGGCTGATGTCGCGGAAGAAGTCGAGGCCGCACTCGCCGATCGCGACCACCGGCGCGGCGACTGCCTGCGCGCGCAGGGTGGCGATCGTCCCCTCGTCGCAGCTCGAAGCGTGGTGTGGGTGGACGCCGAGCGTGCACCACAACCGGCCGGGGTGGCTGCGACCGAGTTCGACGCCCGCGAGGCTGTCGGCCACCGTCGACCCGGGTACCACCATCGAAACGACGCCGGCGGCATGGGCACGCGCCAGGGTCGGCGCGAGGTCGCTGCGGAACGCCGCGCTCAGCAGGTTCGCGGCGATGTCGACGAGGCGCACGCTCACCGCGGGGCCTCGCGGGGCGAGTAGCCGATGGGGCGGCGCACGCGCAGGATCTGGTAGAGGTCCGCGCCCGCACTCCCGAACGCGAAAGGCAGCGGGCCGATGTTGCTGGCGTAGAACCCCGCGCCGAGGCGCGCATCCAGGGTGCGTCCCCACGCAGGCACGGGGTCTTCGATGCGCTCGATGAGGCTCACGGTGTCGGGCGAAGGGTACTCGAGGTACGAGTTCGCGCTGGGCACCACGAGCACGTCGCCGGGATCGAGCTGCGAGGCGTGCTGGTCGAGGCTGCGGAAGCCGGCGCGCAACGCGTAGTACTGGAAGCCCCAGTGCCCCGTGATGTAACGCTGCCGGCCGGCGTCGGCGGCGACGCCGGCCATCCGCACCGTGGCGGCGCGGACCTGGTCGGCCCACGTCGCATCCGCGAGCGCCACGGCGAACGCCAGCGCCCCAGCGAGCCCGAGCGGCACGCGCCACGCGCGCGCCGGCACGCCGCGCTGCGCGAGGCGGGCGGCGATGAGGATGCCGACCGCAGGCACCATGGGCAGGATCGAGCGGCCGTTGTTGGTCCAGTTGACGAACGTCGCGAACACGAACGTGCCGGCGACCCACAGGCCGAGCAGCACGGACTCGGGGTTCCGCCACCGACGCAGGGCATCGACCACGAGCATGAGGACCGCCACTCCGCCCGCTGTGAGCAGACCCGCCTGGAGCGCCAGCGACCATGCGGCGACCCCACGCATCTCGAGCGCCGTGCCGGCCAGCGCGCGGCCCTTGCCGACGATGACGGTCACGAACAGCGCAAGCACCGCGAGCCCGATCCAGTACGCGCGCCGCCACAGCCACGGCGCGAACAGGAGCGCGGGCGCCGCGCAGCCCCCGGCGAACAGGAGGCCTACCCACGCCCGGTCGGTCCCAGCGCGAGCGCCTTCCTCCACCCGGTACTCCGCGGCGTCGAAGAACAACCCGCGCCCGTACAGGTGCGCGGTCCACAGCTCGTAGGCGACGAGCGCCAGGACCGGCACGAGCAGCCACGGCAGGGCGCGCAACGCCCGACGGCTCAGCGCGTATGCGGCGATCAGCGGGATCACCGCGGCGCCGAAGTACTTGGTCACCACCGCCGCGGCCGCGAGGCCGGCGCCGAGCGCAAGCCAGCCTTGGTGCCGGCGGCCGTCGCGCGCCCGGTCGAGCCCCGCCACGAACGCCGCCAGCGACCCGGTGAACAGCGCGAGCATCGTCATGTCGCACATGACGCTGCTGCCCGAGACGAGGAACGCCGGCGTCAGCACCGCGAGCGCGGCCGCGGCGAGCGGGGGCGCGGCGCAACGCCGGCCGAGGAACCAGGTGCACGCCCCCACCGCCACTGCCGGCAGGAGGCACACCGCGTGCAGCGCGGGCTCGCTCCACCCGACGACCGCCGCCGCGAGCCCGAGCAGGTGGCCCATGAGCGGCGGGTTCTTGGTGACCTCGTGCATGGGCATGGGATGCCCGTACCAGTTCACCGGAAAGCCGAAGAAGTCGAACGGCTCGCGCTGCACGTGGGCGGCCAGCCACAGGAAGAGCGGATCGTCGATCGTGAACGCCTTGCCGAGGAACGGCAGGAGCGCAACGACGGCGAGCGCGGCCGCGGCCCAGGGGCCGCGCCACCAGGGTGAGGACCACCAGGGCGAAGAAGGGTCGGAGCCGGCGGGCATGGGGTGAGCCGCGACGGATGCACCGACCGCGCCTCGGGGTTCCGGGCAGGCGGGCGGGAGCGTAGCGCAGCGGCGACGAAGTGCGAGGGCGTGCCTGCAATCGGTGCGCGCTCGCAAATGGCGACCTGCCTACCATCGCTCGCATGCGCCGCCTGCTCCTGATCTCCAACTCGACCATGCACGGTCGCGGCTACCTCGACCACGTGACCGACGCGCTGCGCGACGTGCTCGCCGGCGGCAAGAAGCTCGTGTTCGTGCCGTGGGCGCTCGCGGACCACGATGGCTACGCCGGCAAGGCCGCGGAGGCGTTTGCACGGATCGGGGTCGAGGTCGCATCGATCCACCGCGCGACCTCGCCGCTCGCCGCGCTCGGCGCCGCCGACGCGGGCGGCGGCGGCGGCGGCAACACCTTCCGCCTCCTCGACGCGCTGCAGCGCACCGGCGCCGCCGCCGCCATCGCCGCACGAGCCGCCGCGGGCATGCCCTACATCGGCAGCAGCGCGGGCACCAACGTCGCCACCCGCTCGATCAAGACCACCAACGACATGCCGATCGTGCAGCCCGCGACCTTCACCGCGCTCGGGCTCGTGCCGTTCCAGATCAACCCGCACTACCTCGACCCCGATCCCACGAGCAAGCACATGGGCGAGACGCGAGAGGAGAGAATCCGGCAGTTCCACGAGGAGGATCCGACCCCCGTGCTCGGGTTGCGCGAGGGCGCGTGGGTCAGCGTGCGCGGCGGCAAGGCAGTGCTTTCGGGCACGACCGGCGCGCGCCTGTTCGAGCGTGGGCGGGCGCCGCGCGAACTGACCACCGGCGCCGACCTCTCGTTCCTCCTCGGTGCCGGTGCGTAGGCGAGCGCGGCTCAGCCGCGGATGGCGGTGAACACGTAGTCGTCGCCGTAGGCGCGCGCGTCCGTCTCGACGAAGGTCCAGGCCCGCGCCAGCTCCCCCACCCCGATCCCGGCCACCGGCGACGGCGCCGACGCGCCGCCGAACACCTTGCCCGCCACGAACGCCACGACCTGATCCACACAGTCGGCGTCGAACAGGCTGCCGAGCAGCTTGCCGCCGCCCTCGACCATCACCCGACGCAAGCCGCGCGCGCGCAACACACGCCACGCGACGCCGAGATCGACGCGCCGCGCGCCGGTGCCCGGCACCGCCAGGATCTCGACCCCCGCCGCCGAGAGCGCCGCCCGGCGCGCAGGGTCGGCACCCTCGCCGACCACGGCGAGCACGGGCACGGCGCGCGCGGTCGTCGCGAGCTGGCTCGTCGAAGGCAGCGCCGCCTCCGGGTCGATCACGATGCGCAGGGGCGAGGCGCCTTCGACGTGCCGCACGGTGAGCGCCGGATCGTCGGCGAGGACGGTGCCCATGCCGACGACCACCGCGTCGACGCTGGCGCGCAGCGCGTGGGCGCGCGCGCGCGCCGGCTCGGCCGTGATCCAGCGCGACTCACCGTCGCGGGTGGCGATCTTGCCGTCGAGGGTCATCGCCCACTTGCCGATGGTCCAGGGTCGGTCGAGGCCCAGCCAACGCCGGAACGGCCGGTTGATCGCGTCGCACTCCGCGGCGAGCGGGCCTTCGATCACCTCGACGCCCGCAGCGCCCAGTTGCCGCAGGCCCTCGCCGCGGTGGCGCGGATCCGGATCGCGACTGCCGACCACGACCCGCCGCACGCCGGCGTCGAGGATGGCGCGCACGCACGGCGGCGTCTTCTTGCCGCCGCGCCCGCGTTCGCTGCTGCACGGCTCCAGCGTAACCACGAGCGTGTCGCAGCCGCCGTGCGCGTGCGCCGCGCGCAACGCCACGACTTCGGCGTGCGGGGCACCCCACGCGGCGTGGTAGCCGCGGCCCACGACTATCCCGTCTCGCACCGCGAGCGCGCCGACGCGCGGGTTGGGTTCGACGGTGCCGCGCCCGCGCAGCCCGAGTTCGATCGCCTCCGCCATCCAGACTGCGAACGCGTCGGGCGCCGAACGCACCGGGTTCACCCCTGCGCCGCGTCCTCGGTGAGCAGCTCACCGAGCAGCCAGTGCTCGTTGGCCTGCACGATCCGCACCGGGGCGTAGCGGCCCACCAGCGACGCGTCGCGCGCCGCGAAGTGCACGATCCGATGGTGTGCGGTGCGCGCGCTCATCTTGCCCGCGTCGCGCGGGCTCCGACCTTCGACCAGGACCTCCGTCGTCGTGCCCACCAGCGCCGCGTGTTTCTGGAGCGAGTGTTCGGCCTGCAGCGCGAGCAGCACCTGGTTGCGGCGGGCCTTCTCGTCCTCGCTCACGTCGTCGACGAGATCGGCAGCGAGCGTGCCCGGGCGCGGCGAGTACTTGAACACGTAGCTCTGCGCGAAGCGCACCTCGCGCATGAACGACACCGTCTCCTCGAAGTCGGCCTCCGTCTCGCCGGGATAGCCGACGATGAAGTCGGAGTGCAGCTCCATGTCCGGCACCTTGGCGAGGAGCTGGTCGCGCCGGGCGAGGTAGCGCTCGCGCGTGTAGCCGCGGCGCATGAGCTTCAGCACCCGCGAGCTGCCGCTCTGCGCCGGCAGGTGCAGGTAGCGCGCGACTTTCGGCAGCTCCGCGAGCGCGTCGATCAGGTCGGGCGACAGGAAGTTGGGGTGGCTGGTGATGAAGGCCAGCCGCCGCAGCGCGGGGATCGCGTGCAGGCGGCGCAGCAGCTCGGCCAGGGTCACCCCCGGCCCGAGGTCGCGGCCGTAGGCGTTGACGGTCTGGCCGAGCAGGCACACCTCCGTGACGCCGTCGTCGCACAGGCGCTGCACTTCGTCGGCGATCACATCGATCGGCCGGCTCACCTCCGCGCCGCGCGTCGCCGGCACGATGCAGTAGCTGCACGGCATGTTGCAGCCGCGCATCACGCTCACGTACGCCTGGGCCCGCTGCGGGCGCAGGCGCACGTCGCGATGGATGGTGTCGCCGCTCACGCCCGCGTCGACCGCGAGCAGGCCCGCGGCCGGGAGCAGGCGGGCGCGGCCGTGCGCATCGACCGCGGGCTCGAGGCCGGCGTTGCGCGTGCGCGCGGCGTCGACCTTCTGGTCGATGTCGCCGAATGCCGACGGGCCCACGACCAGGTCGACGTGCGGCATGCGCGCCTGTAGGTACTGCTTGTGCTCCTGCGCCATGCAGCCGAGTACGCCGACCACGAGGTCGGGCTGGCGGCGCTTGCGCTGGCGCAGCAGACCGAGCCGGCTCCACACGCGATCCTCCGCGTGCTGGCGCACGGAGCAGGTGTTGAGCAAGACGACCCCCGCCTCGTCCTCGGATTCGGCGCGAACGTAGCCCGCCGCGAACAGCCGGCTCTCGACCAGCTCGGA
>CAYQMF010000148.1:0-14316 GCA_964418595.1 uncultured candidatus Brocadiaceae bacterium
GGGAAGCACTTGCCGCACGACTCGTGCGCGAAGAACGCCATCGCCTCGCGCGCGACCATCACCATGTCGCGCGTGTCGTCGAACACCATGATCCCGCCGGCGCCGAGGAAGGAGTTCTTCTTGCGGATGCTCGGCTCGTCGAGGGTCACGTCGAGGTCGTCGCCGGCGAGGAACCCGCCCGACAAGCCCGCCATGGTCACCGCCTGCACGCTGCGGCCGGCGCGCGGCCCGCCCGCCCAGTCGTGCAGGAGCGTGCGCAGCGGCAGGCCGAGCGGCACCTCGTAGTTGCCGGGGCGCTGGATGTCGCCCGACAGCGAGATCAGTTTGGTGCCCGCCTGCCCGTTCAGGCCGAGGCCGCGATACCACGCCGCCCCGTGCGCGAGGATGGGCGGCACGGAGCAGAGCGTCTCGACGTTGTTGACCGCGGTCGGCTTGTCCTCGAAGCCGTGCGTGACCGGGAACGGTGGTCGGTTGCGCGGGAAGGGATGCTTGCCCTCGAGGCTGTTGAGGAGCGAGCCTTCCTCGCCGCAGATGTAGGCGCCGGCGCCGCGACGCAGATGCACGCGGAAGGTCATCCCACTGCCGCCGCCGTTTGCGCCGAGCCAGCCGGCGGCCTCGGCCTCTGCGATCGCGCGCGCGAGGATCGCCATGGTCTCCGGGTACTCGTAGCGCAGGTAGATGAAGCCGCGCGTCGCGCCCGTGGCGTGCGCGGCGATCGCCATCCCTTCGAGGAGCGCGTGCGGGTCGTGGTCCATGAGCGCGCGGTCCTTGAAGCAGCCGGGCTCGCCCTCGTCGGCGTTGGCGACGATGGTCTTCGGCTCGCCGTGCGCCTCGCGCACCGCCTTCCACTTGGTGCCGGTGGGAAAGCCCGCGCCGCCGCGGCCGGCGAGCTTGCTGTCGGTGACGATCGCGAGCACGGCGGCGGGCTCGAGGCGCAGCGCCGCGCGCAGCCCCTGGTAGCCGCCGGTCTTCGTGTAGCCGGCGAGCGTCGCGCGGCCCGGGGCGCGGATGTGCGCGAACACGCACTCCGTCAGGCCGCCGGGGTTCGTCGCCGGCAGCGGTGAAGGCAGCGCCGTCAGCTCACCCGCGCGCAGGCCCGCCTTCGTCGTGTCGCCCACCAGCACCGGGATCGGCGCGTCGCAGCGGCCGGCGCACGGCATCGCGGTCGCGCCGTCCTTGCTGAGTTCCTTCAGCAGCGCGTCGCTGCCGCGCAGCTTGCAGATGATCCCGTCGCACACGCGCGGCGCGCTCTTGCCGGGCTTGCTGCGCTGGAAGAAGTGATAGAAGGTCACCGTCCCGTACAGGTCGGCCAGCGGATGCCGCAGCCGCTTGCTGATCGTGCGCAGCGCGTCCTCCGAGAGCAGACCGTCGCGGTCGTGGAAGGCGTGCAGGATGGGCAGGAGCGGCGCGGGCTCCTTGGTCCAGCGGGCGAAGATCTCGTCGTCGGTCGGGCGAAGCACGCGGCGGAGGGTACTGCCGCGACGGTGCCTTTGCCTGCGCGATTCTGGCCGCGGGGTTACAGTCGCGCGGCCTCCCCGCGCCTCTCGCCATGCACACCTTCTCTCTCGCCGTGTCCTGCGCCCTCGCCGCGCCCGCCGTCGCCCAGCTCGCCACCGTGGTCGTGTCGACCACCGACTCGCCCCGCAGCATCGTCTCGACCGGACCGTTCGTGATCTGCTCCCTGCAGCAGTCGGCGCGGCAGGTGCCGGTCGACGTCACCAACCCCAGGGTCCCCCTGGTCGGTCCGACCTTCGACCCGCCGCTCGGCGACCAGTTCGCCAACTCGGCGTGGACCCCGGCGTTCGGCGGCCGCCTCGTCCTCGGCCACCGCGGCGGCGGCATGAACCTGATCGACACGTCGGGAGCGCCGGGCCTCGTCACGCTCTTCACCGGGTCGACGACCACCGCGAAGTACCTGCACGAGGGCCTCGGCACGTTCGTCGACGGCACGGGCCGCGCGTTGGTCGCCTACAGCGAGCACAACGTCGGCAACAGCGGCGGCGGGCTGCGCCTCTTCGAGATCACGTCGAGCGCGTCCGCCGGCGACACGCTCACCCACATCGGCGCCGACATCCTGGTGGGTCGCGACGGCAACGGGCTCTCGATCAGCGGCGACGGCCGCACCGTGTGGCAGTGGGGGTGGTCGGGCAACAACCCGCTCGCCGTGCACCTCGCCGCGTGGGACACCGCCGGCTGGTCCGCCCCGCCGGTGCTGCTCAACACCGTCCCGATGCCGGTGACGCTCAGCAACTACGACCGCCAGCTCGAGCGCAACGCCACCAGCGACAACCTCATCGGCACGCTCGGCTGGGACGGCCTCGTCGCCGTCGACGTGCGCACCCCGGGCAACCCGGTGATCCACACCATTCTCGCCGACCCGACGACCTTCCACTTCGAGGGCGTGCGCATGCTGCCCAACACCTCGCTCGCCGCCGTGTGGGGCGTCATCCGCGTCGCCACCGTCGACGTCGACTTCCTCGCCTTCTTCGACGCCTCGGTCCCCGGCCTCGCTCTCCCGATCACCGCGCTCGCGATGCCGTTCCAGATCGCCGACATCGCGTTCGGCCGCGCCGGCCGCACCTACATGCTGGGCCGCGATCGGACCACGGCGGCGACGACACTGACGGTTTGGTAGGGAACGCCAGTTCCGCAGCTGCTTTGCTGCTTCTGCTGCTCTTCCTCCCTTGCAGCCGCTGTCGCGGTCCCGCACGCGGTGACGCGCCGGCTTCCGGTTCCCTGGTTCCTTCTCCTTCTGTGCCTTCCCCTCATTGGTTTGGCTTCCCGGAACCAGGCGATGACAATGACGCGCCGGACTTGGCGTCCCCGCGCCACGCTGGCTGACTGACGACGCACGACGCGATCGCCGAAGCCGCGGCGACGGCCGCTCACAAGCCAGCCAGAAGGCGAGGGAAACACAGAAGGAGAGGGAACCAGGGAACCAGCAGCAGAAGCAGAAGACGGAAGCCTCACGCCGGCGCACGACACTTCGCCTGTCCGAAGCCGTGGTCGTCTCCCTGTCCGCAGAAGGAGAAGAATGAACTGGGAGGATGAGAGGGAGGGGAGGCAGAAGGCAGAAGTAAGAGAGCGCAGGCGAGGAAAGCAGCCGCGCCTTCCTTCCCCCTCAGCTGTCCGCCGTCGCGCGCTCGACGCGCTTGCGATCCTTCTCGCTGCGCAGCGCCTTGCGCAGGCGCACCGCGTCGGGCGTGATCTCGACGAGTTCGTCCTCCGCGATGTACTCCAACGCGTCCTCGACCGAGAAGATGCGCGGCGGCAGGAGCTTCACGAAGGTCTCCTTGCTCGCGGCGCGCACGTTGCTGAGCTTCTTCTCGCGGGCGAGGTTGACGACGAGGTCGCCCTCCTTGCAGTTCTCGCCGACGATCATGCCCTCGAAGGTCTCCGTCTGCGGGTGCACGAAGAACGTGCCGCGGTCGCGCAGCGAGTCCAGGGCGTAGAAGGTCGACTGGCCGGTGGCCATCGACACCAGCACGCCGGCGGTGCGCTCGGCGATGGGGCCGCGCCATGGCTCGTAGCCGTGGAAGACGTGGTGCATGGTGGCCTCGCCGCCGGTCGCGTTGAGCAGGCGGGTGCGCACGCCGATCAGGCCGCGCGCCGGCACCGTGAACTCGATGCGCTGGAAGCGACCCTTCTTGAGCATGTTGGTCATCTCCGCCCGGCGCTCGCCGAGGATCTCGATGACCTTGCCGGTGGTGGTCTCCGGGCAGTCGACGGTGAGGTACTCGATCGGCTCGCACGCCACCCCGTCGACGTCCTTGACGATGACCTTGGGCTTGCCCACCGCGAACTCGTAGCCCTCGCGCCGCATGTTCTCGAGCAGGATGCCGAGGTGCATGACGCCGCGCCCCGACAGCAGGAACGAGTCGGGGCCTTCACCCGGCTCGACGGTCAGCGCCACGTTGGTGCGCAGCTCGCGCTCCAGCCGGTCGCGCAGGTGGCGGCTGGTGAGGAACTTGCCGCTCCGCCCCGCGAACGGCGAGTCGTTCACCCGCATGAGCATGCTCATCGTCGGCTGGTCGATGGCGATGGGCGTCATCGGCTGCGGGTTCTCGAGGTCGGTGAGCGAGTGGCCGATGCCGATCTCGTCGATGCCGTACACCGCGCACAGGTCGCCGGCCTCGACGGCCGCCACCTCGCGCCGGTTGATTCCCTCGAACGTGTAGACCCCGCGGATCGTGGCGTCCTTGCGCTGGCCATCGCGGTCGACCCACGCCACACGCGCGTCCTTGCGCAGGACGCCCTGGTGCACCCGCCCCACGGCGACGCGGCCGACGAAGTCCGACCACTCCAGCGACGTCACGCGGAAGCGCAGGGCACCGGCCGGGTCGTCCTTCGGCGCCGGCACGTGCTCGAGGATGGTGTCCATGAGCGCGGTGATGTCGGTCGTGGTCTTGCCGTGCTCGCGCGACATCCAGCCCTGGCGGCCGGATCCGTACAGGACCGGGAAGTCGAGCTGCTCCTCCGTGCAGTCCAGCTCGATGAACAGGTCGAACACCTCGTTGAGCACCGCCTCGACGCGCGCGTCGGGACGGTCGACCTTGTTGATCACCACCACCGGGCGCAGGCCGTGGCTGAACGCCTTGTTGAGCACGAACCGCGTCTGCGGCAGGGGACCCTCGGCGGCGTCGACCAGGAGCAGCACGCCGTCGGCCATCGACAGCACGCGCTCCACCTCGCCGCCGAAGTCGGCGTGGCCGGGCGTGTCGATGATGTTGATCTTGGTGTCCTTCCAGGACACCACCGTGTTCTTGGCCAGGATCGTGATGCCGCGCTCGCGCTCGAGGGGGTTGGCGTCGAGGAAGCACTCGGCGACCTCCTGGTTCTGGCGGAAGGTGCCGGACTGCCGCAGCATGGCGTCGACCAGGGTCGTCTTGCCGTGGTCGACGTGGGCGATGATGGCGACGTTGCGGAGCTTGCGGACCATGTGCGGGGCGGGGGGAACGGCGCGCAACGACGTGCGGCCGTCCGTCTTTCGGCGAAAAGGGCGCGGGATCATGGGTGCTCGGGCAGGGTCCGTCAACCGCACCCGGCAAGCCGATGCAGGCCGCGCGTCGCCGTCGGTCCCGTGGTGCGGACGCCTAGGTCTGCCCGACCCAGTCGGGCGCCGCCACCTCCTTCCAGCGCGCGCGGATCGCCGCGAGGCTCTCCTTCGGCAGCGCGCCGGCGGCGACCAGTTCGGCGTTCTGGCCGAAGCGCTCCGGGTTCGTGGTGCCCACGATCGCGGTGTGCACGCCGGGCAGGCTCAGCGTGAAGCGCAGGGCGATCCCGCCCGCGCCCTCCGGGCCGCGGTCGTCCTTGCGCTCGGCCTTGCAGAACGCGTAGTCGAGCTTCTGCATGCGCTTCCAGTACTCGACCACGTAGCCGTTGTCGGGGGTCGCGTCGTAGCGCCACACCGCGTTGCCGATCGGGCGCTTGCAGATCACGCCCATCTGCTTCTCGTGCGCCTGCGGCAGGTACAGCTCGATCGCCTGCTGGTCGAAGAGGTTGATCGAGGTCTGCAGGGTGTCGAACCGGCCGCACGCCACCGCGTACGCAGCGTGCTCGCGGTCGCCGCTGTAGCCGATGTAGCGGGTCTTGCCCTCCTTCCTGGCCTTCTCGAGCGCGTCGATCGCGTCGCCCTTCTCGAGCACGTCCTTGCCGCACGAGTGCAGTTGCACGAGGTCGACGTGATCGGTGGCCAGGCGCTTCAGGCTCCGCTCGAGCGAAGCCGCGATCCCCGCGGCGGTCCAGCCTTCCTTCGGCCAGTGGCCGACCTTGGTGAACAACCAGTAGTCCTTGCGCCGGTGTGCGACCGCGCGGCCGATCGCGCCCTCCGAGTCGACGTAACACTCGGCGGTGTCGATGACGTTGAGGCCGGCGTCGAGGGCCGTGTTCAGCAGCTTGTCGACGACCTTCTGGTCGGTGCGCGAGTAGCCGATCTCGGAGCCACCGAAGCCCAGGGTCGAAACCTGCATGTCGGTCTTGCCGAGCTGCCGCCGCTCGACGTCGGACGGGAGCACCCGACCGGGCGGCGTGCCCCAACGGCCCGAGAGGCCGACCGCTCCGACTGCCGCGCTGCCCAGGAACCGCCGCCGAGTGTGATCTTGCATGGTGTGTGCTCGTCGCCGTTGCCGGCGCGCGAGCATACGCATGTTCCCGCGCGCGCGCGCTCGCGAGTGCGTTGCCGGCTCCGTATCGTCCCCCGTTGCCGTCCCGCTCCCTTCGCCCCACGCGCGCGCCCATGCAGACCCTCCCTCGCGTCGTTCCTCTCCTCGCCCTGCTGGCTCCGACCCTCGCTGCGCAGGTCGCCCCCGACCTCGCCGAGCGCATCCGCAAGGAGGGCATCGCCAACAGCAGGGTGATGGAGCACCTCGACTACCTCACCAACCACATCGGCCACCGCCTCACCGGCTCCGAGAACCTCGTGAAGGCCGCCTACTGGGTGGCCTCCGAGTTCGAGCGCATGGGCCTCGAGGTGCAGGTGGAGAAGTGGGGCGAGTGGAAGGTCGCGTGGAACCGCGGCCAGTGGTCGGGGCGCGTGGTGTCGCCGGAGCCGATGGACCTGCAGGTCGCGACGGAGGCGTGGACCGCGGGCACGCCGGGCGCCGTCACCGGCGCGCTGGTCGTTCAGCCGACCACGGAGGAGGAACTGCAACAGCGGGCGAAGGACCTGCGCGGCGCGTGGGTCTTCGATCCCTCCTCCGTGCCCGACTACGAGGCCGGCGGGGGCGAGGGGCGAGGTCGCGGCGAGCGCGGCGGCGGCGGCCTGGGTCGCGCGCTGCGTGACCGCGCGCAGGAACTCGGCATCGCCGGTTTCGTGCGCTCGTCGGTCGGCACGGCCCAGTATCCCAACCGCATCCGCGTGTTCGGTGACTCCAACGTCGCGCGCATGGACTGGGACCGCCTGCCGAAGACCCCGGAGGTCGTGGTGCGCTACGACCAGGCCAAGAAGCTCAAGGAGATGCTCGAAGCCGGCCAGAAGGTCACCGTCGAGATCGAGGTGCGCAACCGCTTCACGCCGGGGCCGGTGCCCCTTTACAACGTGATCGCCGAGCTGAAGGGGAGCGAACTGCCCAACGAGTACGTGTACGTGTGCGGGCACCTCGACTCCTGGCACCAGGCCACCGGCACCACCGACAACGGCACCGGCACCACGAGCACCATGGAGGCGGCGCGCATCCTCACCGCGGTGGGGGCGAAGCCCAAGCGCACGATCCGGTTCGCGGTGTGGGGTGGCGAGGAGCAGGGCCTGCTCGGCAGCCGTGAGCACGTGCGCATGCACCGCACCGAGATGGACAACGTGTCCGCGGTCTTCAACCACGACACCGGCACCAACTGGGCCGCGAGCCTCGGGGTGACGGCGGTGATGAAGGACGACATGGAGAAGGTGTTCGCGCCGGTGATGGCGCTCTCCTCTCCCGACAAGGACCACGACGGTCCGGTGTTCACGCTGCGGGTGGTGGGTGGCCTGTCGGGCGGCGGCAGCGACCACGCCTCGTTCCTGGCCGCCAACGTCCCCGGCCTCAACTGGAGCCTCACCGGCCGCAGCGACTACTTCGGCTACACCTGGCACTCGCAGTACGACACCTTCAACGTCGCGATCCCGGAGTACCAGGCGCACAACGCCACGGTGTTCGCGCTCGCCGCGCTCGGCACCGCCAACCTCGAGGCGAAGCTCAACCGCGAGGGCCTGCGCGCCGCCGGCGGCGGGCAGGGTGGCGACGCGAGCACGATGCTCGCGGGCTACTTCGGCGTCGAGTTCGACGGCCTGAAGGTCAAGACCATGGAGAAGGAAGGCCTGATGGCCAAGTCCGGGATCGAGGCCGGCGACGTGCTCAAGGCCGTCAACGGCAAGCCGATCGCCACGCTGATCGACATCTTCCGCATCGGGCGCGAGGACGGCCTCGACAAGGGCGTCGAGCTGACCGTCGACCGCGCCGGCAAGGAAGTGAAGGTGAAGATGGCGGTCGACAACCCGCCGGCCGGCCGGCGGGGCCGGCGCCGCGGCGGCGAGTAGCTATTGCAGCGGCCGCAATGGCCGCAGCCCGAGGTTGTCGAACCTCGTGCCCTTCGCGCCGATCTCGATGCGCGCCGTAGCGCGCCCGGCGTTGGCGTTGCGGCTCCACGCGCCGCCGCGCGCGACCGCCGGTTGCTCGGGCGCGTGAGGCCCGTCCCCCAGGATGCAGAACTCGAACACGTTGCCGATCATGTCGTGCAGCCCGAAGGCGTTGGGGCGGAGCCTGCCGACCACGCCGTGCACCGGCATGTCGTCGTCGTACTCCTCCCAGACGTCGTACCGATCGCGGGGCGCGCCTCGCTCCAGCAGGGTGATGTCGGCGATGTTGGCGGCCACCGGGTCGCCGCGCAGTGACTCGCGTGTGGCCCCCGTGTACCAGGGCGTGGTCGTGCCCGCGCGGTAGGCGTATTCCCATCGGGTCTCGTCAGGCAGCGCCAGCCCGTGGTGCGCGAGGACCTCGATCGCCGTGGCCTGATCGACGGTCTCGACGGGGTGGTCGGTGGCGGGGTAGGTGCTCGGGAGCTGCCCTTCGGACAGCGCGTGCCACTGCGCCTGCGTCAGCTCGCACTTGGCGATGAGGAATGCCGCGACGTCGATCGGCCGCGCCTCGGGTTCGTCCGGGTTCGCCGCGGGATCGTGGTTGGGCTTCGACTGGTCGTGCCGCTGGGCACCGAGCCAGGTCTGTTGCGCCGGAGGCATGAGTACCAACACGATCGCGAAGTCGTTGGCGAGGTCCAGCGAGCCATCGGTGCGACGCTTCGGGATCGACCCCGATCCGTACTGCGCGAACTCGAGGAGGCCGGTGTGCGGGTCTGCCCCCAGCGGGACGAGGCCGATCTCCGGACGCAGGGTGATGCCGGCGAAGCGCGCGTCGGACGCGAGGCGCGCCTGCGCCTGCCGCCACGCCACGGCCGGCTGTTCGATCGTCGCGCGCTGGATCGACTCGGCCACGGCGAGCCGCGCCCGCGCGCGCTGCAGCGACTCGGTGAGCACCGCGACGATGGACTCGCGCCGCAGGCGCGCTGGCTCGGGTTCGGCGCCTTCGCCTTCGGCCTTGGTCCGCCGCGTGGTCTCGGCCTGCTCGATCCACGCGCGCAGCGCGTCGACCCGCTCGGGACGCGCGGGCCAGAGTGTGTCGAGCCCGTCGATGAGCTGCTGCGTCATCTGGTCACCCTCGATCTTCGCCATCCTGGCGAGTTCCCCGACCAGCCGCTGTGACTCCCGCAGCGCCGCCTGCTCGCGCGCATGTGCGGCGCGCGCCTCCATGAGCAGCAGGAGGCTCACGACGAGTCCGGCGAGCACCGATGTCGCCACTGCGCCGGCGGCGACGATTGCCCCGCGGTGCCGCCGGGCGAGCTTGAGCAGGCGGTAGGCAAGCGTCGGCGGCCCGGCCGACACCGGCTCGTCGCGCAGGTGGCGCAGGATGTCGGCGCCGAACTCCCCCGCGCTCTGGTAGCGCCGGGCCGGATCCTTCTCCAGCGCCTTGATCGTGATCCAGTCGAGATCACCGCGCAGCAAGCGCCTGAGGCCGCTGATGTCCGTACGCCGTTGCGTCGCCATCTGGGCACCCGCGGCGCCGAGCGTGGTGACCCGGGTGCTGGGCCTCGTGGGTTCCTGCTCGCGCAGGATCTTGAGCATGCCTGCGAAGTCGGCCCTGCGGAACGCTTCGCGGTCGAACGGCAGCGCGCCCGTCAGGAGTTCGTAGAGCAGCACGCCCAGCGAATAGATGTCCGAGCGTGTGTCGATCGCGACCCCGGTCATCTCCGCTTGTTCCGGGCTCATGTACTCCGGTGTGCCCACGATCTGGCCCTGGTGCGTGTACACGGTCTTGTCGGTGAGGCGTTGCTGGGTCGCCTTCGCCACGCCGAAGTCGATGATCTTCGCGTGGGGCTTCCCGTCCTGCAGCATGACCAGGATGTTCGAGGGCTTGATGTCGCGATGGATCACGCCCTTCTGGTGCGCGTGCTGCACGCCGTCGCAGACCTGCGCGAACAACTCCAGCCGCTCGCGCATCGTCAGCCGGTACTTGTCGACGAAGGTCGTGATCGGCAGGCCCGCCACGTACTCCATCGCGAAGAACGGCCGCCCCTCCGGCGTCGTCCCTGCCTCCAGCACCTTGGCGATGTGCGGGTGGTTCATCAGCGCGAGGGCCTGCCGCTCCTGCTCGAAGCGGGCGAGCACTTCGCGACTGTCCATGCCCGGCTTGATGACCTTGATCGCGACGCGGCGCTGCACCGGGTGGACCTGGTCGGCGGCGTAGACGACGCCCATTCCGCCCTCGGCGATGGCTTCGAGGATGCGGTAGGGGCCGATGGTCGTCGCGGACGGTCCGCCGCGTGCTTCCGTCGTCGTCCACGGTCGCTTCGCCCGCGCGCGCAGTTTGTCTGCGTGTTCGGGCCAGCGGGCGCACAGGTCGTCGATGGCGCGGGCGCGGTCCGGTTGGGACAGTTCGAGAGCGTCGAAGAACGCACTCTCGACTCCGGTAGGAAGGTTCTCCGCTGGGTCCATCTCGCGAGGAATCCTGGCGAGGTGTCGATGGCGAGTCCACTGTCAAGGAAGCAGCGCCGTGTGCAGGTCGGTGCGTTCTCCCTGACCGGAAGTCACGGCGTCGATGCGCCGCTCGGCAAGTGAGAAAAAAAGCTGCGCTTGGTGACTGGGTCTGTCGCCACCTTCCGAATGCGGGTGTGCGTGCCTCTGTCGGTGGTTGCGTTGGCAACCACGGTTCCGGTCGTAGCCCAGGTCGCATGGTTCAAGGCGGACGCCCGCTTCGAACATGCCGTGGCGCCCAATCCCAACGGGCCGGGCGTCGCGCTGTTCGGTGGCTCGAACGGCTCGGGCCTGCTCGGGGACACCTGGGTGCGGGATGCGAACGGCGGTTGGCGGCAGGCGGGTGGCGCGGCGGGTCCCGCGGCCCGTCGCGGCCATTCGATGTCGCGGATGGTGGGGGCCGACGACGCGGTGCGGGTGCTGATGGTCGGGGGTGAGCGCGTGGTGAGGGCGCAACCGGTCCGGTCGCCGGAGACCTGGCGCTGGACGGGCGACACTTGGAGCCTGGGGCCGCCGCTGCAGATCGCGCGCGATGGCCACGCGATGGTGTGGGACTCGGCGCGGTCGGTGGTCGTGCTGTTCGGGGGCAGCGGTGACGCGGGCCTGCTGAACGACGTAGTGGAGTACGACGGCGTGCAGGATCGTTGGGTGGCGCGCAGGCCGGCGGGCCCGGCCCCGCTGCCGCGCTCCGCGCATGCGATGGCGTTCGACGAGAACCGCGCCAAGGTGGTGATGTTCGGCGGCAGCGGCAACAGGAACGACACGTTCGAGTACGACGGAGCGATGAACGGCGGGAACGGCGCATGGACGGCGATCCCGGTGGCGTCGCCGCCGCCGGGTCGACGCGATCACGCGCTGGCGTTCGATCGGGCGAATGGTGACGTCGTGATGTTCGGTGGTCGGAACGGGTCGCAGGCGTTCGCCGAGACCTGGGTGTACGACCCCAACGTTCCTGGCTGGGTGCAGCGATCACCGATCACGTCCCCGCCGGCACGGTACGGACACCGCATGGAGTACGACTCGTCGTCGGGCACGCAGGCGGTCGTGATGGTGGGCGGGAAGAGCTTTGCTGGCGACCTGCTCTACGACACGTGGAAGTGGACAGGATCGAACTGGGAGCCGGCCGACGCGCAGCCTTCGCCGCGCTCGGACCCGGTGTTCGAGTTCGATGCGGCGAGGGGGCGGAGCGTGCTGTTCGGCGGGTACTCGGGCGATCCATTTGCGCCGCTTGGCGACACGTGGACCTGGGATGGCGCACGTTGGAAGCGAGAGAATCCCGCGTTGTCGCCACTCAGTCGGTTCAACCCAGGCGCGTGCTTCGACCCGATTCGTCAGCGCGTCGTGATGTTCGGTGGACGGACCGGCAACAACATGCTGGGCGATACCTGGGTGTGGGACGGACAGGTCTGGTCCAACGTCACGCCCGCAGCATCACCCACTCCGCGACACGAGCCGTCGATGGCTTTCGACGCAGCGCGTGGCAAGGTCGTGCTGTTCGGTGGCCTTCAGGACCTGGGCGTTGCCTTCGCGAACGACACGTGGACGTGGGATGGAAGCGCCTGGACGCTCGAGAGTCCCGCTGGCCCCGTCCCGAGTCCGCGCTACTACGCTGATCTTGCGTTCGACCACGTGTCACGGAGACTGATCCTGTTCGGCGGGTGGGCCTTCCCTGGCGTGGCGCTCAACGACACGTGGGCATGGGATGGCGCGACGTGGACGCAGCTTTCGCCGCTCACCGTGCCGCCGGCGCGGGTTGCCAGCTACATGACGGCCGACTCGATCCGTGGGCGTCTGGTCCTGACCGGCGGGCTCTTCCCCAACGGTCCCGACTCTGGCGAGGTGTGGGAATGGGACGGCGCGGACTGGACCCAGCGCGCCAACATCCAGCCGCCGGCCGCACGCAAGTACCACAGCGTGGCGTTCGACTCGGCGCGCGGACGCGTCGTCATGTTCGGCGGGATCAGCCAGACGACGCTCCTCAACGACACATGGGAGTACGGCACGCTCACGCCCGCGTCGGCCGCTTCCTTCGGCGCCGGCTGCGCCGGTAGCAACGCGCGGATTCCGGCGCTCACCTGCCCGCCGCCGTACCTCCCCTGGCTGGGCTCGACGTGTCGCCTCGCCGTGGCAGACCTCGCGCCGAACTCGATCGCGGTGATGTATCTCGGCGCGAGCAACACGCTGTGGCAGGGGACGATCCCGCTGCCGCTCTCGCTCGCCCCCCTGATGCCGGGGTGCAGCGTGCGGGTCAGCCTTGACCTCGCCGTCGGTTCGGTAGTGAGTCCGAGCGGCTACGTGCCGCTGCCGATCCCGCTCGCTCCCCAGTTGCTCGGCCAGGGCTTCTTCGCCGAGGCGGTGGTGGTGGATCCGCCGGCGAACAGCGTCGGCGTCGTGCTGAGCAACGCGATCGAGGCGGTGTTCGGGACGAAGTGACAGACAGGAGTTGCCCATGACGCGGATGGACATGTGGATTCTGGTGATGCTTCTCGCCACCGCCATTCCCGCAGCGGCCCAGGTCGCGTGGTTCAAGGCGGACGCGCGCTTCGAGCATGCGGTGGCGCCCAATCCCAACGGGCGAGGCATCATGTTGTTCGGCGGCTCGAACGGCGCGGGCCTGCTCGGGGACACCTGGGTGCGCGATGCGACCGGCGGTTGGCGGCAGGCGGTGGGTGCGGCGGGTCCGGCGGCCCGTCGCGGGCATGCGATGTCACGGATGTTGGGGGCCGCCGCCGCGGGGCGGGTGTTGATGGTCGGAGGGGAGCGGGTGGTGGGGACGCAACCGGTCCGCTCGCCGGAGACCTGGCGCTGGACGGGCGACACATGGAGTCTGGGGCCACCGCTGCTGATCGCGCGCGATGGCCATGCGATGGTGTGGGACAGGGGCCGGTCGGTGGTCGTGCTCTTCGGGGGCCAAGGTGACACGGGTCCGCTGAACGACGTCGTGGAGTACGACGGCGTGCAGGATCGTTGGCTGACGCGCACGCCGGCGGGTCCCGCGCCGCTGCCGCGCTGGGAGCATGCGATGGCGTTCGACGAGAACCGCGGCAAGGTGGTGATATTCGGCGGCAGCGGCAACAAGAGCGACACGTTCGAGTACGACGGTGCGCTGAACGGCGGGCACGGCGCGTGGACGGCGATCCCGGTGGCGTCGCCGCCGCCGGGCCGGCGCGGTCACGCGCTCGCGTTCGATCAGGCGAATGGTGAGGTCGTGATGTTCGGGGGTCTGAACGCGTCCCAGGCGTTCGCCGACACGTGGGCGTACGACCCCGCCCTGCCGGGCTGGCTGCGACGCACGCCCACGACATCACCGCCGGCGCGGTACGGGCACCGCATGGAGTACGACGCGTCGTCGGGTACGCAGGCGATCGTGATGGTGGGCGGGAAGAGCTTTGCCGGCGACCTGCTGTACGACACGTGGAAGTGGTGGGGGTCGAACTGGGTGCCGGCGGACACTCAGCCCGCGCCGCGCTCGGACCCGGTGTTCGTGTTCGATGCCGCGAGGGGACGGAGCGTGTTGTTCGGCGGCTACTCCGGCGACTACTTCGCGCCTTTGGGTGATACGTGGACGTGGGACGGAGCGCGTTGGAGGAAAGAGATGTCCGCGCTGTCGCCTCCTGCACGACTCGGTGCTGGGGGCTGTTATGACCCCCTCCGGCGTCGAGTCGTGCTCTTCGGTGGCCGCGGCACCGCTGCCTTTGCGGATACCTGGGAGATGAGATGAGAGGGTCGGTGCCCCACGCAGTCCCCGAGAATGGGGC